>CBIHRJ010000078.1:0-22694 GCA_966212445.1 uncultured Noviherbaspirillum sp. | reverse complement strand
GCGTTTTCCACACACGTCCCGCTCGTTTCGGAGCGTTTTTCTGCGTGCGTTCGCGACGGGAGCCGAACTATAGCAAGCTCCGCGGCGAAATGCAAATCTCTTTTTCAACGTCTGTCGATTGCGACAGCAAAGGCAAAAAACAAAGACAAAATGACAACCGCCCTCAAGACCGCAAACGGGATACGGGTGGATGCGAAAATCGCGAGCTGCCGCTGCACCGTGGACTTGCTGCGGACGGTAACGCAGGCGTGTGGATACCAGGTACTCGCCTGGGGATATCACGAAGCCTGCTTGTGCGCGCAGGCCACGCTTCCCGGAAACTGTTCACAGCGTTTTTCGATGAGGACGCCAACGACCAGCCATCCGGCGATGCCGGCAGCGGCGAGGATCAGCATCAACTGGACGATGGTAAGGCCTTTTTCTTGTCGCATGAAAGTCCATCCGGATAAAGAGCGTCTCAGTCCCGCGACGACCCGCGCGATCGTCCGGCACTGAATGGCACGAGCTTAATCATTCGGCAGTAACCGCCGTTGAGCGTCCGCAAAGCGATACTCGTTGCCTGCAGGTACCGCCCAACCCGCTTGACCTCCCCCCCATTGGAAGGCTGGCACTACATACTGGCCTCGTCATCGGCGCCCACCGACCCGTGATAAACTCGCCCTCCATGAACCGTGTCCTCAAGACGTTCCTGCTCTGGCTTCTGATTGCCGCATTGCCCGTTCAGGGATGGACAGCGGCCATGAAGACGTCGTGCAGTTCGGCTCACCAAATAATCTCGGCAGCAGATGCCGTGATGCCCGGTCCTCATGCCGGCGCCACGCATGCTCATCATGACGTTGCCTCGGAGCCCTTGGCGACCGACATGGATAAGAGTGCCTCGGCATCAAGCCACGACCATCACAAGGGTTCCTTCAAGAGTTCGTTTTGCAGCGTTTGCGCGCTTTGCTGCTTCGGCGCCATCGCACCACCCTCGGCCCGCATTCCCACTCCCGTTCTCGACAGTAGCGACGCGCTCTTCATCGCGCCCGCACCGTCAGTCGCCGGCCACGTTCCGCCCGGGCTCGAACGCCCTCCCCGCCACACCGCCACCTGATCAGCATCGGTCGTATCGCACGATCGGCCAATCCTTCGTTTGATTGCGTGCGCATGCATGCCGTTTCTATCGACTCGAGGAAACCATGTCGTTTTCATACTGGCTGTCAGTGGCAGCCGCGGCGGCGCTGCCGCTTGCAGCCTTCGCCGAAACAAATCGTACGCTACCTGATCCGGCTGATGCCGGCGTTTCCGTCAACACTTGGCTGTATGTTTCCGCCTTCAAAGACTATCGACCCGCCGCCGACGACCAAGAAACACCCGACAAGACCTGGCGGGCAAGCAATGACACGACGAAACGCCTGGGCGGCCATGCCGGGCACATGAAAAGTGTCAAACCGGAAAATCTCCAAGACAATCATCCGGCGACATCGGCGGGGAAAGGGAAATAAGCATGTTCAACCCACAACGCCCACTTCCCTTCAAACCCGCAACGATTACGCTCTCGGCATTGTTCCTGACTGGATGCGCCACCTTTTCGGCAGATGGCGGCATGGACGCCGTGTCGGGCATGACAAGGGAACGCACCGGCCAGACTGTTCGACTCGAAAGCACACCTGATGCTGCCCGTGCCATCCAGGCAACCGTCTCCGAGCTTCTCGCTCAGTCGCTCAACGCCGATGCCGCCATGCAAGTCGCATTGCTCAACAATAAAGGACTGCAAACGGCACTGGCCGAACTCGGCGTGGCGGAAGCGGATCTGGTGCAGGCCGGCAGATTGCGCAATCCGGGTTTTTCCTTCAGCCGTTTGCGTGGCGGCGAAGATGTCGAGATCGAACGCAGCGTGATGTTCGATGCGCTCGGCCTGCTGATGCTCCCGATACGCAGCGGCATCGAGCAGCACCGGTTCGAACAGGCGAAACTTGCGGCAGCCGCCGAGGCAGTGCAACTGGCCGCCGATACCCGGCGTGCCTATTTTAATGCGGTCGCCGCACAGCAGACCGCACAGTACATGGAGCAAGTGCAACAAGCGGCCGAGGCCGGCGCAGAGCTGGCGCAGCGCATGGGCAAGGTTGGCAACTGGAGCCGGCTGGATCAGACTCGCGAACAGGCATTTTATGCGGACGCCACCGCACAGCTGGCACGGGCGCGCCATGCGGCAACGGCCAGTCGGGAACAGCTGACCCGCCTGATGGGGCTGTGGGGCAACGCCACCGCATTCAAGTTGCCGGATCGCCTGCCCGATTTGCCCAATGATCCGGGCGACATGACCAATATCGAAGCGCAAGCGATGACGCGGCGACTTGACGTGCAAATGGCCAAACGCAACGCCGAGGCAACCGCAAGCGCCCTCGGACTGACCAAGGCCACCTCGTTCATCAATGTTTTCGACGCCGGCTATCACAATCGTAGCGAAACCGGCAAACCGCGCGCGAACGGCTATGAGATCTCGCTCGAACTGCCCGTTTTTGACTGGGGTGGCGCACGCACCGCGAAGGCGGAATCGGTCTACATGCAGGCGGTGCATCGCACCGCCGATACAGCAATCCGTGCTCGCTCGGAAGTGCGTGAAGCATATTCGGCTTACCGGACCGCGTACGACATCGCGAAACACTATCGGGATGAAGTGGTGCCGCTGCGCAAGAAGATTTCCGAAGAGGTGATGCTGCGCTACAACGGCATGCTCGCCAGCGTCTTCGAACTGCTGGCTGATGCGCGCGACCAGGTCGTCAGTGTCAACAACGCAATCGAAGCGCAACGCGACTTCTGGAACGCCGAAACCGACTTGCAGGCGGCAATCAACGGCAGCGGAGGCGGTGTTTCGCCTCTGCCTGTCAGTGCGGTGAGCGCTCCCTCGAATGAACACTGAGAAGGAATTCGAACATGGTTTCACGCAGAGATTTTTTCAAAGGAGCCAGCGCGGTTGCCGTCAGCGCGGGCCTGGTCAGCCGCGTCGGCGCGGCATCGCTGCCGGAAGCGGCAAGCATGGACGGCGCCGCGACACAGGCGCCGCTGATCCCGCCCAACGGCCGGCCGTACAGCCCGGTCGTGACATTGAATGGCTGGACCCTGCCGTGGCGCATGAACAATGGCGTCAAGGAGTTCCACCTTGTCGCGGAACCGGTGGTGCGTGAACTGGCGCCAGGCATGAAGGCGAACCTGTGGGGTTATAACGGTCAGTCGCCGGGCCCCACCATCGAAGTGGTCGAAGGCGACCGCGTGCGGGTTTTCGTGACCAACAAACTGCCCGAACATACCAGCATCCACTGGCATGGCCAGCGCCTGCCGAACGGCATGGACGGTGTATCCGGCCTGACCCAGCCTTCGATCCAGCCGGGCAAAACCTTCGTCTACGAATTTGTGGCCAAACGTCCGGGCACCTTCATGTACCACCCGCATGCCGACGAGATGACGCAGATGGCGATGGGCATGATGGGATTCTGGGTCACCCATCCGAAGGACATGAACTTCATGAAGGTGGACCGCGATTTCGTTTTCCTGCTCAACAACTACGACATCGATCCCGGCAGCTACACACCCAGGGTGAACACCATGCTCGACTTCAACCTGTTCACCTTCAACAGCCGTGTCTTCCCCGGCATCGATCCGCTGGCGGTGCGCCAGGGCGACCGCGTGCGCATCCGTGTCGGCAATCTGACGATGACCAACCATCCGATTCATATGCATGGACATGAGTTCGTCGTGACCGGCACCGATGGCGGCTGGACGCCGCCCGCGTCGCGTTGGCCGGAAGTAACGACCGATATCGCGGTGGGCCAGATGCGTGCGATCGAATTCGATGCGACGGATCTGGGCGATTGGGCCTTCCACTGCCACAAGTCGCACCACACGATGAATGCGATGGGGCACAACGTGCCGACCATGATCGGCGTCGACCATCGCGGCATCGCGCAGAAGATCAACAAGCTGGTGCCCGACTACATGGTGATGGGCGAGCGCGGCATGGCGGACATGGGCGAAATGGAAATGCCCCTGCCCGACAACACGCTGCCGATGATGACTGGCCAGGGTCCGTTCGGCAGTGTCGAGATGGGCGGCATGTTCACCGTCCTCAAGGTGCGCAAGGACCAGATGCCGGGTGATTACAAGGATCCCGGCTGGTACAAGCACCCGACCGGCACCCAGGCTTGCGAATGGAAAGGCGACGTGCCGCAAGCAGCGCGCAGCCACTCTGGTGGCGGTCAGTCAATGACACCGGCCGGCAAACCGGCAGATGTGGAGATGACTGTGCGCAAGCCTTCAGCGCATGGAGGACATCATTAGTCGGTCATCGGCCGACGGTCTTTGGATTTGAATCGACCCCTTTGAGGAAAACCCATGAAACAACAATCCATTCTTATCGATGTTTTACGCACGACAGCACTGGCCGCCACCCTGGCCGTTGCAGCGCCATCGGTGTTTGCACACGCTAATGCAAATCACAAGAAGGAAAAAAATGCGTCGATCTCTGCCGACGAACACGCATTCGGTCGTGAAGGCGATCCCAGGAACGTGAAGCGTACGATCTCGGTCGACATGCACGACACGATGCGTTTCACGCCGGCCGAGATCACGGTCCGCCAGGGAGAAACGGTTCGGTTCGTTGTCCACAACAAGGGAAAAGCACTGCACGAAATGGTCCTCGGCACGATGGATGATCTGAAGGAGCACGGCGAACTGATGAAAAAATTTCCGGAAATGGAACATGACGCACCGTACATGGCGCATGTACCGCCCGGCGGAAAGCAGGAAATGGTTTGGCAATTCACACAACCGGGTGAGTTCAATTTCGGTTGTCTCGCACCAGGTCACTTTGAAGCCGGCATGATCGGCAAGATCAACGTCAGGAAAGGAAAATCATGATGAACATTGCGTCCCGATTCGCACTGAGCTGCGCGCTCGCACTCTCTTCTGTTTCGCTTGCCATCGCCGGCGATACCCAGTCCGCAGCCGTGGAGGCCGCCGCCTCGGCATCAACGTCGCACGGCGAGATCAAGAAAATCATCAAGGACGCCGGGAAGCTCACGATCAAGCACGGCGAGTTGAAGAACCTCGACATGCCGCCGATGACGATGGTCTTTCGCGTGCAGGATCCGTCGATGCTCGATCAGGTCAAGGTCGGTAACGAGGTGGACTTTGTTGTGGAAAAAGTCGGCGGCCAGTTTACGGTGACCGAAATGAAGGTGGTGAAGTAAGGCTCCCCTCGCTTCGCATGTCATCCCTCCCTGCGGCGGGATGACATGTCCTTTTTTACGAAGTAGATCGATGAGTGCCGCCCCTACCGTCAGTACGCACAGTGCGCCTCGCACGTCTCATCCTGCGTCGCCAGTCCCGTCAGGATCGGACAATCCGGCTTGTGGTTGCCGGCACAGGCATCGGCAAGGTGACGCAGCGTGTCGCGCATTTCCGTCATCTCCTGGATGCGCTTGTCGAGATCGGCCACGTGGTCCATTGCGATCGCCTTCACGTCCTTGCTCGCACGACTGGTGTCCTGCCATAGCGAAAGCAAGGCGCGAATCTGCTCCAGCGAGAAGCCGAGTTTTCTCGCGCGCTTGATGAAGCGCAGCGTGTGCAGGTCGTTGGTGCCGTAGGTCCGGTAACCTGCTTCGGTACGGACGCCCAGCTTGATCAGGCTGATGCTTTCGTAATAGCGGATCATTTTTGCGGACACGCCGGTGGCGTTCGCGGCTTCACCGATGTTCATCGTCGTTCTCCTTGTATCTTCCCTGGCGTTGACTTTGAGTTGCCGGTTTCCAGCTCCGAAGCAGCAGTGCATTGCTGATCACACTGACCGAACTGAATGCCATTGCTGCGCCGGCAACCACCGGGTTGAGCAGGCCAAGTGCCGCCAGCGGAATGCCGACCAGGTTGTAGATGAAAGCCCAGAACAGGTTCTGCTTGATCTTGGAGTAGGTGCGGCGTGAAATATCGATCGCATCCGCGACCAGTGCCGGATTGCCGCGCATGAGCGTGACGCCGGCCGCATGCATGGCGACGTCGGTGCCGGTCGCCATCGCGATGCCGACATCCGCCGCAGCCAAGGCCGGCGCGTCGTTGATGCCGTCACCTACCATCGCCACGATGCGGCCGTCGCGCTTGAGTTGCGCCACCTTGTCTGCCTTGTCTGGCGGAAGCACCTCGGCCTGGATCTGGTCGATACCGAGAGTCTTTCCAACCGTTTCCGCACTGCCCCTGTTGTCGCCGGTCAGCAGCACCGTCTGGATGCCGAGCGCATGCAGACGGTCGACAGCAAGCCGCGCGCTGGCCTTGACCCGGTCGCCGAAAGCAAAAAAGCCGAGCAGGTGTACGCCGCCATCGACGGCCGCAAGCCAGGAAATAGTATGACCGGTGCGCTCCAGTTCAGCCGCACGCACTGCCAGCGGGCTCAGGTCGACGTTCAGTTCGTTCATCAACCGCGTATTGCCGAGACGCAGGTCGCGTCCTGCCACCGTTGCCGCCATGCCGCGTCCGGGAAGCGCCTTCAGGCCGGATGCCGGCAACGCACTAATAGACATTTCTTTCGCGGCCTCGACCACGGCTTTCGCAAGCGGATGCTCGGAACCGTTCTGGATCGCCAATGCGAGTTGGAGCAGTTCTTCGCGCGAAATTTCGTGCGGTGCCATGTCGGTGACTCTTGGTTTGCCTTCGGTCAGGGTGCCGGTCTTGTCGAACACCACCGTCGTGACGCTGTGCGCGACTTCGAGCGCTTCGGCGTCCTTGATCAGGATCCCGAACTTTGCACCCATACCGGTGCCGGCCATGATCGCCGCAGGCGTGGCAAGACCGAGTGCACACGGGCAGGCGATCACCATGACGGCCACCGCATTGATGATCGCGGCTTCGATGTCGCCGGTCGCGAACCACCACGCTGCTACCGTGACCAATGCGATCGCCAGCACGATCGGCACGAAAATTGCACTAACCTTGTCGACCAGGTGCTGGATCGGCGCCTTCGCGGATTGTGCGGTTTCGACCAGGCGGATGATGCGCGCCAATGTCGTCTCCGAACCAACGGCATCGGTCTTCACGAGCAGCACGCCGTCGGCGTTGATCGCGCCTCCGGTGACCTTGTCGCCGGGATGTCTGGACACCGGCAGGCTTTCGCCGGTGATCAGCGATTCGTCGACCTGGCTTGCGCCTTCGACAATGGTGCCGTCGACCGCGACGCGCTCGCCGGGGCGGATGACGACCAGGTCGCCTACGCGCACCTGTTCGATCGGAACATCGATATCCTGCCCATCGCGGCGAACACGCGCCGATTCCGGGCTCAATACCTGCAATGCGCGGATGGCCGACGCGGTCTGGCGCTTGGCGCGGGCTTCGAGCCACTTGCCGAGCAGGATCAGCGTGATCACGACCGCGGATGCCTCGAAGTACAGGTGCGGCGTGCCGCCGGCATTGAACAGCAACTGGTAAACGCTAAGGCCGTACGCAGCGCTGGTACCCAGCGCCACCAGCAAGTCCATGTTGCCGCTGCGTGCCTCGAGCGCTTTCCAGCCGGCGCGATAGAACCGCGCGCCGAGCCAGAACTGGGCGGGCGTCGCCAGCGTCAGTTGCAGCCAGGCAGGTAGCATCAGGTGCATCCCGAACAGTTCAAGCAGCATCGGCGCCACCAGTGGCAGCGACAGCACGGCGGCAATCACTACGCGTACACCTTCGCTGTCGATTCTTGCTGCTGCCGGTCCTTTGCTCCGCTCGCCGGCCGCCTTGTGTGGCGTGGCCTGATAGCCGGCGTCATCCACTGCCTTGATCAGCGCACCCACCGGAATGTCGCCGGCGACGCGAACACGCGCGCTTTCGGTCGCCAGGTTCACACTCGCGTCGAGCACGCCGTCAACCTTGCGCAGCGCCTTTTCCACTCGGTTCACGCAGGAAGCGCAGGTCATCCCTGCAATATCCAGGTCGACCTCTTGTTCAACGATGTTGTAGCCGGCTTTTTCGACGGCCTGTTGCACTGCCTGGTAGCCGACGCCGGGTGCGGCTTCGATCCGGGCCGATTCGGTGCCCAGATTGACGCTGGCGTTGCTCACGCCCGGAATCGCCTTCAATGCCTTTTCGACACGCAACACGCATGACGCGCAGGTCATGCCCTCGATCCCGAAGGAGAGTTCATGATCGGCAACCGAAGCCGGTTCCACCGCAGCCGTGTTACTCATGACTAATACCTCCAGTTTTGCTTAGCTTGATCATAGTCTTATCCTTCCCATGATTGGAAGGTCAAGCATTTTATGGATTTTTCAAGCCTGCCGGCAGGGATCCACCTCAAGGTTTCCGCATTTCGCGGCCGGAGCATGCCAATTCAGCATTTCGCAAAATCAAGTATCCTCTTCTCCTCTTTTGACCGCGCGCGAGCGACCAACTTTCCGCCCTGTTTCATGAATCACAAACTCAATTGGCAGACCGCCCTGCTGCTCGTCGTCCCGCCACTGATGTGGGCCGGCAATGCCGTCGTTGGCCGCCTGATACATACGCTGGTGCCGCCGATCACGCTGAATTTCCTGCGCTGGGCGATTGCCATGCTGATCCTGCTGCCGATCGCGCATTCCATCTACCGGCCTGGCAGCGGACTGTGGCAGCACTGGCGGCGCTTCTCGATTCTCGGCCTGCTGGGTGTCGGCCTGTATAACGCGTTGCAGTACATGGCGCTGCAAACCTCCACGCCGATCAACGTGACACTGGTTGCTGCCGGCATGCCGGTATGGATGCTGCTGATCGGCTGGATGTTTTTCGATGCTCCGGTATCGCGCAAGCAGGTGATGGGCGCAGCGCTGTCGATCGTCGGCGTGCTGCTCGTGCTCAGCCGCGGTGAATGGCGGCAACTGCTGGCGCTGCGCCTGGTGCCCGGCGACGTCTTCATGATTCTGGCGACCATCGCCTGGTCGATCTACAGCTGGCTGCTGGCCCGGCCCAGGGAGCCGGACAGCATCCGCGCCAACTGGGCCACCTTCCTGTTGGCGCAGGTGACTTTCGGCGTGGTCTGGTCCGGCGCTTTTGCCGCAGGCGAGTGGATGATCACCGACGCGCACATCGCGTGGAGCTGGCCGCTGGCGGCGGCACTGATGTACGTCGCAGTCGGCCCCGCGATCATTGCGTTCCGTTGCTGGGGCGCAGGCGTGCAGCGTGTCGGTCCGAACATCGCCGTGTTCTTCAACAATCTGACACCGCTATTCGCGGCGCTGCTGTCATCGGCGTTCCTCGGCGAAGCGCCGCATGCCTATCATGCCGTCGCATTTGCGCTGATCGTCGGAGGGATCGTGCTGTCGTCGCGCCGCTGAGCAATCGTGCTGTGCAACCGCGGTCATGCGCGTTTCCGGCTTGATCTATACTCATCCGCAAGAACCATCGGATGGCAGGAAACATGGGAAAGGACGCAAAGCGATGGCCACCATACTGCTCGTTGAAGACAATCCCGCCAACCTCAAGTTGGCTACGCTGGTACTGCGCAACGTCGGTCATGCGATCCTGCAAGCGTTCGACGGCGACCAGGCGCTGCGCATGGTACGCGAGCAGATGCCCGACCTGGTGCTGATGGATTTGCATATGCCCGGCATGGATGGACTCACTGCCACCCGCATCCTCAAAAGCGACCCTGCTACCGCACATATTCCCATCCTGGCGCTGACCGCACATGCGATGCATGGCGATCAGGAACGCATCATCGCGGCCGGCTGCGATGGCTATATTGCCAAGCCTTTCCAGTTGCAGGAATTTCTGTCGCAAGTGGAACAGGCGCTGCAGACCAAACCGCCGGGTTCATAGTTTCGTCTCGTTAAAAGAAGCCGGGCGGATGGCCCTGCAGGCACCACATTGGGAAAGCTGCATCCCCCCTGGATGCAAGCGACGGTTCTTGCTCTCCTAGAATGGAAATGGATCCGTACTTTTCCATTGCCTGCGCACCGCAGAAAGCAACAACTCCTGCTCCACTAATCTCCCAGAGGAAAAAGTAAAACCCTGCCAAGAACGCAGTTGATAATGATTCTCGTTTACGTTAGCCTGTACTTTCATTGTTGTTTAAAAGGTAAAACATGAATGCACAGCTGAAAACTTTCGATGCAGCGAAGGATCCGTCCCTCGCACTTTCCGCCGACCTTTCATTGTTCGAAGCCAGAAAACGCGGTCTGCAAAGGACGTTGCAGGCCCTATTCAGGGAAAACCTGTTGCTCAAAGAGCACTTGATCGTGGAAGGCTCGATCGGGTGGCTGCCGCTTTGGGCCCAGCAAGGCATGTTGCGTTTTGAAGGCTTGCAGATCGGCCGCATTGGAAATTGCCGATTGTCCGGGCCGATTTCATACTACAAGACCGGAACCCGTCCGCAGCCGGTGCCTTCGGCATCCGTCCTCCTTGCCTGCATCGCCGACTCCTTGCCGGGAAAGACCTCGCGTGACGACCTGCAACGGCTCGTCGGGGAGTTGGACAACAGCATGGACAACGATGCCCTGTGCCTGAACTACCGGAGAACCTGGGCCCGACAGTTGATGGCCGAGTTCGGCCGTGAACAATCGTGCTTCATCGCGACGGTCAGGCACTCTGCACACGGCAACCCCTCGATATTGCTGGAGCAATGGGGGACCTTGGGCCACCCTTGGCATCCGACCTACAAGACCAAGCTCGGGCTGAGCGTGGAGGAAGTCATCGCGCTGTCTCCGGAATTCCAGCCCGCGCTTGAGCTGCCGCTCGCCGCCATCAAGTCGGAGAAGGCGCATGTCACTTTCATCGAAGATAGCGGCGATTACCGGCGGTGGTTCGCGCAAACCTTCCCGCAACCGTGGCGCATGTGGAACGCGTCTTTGCATCGCTTGAAACATGACCCCGAGGCATGGTTGCCTCTTCCCCTGCACCCCTACCAGGCGCAACGCCTGATTCCCCGGCAGTTTGCCGCGGAAATTGCCGCAGGCGATCTGCTGTTGCTGTCCGGCGCGAGCCTTGCCGCGACGCCCACCATGTCGTTCCGGACCGTCGTACCGGAAGCTTCGCCGACGCTGCCGCATGTGAAGTTGCCGGTTTCGTTGCGACTGACCAGTGTGCAACGTACCGTCTCACCGAAATCCACGGTGATGGGGCCGCGCATATCACGGCTGCTCAAGGCGATCCTCGCGCATGAAAGCGGATTCAACGGATCGCTCGATATCGTCCCGGAAGAGGTCGGCTTGCACTATATCGATCCCAACCTTGACGACGATCGCGCGCGCCACCTGTCGGTCTTGTTCCGTGCGAACCCGATGACCAGGAGCACCCCTGAACTGTTTCCGGTGCCGGTCGGTTCCTTGTTCGCCGACTCGCCATTCAGCGGGCGTCCGATCGCAACAGAACTGGTCAGCCTGTCGTTCGGCGATCATGCGCGTGGCGCCGTGGCGTTTTTCGAACGCTATGCAGCCGTCGTGGCGACGGCGACGCTGAGCGCCTATCTCCTGTATGGCATCGCCTTCGAAGCGCACCAGCAAAACAGCTTCATTCTGGTGGACCCACAATACGCGCCGGCAAAGCTCCTCGTGCGCGACTTCGGCGACTTGCGGGTCCACGGCCCGACCTTGCGCCGCACAGGGCTGGAACTGGTGCCCTATCGTGCAGGACATACCGTGTACGAGGCCGATGAACCGGTACGCGACAAGCTGCTGCACGCCGTCATGCTTTGCCACCTCGCCGAACTTGCGCTACTGCTGGCGCATGCTTATAACCAGCCGGAGCAGGCTTTCTGGAATATCCTGCGCCGCGAAATCGAAAACGCATTCGATCGGTTGCGCAGCCGCTCCGAATCGCAGCGCTGGACCACGGAACGCCGCGCTCTGCTGGAAACGGATTGGCCGGCAAAGTCATTCTTGCGCATGCGCCTGTGCGATACGTCCGACGATGTCCATGGCAGCATGCCTAACCCGTTGAAGATCGTCGCATCGTGATGGTTGTTTCGGCGGCCGGCAGCCGCACTGCCCTGCGCTGGCTGTTCGTCATCCAGCTCATATCGATGGGTGCGATGGAAATGAGCGCGCCGTTCTGGCCGCTGCACCTGCGCGAGCTTGGACAGTTTTCACCGCATGCGCTGGCATGGGCGAGCGGCATTGCCTATGCCGGGCCGTTGGCGATGGCGATTTTTTTTACGCCGTGGTGGGGCCGGCTGGGCGATCGCGTCGGCCACAAGCCGATGCTGCTGCGTGCCTTGCTCGCGCTGGCAGCAACCCAGTTATGGATTGCCGCCGCCGATGACGCGGTGACCATTCTCATCGTTCGCCTGATACAAGGTGCACTGGCCGGCTTCATTGCGGCGGCACAGGCGTACGGTGCATGCCTGGTCGAAAGCGACAAGCGCGGCGGGCTCATGGCGAACCTGCAAGTGGCGACGGCGGTCGGGTCCGTGGCCGGGCCGCTGGCCGGAGGCGCCATCTTCGGCACACTCGGCTTTCGGACCCTGAATATCGCGGCCGCGGCACTTTGTCTTATCTGCGCGGTTGCAGCCTGGCGCGCGTTGCCGCCTGCGTCGCCACGGACTTCGAGACCAGATCTTGCCAATGGCCGGAACAAGCCGTTTGTGTTTGGCGCCGCATACGGGCTTCTGCTCGGTATCGTCCTGGTACAGAGCGGGAAAATGATGCCACAGACCTTCTTCGGCCTGTTTGCAGAACAGGTCCTGCACGCTCACGCCTGGGTTATCGGCCTGTGCTACGGAGCGACAGCGCTAGGGCTGTGCCTGGCGGCGCCATTCTGGGGGAAACGCTTCGAAAAGCAGCCGCGTGCGGTCGTGTTAACCCAGGTGGAACGGATCTGCTGGGCGTGCGCGGCAATCGTGGCCGTACAGGCGACGAGTCGCGATCTGACCACGTTCTTGCTTGCCCGCGTGCTATGGGGTGTTTGCCTGGCAGCGCTGTTGCCGGTGTTTTACGGCTTGCTGGCAAGCCAGGCCGATACGCAGAATCAGGGCCGCGCACTTGGCGCCGGCAACAGCGCCGCCAAGGCGGGAGCATTGATCGGCGCCGGCGGCGGCGCAATGACACTGGCATGGCTTCCGATTCAGTACGCTTTCTGGCCGGTCGTCGCGACCTATGCAATTACCGCCGTCAGTCTACAAGTCATCCGGCGAAAGCACGATACACATCTTGCGGAAGGCAAGACAGCCGCCTGAACGCCTGCCCGCAGCTCCCGATCCGGCTCGGCAAGCGAAGTGAATGCAGGATCGATAACGCCGGCATGTACTGCGGACATTGAATAATTCCGCGTCTCTTGAATGCCATGGCCTTGCCGTATCACAACAAAATTTGCAATCGCAAATACAAATCGTTATCATTTATATTTACCTGTATTCCAATGATGCCGCGTAGTGCCGGCAGCATCCCCTCTCATTCATCAATCCCGAAACACCAGAAAGGAAATCCCCCGACATGCGGAAACTGAAACCCCTGACCCAAGCTGTTGCCGGCGCGTGCGTCGCAATGGCGGCATCGAATGCACTTGCACAGAGCACATCCGATTCCGCAGAAGAAAACACTTTGTCGGCAGTGGTGGTAACCGCAACGCGCGGCGAAAAGGCGATAGAAAAAATCCCGGGCGCGGTTTCGGTCATCACGCAGCGCGAACTTGAATCGCAGTACCTGATTGCCGACGACCCGTCGGAAGCCCTGTCCATCTATGTGCCCGGCTATGCGCCGAGCCGGCAGAAAATGACGTCGACCGGTGAATCGCTGCGCGGACGTCAGCCGCTGATCCTGCTGGACGGCATTCCTCAGTCGAATCCGCTGCGCGCCGGCATGCGCGAGGGCTATTTTGCGGACAGCGCAATCATCGAGCGCATCGAAGTGATCAATGGCGCATCGGCGGTACAAGGCATGGGCGCGACCGGCGGCATCATCAACTACATCACCAAGACTCCGCGCACCGACGGCACGCACCACACCCTCAGCGCACGCTTGTCGACGCAGTTCCACAACGATAGCCTGGACTGGAAAACCGGATACACGCTCAGCCACAAATCCGGCACATTCGATATGCTCGGCTATATCGGCCTGCAGAAGCGCGGGATCGGATATGACGGCGCCGGGCGGCGCATCGGCCTGGATGCCGTACAGGGCGACACGATGGATTCGCAAGGCGACGACGTCTTCGTCAAGCTTGGTAAGACCTTTGGTGAACAGCGGCTGCAATTCAGCTTCAACCGATTCAACATGGAAGGCGACGGCGACTACCGCACCGTGGATGCGGATCTCGCGGCCGGCATCCCGACTTCCTCGGAGCCAGGCACTCCGCCAGGCAATCCGCCGCGCAACAAGGTGCAAAGCGCGAGCCTCGACTACCGTCATCTGAATCTCGGCGGAGGCATGTTCAGCACGCAGATTTTCAAGCAGGATTTCTCTTCATTGTACGGCGCGACAAACTCCAAGAACTTCCAGGACACCAGCATTGCGCCGAACGGCACGCTGTACGACCAGTCCGAAATCGTAGCCGACAAACGCGGCGCCAAGTTCACCTACGTGCGGCCCGACACCTTCATGCAGGGGCTGGAGACGACCGTCGGCCTGGATGTGTTGCAGGACAACACCCAACAGCGCTTGGCGACGACCGGGCGCACCTGGGTGCCGCCGCTCGACTTCAGCTCGACTGCGCCGTTTGTCCAGGTCGAGTACGAAACCGGTCCGGTCACCCTGCGTGGCGGCCTGCGGCGCGAGTTTGCGAAACTGCAGGTGGACACCTATACCACGCTGGCCGCCTACGGCAGCCAGCAGGTGCAAGGCGGCTCGACGTCTTTTTCGGAAACCGTGAAGAACCTCGGCGCGGTGTGGCGCTTTATGCCGGGCTGGTCGGCATTCGTGTCGAGTTCCGAAGGCTTCGGATTGCCGGACGCGGGCCTGGTGCTGCGTGGCGTGAACCGTCCCGGCCAGTCTGTGGCCACCTTGATCGACCTGCAACCGATCATCACGCGCAACAACGAAATTGGCGTGACATGGCGCGGCGCGATGGGCAATGTCGGCCTGTCCTATTACGATTCTCGCTCCGACCTCGGCAGCGTCATTCGCGTCACCGACGGTGTCGGTCGAATCGACCGCGTTCCGACCCAGGTCAAGGGCTGGGAACTGGTCGGCGAACTGAAAGTCAACCGCTCCTGGTCCGTCTTCGGCAGTTATGCGATCACGCGCGGAAAAACCGCCACCGCCCAGGACCAGCCGCTGGACGTCGAACTTGGCGCACGCAATCAGGCACCCGACAAGCTCGTGCTCGGCACCAACTGGAAGTGGACTGAAAAGGCGAACCTGCGGCTTCAGGCGACCAAGCTGTTCGACCGCGACATCAACGTCGGCCGCTTTGCCGGCGCCACAAGCCTGGAAGAGCACTTCGATGGATACATGCTGGTAGACGCGGCGGCAAACTGGAATACCCGTTACGGGAAATTCGGCGTCGGCCTCGAAAATATTTTCGACAAGCAGTACATCGGCTACTACTCGCAGTCCGCCCCGACCAGTCCGCTGATCAATACCTTTGCCGGACGAGGTCGCACGCTGTCGGTGAGCTGGAGCCAGACCTTCTGATCCGGGCGGTAGGAAATTCCTTCCCGTCATCGCAGGCGGCGGGAATCGTACTTTCCCGCCGCCGATGTTTCAGCCTCGTCCAAACATCTTGCTGCTGCGCCCATGGTTCACGGAAAAACCCGATCGTTGTTTCACAAGCTGCATCTCTACCTCGGACTTTGGTGCGGGCTTGTTTTTGTCCTGCTCGGCCTGACAGGCAGCGCGATCGCCTGGATGCACGAACTGGACAGCATGCTCAATCCCGACCTGTTCCACGGATCATCGACTGACAGGACGACTCCCGTGCCCGCTGACAGAGTGCAGAACGTGGTCGACCTGCTTTCCGCAGATCCGCTTTACGGGCGTCCAAGCCAGCTGACATTGCCGGAACATGCTGGCGACGTGTTCGTCGCCTGGTACCGCGCGCCACCTACCGCCTCGGTTTTCAAGCGGCAGATATCCCGGCAGGTGATGGTCGACCCGGCGACGTTGCGGGTGCTGGGCGAGCGCAACTGGGGTGAATTCGGATTGTCGAAACGACTGCTGATGCCAACACTGTTCAACCTGCATCGGTACCTCGTCGCCGGCGAAGCCGGCAAGACCGTCGTCGGCGTTTCCGGCCTGCTGATGCTTTTCCTGGCCGTTGCCGGACTGGTGCTCTGGTGCCCAGCACTGCGCTACAACGCATTGCGGCAGGCGCTACGCATTTCGTATCGCGGTTCCTGGCCGCGCTTTCACTTTACGTTCCATCGCGCCGCCGGCTTTTTCGTTGCACCGATCCTGATCGTGCAGGGGTTTTCCGGTTGGTATTTCAATCTGCCGGCATGGGTTGTTCCGATAGTCGGCAGCGTCATGACGGTATCGCCCGGCGTGCCTCTGAAGAATCAGCCTGCAGCGCAAGGCGCTCCGTTATCCCCATTGTCCATTGAGCAGGCAATGCGTGCTGCACAATCTGCTTACCCGGCTGCTCGTGTGTCGCGTATCGGACTTCCGCCAACACCGTCAGCGCCATTCGAAGTGAGAGTCCGGCAACCCGGGGAAGTACGACAAGGAGATGGTGCGACACGAATCACCATCGACGCCTACAGCGGCAAGATCCTTCGTGCGCGCGATCCGCTGCGTGCGCCACCCGGCGATACCTTCCTGAACTGGCAATTCCCCCTGCATTCGGGAGAAGCGTTCGGCACGGCGGGACGAGCCTTTATCAGTTGCCTTGGGGTGACTCCCTTATTGTTTGCGATCACCGGCCTTGGCATCTGGCTCCATCGGCGGCGCAAAAAAATTCGTCATGAGCAGGTGAATCGACGATGAAAGATATCTGCGTGATCCGACGTGAAGGAGGATTGCGCGATGGGCCGGCGGTGCGGTTTTCCGATTTTCTCGCTGCCCGCTGAAGCGCGCAGCGAAACAGGAAAGCTTTCCCTGCGCGACACCGCGCGAACGCGGCGTATCATTCAACTGTCGTAGCTTTTCAAGCCCGTTCCGATCGCTGTTCAACCGCCGTGTTTACCAAACTGACAGCCCTTACCCTTCCATCACCATTGCAGCGCCGGCTGGAAGCCACGGCACGTGAGTTCCTCCAGGCCGGAGCACAAAGCACGGTCGATTTCTCGCAACCCGCAGGGGAGCCGGCGCTGACGAGCGCCGATTCAGTGTCATGGCTGGTATTCAAGAACCCGGTTTCCCTCTTCATCGGCGGTGTTGTCGCCGTGCTTCTGGAGCTTGCCGAGCCGCGGGTGCGTACCGGCGTATGGGAGCACACCGGCTTCCAGCGCGATCCACGCCGCCGGTTGCAACGCACGGGACTGGCGGCAATGATGACCGTGTATGGCCCACGCAGTCGCGCCGAGGAAATGATAGCCGGAGTGCGGCGTGCGCATGAACGCGTCAACGGCACCACATCCGACGGACAGCCCTATCGCGCCAACGATCCTGAGTTGCTTTGCTGGGTGCACGCTACCGCGAGTTTCGGTTTCCTCGAAGCGTACGCAAGATGGGTTCGGCCGCTCGCCGGTTCCGAGCGTGACCGGTACTACACGGAAGGCTTGGCTTCCGCCCGTCTTTATGGCGCAACCGGCGCCCCCGTTTCCGAAGCGGATATCCTGGCGCTGTTCGACACCATGCGCGACAAGCTCGAACCCTCACCGATCATTTTCGAGTTCCTCGACATCATGCGCAGCGTCCGCCTGCTGCCGCGGCCGTTTGCGCCGGTCCAGATGCTGCTGTTGAAAGGCGCAGTGGATCTCCTGCCCGGATGGCTTCGGGCGCGACTGGGGCTCGACACCTCCGGCTGGGTGCTGCGCCCGTGGGAGCGCAAGCTTATCCATGCCATTGCCACACTGGCCGACCGCATCCTCCTCCGCTCTGCACCCGCCGTGCAATCCTGCCGCAGGCTTGGCCTGCCGGACGACTACCTGTATTGATCGCTTTTTCAGAAACGACACATACTGCGGCACACAGCAGTAACCTGAACCGGATACTGTCACATGATGCGACAGTCTTCGTTTTGACAAAGCATAAGAAGGGAAATGGAGCAACGCATCACACCACACACAACATGCTGCCACCCTCTTAAATTGAGAGCAATCAATCGGCCTTTTCGAATGCAGTTCTACGATTGCTCAGGTCGAAAAAAAAAGGGAGGGTCGGCGCCATGGTCAAGTTGCGTCCAGTCGTATCGAGCGGGCTTCTTTTATCTCTGGTCGGCAGCTTGAGCGCATGTAGTGGCGGTGGCGATCCGGGTTCCGGCACTACCGCCAGCGGTCCGCAACCATCGGCTTTGGCCCCCGTTGTGCAGGCGGTACAGACATGGACGAAATGCGCGGACGAATACGGTGTCTGCACTTTTTCCGGTACCGCCGAGGTTCGCTACGGTCTGAACGGCACCTACTATACGAAGACGGCGACCGGCTCGATCGGCTGCTCCAATGAAGTGTTCGGCGACCCGCTGCCCGGCGCCAACAAGATGTGCGAATACACGCCCACGCCGACTCCGACGCCTACCCCCACACCAACCCCGACACCGACTCCAGCACCTGACACGACGTGGACCAAATGCGCAGATGAGTATGGCGTCTGCACGTTCTCCGGCACTGCACAGGTTCGCTATGGCCTGAACGGCACCTATTACACAAAGACGGCAACCGGCTCGATCGGCTGCTCCAATGAAGTGTTCGGCGACCCACTGCCCGGTGCGAACAAGATTTGCGAATATTCGGCGCCGACGCCAACGCCGACGCCAACGCCGACTCCGACGCCGACACCAACGCCCGCGCCGGCACCAAGTCCGACCTGGACCAAGTGCGCGGATGAACATGGCATCTGTACAGTCCCCGGCACCCGCCAGGTCCGCTATGGGTTGAACGGCACCTATGCATTCCTGACAGCGACCAATTCGATCGCTTGCAATAACGACGTCTTCGGCGATCCGCTCCCGGGTATACAAAAGATCTGCGAATACGCGCCCGACAGCACCGGCGGCACCGATCCGGGTACAGGCACCGGATCCGACTGCAACGGCATCATCGACAAATGCTTCGACTTCGGCACACCGCGCGTCGCAAAGTACAAGGGCAACAAGGATGCGGCGGCATCCTACACTTTCGACGATGGTTATCCGTCGAGTGCGAAGATCGCGACGATCTTCGAAAACCATGGCGCTCGCGCAACCTTCTTCATCATCCCCGGCACTGTCGCCGACACGACCGGCTGGGCCTTCTGGAAAGACATCGCATCGCGCGGGCATGAGCTCGGCAATCACTCGATGACGCATACCATCGACATGTCCGATCCGTCGCTGTCGGACCAGACGCTGAACACCGAGATCGTCGAGTCGCAAAAGATGATCCAGCAGCAAAGCGGTATCAAACCGCTGACGTTTGCGTTCCCGTGGCATCAATACACCAGCCATGCGCTGGCGATCGCGGAACAGAGCCACTTCTCGGTGCGCAAGATGAACACCAGCGACAGCACCTACCACTTCGTCTTCTTCGACCAGGACCATACGCCGACGCTGGCCGAGGCACTCGCCGATGCCAACAACACGTTGAGCAATACCGTGGCCGAGAGCGGATGGATGGTGGCCGGCGGGCATGGCGTCGATGGCGACGGCTGGAGCCCGGTCACGTCGCAGTTCCTGAACGACCATCTGGATTTTGCCGCCGGCTATGCATCGCGACTCTGGATCGATACCTATCTCAATGTTGCGCGCTACCGGCTCTGCCGTCCGCAACTGACTGCAAGCGCCACGGTGGCATCCTCGACGCAGGCGAAAGTGCGCCTGGACGGCAACTTCAACCCGGCGCTATGCACCGCGCCCATGACAGTGGCGATCCCGGTCAAGGAAACCCTGAAGGGCACTGTGCATGCGCGCGACGCCAGTGGCCAGGATGTCCCGGCGGCCGTCTCCGGCGGCCAGTTGATTGTCGATGTCCGTCCTGGGAGCGAAGTGACCGTGGAGATCGGTCAGTAAGAAATGTGATCGCTACTCCAGGCGTGGCGTCTTGAACCGCCATGCCCGCACATAATTCACCGCAAAGGAATTCCCCTTCCCCTGCGGCGTGCTGTCGTCCGGCTCGCCGCTCGAACTGCCGAACCAGAGGTCGATCATGATGTACATCGGATCGGCCATCACCGCATGGACAGTGTGGACCGGCTTGCCGTCGAAATAGAAGGTGAGCTGGTCCGGCTCCCACTTCACTGCGTACTTGTGAAACCGCGCCGACAGATCGGTGCACGCATCATGCTTGTACTCGCCCGCCGACACGCCTTCGGTCAGCCACACTGTCGCGGCATAGGACGTCGGACGCGCCACACCCTCGTCATCGGTAAATCCCCAGGGTTCGATACCTCCCGGGTAAGCTTCCATGACGTCGATCTCGGGCCGCCTGTCGCCCGGATGGGCAAACAGCCAGAACGCCGGCCAGGTACCCTTGCCGCGCACCAGGCGCGCCTCCATCTCGAAGTAACCGTACTTTTGCTTGAACTTGCCGTCGGTATCGAGGGTGCGGTTGAAGAACTTGCCGTGTGCGTCGCGTTGTGGCCAGATTTTCAGCTTGCCGTCCTCGACCGCATAGTTCCGGGTCGGATTGGGCTGTTCGTACCAGGCATGATCGTTCCAGAGTTGCGGGTCGAAGCTGTCGAATTCCTCCGCGAAGCTCAGGACGTAGCCATCCGGGGGCTGGCCGTATGGGGTCTTGCCCTCCACCTTTTTTGCCTTGGCCGCGAGAGATGCCACCTTTTCGCTGTCGAAAGCGGTGTCTTCGCGGCATGCGGAAACGACCACGGCGGCGCAAGCGCCGACGAGTGCAGTTGGGATGACATATCTCTTGAGTCGCATGAAGACCGGGCAAGGTATCTGGATGGTATGGCTGTCGCCCCGGATGGCGAAGCCGTCCAAATCCTCTCACGGGCCACCGTCCTGCTTCTTGATACGCCGCAACGGCGCTCCGCCCCGAGCCGTCACCGCCAGTACAGCGAGTAAGCCCCTGCAATCTCTGTCTTATATCTTATAGAAGACTTGGTGCCGCGCAATGGTATAATCACGTTGCCGTGCACGCATCGGTTCTGCCGACACCCGGCAAAACCACCCCGAACAACCACTTCGTGAGAACGTCCCATGCTTGAAGCCTATCGCCAACACGTCGCCGAACGCGCTGCGCTCGGCATCCCGCCGCTGCCGCTGTCGGCCAAACAGACTGAAGAACTGATCGGTCTGCTGCAGAACCCGCCCAAGGGCGAAGAGCAGTTTCTTGTCGATCTGATCACTTTCCGCGTGCCGGCCGGCGTGGACGATGCTGCCAAGGTGAAGGCTGCCTTCCTGGACAAGGTTGCCAAAGGTGAAACCGTCTGCGCGCTGATCTCGCGCGAGAAAGCCACCGAACTGCTGGGCACCATGCTCGGCGGTTTCAACATCAAGCCCTTGATCGAAGTGCTGGGCGACGCCGCTGTCGGTGCCATCGCCGCCGAGGGCCTGAAGAAGACGCTGCTGATGTTCGACTATTTCCATGACGTCAAGGAACTCGCCGACAAGGGCAATGCCAATGCCAAGGGCGTGCTGCAATCGTGGGCCGATGCCGAGTGGTTCACCTCGCGTCCGGAAGTGCCGCAAAGCCTGACCATCACCGTGTTCAAGGTGACCGGCGAAACCAACACCGACGACCTGTCGCCCGCTCCGGATGCGACCACCCGTCCCGACATCCCGCTGCACGCGCTGGCAATGCTGAAGAACCCGCGTCCCGGCATCGACGCCGACGAGCCGGGCAAGGTCGGCCCGATCAGGCAGATCGAAGCGCTGAAAGCCAAGGGCAACCTGGTCGCCTACGTAGGCGACGTGGTCGGCACCGGTTCGTCGCGCAAGTCAGCGACCAACTCCGTGCTGTGGTTCACCGGCGAAGACATTCCGTTCATCCCCAACAAGCGTTTCGGCGGCGTCTGCCTCGGCAGCAAGATCGCTCCGATCTTCTACAACACCATGGAAGATGCCGGCGCACTGCCGATCGAACTCGACGTGTCGAAGATGGAAATGGGCGATGTCGTGGAACTGCGTCCGTACGAAGGCAAGGCGCTGAAGAACGGCGAAGTGATCTCCGAATTCAGGGTCAAGTCCGATGTGATCTTCGACGAAGTGCGCGCCGGCGGCCGCATTCCGCTGATCATCGGCCGCGGCCTGACTGCCAAGGCGCGCGAAGCGCTGGGCCTGCCGGTCTCGACCCTGTTCCGCCTGCCGCAAAACCCGGTCGATTCCGGCAAGGGCTTCTCGCTGGCGCAAAAGATGGTCGGCCGCGCCTGCGGCATGCCCGAAGGCCAGGGCATCCGCCCGGGAACCTACTGCGAACCGAAGATGACCACGGTCGGCTCGCAGGACACCACCGGCCCGATGACCCGCGACGAACTCAAGGATCTGGCTTGCCTCGGCTTCTCCGCCGACCTGGTGATGCAGTCGTTCTGCCACACCGCTGCCTATCCGAAGCCGGTCGACGTGCGCACCCACCTGACGCTGCCGAAGTTCATCTCCACCCGCGGTGGCGTGTCGCTGCGTCCGGGCGACGGCGTGATCCACTCCTGGCTCAACCGCCTGCTGCTGCCCGACACTGTCGGCACCGGCGGCGATTCGCACACCCGCTTCCCGATCGGCATTTCCTTCCCGGCCGGTTCCGGCCTGGTCGCGTTTGCCGC
>CBIHRJ010000077.1:0-22837 GCA_966212445.1 uncultured Noviherbaspirillum sp. | reverse complement strand
CTCGCAGCCGCCGTAGTAGCGCTTGCCGGGATAGCCTTCGGCGTACTTGTTGGTCAACACCGAGCCCTGCGCTTCCAGCACGGCCTTGGAGACAATGTTTTCCGACGCGATCATTTCGATCTGGTCGCGCTGGCGATGCAGTTCGCCGCTGATGCCCGCCATCACAGCGGGGTCGGTTTCGGCCAGGGAGCCGCTAAAGAAAGTTTTGAGTGACATGATATCTCCTGATATGGGGCTCAGCAGTAGACGACGTTGACCGCCAGTCCGCCAAGCGAGGTTTCCTTGTACTTGCTTTGCATGTCGATGCCGGTCTGGCGCATCGTTTCGATCACCTGGTCGAGCGACACCAGGTGCTGCCCGTCGCTCATCAGGGCCATCCGCGCCGCGTTGATCGCCTTGATCGCGCCCATGCTATTGCGCTCGATGCAAGGCACCTGCACCAGGCCGTTGAGCGGGTCGCAGGTCATGCCGAGGAAATGCTCCATCGCGATCTCGGCGGCATTTTCCACCTGCAGGTTGCTGCCGCCCAGCACAGCAGCGAGTCCGGCAGCGGCCATCGAGGCAGAGACGCCGATCTCGCCCTGGCATCCCATCTCGGCGGCCGAAATCGAGGCATTGCGCTTGTAGAGCATGCCGATACCGGCGGCGGTGAGCAGAAAGCGCACGACGCCGTCTTCATCCGCACCCGGATGGAAGCGGGTGTAATAGCTCAGCACGGCGGGAATCACGCCGGCCGAGCCGTTGGTCGGCGCGGTGACGACACGGCCGCCCGCCGCGTTTTCCTCGTTGACCGCCATCGCAAACGCGCTGAGCATGTCCATCATGGCGAAGTCGCCGGTGAGCTTGCCGTCCTGTCCGCGGCCGGCCTGTTTGAACATGCCGGGCGCGCGGCGCTTCAGGTTCAGTCCGCCGGGCAGCGTGCCTTCGGCGCTCAGGCCGCGCTCGACGCAGGTCTTCATCACCTGCCAGATTTCGAGGACGCGCTGCCGGGTAGTGGCCGCGTCCTGGTAGTTCAGTTCGTTTTCGAGGACGATGTCGGCGATGCTGCATTGCTTGCGTTCGCACCAGTCCAGCAGGTCCTGCGCGCTGGCGAACGGGCAAGGTTCGGCATGCGCCTTGCCTGAACCGGCAGGACCAGTGGCGATTTCATCCTCGTCCAGCACCGCGCCGCCGCCGATCGAGAAATAGGCCCGCCGCAGCAACACATTGCCCTGCGCATCGAATGCCGTCAGGCGCATGCCGTTGGGATGCTGGGGCAGGTTCTCCTGCTTGTGGAAGAGCAGGTCCGTGCCGCAGGCAAAGCCGATCTCATGCACGCCGCCGAGCAGCAGGCGGCTGTCGCGCCGGACCCCATCGACGCGCTCCTGCGCCGTGGCCGGATCGACCAGGTGCGGTTGCTCGCCGAGCAGGCCCAGCAATACTGCCCCGTCGGTGCCATGGCCCACGCCGGTGAGCGCAAGTGAGCCGTACAGGTCGGCCTGCACGCGCACCACCTCACGCAACTGTGGCTGCAGGGCCTGCAGGAAGCGATTGACCGCAAGCATTGGACCGACCGTGTGCGAGCTGGACGGACCGACACCGATGCGAAATACCTCGAAGACGCTGAAAGGCATGGCTTGGATCCTTAGTCCGGATATTTCACTGGAACGCGGTGTGATGGTGTGCGAGTTGCGAGCCAGTTTGCGTCGCCGCGCCAAGTCAATAGTGGTTCTATTGACGCGAAGCGGCGGCGCAAAATGGCCGCAAATCGTGCGCCAGCACCCGCGTAGGCCAGCGGTACAAATTGGATCTGGCCTTTGCAGACCGCATACTGAGTAAACATGTACCTTCCTTTCAAGTTGAGGGCCGGTCCGGTGAACTATCCGGGCTATAGCAGGCGCAACACCGGATGCGAGGCAAGGAACGCCAGTTCGCTGATACCCAGCCCGTACGGGCGGGCCGCCTTGACCAGCAGCGGCCAGACGTAATCCGAGAAGCTGCGGCGGAAGATCACGAACACGCCGCGCGCGTCGTGACGGTACACGGTGATGGCAGCCTTGCCGCACACCGTGCTGACGGCACGGCCCGACGCAAGCGATTCGAAATCGTAGACACCGACGTGGCGCAGCACTTCGACGTGGTTGGCGCCAGTGAGGTAGACCTGGGTCAGGCCGCCGGAATTGTCCACTACCTGCGCATGCAGGTGCTTCAATGCCGTCTCCAGTTCGGAGAGGTAGGCGCCGCGCGCGGCACGCGCGCACACCAGCAGCCATTCGTCCGGCGTCTGCCATATCGCGATGCCTTGCTGAAATGGTACGAAAGTGCCTGGCGCGGCCGGCAGTTCGATGCCGATCACATCGCGCACC
This sequence comes from uncultured Noviherbaspirillum sp., assembly GCA_966212445.1. Classification (GTDB taxonomy): domain Bacteria; phylum Pseudomonadota; class Gammaproteobacteria; order Burkholderiales; family Burkholderiaceae_D; genus Noviherbaspirillum. Next base: position 20,492 of record CBIHRJ010000077.1, on the reverse strand, counting down.
GCATCGACGAATGCGGGATCCTGCACATTGCCGCGCACGACGATATAACCCAGCAGTGCCATTTCGTTCATCCACACGCCGCGGCTGTCGTCCTGCGGGCGTGCCTGTGACGACAGGCCGAAGGAATGCAACGGCGATTGCGCATAGGGCTGGAAAACCGGACCGGCCTTCCTGCGTGCCTGTGGCTGCACATCGCGAGCCGGCACGGCCTGCAAGTTTGTTTTAGACATTTTGACGCTTTCCTTCCGGATCGATAAACACGGGAGACACGATCTGCGCGGCAGTCACCTTGCCGCCATCCCAGGCGTACAGCACCTGGCCTTGCTTGCCGAGGCCGCCTTCGACCAGGGCCATCGCGATCGAGCGGCCGAGGAAGGCGCTGTGGTAACTCGACGTCACCCGGCCCACCATGTGCGGTGTCGGCCCCGAATTCGGGCTTGCCACGATCTGCGCGCCTTCGGCCAGCACCACATGCGGGTCTTCGGTCAACAACCCCACCAGCTGCTTGCGGTCGGTGCGCGCGGTGTCGGAACGCGCCAGCGAGCGTTTGCCGAGGAAGGAGAACGGCTTCTTCATGCTGACCGCCCAGCCCATGCCGAGGTCGATCGGCGATACCGAACCGTCGGTATCCTGGCCGACGATGATGAAACCCTTCTCGGCGCGCAGCACGTGCATGGTCTCGGTGCCGTAGGGCGTGATGTCGAATTCGGCGCCAGCTTCCATCAGCTTCTCCCACATGTAGTGGCCGTAGCTGGCGTCGACGTTGACTTCATAGGCCAGTTCGCCGGAGAAGCTGATACGGAACACACGCGCCGGCACGCCGGCCACGGTGCCGAAGCGGCAGTCCATGAACTTGAAGGCATCCGGCGACAGGTCGATGTCGGTGCACAGCTTTTCCAGCACCGCGCGGCTCTTCGGCCCGACCACCGCGCAGGTCGACCAGTGGTCGGTGACCGAGGTGAGATAGACTTTCAGGTCCGGCCACTCCGTCTGCAGCCAGCGCTCCAGCCAGCTCATCACACGCGCGGCGCCGCCGGTGGTGGTGGTCATCATGAAATGCTGGTCGTCCAGGCAGGCGGTCACGCCGTCGTCCGTCACCATGCCGTTTTCGTCGAGCATCAGGCCGTAGCGGCACTTGCCCGGCGCCAGCTGGCTCCACGCGTTGGAATACACGCGATTGAGGAACTCGCGCGCGTCCGGGCCGCGGATGTCGATCTTGCCCAGCGTGGACGCGTCCATCATCGCCACGCCCTTGCGCGCGGCCAGACATTCGCGGTCCACGGCCGCATGCATGTCCTCGCCGGCTTTCGGGAAGTACCAGGGGCGCATCCACTGGCCGACGACCTCGAATTTCGCGCCGCGCTTCACGTGCGCTTCCTGGATCGCCGAGTAGCGATAGGGCTCGAAGGTGTCGCCGCACATCGCGCCCGCCAGCGCGCCGAACGCGACCGGCGTGTAGGCGGGACGATAGGTAGTGGTCCCTACTTCTGCGATCGGCTTGCCGAGCGCGTCGGCTGCAATCGCGAAACCGTTGACGTTGGACAGCTTGCCCTGGTCGGTGCCGAAACCGAGGCCGGTGTAGCGCTTCACATGCTCGATGGAGCGGTAGTTCTCGCGCACCGCGAGGTGGATGTCCGATGCCGCCACATCGTTCTGGAAGTCGACGAAGGCTTTTTCGCCATGGCCTTCCGCCTTGCCGTCCGGCACGCGGAATATGCGGCGCGGCGGCGCGGCATCGACCGGCATCCTCACGCCCGTGACTTTCGGCACCGGCGCGGCGGTCTTCTTGCCGAGCTTGCCGCACAGCTGATTGACGGTCTGCGTGGTCTGCTCCAGCGCCGCCTTCAGGCCGAATTCGCCAACCACCGAACCGACGCAGGCGATGCCGGAACGGCCCTGTGCGGGTGCGACGAAGGCCAGCCGCTCTTCGTTCCAGACGGGACGGCTGCCGTTGTGGCAGAACAGATGCACGTTCGGCGACAGTCCGCCGGACGACAGCAGCAGGTCGCAATCGACCTTCGGCCCGGAACCGGTCACCGCGTTCCGGCTGCCGTCCAGCTTCACCAGGCGCGCGCCCGAGACGCTGCGGCCGCCGAAGGCATGGGCGATGCCGTGGCCGTTGAGGATTTCCACGCCGGCACTGCCGGCCGCCTTGGCGCGCGCGCTCAGCGCGCCCTTGGAGCGGGTATCGGCCAGCGTCACCTTTGCCCCGGCCTGCGCCAGGTCGGCAGCGGCGTGATAGGCCCAGTCGTTGTTGGTCAACACCAGCACGCGCTGTCCGGCGCGCACCGCATAGCGGTTCAGGTAGGTCTGGCCGGCGGCCGCCGTCATCACGCCCGGCAGGTCGTTGTTGCCGAATACCAGCGGCCGCTCGATGGCGCCGGTGGCCAGCACCACGTGATGCGCGCGGATCTTGTGCAGGCGCTGGCGCGGCAGGTCGCGATTGCGCGCAACAGGCGCCACATGATCCTGCATCAGTTCGACCGCCTGCACCAGGTTCATGTCGTGCAGCGCGAAGGCGGTGGTGCGTGGCAGGCGGGTGACGTTGGGCAGCTTGTCGAGTTCGGCGATGCAATGGCGCAGCCAGGTGCTCGCTTCGTAGCCATCGACCGCCGCGTCGGCATCGGACAACAGCCAGCCGCCCATTTCCACCTGCTCGTCGACCAGCAACACACGCAGTCCGGCGCGGCCGGCGATCAGCGCCGACCAGATGCCGCAGGCGCCGCCGCCGACCACCAGCACATCGACGTGATGATGCAGGTGGTCGTAGAACTCGGGATCGGGCTCGACCGGCGCGCGGCCGTAGCCGGCGGCGCGGCGGATAACGTCTTCATACAGCGGCCACATCTTCGCCGGCGCCATGAAGGTCTTGTAGTAGAAGCCCGCCGGCATGAAGCGCGCGGCGCGGCCCATGATGCTCTTGACGTCGAAGTTCAGCGAAGGCCAGCCGGTAGTCGAGGACGCATTCAGTCCCGGATACAACTCGACCTGCGTTGCCTTCAGGTTCGGCACGGTGATGGCGCCCTTCTCCAGCTGGATCAGCGCATTCGGCTCTTCTGCGCCATGGCCGATGATGCCGCGCGGACGGCCGTACTTGAAGCTGCGCCCGATCATGCGCACGCCATTGGCCAGCAGCGCGGAAGCCAGCGTGTCGCCGGCGAAGCCCTGGAAGGATTTGCCGTCGAAGGTGAACGACAGCGGCTGCGCGCGGTCGATGCGCGCGCCGGAACGATTGATGCGATGCGAATTCACGCTTGGTCCTCCAGGTAAAGCCGTTTTCCTTCGGCCAGCGTCCAGCAGCCGGCGATTTCATGCGTGATGGTGCTGCGCTTGACTGCGACTACCTTGCGGCAGCCTGCCGAGTGCATCCATTGCTCCCAGTGCCAGCCCTTGGGGTTCTTGCGCATGAAGACGTAGTCGCCCCACTCTTCGTCGCTGACGTCGTCTGGCGCTGCGGGGCGCGGAATGTAAGCCTCGCCCGCGTAGCTGAATTCCTCTTCCTCACGCAGCTCCTTGCAGTGAGGGCAATGAAACATGAACATGTGTCGCTCTCCTTGTTTTAATGTGCGACGCCGGCAGCACCATGCTCGTCGATCAGGTGTCCGGTGTGGAAGCGGTCCAGCGTGAATGCCGTATTGAGCGGATGCGGCTCGTCGTGCGCGATGGTGTGCGCGAACACGTTGCCGGAACCTGGCGTTGCCTTGAAGCCGCCGGTGCCCCAGCCGCAGTTGAAGTACAGGCCCTTGACCGGCGTTTTGCTGATGATCGGGCAGGCGTCCGGCGCCACGTCGACGATGCCGCCCCACTGGCGGTTCAGGCGCACGCGCGAGAACATCGGGAACAGTTCGATGATGGCGGCCGCGGTATGTTCGATGACGTGCGGGCTGCCGCGCTGCGCATAGCTGAGATAGCTGTCGATGCCGGCGCCGATCACCAGTTCGCCCTTGTCGGATTGGCTGACGTAGCCGTGCACCGCATTCGACATGACCACGGTGTCGAGCATTGGCTTGAGCGACTCGGACACGAAAGCCTGCAGCGGATGGCTCTCGAGCGGCATGCGAAGGCCCGCCATGCGCGCCAGCGTCGACGAGTGGCCTGCGGCGACGCAGCCGACGCGCTCGGCACGCAGTGTGCCGCGCGAGGTCCGCACGGCGCGGATGCGGCCGCCTTCGATGTCGAAGCCGGTGACTTCGCACTGTTCAATGATGTCCACGCCAAGCTGGCTGGCCGCGCGGGCGAAGCCCCAGGCCACCGCATCATGGCGTGCCACGCCGCCGCGCGCCTGGTAGCTGGCGCCCATGATCGGATAGCGTGTCTTGCTGCTGGCGTCGATCAGCGGAATGCGTTCCTTCACTTCCTTGGCCGTCACCACCTGCGCATCGATGCCATTGAGCAGGTTAGCGTTGACGCGGCGCTCGATGTCGCGCATGTCCTGCAGCGTGTGGCCGAGGTTGTACACGCCGCGCTGGCTGAACATCACGTTGAAGTTGATTTCCTGCGACAAGCCCTCCCACAGCTTCAGCGAGTGCTCGTACAGCAGCGCGGCTTCGTCCCACAGATAGTTGGAGCGGACGATGGTAGTATTGCGCGCGGTATTGCCGCCGCCGAGGTAGCCCTTCTCCAGCACGGCGATGTTGCGCACACCGTGCTCCTTGGCGAGGTAGTACGCGGTCGCCAGGCCGTGCCCGCCCGCGCCGACGATGATGACGTCATAGGATGATTTCGGCTCGGGACTTCTCCATGCCGGTTCCCACCCCTCCTGATGCTTGAAGCCCTGCTTTATCAGGCTCCACAACGAGTAATTCTTTTGTGCCATGTCGTTCTTTCAGCATGAGAATCGATATGGCTCAATCTTAGAAGTCCGCGCGATGCGAAATTGCTTGGAGTGGACGAAGACTTGCCTGAATTCGACATGTTTCATGACGCACCGCACTATTTCGCCGTCGCGCGCATATGTGCCGCAGCCATTTCTGAAGAAGAACCGCGTTCCGAAATGGTGTCAGCCGCGGCATAGCAGGAGGAGCGAATTGCGCTCTTGGCAGGGCTTCGCAAGACACCGCACCAATAGCGTGCATTTCCGATCAGCCACTGTCTCAACCCGCAGTGTTTGCTTCTGCTCCGACGTCTTCGTGTGGCGATTCGGCCCGACCGGTGCCTTGTCTGTTTACGCCATCACCGTGCTTGACTACAATTGATTCCGGAAAAGTAGCTATATGTGTGTGTTCGCATTGAAGGCTAAGCGAACATAAGGCCGTTGCGGATTTGCCTTGTCAATTTGAGCATGGTGAAAGAGCACCTTAATTGCTGGCGCGGTCTGAAGTCCTGCAATCAACAGGCCACCGGAAATAAAAGGTTATAGCGAAGGAGAACGCATTGCTGATGAAAGCGCATGCACCGGGTCAAAGCAGACTATCGGTCGGATTCATCTTGTCCCCCAACTTTACGATGCTCGCGTTCTCCGCCTTCATCGACACACTCCGGCTGTCCGCCGACGAAGGCGACCGCAGCCGGCCGATTCATTGCAATTGGACCGTACTCAGTCACAACATGCGTCCGATAAAGGCCAGTTGCGGCGTCGAGGTTTGCCCGATGTCCGAGTTGACGGACCCGCGGCAGTTCGATTACATCGTCGTCGTAGGCGGCCTGTTAAGCACGTTGAAGCTTGCTCCCGCGCTCGACGACTATTTGGTGCGCGCCGCGCAAGCAGGGGTTGCACTCGTCGGAGTGTGCACCGGGAGTTTCGTGCTGGCGCGCCTGGGGCTGATGAAAGGCCGGCGCAGCTGCGTGAGCTGGTATGTCTATGATGACTTCGCGAGTGAGTTTCCGGACCTTGAGGCAAGCAGCGATGAGCTTTTCATTGATGACACAGACCGCCTCACCTGTGCAGGAGGAACCAGCGTAGCGCATCTTGCAGCCTATCTGGTCGAGAGGCATTGCGACAAGGCCAGGGCGGCCAAGGCTTTGCGGATCATGATCGAGCACGCTCCGCTCCCGGCGAAGACTCCCCAGCCACAGCCTTTGACTTCACTGACAAAGCAAACGAACAATATCCGCGTGCGCAAGGCGATGTTGCTGATAGAACGGCACTTGAGCAGTCCTATTTCGGTGGAATTCATTGCGCAACATGTCAATGTCAGCATCCGTCACCTGGAACGGCTGTTTCACGCCGAAGTCGGCATGTCTCCCCAGGCATTCGCCTTCAGGCTGCGCATGAACAACGCCTACAATCTTCTGGTCAGCACCAAGAACTCCGTCACCGACATAGCGCTGGAATGCGGCTTCATGAGCAACTCGCATTTTGCCCGCTGCTTTCGCAATACCTATGGTAAAACTCCCTCTCAAGTACGGGGAGATGCCAAAGCATCTGCCGCCACGCCTGTTTCCGGCAATCCCGTTGATGCAGTTTAGCCCGATCCGCAGAAGCGGATTGCCGGGCACGGAGAAACGACCGGCAGCGTAGTGCTGCGGCAGCTCGAATCACCTTCCACACAGTTCCCAAAGTTGTCCGCGACGCACACCGGCAAAAAAATCCCAGAGGGGATGCCAAAGCCCTCCCCCATCCGGTCCATCCCGGCACCATTGGCCCAGGCCAGGGCCGCCAACCTTCGGCCTGCACCCGCGCTATGGCGCGGATGATCAACATATGTCGTAACGACGACAATTTATGTCGTCTGCGTGTCAAGTCTTCACTGCGAGAGACTTATATTGCAGGGATGCACAGACATAAAAACACGAATTCATAAAGACACAGAGGCAAGAGGAGATTCATATGGCCGCCGACAAAGTCATTGTCGAAAATTTATACAAGATATTCGATCCCAAACCGGCTGACGCATTGGCTCTGCTCAAGCAGAATGTCAAGAAGGAAGAGGTGTTCGCTCGGACCGGCAAGGTCGTCGGAGTCAATAACGTTTCTTTCTCCGTAAAGGAAGGCGAGATCTTCGTACTGATGGGTTTGTCGGGATCCGGGAAGTCCACCCTGATTCGTCTGATCAATCGTCTCATCGACCCGTCCGACGGCAAGATTTTGGTAGACGGACAGGATGTCGCCAAGCTCAGTCCCAGGAAATTGATGGAATTGCGCCGCAAGGACATGAGCATGGTATTCCAGTCGTTTGGCCTGATGCCGCACCGTACTGTGCTGGATAACGCGGCGTTCGGCCTGGAAATCTCCGGCGTGCCGCGCAAGGTTCGCGAAGAGCGCGCCGCCCGGGTGCTGGAGCAGGTGGGGCTGGGCACCTATGGCCAGAAATATCCGCGCCAGCTATCCGGCGGCATGCAGCAGCGGGTTGGACTGGCCCGCGCATTGACTGTGAATCCGTCGCTGATGCTGATGGACGAAGCCTTTTCAGCACTTGACCCGCTCAGACGCAAGGAAATGCAGGATGTGCTGTTGCGCCTCCAAAGCGAACAACGCCGCACCATCATGTTCGTTTCACATGATCTGGAAGAAGCATTACGCATAGGCAACCGCATCGCCATCATGGAGGGCGGACGCCTGGTGCAGGTCGGCACTCCCCAGGAAATCATTGAAAACCCGGCAGACGACTATGTGCATGCCTTCTTCAAGAGCGCCGACACCTCCCGCTATCTCGTGGCGTCCAATCTGCTGGACAGCCCCGGCATTCCGGTTGTCGTACAGGGGCAGAACGTTGCTGCCAAGCCGGCATGGCAGCCCTGGCTGGCGTTCGTCAATCAGGACCGCAAGTGGCTCGGGATGCTCAGCGCGGAAGCGCTTTCCGAACACGGCAATCTGCAAAAGGCTGTGCAAGACCAGCATCCGATCGTTCCCGACCGCGCCATGCTTCATCAAATCCTGCCCCAGCTGCTAGGAAGGAACGCGCCTTTACCAGTGGTGGATAGCGGAGGCTCCTATCTGGGTGTGATCACTGCCGCCAGCGTGTTGCGAAAAATTTCCCAAGGAGCCAATCATGTTTGAATTTCTTCACCGGTTCTTTACCAATCCCCGCGATTACCTGCAAGTCGGAAAATGGGTCAACGACGGTCTTACCTCCCTCCTCGATCACAACTCGAAGCTATTCGATACGATCGGCAGTGGAATCGATTTTCTCTCGACGCTCATCGAACACGGATTGCAAGCTCTTCCGGCATGGCTCTTGATCGGATTATTCGTCGCAGTCAGTTTTTACCGCCTGGGATGGAAATTCGGGTTATTTACCGCAGCATCGCTCAGTTTCATCAGCGCCATCGGGTTCTGGGATCATACCGTGATCACCTTGGCACTGATCATCACGGCAACGATGATCAGCCTGGCCATCGGCATCCCGTTGGGTGTCTGGTGCGCGAAAGACAATCGCATCAACGCACTGGTGCGCCCGGTACTGGATTTCATGCAGACCATGCCGGCCTTCGTATATCTGATTCCCGCTGCCATGCTGTTTGGCCTGGGCAAGGTCCCCGGAAGTTTGGCGACAGTGATTTTTGCGATGCCGCCGGCGGTACGCTTGACCAATCTTGGCATTCGCCATGTGAACAAGGAACAGGTGGAAGCAGGATACGCGTTCGGATCGAGTGAATGGCAATTGCTGTTCAAAGTCCAGCTGCCGATTGCACTGCCGTCGGTGATGACTGGAGTGAACCAGACGATCATGATGGCCTTGTCGATGGTGATCATTGCCTCCATGGTGGGCGCGGGCGGCTTGGGCAACGATGTGTTGGCCAGTATTCAGCGTCTGGACGTCGGCCTCGGTTTCGAGAGCGGCATCAGCGTAGTCCTGCTGGCCATCATTCTCGATCGTATTACGGAAAGCTTTGGCAACGGACACGCGCGACAGGAAAATACTTGAGCGGCGACATCCTGCCCCGCGCATGACGGTACCGGACGCGTACTCACGGCACCACCGTACCGGATGACAGGTTTCTGAAAATGGATTTCCCCAGGAAAGGAGGCAGAAAAGCACAAATTGAAATCGAGGAGACACAGGTTTTGTCATGCATGCGATGGCCGCGCGGTACTGGAATTCGGGAAAGCCATGACCCATTCAGCGCTTGCTCAAACCATTCAGCGAAACGCTAGATGAAACTAAACAGTATCGACAAAGATTTTTATATCCAACAACGGGAGTACACGATGTTTAAGAAAGTCACACGCGCCCTCAGCGGCATGCTTGCCGCAGCAGTACTGACATTACCGATCGTTGCCGCGGCACCGGCACAGGCAGCCGACGACAAGCCCGTGCGCATCGGCTGGACCGCATGGTCTGACGCGGAAGCGGTTACCAATATCGCCAAGCAGATACTTGAACAGCGACTCGGCTACAAGGTAGAGCTGGTGATGACCGACATCGGCTTGCAGTACCAGGGCGTCGCCAAAGGCGACCTGGACGCCATGTTAATGGCATGGTTGCCGATTACGCATAGCGGCTACTGGCAAAAGTTGTCGGGGGACCTGGTCAATCTCGGCACCATCTATGACAATACCAAGCTCGGCTGGGCAGTACCGGCATATATTCCTGAAAGCGAAGTCAAGACCATCGAGGATCTGAAGAAGCCTGAAGTTCAAAAGAAGCTGAAGGGTCAGATCCAGGGTATCGATCCGGGCGCAGGACTGATGAAAGCATCCGAGACTACGCTCAAGGTCTATGGCTTGAACAACTATCAATTGCAGTCGGCATCGGACTCAGCCATGGTGACGGCACTGGACCGGGCAATCAAGCGTAACGAGTGGATCGTCGTTACTACGTGGACCCCGCACTGGATGTTCTCGAGGTATAAGCTGCGTTATCTGGAAGATCCCAAGCAAAGCCTGGGTAGTGCGGAGTCCGTTCATGCTCTTTCGCGCAAGGGTTTCGAGAAGGATTTCCCAAAAGCGGCCGCATTCCTCAAGAACTTCAAGATCCCGCTCGCCGACCTCGAGGGCATCATGCTCAAGGCCAAAGATACCTCGTATGAAAAGGAAGCGACGGCTTACATCAAGTCGCATCCGGAGATGGTGGACAAGTGGCTCAAGGACGTCAAGTAATGGAAGCCTGATGCCGCGTAAAACGCGGCTTTCAGAATGCTGACAAACTTGTGAAATCCCTCGCTCCAAGCGGGGGATTTTGCTTTATGCGCCCTGCAAAAAATTGCAGGCGGCATTTCCTTGGCCTGGCGCAGACTGTCCATGGTTGCCTGCGAGCCGGCCGAACTTGCGCAACTTGCGATAGTTGGCAAGCGGAGATCCGAATGCGTCGAAATGGATACAGTAAGTGTAATTGTGCGTATTTCAGTGCCAGTCAGCAGCACGTTCGGCAACATAAGCCGTCTGACCGGTGATCGTCAGCACCGGCAGAAATGGGCCGGAAACCGGACGTAGCGAATTGGCTCTGGACCGACGACTAACGCACACCCTTTGCTGACATACGAGCGTCCTGAGATCTGCCGTTCAGGTTTCAGCCACAAGAGGCGGTTTGGCGTCTACGAAACCGAGGGCGGCTCAAGGGCTAACTCGCATTCAGGCGTTCCAGCCATGACGCGCAACCCTAACTGGCTGTAGCCGCTACATTGGCCCGCGCCATATGCATTTTTTGGTAGCTGTCGATCAGGCGGCGATGCCTGTCGAGCCCCTCCAGTTTCATACTGGTTGGCGTCAAGCCAAAGAAGCGCACGCTGCCGTCCACTGAGCCCAGCGCCGCGTCCATCCGCGGATTGCCATACATCCGGCGGAAATTGACCACGTAATCGTCCAGTTCCAGGTCGTCATCGAGCAGCACCTCCAGCACCACGTTCAAGGCTTGATAAAACAATCCGCGCTCGACCGTGTTGTCGTTGTACTGCAAGAAGCCGCCCACCAGCTCGTGCGCCTCCTCAAACTGCTGCAAGGCGAGATGAATGAGCAGCTTCAACTCAAGAACTGTCAGCTGCCCCCAGTCCGTATTCTCGTCAAATTCGATGCCGATCAACGTGGCGATGTCGGAGTGTTCATCGAGCTCACTGTTATCCAAACGCTCAAGCAGCGCTTCCAGGCTTGCGTCGTCCAGGCGATGCAAGTTCAAGATATCTGCGCGGAACGACAGCGCCTTGTTGGTGTTATCCCAGATCAAATCTTCTACAGGATAAACTTCCGAATAGCCGGGCACCAAAATCCGGCAAGCAACGGCACCCAGCTGGTCATGCACCGCCATGTACACCTCTTTGCCCATGTCTTCAAGAATGCCGAGCAAGGTCGCGGCTTCCTCGGCATTGGAGTTCTCGCCGTGGTCAGAAAAATCCCACTCGACAAAATCGAAATTCGCTTTGGCGCTGAAAAAGCGCCACGACACCACACCGCTGGAATCAATGAAGTGTTCAACAAAGTTGTTTGGCTCAGTCACGGCGTTACTGACAAAGCTGGGCTGAGGTAAATCGTTCAGGCCTTCAAAACTGCGACCCTGCAGCAATTCTGTCAGACTCCGTTCCAGCGCCACCTCAAAGCTTGGGTGCGCGCCGAACGAGGCAAAGACACCGCCAGTTCGCGGGTTCATCAAGGTGACGCACATCACCGGGTAGACTCCACCCAGCGACGCATCCTTCACCAGCACTGGAAAGCCTTGCTCTTCCAAGCCCTGAATGCCGGCCAGAATGCCAGGGTATTTCGCCAGCACGTCGTGCGGCACATCAGGCAGTGCCATTTCGCCTTCCAGAATTTCGCGCTTTACCGCGCGTTCGAAAATTTCGGACAGGCACTGCACTTGTGCTTCGGCCAGCGTATTACCGGCACTCATGCCATTGCTGACGTAGAGGTTTTCGACCAGGTTGGACGGGAAATACACCACTTCACCATCCGACTGCCGCACGTAAGGCAGCGAACAGATACCGCGCTGCACATTTCCCGAGTTGGTGTCGATCAGGTGCGAGCCCCGTAACTCGCCGTCGGGATCGTAAATGGCCAGGCAGTAGTCATCGAGAATTTCAGCCGGCAGCGCATCGTCGGGGCCAGGCTTGAACCAGCGCTCGTCCGGGTAATGTACAAACGCCGCATTGGCGATGTCTTCGCCCCAAAACGATCCGGCGTAAAAATGGTTGTTATTGAGTCGCTCGATATATTCTCCCAACGCCGACGCCAACGCACTTTCCTTGGTCGCTCCCTTGCCATTGGTAAAACACATCGGCGAGTGCGCGTCGCGGATATGCAGAGACCACACATTGGGAATGATATTGCGCCACGAAGCGATTTCGATCTTGATGCCCAAGCCTGCCAAAACGCCCGACATATTGGCGATGGTTTGCTCCAATGGCAGATCCTTGCCCGCAATGTAGGTGCTGGCGTCAGAAGCCGGCTTCAAGGTCAGCAAGGCCTGCGCATCGGCATCCAGGTTCTCCACCTCTTCAATCACAAACTCGGGTCCGGTTTGCACCACTTTTTTCACCGTACAACGGTCGATGGAGCGCAAAATACCTTGGCGGTCTTTGGCAGAAATATCCGCCGGCAACTCGACCTGAATCTTGAAAATCTGCTGGTAACGGTTTTCCGGATCAACAATATTATTCTGCGACAGGCGAATATTCTCGGTCGGAATGTTGCGAGTTACGCAATACAACTTGACAAAGTAAGCCGCACACAAGGCCGATGAGGCCAGAAAGTAATCGAAGGGACCGGGCGCCGAGCCATCGCCCTTATAGCGGATAGGCTGGTCGGCCACCACCGTGAAATCATCGAACTTGGCTTCAAGACGAAGCTTATCGAGAAAATTGACCTTGATTTCCATGGGAGATTTCCAAAAATGGTGCTCAAAATGATGTAGCCCTTATTATCCGTCAAGTGGGCGTTCCGCAAAGAAAAGGCGAGCAAATGGTCACTTTTTAATGTAGTCGCATGCCCGCTTTTTGCCGGCTACTGACGATAGGAAATTTCTGCCCGATGGCAAGTTTGGTCAAGATTTGGTCAAGAAATCGGACGTTCGTGCCCCATGGTGTTGGCAGAGCACAGTGACACCCATGCCAAAACGCTGATTCCGTCTCCGAAATGGGTGAAGATGATCAACCGAAGTAGCTGAATACAACATTCCGAACCGGTGCGGACGAACCACCGTCATACGCAAATTGACCTGGCAGGTATCACCGGCTTCGATACAAGTCCATATCCGGTGGATCGCTTCCTTGATTGCGCCTCGCTGACGCCGTCGAAGGCATGTGCGATACCGGTCCGGCGGCGGAAAGCTTCCTGCATTGCTCCGAGCTATCGCACCGCGTGGTCATGGAGGCGATACGCCAGACCGGACAGGCGCTACAAGGCGCGTTCAACTTTCAGGCCGACGTCCTCCGGCACCCATTGCTTCCACAGCGCCTTGTTGTTTTTCATGAATTCCCTGGCAACGACATCGCCACCAGCCTTGCGCTGGTTCATTTCGTGCAGCGTGCGATTGACGATATCGACTGGAAGCGAAAATTTATTGAAGAATTCAATCAATTCCGGCGCATTGTTCTGGAAGGGAATCGAGATGCCAATTTGCAAGGCCTTGGGTGGTGTCGAGGAACCGCATACATAGTTGGTCACGTTTTTCGAAATCGTGTTCCAGCATGCCGCGTTGTAAGCAGGCTCCTGCAGCTGCAGGAGCCTGTATTTGCTCATGAATGCCGTCGGCGCCCAGTAGTAGAACAGCAGGGGTTCGCCGCGCTCATACGCGCCCGCAATTTGCGCGTCGAGCGCCGCACCATCCGCAGGCCGCACGTCGGTGTAGAGGGCGGCCAGCTTGTACGCCTTCAGCTTTTGTGTATTGTTGTCCGCGCAAGTCCACCCAGCCGGGCAGTTCAGAAAACGTCCCTTGCCCGGATGCGCATCGTCCTTGAAAAGCTCCACGTAGTTCGCCAGGTCCGCAACGGATTTGAGCGTCGGGGCCAGCGGCTTGATACCCCGTTTCTCATCCCCTTTGACGACGTATTCCGGAACGAACCAGCCTTCCACCGTGCCACCGATCAGAACATTGCCGATCAAATTGATCTGCCCTCTGTTGCGGCCTTGTAGCAACAACTCGCTGCCCCAGGTTTCCATCCACACCTGCAATCCGTTGGCAATGAGCGCGGCCTCCGTCGTGGGCGAATCCCCTGGCACGACCTCCGTTTTGCAGCCGTATCCCTTCTCCACAATAATGCGTGCCACTTCGGTGAAGAACTGGCCGCTTTCCCAGGTAATGCCTGCAAACTTGACGGGTTTGTCGATACACCACTTGGGAATTGCATGAGCGAGGTTAGCAACAAGCGACAACAACAAGACCAAACCGCAAGCTGAAATTCGTTGATACGACTTCATGCTGACTCCTGATCAGGAATAGGTGCTACAGCGCCTCTTCGCACGACTGGCCGGCCGCATAGATCAACGCAGCACCACGGTCCGACTGCCGTTGAGAAAAACCCTGCGCTCGATCTGGTACTTCACGGCGCGGGACAACGCAAGGCATTCCATGTCGCGGCCAGCGGTCAGCAGTTGGTCCGGTTCGTAGGAATGGTCCACGCGCTCCACCACCTGCTCGATGATCGGCCCCTCGTCGAGGTCGGTGGTCACATAGTGCGCGGTAGCACCGATCAGCTTGACGCCTCTCGCATGGGCCTGGTGGTAAGGACGTGCGCCCTTGAAGCCAGGCAGGAAAGAGTGATGAATATTGATCGCCCGCCCGGAGAGCCGCGCACTCAGTTCGGGCGACAGAACCTGCATGTAGCGGGCCAGGACCACCAGTTCCGCGCGCGTTTCTTCGATGATGGCAAGCAGTTTTTCCTCCTGTAGCGGCTTGGTTTCCGGCGTGATCGGCAGGTGGTGGAATGCAATTCCGTTTGCCGCTGCGATCCTGCCCAGGTCGGGATGGTTGGAGACTACAGCGGTAATTTCCATCTTCAGCTCGCCCATGCGCCAGCGGTAGGTCAGATCGTTCAGGCAATGATCCAGCTTGGACACCATGATCAGGACACGCGGACGCGTTGCCACCGCAGCCATCGACCAATCCATGCCGAAGCGCCGGCTGATTGCATGGAAATCCTCATGCATCCTGTCCAGCGGCAAGTGAACGCCATTGACCGCGTGAAATACGAAGCGCGCAAAGAAGGATTGACTCAACTTGTCGTCGAATGCGGATATCTCATCGATATAGCAACCGTGCGCTTCAAGAAATGCGGTCACGGCTGCGACCTGACCCGGTGCGCTGTTACAGGACAAGGTCAGAATGTATTGCGCGGAAGTGTCGGGCATGGCCATGAGCAGTACTCCAGAAACGTATTCGTTGCAGGTTGTAAACACCGGTCGATCAGCGACCATTACAACTGAAATGAAACGCGTCGATAGCATAAATACGACACGTATTTGCACAAATCCGAAACGCACCTCTCTCGTGGTGGGCGAGCGCGACGCGATCAGGCGTCATTGGAAATGCCAACTTCTGCCGGCGAACATCGACGGCGCCCGGAACGTGACTGCCGGCACGGATCGAAACCTCCCTGCAAGCCGGTGAGGAAGCTCGCCTTGAGCTTGCATTCCGCATATTCTTCCGCCGGATCGCTGTCGTGCACGATGCCTGCGCCGACTCCCATTTCCCCCTTGCGCATCCCGTACTCGTCCGGCGCCTGCAGCGTCACGGTGCGTATCGGCACCGACATGCAGAAATCGCCGACGGATCGATCCTTTCCGGGCGCATCGAACCAGCCGATTGCGCCGGTGTAGATACCTCGCGCATCGGGTTCGAGTTCGCGGATGATCTGCATGGTCCGCCGCTTGGGTGCGCCGGTAATCGAACCGCAGGGATAAATGGCGGCAAAGATGTCGGCAAGCGTTGCATCATCGCGCAGACGCGCCTCGACGGTCGATGTCATCTGCAGCACGGCGGCATAGCGGTCGACCTGGAACAGACGCGGCACACGCACCGAACCGGTCGCAGCGATACGGCCGAGATCGTTGCGCAGCAGATCGACGATCATCAGGTTTTCCGCGCGGTTCTTCGGGTCATTGGCGAGTGCGCTTGCGCGGTCGGCGTCGCGGGATGCATCACCAGCCGCCGGAGCAGTCCCCTTCATCGGGCGCGCGGTGATGATGCCGTCCGCGTGCATGGCAAAGAGTTCGGGGGACAGCGACAGCACGGCACGCCCGTCAGGCAAGGCGATCAGCGCGCCATAGGGAACAGGCTGCCGCTCGCGCAAGCTGCGATAGAGGGAAAGCGGCGATCCGAATGCGCCGAAGCGAATGCGGTAAGTGTAATTGACCTGGTAGGTATCGCCAGCTTCGATACAGGTCCGTATCCGGTGGATCGCTTCCTTGAATTGCGCTTCGCTGACGCTGTCGGAAACATGCGCGATTCCGGCCGGCTGCGCATCGCGATCCTGTTGTTCCAGCCAGCCGGCAACCTCGGCGGCAGCGAGCTTCCTGCATTGCTCGAACAGCAGAATGTGCGTCAGCGCAGAGGCATTTTTGCGAGGCGTTATTGCATGCATTTGCGCGCCGAGCTCGTAATCGAACACGCCTACCGCATGCAGGCCGCTGCGCAGCGCATCCTGCATTGACGACAGCACTTCCGGCAATTGCGCGGCATGCCTGCAGACGAGGGTTCCCGCATGCCCGGTGTACAGGCGAGAGCGCGGGGACTCCGGCGTTGCGCCGCAGTCATCGAACAGCGCGAAACATTCGCGGGAAGCGGCGAAAGAGTTTAAATCAAAAAGCCCTTCCCCCACCTCATCGCTTGGGGCGACCCGGCGGGATGGAAGGGAAGGGATATGCAAGGATACTAGAATGCTTTAGAACGTATGGTTCATGCCCACCGCGTACCCGGTGACGTTTTGCGTCGTCTTTTCCCGGTACAGGTCCGCATACAGATTGGTCCTCTTGGAAAGAGGGTGCACATATCCGATGCTCGTCTTGTGGCTGTTGGCCTGGTTGTTCCTGCCGTAGCCGGCACGAATCGTGTCCGAACCTACCGCATAGGTCGCCGCCAGGACGGCAACGCGCTCAGATACGCCAGCCGTGAGCGAGGTACGTGCGTACGAACCCATCAGCGTCAGGTTCCCGAATCCGTACGAAGCGCCGAGTACAGTGATATGGTCGCTGTTCTGGTTGCGCTCCCAGGAAAACATCGCATTGAAAGGCCCGTTGCTGTAGTTGAGCGCGGTGCCGATATTGCGCGACGGTGCGGTCGTGATGGTCTTTTCCACCTGGCCGGCCACGGCAATCCGGAATCCGGACATGGTGGGCGAATCGTAGAAAATGCCGTTGCTGATACGAGAGAAGTTGGCAAAACCAAGCGCGGCATCGGTCACGCCGTCGCTTGTATAGCTGCCGGTCTGATAGGAAGCCAGCGAGCCGTTGAAGCCGCTGTTGTACCAGGGCTCGAAGGCCCAGATGCTGTTCCAGAGCGGAGTCAAGGCACGTCCGAACCGCACGCTTCCGACATTCGCGCTCTTCAGCCCTACCGTGCTTTCGCCCTGCCAGAAAGTCGATGCCCGTTCCTGTGCGCCGGTATCAGGCATGAAACGCGTCTGCAAGTTGAACGTGGTCGTCAGCCCGCCGCCCAGATCTTCCTGCCCTTTGAATCCGAGCCAGTTGTTGTAGCCGCGGCCGAGCTGCGTGGTGTTTCCGGTTTCCTTGTTGATAGCAACGTCGAGGTTGCCGTAAATCGTGACATTCGATTGCGCCTGCGCCGCCCCGCAGAACCCGGCAGCAGCGATCGTTGCTGCGAACCCGGCTTGTTGCATTGTTATGCGAAAGTTCCTCATACCTGACTCCTATGGAAGTTATGTTTTATTAAAACCACACCTGCTCTGGAATACTTCTTGTCTTCTTGTGGAATGCCGACGACCGCCAGTCGTGATGCACGTTCTTCCGTTGATAACGAACCCATGCACCTGCGAGGGATGCCGCAAAGTTCTATCGACTTTTACGGTTTGGCTGGATGGCAGTATGAGTAATTTGCCTGGGCGCATTTGTTCAGATTGCGACAATTGCTGGCTTGCATGCGACAAGCAGGCGAGTACCTGTGGCAGGTACGATACAGATGGAAGAAACGGATGCGCCGCTTCACCGCATCGAGGGATTAGCGATCGCTTTGCCGGCGCTCGATCGCCTTGAAGTACTCGCTCTCGATCCTCTGGAAATCGATATGGAGCAGCGCCTGGTCGAATTTTTCCTTGAGCTCGCGCCCGGCGGGAGTCCGTTTGAAACAGATATGCAATGTCAGCTCCGCCAACGGCTTGTCGTGGAATTCGATCAGGTCCTTGGCGCTTGCCAATCTCGGGTCGGTTGCGAGGAGATAGCGCAGCACGGATTTATCTATGGCCACCGCATCGATTCGTTGTCCCAGGAGCTTCTTGATATTGCTGAAATCCGTGTCAGAAACATCGAATTTCTGTTTACCATCCTTGATCTGTTTGTCAAAGGCTTCCCCGTTCGAGTAGCCACGGACAATCCCGATGTTCTTGTTACTCAGATCGGTCAATGTATTCCATTGCAAAGGTCTGCTCTTGAGAAAGGCGAGCCCGAGGACGCTTTTGCCAAGCGAGTTGGTAAAGTAACACTCACGCGTACGTTCTTCGGTGTAATACGCAGGAAAATACCCGGCGTACTCGGGAAGCTGGATGCCGATCTTCATCGCGCGAGCCCAGGGAAAATAATCGACCTGAATGCGTTCGCCGAAGGTTCTCGCCGCATCATCAGCAATCGCTGCGGACAGGCCGTTTTGCGGTAGCGCCGGCCCGACATACGGCAGCCAGACAAGGCTTGCAAGATGAACTGTTTGCGGCTGCTCGGTGGATAGGGCGAGCGGCGTCAGCGCAGCAAATAGGAGGCACAGCAGGCGTAAGCGGCTGCGGATCATATTGCCTCCCGGTGCGGATACGAGGAATGGATAGTGTCAGGTCATTCCGTTACCAATGTCAAATCTGGTGTATGCCTCTCCAGAAGCAAAATGGCGATGAGGCGGCCACGCCCTCTTCCTTTCCAGCCATCTTACAGGCGCAGACTACAGGGTTTATAGTTCTTCCCGATGCGCCCGCACGGAGTGCAGCACGACTTCCTTCAGGCCCTCGCCGTCCGCCGCGTCACCATGCGCCGGCTGCTGGGGTTACAAGCCTGGGCAAATTCCCCTGCCCTTACGAGGGTTTCCATCAGCATGGCATCAACCCGCATCGGCCGGCGCCGCGTCGGCCTTGCCGGACAACGCCAGTTGCGAGGCGTTGAAGCGCGAATACTGCTGCCGCCATTCGGAAGGCTGGGTCACTGGCATCACCTGCACCGCCGTCACTTTGTACTCCGAGCAGTTGGTGGCCCAGTCCGAATTGTCGGTGGTGATCACGTTTGCGCCCGATTCGGGGAAGTGGAAGGTGGTGTACACCACGCCGGGCTGCATACGCTCAGTCACCAGCGCGCGCAGTACTGTCTCGCCCGCGCGGCTGCGGATGCCGACCCAATCACCTTCCCGGATGCCACGCTCCTGCGCATCGTGCGGATGGATCTCGATCATGAAGCGGCCCTTGCCGCGCACGAACTGCTGCCGGTGCATGGACGCCGGCGTGAAGCTCTTGCGCGCCGCGGGCTATGAAAATATCGTTCTGATCGGCAATTCAGTTCCTCGCGCATTTCCGGGCGAAGCAGAAGGAACGCCGCGACCGTATCGAGAACTGGACATTTAAGGCAATGCTGAACAAGTAAACGAAAAAGGTTGCTCAAGCGTTACAGGCATCATTGGCAACGGACACGGCGAACGACGATGAAACAGCAGACCCTGGCGATGGTGGCGGACCAAGGCTTCGAGCAATACCGCAAGCCGACGCGGCGCGACCAATTCCTGGAGACGATGAACCGCATCGTGCCGTGGGAAGCGCTGTGCGCGGTGGTCGAGCCGCACTACCCGAAGCCGGGCAACGGCCGTCCGCCGATCGGGTTGGAACGCATGCTGCGGATTCACTTCCTGCAGCACTGGTTCAACCTGGCCGATCTGGCGTGCGAGGAAGCGTTGTACGACAGCGCCAGCCTGCGCCGCTTTGCCGGCATTGATCTGGGGCGCGAAGCGGTGCCGGACGCGACCAGCCTGTTGCGGTTCCGCCATTTGCTGGAGCAGCACCAGTTGGGCGAGCGCCTGTTTGCCGAAGCGGGCCGGGTGCTGCAGGACAGCGGCATGACGCTCAAGACCGGCACGATTGTCGATGCCACGATCATCGCTGCGCCCAGTTCGACCAAGAACGCCGACAAGCAGCGCGATCCCGAGATGCACCAGACCCGCAAGGGCAAGCAATGGTATTTCGGCATGAAGTTGCACATCGGGGTGGACAGCCAGAGCGGGCTGGCGCACAGCGCCGTGGCGTTGGCGAACATTTACCTGGCGCGTCATCGGTTGATGGCACAGGTACGCCCGTAATGGGCAAAAGCGGGCGGAAACGCCCGGTGAACTGCCCGCAAGGACATGAAATAACCGGCTGAATGCCGCCAATTTCCGATTCAGATCGACCGCATCGGCCTGAATTCGAAAATCGGTGGCTTGTTCAGCGTAGCCTTAGCTGGACTTTATCCATTTGCAGAGATGCTTGTTAAACGCAAACCCGGTCAACGC
>CBIHRJ010000076.1:0-22996 GCA_966212445.1 uncultured Noviherbaspirillum sp. | reverse complement strand
CCGATCTTCGCTCCGGTGACGTTCACGTCCGACCAGGATGCCCGGACCGCGCGTGTCGATATTCCCGACGTGCTTGAATCGCGTGTGGAACCGATCAAAAATCCGGTGACCGGCGCACCGCACCGCATCCGGGTCGTGATGCCGGAAGGGTTCGAACACATCGAAGGCGAAGTGGCTTCCGCGACGATTCGCAGCACCGGTGCGATCCGGTTCAATTCCGACGGCTCGCACAGCACGCTTGCACATGTGATACAGACGCCGCAAGGAGTGGAAGCATGACGGCTTTTCTTGCCTGATACCGGCAGTTGCGGGCGGGCAGACAGGATGATTGCCGGTTCTCTCATCGAAGGCGTGTTGCGGCGCGACCGGATTCTTGCGATTGCCGGTCTGCTGGCCGTCATCGTTTTGTGCTGGGCGTATCTGCTGAGCGGTGCAGGCGCCATGCAAGAGATGGGCGGCATGCTGATGCCGATGAGCACATGGCCGTGGACTGTGGAGCATGCGTTGCTGATGGCGGTCATGTGGATCACGATGATGGCGGCGATGATGTTGCCCAGTGCAGCGCCGATGATTCTGCTGTATGCGACCATCGCGCGCGGCCGCCGTGAAAGAGGCGGGCGGGCCGGCAATCCGGTCATCTTTGCGTCGGGCTACCTTGTTGTCTGGGCAGCGTTCAGCCTGGTCGCGGTCGCGCTTCAGTTCGGACTCGAGAGCGCAAGCCTGCTTTCGCCGATGATGGAGACGGCCAGCGTTGCACTGGCCGCATCGGTCCTGATCGCTGCCGGCATTTACCAATGGACTTCCTTCAAGCAGGTTTGCCTTCGGCGCTGCCGCTCGCCGCTGGAATTCGTGTTGACCCAATGGCGCGAAGGGCAGCGCGGGGCATTCCTCATGGGTTGCCGGCATGGCGCCACCTGTGTCGGATGCTGCTGGATGATGATGCTGCTGCTCTTCGTCGGTGGCGTCATGAACCTGGCCTGGGTCGCCGGCCTCGCTGTTTTCGTCCTGGTGGAAAAACTTGCTCCCGCCGGCTACTGGATCGGGCGAGCCGCAGGGGTAGTGTTGGTGGGGTGGGGTATCGCTCTGGTGATTCTATAATCAGCTGCCGCCGGATCATGGCGGCAGCGCGCGGCGTCATGCAAAGCGCCGGATCAGGTCGCCGATCGCCATCTAAAGTAGACCCGCATCTCGATCAGCTTGGTATGGAGGGTGAGTCGCTGGGGAGATGACGGCGGAAGTGGTGCGATCTGAAAATTGGTCCTGCATCCTTGCAGGCCTACGGTATGCACGGATCTTTGCAACAACAGATCGCTCCTGTCCCTATTCCCCGAGCTTCTGGCTCGTCACCACCTTGCGGATTTCGCGCAGCTTGACCTTCACCCGTTCCTCGTTCTCGCTGCCCATGCGCAGCATGAGCTTGTGTCCCGCGGAACTCGCTTCCAGCTCCGGATCCTTGTACTTGTACAGCACGTGCGGCTGCACCAGCGCGACCGGACCCTCGATTTCGGGTGCGCCGAGCATGTGATCGATGACCGCGACCAGACGGTCGTTGAAGTAGCCGTTCGGATAGCCGAGATCCTGATAGGCGGTCTGGAACAGCGGATAGAAGCGTACGTACACGGCGCCCAGCTTTTTTGCATCGGCCATTTCGAGCAGGCGCACATAGGGCGTGTAACGTGCGGAGTTGTCCGGAGCGATCACCAGGTCGTCGCCGCTGCCGCTGGTGCGGAAGTTGCCGGGCACCGGTTTGTTGGGGAGCAGGCGTGCAGCCACGACCTTGCGCGGCAGGTTGTCGATGGTGACGACAATACGGCGAACGATTTCCTGTGGATGGAAGTACTGCTTCATCGATGCATTCCCGAACAGATCCGCGAGCGCTTTCCACACGTCGGCGTCGCTGTCCTTGAGTTCGGGGAGCGGTTTGGCTTCCTCCTGCGCAAGCTCCGGCAGCGGGAAATGCGTCTGCGGTTCGACCTGGACAGGAGGCGGTGGCGGCGGCACTGCGCTTTGCATCATCTGCGGTTGCGTGGTCGGCGCCTTCTGCCAGAAATAGAACCCGGCCGCGACCCCCGCCAGCAGCACGACGGTTGCAAACAGCGTAGTCGATTTCTTCATCCGTTCTCTCCTTCGTCTTCCGGGATGGGTCGCGGGGCGTTGAGCACTGTCCGGACCTGTTCAGTTTTCTTCACAAACATGCGAGACGGGAGCCGACAACAAGGGCATGTCGGCGTCGGACTTGCTTAGAGTGATTTGCCTGTCCGTGCCAGGGGGCCATCTCAGGCTTGCGATGCTCGCCGTACCTCACGTACGGCTGTGCTTCTCAGCCCGACCTGACCTCCCTTGCACGAACAATCAAACCACTCTAGTCTACCCCGACGAGCCGTATGTGTCCCGTTTGCGACGGTCGTTGTCGCTATGACAGCACCGCTTTCGCAAGACGCTAACTCTTTATTCGTGCCTCTTTACCATAGGACATGGGTTATGCGACTATTGCAGCACACGTCCTCTGTTTCATCTCATGAATGATGTAGTTGCGGTCGCATCGACCGTTCACGATCTGCGAGGGTATCCATGACGGCCAGGCCTGAGACTCTTCCGGCGCACACCGCCCCTGGTGGCATGCCTGACCTTGTAAAGCGCGCGCTTGCCTGCACCAGCATCGGTATCCTGATCGCGGATGCTCGCCAGCGGGGCTGTCCGATCATCTTGGCCAATCCCGCATTCTGCCGCATGACCGGTTATTCGGAGGACGAGATTCTCGGCCGGAATTGCCGGTTCCTGCAGAACGACGATCGCGACCAGCCCGAACTGGCGCGGGTACGCGATGCGCTCGCCGCATACCAGGAAGTGGACGCGGTCGTACGCAATTACCGCAAGGACGGCTCCCTGTTCTGGAATCATCTGTTCATTTCGCCGGTGACGGATGAAGACGGGAACGTCACGCATTTCGTCGGCATGCAAATCGATATCACATTGCAAAAACGCGATAAAGAGCAGCTTGCATATCGGATAACGTGCGACCAGCTGACGGGCCTGCCGAAACGCCACCTGCTCATCGCGCATCTCGAAGAATCGATCCAGCGCACCGAGATCGAACACGAAGTGACAGCGTTGCTGATTCTGAATATCGACCGCTTCCGGCTGATCAACGAGGCGGTTGATTATGAGATCGCGGACTGCTTGCTGAAGTCGGCGGCGGAACGGATCGGCAAACATGCGCGCAGCGGCGATCTGCTATCGCGCCACGGCGTCGACGAGTTTGCCCTTGTGCTGCATGGCGTGAGCGATGCACGCGAGGTGAATGCGATTGCGGAAAAGCTGTCGCGCGCCATGTCTGCCCCTTTTGTTATCAACGGTGAAAACATTCGCGTTACCGCCAGTATCGGTATCGCGCTCTATCCGCAGGATGGCGCGGATCCGGCGCGGCTGATCCGCTATGCCAACCTCGCGCTAAGGCGCGCCAAGGAACTGGGGCGGAACAATACGCAGTTCTTCTCAAAGGAACTGGGCGAGCGCGCGCTGATCCGGCGGCGGCTGGAAGCGGCACTGCGTGCTGCGATCGAAAATGGACAGCTTGCGCTGCACTACCAGCCCCTGGTCGATCTGCAGACAGGAAAAGTGATCGCGCTGGAAGCGCTGGCGCGCTGGACCCACCCTGAACTGGGCGAGGTGCCGCCGACGAGATTCATTGCAGTTGCCGAAGAATGCGGAATGATCGAACAGCTCGGCGAATGGGCATTGCAGCAGGCTTGTCTCGATATGCGGGGCTGGCGGGAGCGTGGCGTTGCGGACCTGCGGGTCGCCGTCAACGTGTCGCCGCGGCAGTTCCGCGACCCGCAGCTCGCCGACAAGGTCGCATCCGCCTTGCAGGCCGCGGGGATCGAGGCGCAGTGGCTTTCCCTTGAAATCACCGAAAACGTGCTGATGCAGGATACGCCGGCAAGCGAAGCAACGCTGGAACGCTTGCGCACGCTCGGCATCGACCTGGTGCTGGACGACTTCGGCACCGGTTTCTCTTCGCTCGGTTACCTGAAGCGTTTTTCCTTCAACAAGGTAAAGATCGATCGTTCCTTTGTCGATAACCTGGTGACGGACGCCGACGACGCCGCCATCTCCAAGGCCGTCATCTCGATGGCGCACAGCCTCGGCATCCGGGTGGTGGCCGAAGGTGTGGAAACGGAAGGGCAGTGCGACTTTTTGCGGCGCAATATGTGCGACGAAATCCAGGGCTTCCTGGTCTCGCCGGCGATCCCGCCCGAGCAGGTCGACGCTTTCATCGGCGGCGAGCCGCTTCTGCCTGGCCGCTTGCTTCGACAGCACAAGCCGTCGCGCACACTGCTGATCGTCGACGATGAAGTCAATATCCTGTCCGCCCTCAAGCGGCTGCTGCGCCGCGACAACTACACCATTCTGACTGCCAATAGCGGCGCCGAAGGACTGGCGTTGCTGGAGAATAGCGAGGTTGACGTCATCGTCTCGGACCAGCGCATGCCCGGCATGACCGGCGTCGAGTTTCTCGGCAAGGCCAAGGAACTCTACCCGGAAACCGTGCGCATGGTGCTGTCCGGCTATAGCGAATTGCAATCCGTCACCGATGCGGTCAACCAGGGCGCGATCTACAAGTTCCTGATGAAGCCCTGGGACGACGACAAGTTGCGCGTCCACGTGGAAGAAGCATTCCGGCGCAAGGAGCTGGCGGACGAAAACCGCAGGCTGTCGCTCGAAGTCCAGACCGCCAATTTCGAGCTGGCCGCGGCCAACCGGCGCCTGGGCGACGTGCTGCGGCAACTTCAGCAGCAGATCAGCGGCGACGAAATCAGCCTGGACGTCGTGCACGAAGTGCTCCAGTATGTACCGGTCCCGATCGTCGGCCTGGACGAAGAGGATTTCGTGGCGTTCGCCAACGATGCTGCGCAGCAGCTTTTTCGCGATGCGGGGCCGATACTGGGATGCGACGCCCGGGTATCCATCCCGGATCTGCTCGATGTACTGGCACGGACGGAAAGCAACCCCGCGCATCCGGTGGTGCTCAGAGGCGAAACGTACCAGTTGACTTGCCGCCGGATGGGGATTCAATCCCCGTCGCGCGGCAAACTGGTCATATTGACACGATCACAGGGAATGCAATGACCGTCCGCAGAAGGCTGATCGAGCTGGACGACGCGCAAGCGGGCATGGTGCTGGCGGAAGCGGTTGTCGATCCATGCGGAAGCGTGCTGTTGCAGGATGCCACCCCATTGACCGCGCCGACGCTGGCATCGCTGCGGCGCCGCGGAATCGACAGCATCTATGTGATCGACGACAGCGTACCCGAGGCAGATGAGCTCGCTGCAAGGGAGCGCACGGCCAAGCGCATTGCGCATCTGTTCCGGAAGTGCCCCGACCAGGGGGCATGCGCCATATTGCTGCGCTGGGTCAAGGAATACAGGGAAGGAAATCCACGATGATGGAACTGGTTCTGTCCGACGTGGTCCGGGACATCCGGAATCTGCCGTCGCTGCCGGCCGTGGTGATGGAAGTGCTCAATACCTTTGAGCAGCCCGATGTCGATACCGGCTTGCTGGCGGATAAGGTGGCGAAAGACCAGGCGTTGGCGGCGAAGACCCTGCGTCTTGCCAATTCCTCGTTCTATGGACTGCAGCGCAAGGTCAACACCCTGCAACAGGCAATCACGATCCTCGGCTTCGACAGCGTCAGGACCCTGATCGCGGCGGCGGCGGTGACCGACAATTTCTACGACAACAGATGCGTATTGTTCGACTCCCGATCGTTCTGGATGCATTCTGTCGGCGCCGCGTTGTGCGCCAAGATGATCGCGCGGGAACTGCATCTGAATCAGGACTATGCCTTTGTTTCCGGCTTGTTGCACGATATCGGCAAGCTGGTGCTGGCCACGCGTTTCCCCGAGCAGTATGCGCAGGCGATGGCGTATCGGAGTGAAAACGACTGTTTTGCGATCGAAGCGGAACGTGCCGTCCTCGGCGTGGACCATACGCAGGTGGGACAGGCGCTCGCGGAATACTGGAAGTTCCCGGTGAGCATGCAGGACGCGATCGGCAGCCACCACACGCGCGACGGCCAGAATCTTGATGGCATTTCCGTCGTCGTGCACATCGCCGAGTCGCTCGCCCATGCGCTCGATCTTGCGGATCAGGACGATGAGCTCGTACCGGCGGTCGACGATGCCGCATGGGACCGCATGGGCCTGGACGCGGCCGCGTTCAAGCGCGTATGCCGCAACATGGAAGCGGAATTCGAGACCGCTTGCCAGATTTTGGTCAAGTGAACAGGAAGGAGCCATGACACGCCTTTCTTCTCAGCCGATGCCGGAAGCGCTGCTGGTCGGTACCGATCGAGGCGCCGGCCCAGTCGAAGACCGGCCGGGCTGCGACGTTCCACGGCAGCAGCAGACGGCAAGGACGCCGGCGGTATCGCAGTATTTCGACGGTTCGCCGGTGCCGGCTTTCGCCATCGATGCCGATCACGTCGTCACGCAATGGAACAAGGCCTGCGAACGGATTACCGGCATACCGGCCGCAGCAATGGTCGGCACGAGCAATCACTGGCAGGCGTTCTACAAGCACAAGCGACCGGTGCTGGCGGACGTGATCGTCTCCGGCGGCATGGAAGACGTGGTCAGCCAGTACTACCAGAACAAGTACCGGCATTCATCGCTGATTCAGGGCGCTTACGAAGTCGAGGATTTCTTTCCCCAGCTCGGCGAAAGCGGGCGCTGGCTGTTTTTCTCGGCTGCGCCCTTGCGCGACCAGGAAGGCGCCATCGTCGGCGCGATCGAGGTGCTGCAGGACGTCACCACGCGCAAGTTTGCGGAAGCGGATCTTCACCAGGTACAGGCCAAACTTGAAGACCTGGTAGCGCGCCGCACCTCGCAGCTTGCGCAGGCCAATGGGCGATTGGAAGAGGATATCCGGCGCAGGGAAGCGGCGGAAGCCGAACTGCTGGGGCGCAATGCCGAGCTGACCGAACTCAACTTCAGGCTGTCGCAGGCACAGGATCAACTGCTGCAATCGGAAAAAATGGCGTCGATCGGCCAGCTCGCCGCAGGCGTCGCGCATGAAATCAACAACCCGGTAGGATATGTGTTTTCCAACTTCGGCACCTTGGAATCCTACGTGGCAAAACTGTTCGACATGCTCAAGGTGTACGAGGAAGCCGAGTCGGCGATCGTCGCACCGGAAGTGCTCGACGCCATCAAGGCCGAGCGCGACCGGATCGAACTCGACTATCTGAAGGAAGACATACCGGCGCTAATGGCCGAGTCCAAGGAAGGCATCGCCCGCGTGCGCAAGATCGTGCAGGATCTGAAGGATTTTTCCCGCGGCGACGTCGACCAGGAATGGCAATGGACGAATATCCATCGCGGCATCGATTCCACGCTGAACATCGTCAACAACGAAGTCAAGTACAAGGCGGACGTGATCAAGGAGTACGGCGACCTGCCGGAGATCGAATGCCTGCCGTCGCAGCTCAATCAGGTCGTCATGAACCTGGTCGTGAACGCAGCGCATGCGATCGACGGCGAACGCGGCCGGATCACGGTCGGCACTGGCGTCTCGGACGGCCACGTGTGGATCAAGGTTGCCGATAACGGCGCGGGCATTCCGAAGGAAATCCTGCCGCGCATTTTCGATCCCTTCTTTACCACCAAGCCGGTCGGCCAGGGAACCGGGCTCGGCCTGTCCCTTTCCTATGGCATCGTTCAGAAGCATAATGGCACGATCGAAGTGGAAAGCGAATCGGGACGCGGAACCACCTTCCTGATCAAACTCCCGATCCGGCATGAAAGTGCCGACAACGACAAGGACCGACAGTCATGATGGAAGCACATGCCATCGATGCCCCGCCGTTGAACCTGACGGCGAAAATCCTGTGCGTGGACGATGAACCGAACATCCTGTCGTCGTTGCGCCGGCTGTTCCGCGGGGCCGGCTACAAGGTGCTTACCGCCGAAAGCGGCAACGACGGATTGAAGATCCTGGAAACGGAGGCGGTCGACATCGTGATATCGGACATGCGCATGCCGGAAATGGACGGCGCGCGCTTTCTCGAACACGTGCGCCAGAGCTGGCCGGACACCTTGCGCCTGCTGCTGACCGGCTATGCCGACATCCAGTCCATCCTGGACGCGATCAACCGCGGCGAAATCTACCGCTACATCACCAAGCCGTGGGAAGACAACGACATCCTGCTCATCGTGCGGCACGCGCTGGAACGCAAGGCGCTGGAACACGAGAAGCAGCGCCTCGAAGCATTGACGCAGACGCAGAACGAAGAACTGAAACTGCTCAACGCCAGCCTGGAGGCGAAGGTCGACAAGCGTACCGCCGAGCTGAAAAAGGCGCACGACGAACTGGTGTCCTTCAACGAAAAGCTGAAGACCAACTTCCTGACCTCGATCAAGGTGTTCTCCAACCTGATCGAACTGCGCGGCGACAAACTGGCCGGCCACTCGCGCCGGGTCGCCGACCTTGCGCGCCGGCTGTCGACCCGCATGGGGCTGGATTCGCGGGAGACGCAAGAAGTGTTCATCGCCGGCTTGCTGCACAATATCGGGAAGATCGGTTTTTCGGACGACCTGCTGGCGATGCCGGTGTCGATGATGAACGGCGACCACCTCAGCGTGTACCGCAAGTACCCGGTGCACGGTGAACAGTTGCTGATGCCGCTGGACGACTTGCGCGGCGCCGCCAGGCTGGTGCGGTCGCACCAGGAGCGCTTCGACGGGGAGGGATTCCCCGACCGCCTGTCCGGCTTCAACATCCCGGTCGGGGCACGCATCCTGGCGTTGGCGAGCGATTACGACAACCTCCAGATCGGCACGTTTTCGCAGCGGCGTTTGCGCCCTGACGAGGCGGCGGCGCTCGTGCTGCAGGGACGCGGAAAACGCTACGACCCCTCGGTCGTCAACGCTTTCGAAGAAATCAGGAGCGGCAAGACGGTGCACGACGTTGTGCACGAAGAGCCGCTACCGCCGTCGCGCCTGCGGCCCGGCATGGTCACCTCGCGCGACCTCGTCACACGCGACGGCTTCCTGTTACTGTCGGCCGACCATGCGCTGACCGAGCGCCTGATTCAGCAACTGGCG
This sequence comes from uncultured Noviherbaspirillum sp., assembly GCA_966212445.1. Classification (GTDB taxonomy): domain Bacteria; phylum Pseudomonadota; class Gammaproteobacteria; order Burkholderiales; family Burkholderiaceae_D; genus Noviherbaspirillum. The sequence continues at coordinate 13,890 of CBIHRJ010000076.1, read as the reverse complement.
GATTATGAAATGACATCGCGGATGCCGCTGACCGTGTATGTGCGTATGGAGCAACAAGGATCATGAGACGGATTCTCCTTCTGGACGACGAAATCAATGTGCTGCAGGCGCTGCAGCGAACCCTGCGGCAATGCATGCCTGCCGGAGAGCTGACGATCGAAGTCTTCACCGACCCTGAAGCCGCACTGCTGCGCTGCGCAGATGTTTCTTTCGACGTTGCCGTTTCCGACTACCGCATGCCGGGCATGAACGGCATCGACTTCCTGAGGATGGTGAAAGGCATCCAGCCGGACGCGGTGCGGCTGGTGCTGAGCGCATCGCACGAGTTCGAGACAGTCGTGCATGCGGTCAATCAGGCCGAAGTCTTCCGCTACATCGCCAAACCCTGGCAGCAGGAAGAGCTGGCAAAGACCATCAAACTGGCATTCTCGCGTCGCGACGAAATGCTCGAAGAGCGCCGGCTGGCCGATGAAGCCCGCGCCCGCGAAAGCGAACTGAGTCCGCGCGAGCTGGAGGAACGGCGGCTGGAGGCGGAGGAGCCGGGGATTACCAAGGTCAAGTGGGGAGCGGACGGATCGGTGCAGCTGGAGTAGCGTGTAAGAGAAGGGAGTCAAGGTAGGCGCTGGAAAGATCCAGAACGTGTCCGTTCGTCTTCGGAGAAAAAACACCGATGCTTGAATAGCCAAGGGGTGGGCACTTATGCCCCCCTTGGCCGGATCACGATAAAGATAACGCCCGATTCCTCCGCTCTACAATCTGCTAGTGTCCGGTGATCTTCCATCACCGCGTTGCGAAAGTCTTGCCGTGCTTCCTTCAATGCGCGTTGTCTTTTCCTTGTTTTTGAGATACCAGTTGCGCACGATTTCTCCTGCCGTGTCTCGTCCGCCCAGTCCGAAGGCCAAGCCGAGCGCCAATGCAACCGCGCCGATGGTTGCCGCGAACAAGGTGTTGACCAGCGTGGTGGCGACGCCGATCTGATTGACGGCGACGACTGCCGCGAAGGCCCATACAGCTACGCTGGCAACCCTGGCCAGGAAATCAGGGTTGCCCAAGCCGCCTTCGGACGCCGCGCCGCGTACGATGCGAGACAAGGCCGAGGCAGCGATTCCTCCAATGACCAGCACCACAAGAGCCACAACCAGGTTGGGAAGCCACAACAGCAATTGCCGCAGTACGTCCGATACGGCGGGAAGACCGAGCGCGTCGAAGGCAACCACCAGTACGATCAGACGGACGAACCACTTGCCGATTCCACCGATCAGGCCCGATGCATCGGCACGTGTTCCGGATTTCTGTACGAAATCGGCAAAGCCGGAGCGCTCTGCCAATCTGTTGAAATTCACCGCGCGCAAGAGCGCGACAATCGCTTTTTCAATCAGTGAAGCGATTAGCCATCCGACAATGATAATGACGACGAAGCCAAGCAATCTCGGTATCGCGCCGAAAAACAGTGCAAGCGCGCCGGTCAATGATGCCGTCAGTGCCTGCCCCCAATTCGTAATTTGTGCTTCCATGTTTATTCTCCGATCAAGTGAACGGGTACGTCGATAAACTGCCCATGCCGCAGGAACGCAAGATGCAAGGCCGCATAGTCAGCCTACAGGCTAGGCAGCCAGTCCGGCGAGTGCGACGGATATGAACATCAGGTTTAAGGGAGATCAACAGCGGCGATTGATCAGGACCAACGTTCACCGTATCGCTCACGTCTGGCGCGTTTGCTTCCTCCGTCGCAAATGCAACTGGCGCTCAGGAATTGGACTCGGAGAGCCTGAGGGTCTGGCCCGGATGGATCCGATTCGGATTCCGGATATTGTTCCACTTCGCGAGGTCGGATTGATTCAGATCGTGATCCCGAGCGATGCCGGACAGCGTGTCGCCCGCAGCCACTGTGTACTCTCCGGATGAGCCTGAAGTTTTTCCCGCAGCGTCAGGCGCGGCCGGCTCAGCGGCCGGTGGTGATGGTGGGGCCTGTGTGCTGGCTTGCGTTTCTGGCGGAGTGGGTTGGACCGGTGCGGCAGGCTGCTGTGCTTGCGGTGGCGCAGGTTGGGATGGCGCGGCAGGCTGCTGCGCTTGCGGCGGCACCGGTTGAGACGACTGGGGTGCTGCCGCCGGCGGCGCCGGTTGTGGTGCAACTTGCGAAGTCGGCCCGGATGATTCTTCCTCTCGCTGGCAGGCAAGCAGAACGGGCAGCATCATTGCAAGAACAATGAAACGTTTCATGATCGGATACCTTTCTTTTCTCGGGAGACTGAGACCAGTTGGAGGAAACCCCGGTAAAACGTTTGTTCTTGATGAAGGCTACATAAACTTGTTCTGGCCATATTGTGGGCCATCAAACGAGGCAGTAGAACTCACCTGGAAATTGCTCGCTATCGACGGAACCAGCCCGGCTGGCCGAGGGCATTCACGCCATGCTGGCCAAACCGGTGCTGCACGGCGACGACGGCGCCGCGCTCGATCCGGAACGCGGCGCCGTCGTCAGCGTACAGGCCAAGCCCGAGCACGTGGTGCTGCCGGGCACGACTGAGGTGCACTGCTGCAAACCTGTACCGATAGCATCTCCTGGTTTGCGCGGCAGTTCGCGCGCGTGTCTTTCGAGCTCGAGATCCGTGAGTCTGGCGCGTTGCGCATGTCGCAGTAATGCATTGGCATGCCGGCACCGTTTCGTTAGTGCGGACACTGGGGGCGCAAACACTTGCTATCATGTCCGCCTGTACACTCGTTCCGCTTCAACGTGCCGCCTGTCCAGCTCGAATTTCGCTCCTGCCTCACCACCCCGCCCGCCGGAGTCTGGCAATGGATCACCTCGTTCAGGGGCATATCGACCGAAATGCGTCCGCTGATTCGCATGTCCGTACCTCGCGGCGTGAAGTGTCTGACCGATATCGACATCGTTCCGGGCGAGCCGATGTTCTTTAGCTGGATCCTGTTGTTCGGTGTGCTGCCGGTCGACTGGTCGAAGCTGACGTTGCTGGAACTGGAGGAAGGACGCGGTTTCGTCGAGCAGTCGCCGATGGCTTCGATGAAGCTGTGGCGGCATGAGCGGCGCATCGAAGCGGCCGAGCGCGGTTGCATATTGATCGACAAGCTGAGTTTCGAGCCGCGGTTTGCGGCGCCGCTGATCGTATGGTTTGTGCGGCGTTTCTTTATGCACCGGCATGCGGTGCTGCGCAAGTATCTCGGCGTATAGTACGGATATCTTACGCTTCGCCGCCCACGTTTTTTCGCCGAAGGCTTCATCGACCTTCAAGGTGCCGGCGGGTTTCGATATCAAGCGGGTAGTAGCTTTCGATCCGAAGTTCTTCCAGCAGGACCTGCTGCGGCGAGGTGAAAATGGTGGTGGTCGTAAAGAACCGTAAAGTGAGGTCTTCCCGCTCCAGCACAACAGGCGTTGTCGGCGCCAGCGGCACCGAAAAGTCCGGGAGCCGCCAATCGCGGGGCACTCCAGGGAACTGAAGAACCCGCTCGAACAGTGCATTGAGTTGTTTGTTTTCCTGCCGCGAAAGCATCTCGCGGTGCAGTCTCGCCAGCATGACCCGCGCAAACTTGTCCCAATCCCTGATGAAGGGCCGCGCCATGTGCGGATCGAACACCAGGGAAAACATGTTGAGCGGCTCGGCGATCCGGTCCGGATGCGCGACGAAGCGCGATAACAAGAGGAGGATTACCTTCCTGCTCCAAAACTCAGTAAGCAGAAAATCACCGCCATCAGGATAAAAGACACCCCTTTCCAGAACCTGACCGGATTGCGCTCGATGAGCGGCGGGCGCGCCTTGCCCAGAAAGCTCTTATTCGGATGGTGAAGGTCGAACACGAACTCGGATAAATCCTCGTAACGCTTGTTCGGATTCGGGTGGACTGCCTTGCTGATGGCTTCGTCGATCCAGACCGGGATCTCCCGGTCGACATCGAGCACGGAGTCATACATCAACTTTTTCAATGCTTCTTTCGTTCTGACTTTGGCAGCCTGCGTTCCATACGGGAGTTTCCCCGTCAGCATTTGATAGGTAATGACGCCGAGAGAGAACAGGTCCGAGCGGGGCGAGCCGTCTTCTCCGAGAAAATATTCCGGCGCGGTGTATTGTTCGGTTCCCAGCAGATTGTTCCGCTCGCCCGGGGCGGTGATTTCCATCAGGCCGGCGACCTGCGTCGCGCCGAAGTCGATGATCTTCACGGTGCCGGTGCCGTCGATCATGATGTTGTCCGGTCTCAGGTCCTGGTGCAGCATTTCCAGCCGGTGAAAAGCGCGCAAGCCCCTGGCGATCTGTTCCACGATGCCGCGCACTTTGTCGATGCCCGGCTTCGGGTTGTCGATCATCCATTGCTTCAGGGTCTGGCCCTCGATGAATTCCGTGACGACATACAGATAATTGCGCTTCCTGGTCTGCAGGCAGGGCTTCAGTACGTGCGCGCTGTTGATGCGCCGGGCGATCCACTCTTCCATCAGGAAGCGTTCGCGGTAGGCCGGGTCCGTCTGAAGATCGATGGATGGAGTTTTGACGACGACGGTGTCGTTTGTTTCGCAATCCACTGCCAGATAGATGTGGCTGCGGCTGCTACCATGGATTTCCCTGACAATCCTGTATCCGTCGAAAATCGCCCTCGCTTCCAGGAGGGGCGGGCAGGGCAGGTCCGACAACTGCTGAACCATTTCGTTCGCATCGGGGCTCGGCAGTGCATCGACACGCACCAGCTGGACGGTGAGATTGTCCTTGCTGCCCTTCCTGTAGGCTTCGTCGACGATGGCCTTTGCGGCCGCATCCAGATCGTTGCCATTGCCGGCGACGGCCGCAATGATGAAACCCGGTTCGACATATTCATAGATGCCGTCGGTGACAAGGAGAAAGACATCGCCTTGTTCCACCTGGAGTGTCCGGTAATCTATTTCGATCTGATCGTTGATGCCCAGGGCGCGGCTGAGATAGCTTTGCTCCGGCGACACCTGGATGCGATGATCGTTGGTTAACTGTTCGAGCGCGTTGCCGTGCAACTGGTAGATCCGCGTGTCGCCGATGTGGAAGATATGCGCCGTGGTGGACTTGATGACCATGGCGCTCAGCGTGCACACATAGCCGCGGTCCTTGTCGTAGCGGCCCTGGCTCTGCTGGGTTTGCGCGTACAGCCAGGAGTTGGTTGCGACCAGCACGCGCTCGACCGAGGTCTTTACCGACCAGGACTCCGAGGTGCAGTAATACTCCTCCAGAAGGCTGGTGACCGCTGCCTGGCTCGCGATCTGGCTGACGTCGCTGCTGCTGATGCCGTCGGCAACGGCAATCGCAATGCCCTTGGAACTCAATTGCGGCTCTTTCGGGATGTATATCCCGTGAAAGTCCTGGTTGCTCTCCTTCCGTCCCCTGTCGGAATATTGTCCCGCCGATATTTGCAATTGGCTTGTCATTTTTCATGGAAAAAGAGCCTCAGGCCCGGATGGGACTGAGGCTCTTTCAAGTCGATGCCGATTACTTGAACGAGCGCTTCGGCAAGGTTTTCACGTGCGTCGTGTACAGGGTCAGCCCGGTGAAGGCAATGCCGCCAACCATATTTCCCAGCACAGTCGGGATCTCGTTCCAGATCAGGTAATCCATGAGCGAGAAATGTCCGCCCAGAAGCAGGCCCGACGGGAACAGGAACATGTTCACCACCGAATGCTCGAAGGTCATGTAAAAGAACAACATGATCGGCATCCACATGGCGATCACTTTGCCGCTGACGGTCGTGGAAATCATCGCGCCGACCACGCCGGTCGACACCATCCAGTTGCACAGCATACCCCTGATAAACAAGGTCAGCATGCCCGCCGCGCCGAATTTTGCGTAACCCAGGGTACGGCTTTCACCGATGACGCCAATCGCCTTGCCCACCGCATTGGGCTCGGTCGAGAATCCATAGGTGAAGATAATCGCCATCAGAACGGCAACGGTGAAAGCGCCCGCGAAATTGCCGATGAAGACCAGGCCCCAGTTCTTTAAAACACCGCCGAGCGTGACGCCCGGTCGCTTGTCGAACAGGGCGAGCGGCGTCAACATAAACACGCCGGTCAGAAGATCGAAACCCAGCAGATACAGCATGCAAACGCCGACCGGGAACAGTACTGCGCCAAGCAGCGGTTGGCCGGTCTGGACATTGATCGTCACCGCAAACACGGCAGCCAGCGCAAGGATTGCTCCTGCCATATAGGCCCGGATCAAGGTATCCCTGGTTGCCATGAAGATTTTCGATTCGCCGGCATCCACCATCTTGGTGACGAATTCCGAGGGCGCTAGGTAGGCCATGATGTTCCCTTCCGATCGTGAGTATTGCTGTTAATTGAAAAGCGGTTGTTATAGGTTGTGAAAGCTCATACCGCGACCCAGACAGTGCGGTTCTCGATGCGAACCGGATAAGCGTTGACCGACTTCTCCGGAGCTTCAAGGCATTCGCCGCTTTGCAGGTCGAAGTGATGCTTGTAGATGGGCGATGCCACCACGACGCGCTCGCCGAGATTGCCGACGAGCCCGCGCGACAGCACGCTGGCTTCGGCGTTGGGGTCGTAATTATCGATCGCAAACAGGCGATCCACTTCATCCCCGTTGTCTTCGCTGTCCTTGATGTCCTTGATGTGGAACACGGCGACGTGCCTGTCTTTCACCAATGCACAGACGCCGGTGTTGGGAACGATGTCGTCAACGGAACAGACGGGGCTCCAGGTTGTCGTTTTGAATTCATGTGTCATGATTTTCTGGCCTCACGCTACTTGGGCAATGATGGGAAAGACTTTGCGCTGGTCCGGCGTGGCGGGGCGGATCTGCCCGCGTTCTTCGACGAAGACCACGTTCTCGTCAGGCTGGTCGCTGTTGATGAACTGGCGGAAGCGCTTGCGCGTCTCGGGGTCGGTGACTGCGTTCTTCCACTCGCATTCATAGGTGTCGACCACGTGCTGCATGTCGGCTTCGAGCTCCGCCGCCAGCCCGAGCTTGTCCTGGACGACGACTTCCTTCAGATAGTCGAGGCCGCCTTCCAGGTTGTCGCGCCAGACGCTGGTGCGCTGCAGGCGATCGGCAGTGCGGATATAGAACATCAGGAAGCGGTCGATGTACTTGACCAGCGCTTCCTTCGATAGGTCCGACGCCAGCAGTTCGGCATGGCGGGGCTTCATGCCGCCGTTGCCGCAGACGTACAGGTTCCATCCCTTTTCGGTGGCGATCACGCCGACATCCTTGCCTTGCGCTTCCGCGCATTCGCGGGTGCAGCCGGAGACGCCGAACTTGATCTTGTGCGGCGCACGCAAACCCTTGTAGCGGTTCTCCAGTTCGACCGCGAGGCCGACGCTGTCGTCGACGCCGTAACGGCACCAGGTCGAGCCGACGCAGGACTTGACGGTGCGCAGCGACTTGCCGTACGCGTGGCCCGACTCGAAGCCGGCTTCGATCAGTTCTTCCCAGATGGCCGGCAACTGATCGACGCGCGCGCCGAACATGTCGACCCGCTGGCCGCCGGTGATCTTGGTGTACAGGCCGTATTTCTTCGCCACCTTGCCGACGGCGATCAGGCCGTCCGGCGTGACTTCGCCGCCCGGCATGCGGGGCACGACGGAGTAGGTGCCGTCCTTCTGGATGTTGCCGAGGAAGTAGTCGTTGGAATCCTGCAGGCCGGCGTGCTCCTTGTTGAGGACGAAGTCGTTCCAGCAAGAGGCAAAGATGCTGGCGGCGACCGGCTTGCAGATGTCGCAGCCGAGGCCTTTGCCGTGAGCGGCCAGCAGCGCGTCGAAGGTCCTGATCTTGCCGACGCGGATCAGGTGGAACAGCTCCTGGCGCGAATAGGCGAAGTGCTCGCACAGGTGGTTGTTCACCGCGAGGCCCTGCTTCTTCATCTCGGCCTTCATCACCTGCGTCACCAGAGGCACGCAGCCGCCGCAGGCGGTCCCGGCCTTGGTGCAGGCCTTGAGGTCGCCGATGCTGGTTGCGCCGCCGGCAACCGCTTCGCACAGTTGGCCCTTCGAGACGTTGTTGCACGAGCAGATTTGTGCGGACGTCGGCAGCGCGTCAACGCCGAGACCGGGTTTTGCCTTGCCGTCGCTTTGCGGCAGGATCAGGAATTCCGGGTCCTTCGGCAGTTCGATCCGGTTGAGCATCATCTGCAGCAGGGTACCGTATTCGCCGGCGTCGCCCACCAGCACCGCGCCCAGCAAGTGCTTGCCGCATTCGGACACGACGATCTTCTTGTATACCTGCTTGCGCTCGTCGGTGAACTGATAGGCGTGGCTGCCGGCGGTGTTGCCGAGCGCGTCGCCGATGCTGGCGACGTCGACGCCCATCAGCTTGAGCTTGGTGCTCATGTCGGCGCCGGCGAATTCGGCCGCTTCGCCCGCCAGATGCTTCGCAGCGATGCGTGCCATCTCGTAGCCGGGCGCGACCAGGCCGAAGATCTGGCCATTCCACAACGCGCATTCGCCGATCGCGTACACGTCCGGGTCGGAAGTGAGGCAATTGTTGTCGATGACGATGCCGCCGCGCGGGCCGATGTCGAGTCCGCTCTGGCGCGCGACGTCGTCACGCGGGCGGATGCCGGCGGAGAACACGATCATGTCGGTGTCGAGATGCGTGCCGTCGGCGAATACCATGCGGTGGCGTCCCTGCTCGCCGTCGACGATCTCGACGGTATTCTTCTGGGTATGCACGCTGACACCCAGTTCCTCGATCTTGCTGCGCAGCACCCGGCCGCCGGTATCGTCGACCTGCACTGCCATCAGGCGCGGCGAGAATTCGACGACATGGGTTTGCAGGTTCATGTCGCGCAGCGCCTTTGCGCATTCCAGGCCCAGCAGGCCGCCGCCGATGACGACGCCGCTCTTCGAACGGCTGCCGCATTCGAGCATGGCTTCGAGGTCTTCGATGGTGCGGTAGACGAAGCAGTCCTTGCGGTCCTTGCCCGGCACCGGCGGCACGAAGGGGGTGGAGCCGGTTGCAATCACCAGCTTGTCGTACGGCAGGACGTCGCCGCTGCTGACGGTCACGGTCTTGTTCGCGCGGTCGATCGCGGTGGCGCGGGTATTCAGGTTGAGCAGCAGGTTGTCGCGGTCGAAAAAGCCCGGCGCCACCAGCGACAGGTCGGTAGCAGCCTTGCCGGAGAAGAATTCCGACAGATGTACGCGGTCGTAGGCGGCACGCGGCTCTTCGCACAGCACCGTGACTTCCGCATCGCGCACACCTGCGTCGTCCAGGCTTTCGAGAAACTTGTGTCCCACCATGCCGTGGCCAATAACGATGATCTTCATGGTTTTTCCTTATGCGGTGATGTGGGAGAAGCCAGCAGGGAGACGAAAAGCACGGCTCGCGTGAAGCGGGAGGCAGGAATCGGTAAGATCCTCCGACGATAGGGGGTTGATGTTTGTTGCGTTCCTTGACATCTTTCATCCAAAACATAGACGCACACTGGTTGCAGCCAATCGACCGCGACTTGCGCACGCGAGACACCGTTGCCGAACGAGCCCGACACTGGGCTCGATAGTTTGGAAAGCACTATTGCTTTGCGCTAACAATAGCAATGGGCGTGCCATGCCATTCAGGCCGGTTTTCCCCGTAATAGGTCTTTGCATGCGTCAAAGTGGGAGGTGGCGCGTTAATGCAGGGCGCTATATTGATGCGGTGCACTATAAAAGTGCGCTGGACGATGAGTAATACCTGGTTGTCTGCCATGTATTGCACCTTCGATAAGGAGGTGCACCGGAAACGGAGCCCCGGTTTCGCAGGCGGAAGAGATTTCTCACTGCGTTCGAAATGGCAGTGAATTTTTTTGATGCAGCAGGACTATCAGGTTGTTGAAAAGCCATGGCGCGTTCCGGACTCGGTCTGTTCGCAAGGTTTTTCAACAGCCCGCGATGTCTTCATCCGCCCATCGGGCGGACGTTCACGGCCGCGCAAGTTCCCTGGAAACCAGTCTGGCGTAGGTGCCGTCGACGTGAATCTCGGCCAAGGCCTTGTTGAATCTTGCCAGCAGCAATGCCTTGTCGGCCTGCTTGTTGAAAGCAAGATAGGTCGGTTTTTCCGCCAGCAGGCGGTCGGCCCGTACGATATGTGGAAATTGCCCCCCGCTCAATAGTGGATTGGCGGCATCCACAATGACGAGTGCTGCGTCAATACGGCCCAACTCCAGTTTGCGCAGGTTTTGAAGATCGGTCGGAACGGCATCGGCAATTATTTCCCCCGCATTGCGCGCTGCATCAAACTCTTCACCGTAACTCCAGCCAAGGATCACGCCAATGCGCAGGCCATGCAAATCGGAGTCGGCAGTGAAGTCGATTGGCTTTTTTCTGTTGTAGTAAATGCCGATGCGTTCGATGAACAGCGCATCGCTGTAGTCGTACTTCTTTTCGCGTTCGGTGGTTTTGTAGATGCCGCCGATTCCCGCGCGGCAGGCGTCGATTTCCAGCAGGGCGCGGCGCCACGGGACTGCGGAAACCGCAACCGGTTCGCCTATGCGGTCAAAGACGGTGGTCAGCAGACTCGGATACAAACCCCGTGCGGCAGTGGGACTGCCGTACATGAACGGTGGATTCGCGGCGTCGACATTGACCTGGATGACCTTGTCGGCGGCAAGCGCAGGGTGGGGAGCAAGCGACAACAGCAGCGCCAGCCAGACCAGCGGGTATTGAAGAGTCATGCGGACGAACAAGTCAACTATCACTTTGAGACGATTTTTGTCTGCACTGCGCGCCACGATCACTCGCTGACTTGCGGATCGACGGGAAGATGCACTGTGAACGAAGTCCCTTTCCCGACTTCGCTTTCGACCTCGATGCGGCCGCCGTGCTTGTTGACGATGTTGTAGGACAGCGACAGTCCGAGTCCTGTTCCCTGGCCGACCGGCTTGGTGGTGAAGAAGGGTTCGAAGATGCGGGAAAGGTGTTCGGGCGCGATGCCGACGCCGGTGTCGCTGACCCTGACCCACACCCAGTCGTTGTCGACGCCGGTGCAGATCGTGATCACGCCTTTTTCCTTGATCGCATGCGACGCGTTGACGATCAGGTTCATGAAGACCTGGTTGATCTGGGACGCCAGGCACTTGACCGTCGGCAGCGGGCCGTATTGCTTGTTGACGGTCGCCTTGTACTTGAAGCCGTTGCTGGCGATGTTGAGGGTGCTGTCGAGTCCATGGTGCAGGTCGACCTGTTGCCAGTCCGTTTCGCCGACGTGCGAAAAGTCCTTCAGCGACTGCACGATGTCCTTGACCCGCTTGAGGCCGTCCATCGATTCCTTCACCAGTTCGTCGACGTCTTGCCGCAGGAAGGCAAGGTCGGCCTGTTCCTTCAGTTGCGCGATTTCCGCGACGACGGCGGCTTTGTCGGCGGGACCGGCAAGCAGGCGGTCGTAGCCGTCGACCATCTCGAACAGCGTCTGCAGATAACCGCGCAGGCTGCCCATGTTCGAATTGACGAAGCCGACCGGATTGTTGATCTCATGCGCAACGCCGGCGGCGAGCTGGCCGATCGAGGCCATCTTCTCGGACTGCAGCAGTTGCGCCTGCGCCTGCTGGAGTTTTTCGATGAGCAGCTTCTGTTCTTCGCCGGTTTTCTTCAGCTCTTCTTCCATCAGCCGCCGGTCGGTGATGTCGGTGAGCGAGCCGATCACTTCCAGCGGGTTGCCGTCGGCATCGCGGATCAGGCGCAGGCTGTCGTGCATCCACAGGTAGCGGCCGTCGCTGGCGCGAAAGCGGTATTCGTAGGTGCGTTCGCCTTCGACGAACAGGGTGGCGAGGCTGGAGAAGATGGCGGGAATGTCATCCGTGTGGATGTGGTTGAACCAGAAGTTGGGATCCGCCACCATTTCCGCCGGGTCGTAGCCGAGCACGCGCGATGCGTTCGCGCTGACGAAGTTCATCTTGAAGTCGCCGCTGGGGACGCTGCTGTAGATGATGGCTGGTGTGTTGCCGATCAGGTATTCGAGCCGCGCATTCGCCTTTCTCAAGTCGTTCAACTCGGCCGATCGTGCCGGCGCGCCGGCGTCCTTCATTTGTTCAAACAGCACATGCAAATTTTTCGCCAGCAGGGTCAACTGGTCGTTGCCTTCCAGCGGCAAAGGTGCATTCAGATTGCCCTTGACGGCGGCATTCACGGCAGCGGCAATAAGCCGGTAGCGGACTTCGGGCGTGGCCTGGGATTCCGTTTCCGCGGAGACGGCGGGTTGGGTCGTGTCGAACTCTTCGAACTTCATCGTCTTCGTCGTGGCTGAGCTTCAGAAAATTCCAGCATGGATACGACCGGTTGCGGAACACAGCGGCGTCACGATGATTATTGCCAATAAAGCGCGCCACGGCAAATTCAATTTCTGTCTGCAGGTAGGCGCGTATCTTGCATGAAGCAGTGCACTTTCCAGTAGAGGTTGATCATGTTGCATAGCGTCAAAGCATTACGGGGATTTGCCATCGCGGCGACCGATGGCGCACTCGGGAGTGTTCGCGATGTGTATTTCGATGACGGACAGTGGATGATTCGTTACTTCGTCGTCGATACCGGTGGTTGGCCGCATGGCTACGATGTGTTGCTGTCGCCACTGTCGGTCACGGCGGCCGAGTGGCCGATGCGTGCGTTGCGCATCAAGCTGACGCGGGAGCAGGTCCGCAACAGCCCCGGCATCGATGCCGCCAGGCCGGTGTCGCGCCAGCATGAGGCAGAGCTGGCGAATTACTACGAGCTGCCGTTCTACTGGGCCGGACCGTTGCACATGTCGGCAATCTATCCGGGCGTGGTCGAGAAGCATCCGCTGACGGAGCAAGAGCGGCTGGCGATCCGCGAAGAGATCGAACAGGAGCACGAGGCTTCGGACCCGCGTCTGCGCAGCGCCGACGAGGTGATCGGCTACCACTTGCATGCGCGCGATCGCTCCATCGGGCATGTGGCCGATTTCCTGCTCGACGAGCGCGACTGGTCGATCAAGCTGATCGTGGTCGATACCCGCAACTGGTGGCCGGGCAAGCATGTGCTGATTTCGCCGGAGCGCATCGAACGCGTGAGCTGGGACGACAAGTCGGTGTTCGTCAATGCGACGCGCGAAGAGATCGAGCACAGTCCGGAATACGACGAAACGAACCCGCCGCAGGCCGGGGTGCCGCACGACATGTACCGGCCGCGCCTGGAGAAAGCAGGCCGAAGACGATGAACAGCACCGCCGCCAGCGGCAGCGCGCACACGGGCAGCGCCGGTTCGCCGGTGATGCGCGCCACATGCGCTTCTGCGGCGCGGATTTCGTGTTCCATCGGCAGGCGTTCGTCGATCACATGCACGCGCAGCCGCTGGCCGTCGAGGTTGCTGCTGAGCGTGCCCGGCAGCAGGCTTAGTTTAGTGTGGCTGCAAGCACCGCACGCGCCGTTTCGTCGTCGGGACGCAGATGCAGCTCCAGCATCGCCGGCCGCAGGTCATAGCGCGGGCGCAAGGCCATTGCCGCCACCTGTGCGCCGTCCTTGACCGACTGCCACAGGAAAAAAAGCCAGGAAACCGGCCAGTCCGGCCAGCGAAAACCGGTAGCTGGCCGGCGGCAGCAGCCACAGACTGACAGCCAGCGCGCACCAGAAGGTGGAGAGCAGCACAGCGCGCAGCGCAATCGTTCGCGTCATCCCGCCGGTGCGTCGCCGCAATTCATTCTTGTTCGCAAGAGTCATTTCACTCCGTCATGCAAAGGGAATCCGTAAAGAAGACCGCTTTTAGGCGACTTGGTTTAACCATACGATACTTCTACGGTGCCGTTCGCAAGGTGCAAGCGCCGGCAAATGCCGATCCACGTGGGATTTCTGGCAATAACGCACTACCTCTGCGAAGCATTTACCAATGCTCATCGAAATGGTTGCAAATAAAACAACAATGCATTATTGTTGGCAACTTGATAACCGATATGCCCTGCCGCGAAAGGCCCGCCCATG
>CBIHRJ010000075.1:0-23208 GCA_966212445.1 uncultured Noviherbaspirillum sp. | reverse complement strand
GCAGCGGACTCTTAATCCGTAGGTCGAGTGTTCGAGCCACTCACGACCCACCAGCGAATTCAAGTGCCTAGCCCGATCCATGCGACTGGGCTTTTTGCTTTCTGGAACACGTGTAAGCGCTGTGTAGGTTTTTCCGGTCAACATCGCGTAAGCGCGGAAGCTCCACAAGCATCCTGCCTCTTTCATAGAGGCGAGATATATGGTCTCAACCGTGGCCCCATTCCAGAAAGTAAACCTCCGTCCTAAGGTAATTGCAATCACTTGAGGACGACGGCGCGATTTCGAATAAGCCATGACAAATTAGAACCACAGAGTAACAGGCGCATCTAAGCTTCTCTCTGCGTTGAGGCTCGTTATGAAGCGCCTATTTGTTCCAGTTGTTGTCGCTGCAGCACTATCCGGATGTGCCGTCGTATCCCCATATGAGCAGCCATACGATGTTTATTCCTCAGTACCTGACTATCGCCAGCCGTATGTGGTTTCGCCTGGGTATGCAATGCCGGCGCCTATCTACCGCCCGCCAGTTTACATAGGACCTCCGGTGCGATTTAGCTTCGGGCTGAACTACTGGAGCGGGGCTGGACGGCACCACAGGCATCACCATGGGTTTGGAGGATCTGAGCACCACGGTGGATTTCGAGGACATGGTTTTCATGGCCATGGCGGTTGGAGGCGTTGAGACAACAAAAAACCCGCCTCGGCGGGTTGGGGTGCGCAGGAGGCTGAGTGTTCAGTGATGCGCGGCAGCGCGTTCGTCTATTTGCCCCAACCGGTCGCTGACCACGAAGTGGAGAATCGCTTTCGTGTCCTCGCTGCAGTTTCTCATCAGCAGACTTTCAAGGACTTCGATGCCATGCTCAATTACCAGCACGCCGACTAGCTCATCGACGAATGATTGAGTGGGGTTCGGGAAGAGCGGGTCAGGTCTCAATACTGTTCACTTAGATAAAGTCGGGGGTTTGATTTTCGGCGTGAAGTCGATTTTCGGAGAAGCGGAGCGAGGTCGTTGATGGGACTTGAATGGAGAATTTCTGCGCTTGACCATGCGCGGCTTGATTCGGCCACGACTGCTTTCACATAACAGTTTTGCCGCGGCGTCGAACAGTTGCCGATACCACTTTTGCTGGCGCGCAGGGGGAAATGACCGCCGCCTGCGGGAGGCTGCGGCGCAGTAACTGCACGTTGGCGACAAAGGACAAGGTGCGTTCAGAGATGCCTGCCTGCGTTGCGCCTTGATACATCAGCCACCGCACCGCGTAGTGCGCCATCATCCAGCCATAAAATTCTTGCCGCACCAATTCCACTTCCCATCGCTCGTGATACAACGCTGCCAGTACGTCTTCATAGGCCGCCTCGCTGTAGAGGCTCAACGCCATCGTGTAATACACCACTGCCGACGCAGGAAACGCGCGCACGCGCTCGCTGTTGCACTGGTAAATATCCAGCACCTCGTTGATGATTTCAGGCTTGCATCGTCACATGGATGGCATCAAGGCAGCGGCTGGCTTTGCGCAGTTCTTCGTACGCGTGTTTGCAATGTTGGTCATCAAACCGCCGATCCTGCGCACGGTATTGGCTGCAATAGCGCAAGGCCTGCTCCCGCCCCTGTTCCGGATCGGTGGCCACCACCAGCGAGGAACCGGCCAGTCGGCGCGCGGCCATCCGGAACGCGTCGGCCGTCATCGGTGCGTCCTGCAGCACCTCTTCGCTCGGGCGGAAGCGTTTGGCCAGGGTCAAAGCCACCATATAGTCGGAATTGGGCTCGAAGCGCAGGGTGCCGCCCGGGATGGCCGCGATCAGGGGGAAATATGGCGCCAGCGTCGGCAAGACATGATTGGGAAAGAAATGCGCCCGCCAATAGCTGCCACCGATCCGCATGAAATGCCGGAAATCCTCGACAGGTCTCAAATTGGCTTGCTGAAAGGCCAGGATCTCCACGCTCGGCTTGGTTACCACCACAGTATCGTTGGACACATCGACATACAGCGTGCCGACCAGGAACGCGTTCTGGAAGTACTGGCCGCGCAGGTCGCCCCATACCTGCCTGACAGTCCCGCCATGCTGCATAAAAGCCGACAAGGCTATCCGTCCACGGGCCGCAGCGCCGGGCGATACCGGGGTGTCGTGCCGATGCATCAGTTGTTCGGCCGCATACGATATTTCCAGGCACTGGCCGAGCGGATAGGATTTGCCGAGCTTACTCGGCTGTGCCTGGCTAAGAGCTGGGTCCAGGCGCCGCCGCAGGTCCCAGAACAGGGCTTCTAGATCGGCCAGTTCGGACAGCAGGAAACGGCGCGTCAGGGCCTCCTGCCTGTCGAGATCGGGGATCCAGGGTTCGTTTGGCAACAGGCACCGTAGGGGGGAGTGGATGTCCAGGCGAGATTACCGAATAAAGTGGAAAAGCGTCATGCGGGCAAGCGCTGACCAGGGCGAAGTAGGTATTGTACCGGGTTGAAATGACCGGCAAACGGTACGTATCCGGCTTTTTGGGATTCTTCCCCAAGTCATAGGTAAAGTAGAGAGCAGCCTTGTGGTTGCCCTCCACTCTTACTGTGCCGATGGAAATACAACAGAAGACGAACGACAAAGAGAGAGTGATGTCCAAAACCTGGTGTCAGGTAAAGGGGGTACCTATGAACAAGCCTTGCATACTCTCCACCATCGCAGTGCTGCTGTCCGCATGTGCTCAATACAACCCCGCGCCGCCGATCAGTTTCCTCGGCGACCCGGCGCCGGTTTCTGCAGCAACAGAGACGATCGTGATCCGGCCCGATACCAGGTGGGTCAACGTAACAGGCGGCGATACTGTCAAGTTCATCGTCGACGATAAAGCCTTTGCGTGGACGTTCAACGTTGCAACCACCGTCAACGCGTTCGATCTGGCCAGAGTGGCACCTCCCGGTGTGTTGAATCGCCGGGTAGATGCCTACGTGGCGCCAGATCCCCGGTACATGGGTGGAGACGGCAACGATCGAGAGGCCGGTAATATGCCGGCCCAATGATGTTCTTGCCTTCATCATTGCGCAGTCAAAACCTGACTGCGGCCGGCCGCCATTCTTCGATCCCGGCTATCAGTAATTCGTCACGCGCCTGTCCTGACCACTGAAATCGTCCGTCATGTGCGCTCTATGGGTGCGCAAGGCATCGGCCACATCCTGATCCGAAATCCGGCCGTCGCGCAGCGCGGCAATTGCGGCAGCAAGTACCACTTCCACATCCGCTGCGTAGAGCATGCAATAGTCATGGTTGGCGCCGTTTTTCCTGCTGGCGGCGAATTCCTTGTGCTCAAGCAGGGCACTTTCGATTCTGTCTATCGCATGGTGCATGGGCATCTCCTGTTCGATGTTTGAGTATCAAAGAACGGGCATGCCGGGTTTTGATGTACTTCAGCAAATCTGCTCGTTTCACCATCGGAACAGGCCACGTCCGACGGACCAGGAGCCGGGTTCTTCAACTGGATCTGCTGCATCCGATGATCGTCAGCCTGACCGCGCAAAACATTTTGCTGAAGCGGCGTGGGGCGGCCTTACCCAAAGAGCAGGAGCCGGTCGATGAGGAGCATCCGAATTTTTGTTAGGCCGGCCCTCAACCGTTTTTTGGCAGGACAGGTAGTGCAGACCTCAGCGCCGGCCGCCGTGCCTGCACCACCGTCAAAAATTGATGCCGCAGGCATGCCTGCGGAACTGGATCAGATCTCGACTCGCATGGCGAGTTCATGAACCAAAGGCGGGTTGACAGCTTAATCCCGCTCAACCTCGGCACGGATTTTTTCGACGTCGACCTCACGGATATAGGCCGGAATGTTTTTCCACATCGAGTGGTAGCCATAGCCGCCGTTCATCAGTTCGTCGCTTGCCTGTTCCTTGCTCCAGTCTTGATAAACCATGCGGTACATCGCAGAGATGAGCCCGGTGCGGTCGGCGCCGTGCAGGCAATGCAGGAGAACCGGCCCGTTCTTTTCCGCTGCCCTGATGGCGCGCAGCGCCGCGACAACCTTTTTGTCGTCGATATCCCAGGTGTTGATGGACACTCGCTTCAGCTTGAACCCGCGGTTTCCCAATATGGCTTCGTCGGAGTGGAATGAACGGAAGCTGACGACCGTCTTGATGCCAAGCGACTGCAGCAAGGCGATATCCTTGCCCCTGACCCGTGCGCTGCGAAAGAGCGTCGGTGTCATGCGGTACAGGTTGCTCGATTTTTCCAGTGGCACCGCCCATTCCTGCTGGCGTGTTTCCTGTGCGTGGACATGGCATGCGGCGCCTGCCAGTATGCTGAACAGGACGGCGTACGGCAGACGGCGGGTATGCAGGCGGACGAATGAAAACAGATGGGATTCGATCATGCTTCTGTAAAAAAAGCGATAAGATGAAATTCGGAACATGACGGCGACCATGCTCAGGCTTCCGCCAGCACTTTTGCCAGCACATCGCGTGCGGCAGCCGGGCGGCCGAGTGCCCTGGCCCTATCGCGCATCCCGGCGAGCCTTGCAGGGTTGTCGAGCAAATGGCGAACGCGGTACTCCAGCGTCGCCGCGTCGCATGCCTTGAGCGCGACACCCTGCTCCAGCAGGTGGTCGGCATTGCGTTCTTCCTGGCCGGGAATCGGCGAATTGACGATCATGGGCAAGCCCATTGCCAGGCATTCCGACGTCGTCAGTCCGCCGGGCTTGGTGATGACCAGGTCGGCGCACGCCATCAGGCGTTCGACACGATCGGTGAAGCCCTGCGGCAGCAGGCGGCCCGGATGACGCGCGGCGAGTTCCTGCAGCGCCGCCAACGCTGCCGCATTTTTCCCCGCCAGAACGATCAACTGGAAATCGTGTTCCAGGCGCAGCAGGCGTTCGGCAATCGCATCCAGGCTGCCGAGGCCCGCGCCGCCGCCCATCAACAGGAAAGTGGTGCGTCGCGGGTCGAGCCCGAACTCGCGTGCGCACTCGGCACGGTCGGGCGGCGCGGCAAACGCCGGCATGATGGGAATGCCGGTGACGTGGATAGACTGGGCATCGATGCCCTGCGCCCGCATGAGAAACGCCACTTCGTCATTGGCCGCGAAATAGCCCGCCATATGTGTATGCACCCACATGCGATGCAGGTCGAAATCCGTCACCTGCACCCAGACCGGACAATCGAGGCGCTCCTTGCGCATCATCCGCGACAGGATTTCGGCCGGCAGAAAATGCGTGCAAATGATGGCATCCGGTTTGAAGTCGCTGATCTCCTTCCGCAACCGCCGGGTATTGAGCCGTTCCACAGCGCGTCGCAGCTTTTCCATCGTTCCGTCCGGCTCGGCCTCATTGGTGACGTGATAGAGGTGGCCCCAGAGCGCCGGCGCCTTGTTGACCAGCTTGAGATAGAAGTCCGTATAAAGCTTGCGAAAACCCGCCGTCACGAAGTTCATGACATCCAGATGCGTCGCAATGACGGAAAAATCGTGGACGCCGGCACAGGCGCGGATCGCCTCGGCCGCGCGCATGTGGCCGGCGCCGGCGGAAACACTGAGCAAGAGAATTTTTTTCTGCGTCATCGAGTGGCATGCAGACAGGGAGCGCCTGTCGTTCCATTGAAGAATGTTGCAAGAATAGCATGCATCATCACGAAAACACATGTCACGGAGACATGCCTTGGCCACTCGCTCAATGCGCGGGGCTCCGCAACTCCACTGCAGCAAGCTTCCATCCCCACCAGCCGCTGCGCACCAGCACGAAACTGCCCTGTTCCGTCCGTGAATCGGAGCGGTGAAAAATCACGCGGTCCCATCCCTGATACGCGATCGTCATTGCCGGCAGCGGCCCGGTCGCCGTCGGTACCCGGGTAATCGCGCTGGCCACGACGGCTTGCGTTATCTCCGGCCTGCCGGTATTCATCATTTCTATCACCCCGGCGGGCGTCACGACGGCGCTGAGCATGGGACCGACCAGCGTATCGACCACGCTCTGGCCAAGCGCTCCCAACGGGTTATCGTTGTCTTCATCCGGCGTATCCGGCGCACGCCCGGCGGCGACCAGTTGTTCCTTGAAGCTGTTCCGCAGCGCCGGATAGTCGACGTGCAATGAAAACGCATCGTAGTCGCGCGCCTCGATCGCGCTTTGCATCCGGTGGAGCGTCCAGTACGGACTGAGGTAACAGCCTGCGGCCAGGAGACAAACGAGGGCAGTTGCTGCAATGAGGAATTTTCTGAGCATAAATCCCTTCAGGCGAATGTCGCACCATGTGATCAAGCCATTCTATGCCAGGCCTGGAAGCAGCACGGCTACACGCCGTCAGCCGGCGAACTGCTTCGTGCAGGTCAAGGCAAGGAAACATGCCCCCGTCGGCGCCTTAAAAAATTTGCCCGCTCCCGTCCGAACCAAACAGGTCTTTGAATTTCTAACATGTTGCATAACTTGCACAAAGTGACTTTGTTCGAGGAAACAGCATGACGATTCCGGCGGCGGAGAAAACCTGCGCAGCACGGCTTTCGTCTTTATTGCTGCCAACTATCCAACCGATCACAAGGAGTAATGACGATGGCAGACAACGACAAGGATCGGGCGGCCATGGCATCGCGCCAGGGCGCCGGGCCCGGTCTTACCAAACCGGATTCCCCTGCGAGTACGCAGGCCGGCACCAGCACAAGTGCCACAAGTCCCAGCAGCCGTGACGAAGGTATCTCGCGTCACGCCGGTTCACCCGGCGGTCCGAGCGGAACCGGCAAACAAATGGCGGACGATGCAAAGCACTACGCCGAGGATGTGGCCGGCCGTGCCAAGGAGCAGGGACGGACGATGTTCGAGCAGCAAAAGCACTCGGCCGCCAGGCAGGTCGATTCGGTCGCACATGCATTTCGCGGCGCAGCGGACCAGTTGCGTGAAGAGGAACAGTCGCAGGCCAGCCAGTATGTGACGATGGCTGCGGACCGTCTCGAATCGTTCGGCCAGCAGTTGCGTCACAAGAACATAGACACCCTGATTGCCGATGTCGAGAACCTCGGCCGGCGCGCGCCGGGAACCTTCTTCGCCGGCTCGGTGGTCGCAGGTTTCCTGTTTTCCCGTTTCCTGAAAAGCTCGGCCGAACGGCGGCATGGACAGGCGGGCACGGCGACGGAACTCCAACGCTCCCGGCCGATGCGCGAGGACGAACAGTCCCGTTTCCCTGTCGACGTGCGCGACCCGGTCGGCAGCAGTGTGAACAGCGCAAGTGTTGCGAGCGGCGACGGGACGGGCGGCAAGATCGGCCTCGGCACCCCGCCCTCTTCTTCCAGCGGACCAACATCTGGAGGAAACACCTATGGCAACCGATAAAACCGACAAACCATTGTCGGCGCTGTTCTCGGACTTGACGCGCGACATGGTGGAACTGGTCCGTCAGGAAATCGCGCTCGCACGCGCGGAGATGTCGGAGAAGTTATCCAGCGCGCAGACCGGCATCACGTCGGTCGCGATCGGCGCGGCGATCCTGCTGGCGGGCCTGTTCATCATCCTGCAGGCCATTGTGCAGGCGCTTGCGATGGTCCTGCCGCCCGAGCTGGCGCCCTGGCTCTCGCCCCTGATCGTCGGCGTGGTCGTCGCCATCATCGGATACGTGATGCTCAAGGCGGGCAGTTCCAGGCTCAAGCCCGACAACCTGATGCCGCGCGAGACGATGCATTCGCTGCAGCGGAACAAGAACCTGGCCCAGGAGAAAATGCAATGAATGAGCACAACGAACACCGGCACCCTCAAGCCATCGAGAGCGACATCGAGCGCACCCGCGCCGACTTCAGTTCCACGATCGATGCGATTCAGAGCAAGCTGACGCCAGGCCAGTTGATGGACCAGGCGTTTGCATATGCACGGACCAGCCTCCCCGCCGATTTCGGTTCCAACCTGAGCAATGCGATCCGGGACAATCCGGTGCCGGTAACGCTGATCGGTATCGGCATTGCCTGGCTGGCGGCATCCGGAAGGCGCTCGGACGGCCGTGCCCGAGCACGCCGCCTCGCCATGGAAGAGGACCGCGATTTCTATGCGAGAAGTGCGGGCATGGATTACGAGACCACCTACGGCGCGGAGCTGTCACCGAACACGTCGTCCGAAGGCACCGGCGAAGGCACGATGCAGCGCACGGCATCCAAAGCACGTGAAACCGGACGCGAGATGAAAGACAAGGCCAGCGAAATCGGTCATGAGATCAGCAGCAAGACCTCGGAGCTGGCCGGCCGTGCGAAAGAGATGACCCATAGCGCCCGTGACCGGATGTCGGAATCGGCCGAAAGCGCCCGCGCCCGCATGAGCGAAGCCGGGCATCGCTCGCAGGCGCAGTACTACCGGGCGAAGGACCGCGTCGGCCATATGCTCGACGAACAGCCGCTCCTGGTCGGCGCGCTCGGCATGGCAATCGGCACCTTGCTGGGTGCGGCGTTGCCAAGCACCCGGCGCGAGGACGAAATGATGGGCCGCACGCGCGACGACCTGCTCGAACGTGCCAGGGAAACCGCCCGCGATCAAGTGGATACCGTCAAGGAATCCGCGCAGCGCGTCGCACAGGTCGCGAAACAGGAAGTCGAAAAGCTTGCGGACAAGGCGTCGTCCGAAGCCCGGGCGCCGGGCCAGGGGAACGGCCAGGCAAGCCGCACTGCTGCGACACCCGGTGCGGAGAGGCCGGCCGGGCCGCAGGGGCGCGGGCTGCACTGAATCTCAAACCGGGGCACCGCAGGATTCCCTCCCCCTTGCAGGGGGAGGGCTAGGGTGGGGGTAGCGGTTGAGCCATCGCAGATGCAAATACGACCTCACTACGCCTGCGCGGCCCGCCCCATCCCAACCTTCTCCCTACACCCGGCGCCCCTGCAAAGGGGAAGCAGCCGGTCCGTGTTCTGTAACCGCAGGCTCGTTTTCGAGCGCTCAAGGCTGCGCCGCTTCACCCCACACCTGCTGCATGCTGAACCGTATCCCCGCCTGCCCTTCGCTCAGCATTTCGCGGATGGCGTAGGCATCGTCACCGGTGTCGCGCCGCAGCGCTTGCAGCGCCGGCGTTCCCTGCGGCCCGGCCAGGACGTGGACGACGGGTGTCGTGCTGCTCTTGCCCTTGCCGTACACCACCCCGGTCTCGCCGCTGGCGAGCCTCACCACGGCGCCGATCGGATAGGTGCCGAGCACGCGAATGAAGCAGGCGGTCAGCATCGGGTCGACGTTCTTGTGGTCGGCAAGCAGCAGATCGCGCAATGCTTCGTTGGGTAGCAAGGGCTTGCGGTAGCTGCGCGAGGACACGCGTGCGCAGTAGCGGTCGGCCAGTGAAATGATCTTTGCATTGAGCGGGATGTCGGCGCCGGTCTTGCCGAAGGGATAGCCGCTGCCGTCTTCATTCTCGTGATGCAGCAGTACGCAGTTCAGCCAGTCCTCGTCGTCGATGCCGGCGCTCTTGAGGATGTTGACTCCCTGCTGCGGATGATCCTGGATCAGCGCGAACTCTCGCGGCGAGATGGCGTTCAGCCGGCTCTGCAACTGTTCCTGATTGCCCAGCATGCCGATATTCATGGTGAGCGCGCCCGCCATGGTGATCAGCGTATCGCGCGGCCCCTTCCCGATCGCGCGCGCGACCAGCTGCGACACTACCGCGCTGTCGATGCAATGCCGCACCGCGTAGCTGCCCTCGTCCTGGTTGAGCAGGATGCAGGCCAGCGCAACGTCGGGGTTTGCGTCGACGGCGTTCGTCAACGCCGTGGCGATGTCGAGGATGCTTTTCTGCGCGTCGGCTTCGCTGTCGAGGTTGAACAGCAAATGTTCAAGCCTCCTGTGCGCCTGGTTGATCAGGCGCAGCACCGAGAGAGTCCGGTGCTCATCCTCCTGCGCGGCATCGGTTCCGTCATCGACGATACGGTTCTCGCCCATGTTTTCCTCTTCTTGATTCGATTGATGACGCAACTGATACCGGCAACCTGGATTGACGCGACGACAACAAACAGTCACCCGCGCCGTCGATAATCATTGTAATTTCGCCTTGGATGAATTTCATTAAATAGTTGCCTTTGAGTAAAATTCGCAACAGCCAACTCTTTCCGCTAGGCAATTATCCTCCTAAAGCTTGTATGATGGAGCCATATCAACCTCGGTATTCCTATGGCGACCATCACCAACCAGCGCCTTGCCAACCTGCGCTCGCTCGTTGTCGATGACATGGCGACGATGCGTCAGAACATCCGCACGCAACTGGGGCAGCTTGGAATTCCGCACGTCGACCAGGCGGCCACGCCGGACGAGGCGATCCGCTTCATCAACAAGCAGAGCTACGACGTCATCATCTGCGACTACAACCTGAACAAGGAAACCAACGGCCAGCAGATGCTCGAATACCTGCGCGCGCAGAACATCCTGCCGCCTTCCACCATGTTCATCATGGTCACGGCCGAAAGCAGCTACGACCTGGTCGCCAGCGCAGCCGAGTTCCAGCCGGATGCGTACATGGTCAAGCCGCTGACCGGCGGCAAACTGCTGGAACGCATCGAGCGCCTACTGGACAAGCAGAACGCACTGCGGCCCATCATCAGTCGCCTCAATCTGAAGGACGTCGCCGGCGCCGTCGCGGAATGCGACAAGCTCCTGCAAATCGCGCCCAAATGGGCGCTCGACGTATTGAAAATCAAGGGCAGCGCGCTGCTCGAACTGGGCAAGCCTGAAGAAGCTCGCGCCGTCTACGAAATGGCGCTTGGCGTGCGCGACGACCTGGCATGGGCGAAATTCGGCATGGCGAAATGCCTGCAGATCACCGGCCAACTCGAAGAAGCCAGGACCGCCGCGCTCGATCTGCTGGAAAAGAACGCCAAGTACGTGGTCGCCTACGACCTGCTGGCAAAAATCGCGGAAGCGCAAGGCAAGGAGCAGGATGCGTTGGAGGCATTGAACCGCTCCTACGAGGTGATCCCTTCGGCCCGCCGCAGCCGGATGGTAGGAGACGCCGCCTATCGTACCGGCGATCTGGAACTTGCACGGGATGCCTTCGACCGCACGCTCACCCACACCAGGGGCTCGCTCACTGCACAGCCGTCCGACCTGCTGTCGCTGGCGCAGGTACACATCGACACGGGGGACGCCGCATCGGCACTGAAGGCGCTCTCGACCGCGCCGAAACACTACGCCGAGTCCGACGCCTTCGTCGCCACGCAAGCCGCGGTTCAAACTCAGGCGCACATCAAGATGGGCGATTTCGAGGCGGCGGAACAGGCTTACACGCTGGCAAGGAAACTAACGGATACCACGCGCGCCGACGCCTCCGCGCTAGCGCTGGCGAAGGCTGCATTTTCGATCGGCCGCGACGACGAAGGTGCGCAGATCCTGTCGCAGGCGGTCAAGGCCGACCATGAAAACGCGCGACTGGTATCGCTTGCGCGCAAGGTGCTGAAGGACAGCGGCAAGGAGTCGCTGGCTGCGGAGATTATTGACAATGCGCTCAACCAGGTCACGGCGATCGTAGCCGAAGCCAATGCGCTGATGCGCAAGGCACAGTTCGACGAATCGCTGGAGAAGCTCGACGAGGCACTGAAAAGCATGCCCGAAAACACCGGCGTGCTGCTGGCCGCTGCGCAGTTGCATCTGCTGTGGATGAGCCAGAAAGGGCTGAATCTCGACTACGTCGCCAAGGTCAACAACTTCCTGTCCAAGCTCGACGTGCTGATGCCCGGCAATGAACGCGTATCGAAGATGTACCGCTTCATGCGCGAGACCTTGAGCCGCGCGGCGAAGAAGGAGTGAGCATGGATATCAAGCTCGCCGCCGTCATCGTGCACGACATCAAGAACGCACTGGGCGTGCTGGAAGGCGAGTTGCAAACCATGACCATCGCGCCGACGCGCGAGCAGGCAGTTCAGGCGCATGAAATCTGCGCTTCCCTGCGTGAAAAGCTGATCGGCTTCCTGACGCTGTACAAGGCAGCGTCGCAAGGACTGACCCCACATATCGAAGGCGTCAACCCGGAAGACTTCCTGCGCGGCCTGGTGAAGACCCGCGTCACCAGTCGGCCCGAACTGACGATCTCGATCGATGCGCGGGACATGCCGGCACTCGCCTTTTTCGACGAAAACCTGGTCGGACTCGCGCTCGAAGCCGCGCTGCAAAACGCAACGCGCTTTGCACGCTCCGCGATTACCATCGGCTGCATCAAAGACAACGACACCTTGTCGTTCACCGTCCGTGACGACGGCACAGGCCTGGACACGAAGGAAGAAACCGCGTCGACCGGACTGGGCATGGAACTGTGCCGCGCCATTGCCCACGCGCATCGCAAGGGCGACAAACAGGGAAGCGTCTCGCTGGCCAACCATGCGCAAGGCGGCGCACTGTTCACGCTGAACCTGCCCTGAAACTCTTTCCTCAAGGCTATTCGCGATGCCTGAAGCCGCCCCTGCCCGGACACGGTCCGCTCGGCCAGTTCTCGTTCGCCGGAAACAGATCCTCGATCGGCACTGCGGACCCGAACTCGGCCATGCCATGGCGATACACCACCGCACCGACTTGCACGAAGGCCATCATTTCCTCTTCGCTCAACCGATCTGAAATCATGCTCAGCCTGTCAGCCAGCATCGCGCAGACCGTGTACAGATTGGCGTCCATCACTTCGTTTTCTTCGCGCATCATCAGCGCGAGAACCTGGAATTTGTCCATGCACTCTTCTCGCAAACATCCAGTATAGATACAGACGGCAAGCATGCAAGGACGTCAAGGCATCACTCAGCGAAAACTCTGTGGCCCCAGTTGCAATGGCGTGCCGGGTACATTCGCCGTGACCATGCGGCGCGCGACGCCGTTGATGGTTGCCTCGAAAGCCCGATAGGTTTCCATCGGGTCCGTGATGCCGACACGAAGCTGCGAAAGTTTCGACAACGCATCCAGCGAAATAATGCAGTCGCGGTTGATCGAGTCGACACGCACGGTAAATGCAATCCCGTTTTCCGTCATCTGTGCTTGCCCTGTAGTGTTCGTCATGCCCGTTCTCCTCGATGAATGATCCGCTGGCCCGTGTGCCTTACCTCGGTGCCTGCAGTCTTCTGTGAGGGTGCGCCGATGCTGACGGAATAGCAAGCACATTCAGAACGCCTGCCAGCGCAAACGGAAACCTTCCGTCGCGACAGGGCTTGACCTTGCCGCTGCAGTAAGGCGTACAGTAGTGTTTTCATTCACCTCCCAGGAGCGCATGCCATGTACGAATTGCAAGTCGAAGGAATGAGTTGCGGCCATTGCGTCGATGCCGTCACCAAGTCGGTGCAGGCGGTCGATGCCGCAGCGAAAGTCGAGGTGGATCTCGGCAAACAACAAGTGCGCATCGATTCGGGCGCGAAGCTGGACGACATCAAGTCGGCAATCACCGAAGCCGGCTATCCGGTGCTGGAAGCCACCGCGCATTGACAGTCGACGCAGAAACAGACAAAACGGGGTTGCGGCCCCGTTGTCATTTATCCATGCGCTGCAGCGCGAAGCTTACCGACGGATACCGCAAGCGTACGCCGAGTTCTTCCTTGAGCCGGGCATTCGTGAGCCGGCGCGATTCCGACATGAAGGACAACAGCACCGGCGACACTTCCCGGCTCAACTCGGCGCGCGGCAGACGCGGGGGGCGCGGCAACCCGAAGGCATCGGCGACCGCATCGAAATAATCCGCCATTTTCATGTCGGAATCATCAACCGCGTGGTACACCCGGCACGGTCGCGCATGGAACAGCGCATGCACGATAATGTGCGCCAGGTCGTCGGCGTGGATATGGTTGGTGTACACATCGTCCCGCGGCGCCAGCGCCGGTGTGCCCTTCTTCAGGCGCTCCAGCGGCAGGCGGTCGGCGGCGTAGATGCCGGGCACGCGCAGGATGGAAAGGTGCGATGCCGAGCGGCGCGCCCATGCGCGCAGCACCTGCTCGGCATCCACGCGGCGTTTGGCACGCGGGTTCTGCGGCCGGGCCGGCCGCGTCTCATCGACGAGCGCTCCGCCGCAATCACCGTAGACGCCGGTGGTGCTGACATAAACGAGGGTCGCCTGGTCGGGTAAAATGGCGGTCAAATTTCGGGTGCGGCGGTCCGTGGCGCCCTCGGACTGCGGCGGAGCAAGGTGGATGACGTGTTCCGCCAGCTTGCCAAGGCGAGCCAGGCTGGACGGTTGATCCAGGTCGGCCACCAGCGGAACAGCGCCGGCATCGCGCAACTCCTTGCAGCGCGAATCCTGGCTAGTGACAGCGAAAACGCGAAAGCGGTCTTTCACGAGCGGCAGCAGGCGCAGTCCGACATCGCCGCAACCGATAATCAGCAGGCGTGGCCTGCCGAGTTTTTGTCCATTACTCATTTTCATCATCAGGATTGTATGACTTTCCAGGTAACAGTTCAGCCGAGCGGTCGGCAATTCACGTGCGAAACAGACGAAACCGTATTGAGCGCGGCAATCCGCGCCGGCGTCGGCCTTCCCTACGGCTGCAAGAACGGCGCTTGCGGCAGTTGCAAGGGCAAACTGCTTGAAGGCTCGGTCACTCACCGCGCCCATCAGGAAAAAGCCCTGCCGGTGGCAGAAGAAGAAAAAGGCTTCTCGCTGTTCTGCTGCGCGACGCCGCATTCGGACCTCGTGATCGAGGCGCGCGAAGTGCTGGGCGTCGGCGAGTTCCCGATCAAGAAGCTGCCGACGCGCGTCGCCAAACTCGACAAGGTGGCCGACGACGTGATGGTGGTGTCGCTGCAGTTGCCCGCCAACGAACGCCTGCAGTACAAGGCCGGCCAGTACATCGAATTCCTGCTCAAGGACGGCAAGCGCCGCAGCTACAGCATGGCGAACGCGCCGCATCTCGACGAACATCTGACGCTGCACATCCGTCACATGACGGGCGGCACCTTCACCGAGCACGTGTTCAACAACATGAAGGAACGCGACATCCTGCGTTTCGAAGGCCCGCTCGGCACCTTCTTCCTGCGCGAGGATTCGGACAAGCCGATGGTGCTGCTCGCGTCCGGCACCGGCTTTGCGCCGATCAAGGCCATCATCGAGCAAGCGATCCATACCGGCACCACCCGCCCGATGACCCTGTACTGGGGCGGCCGCCGGCCGAAGGACCTGTACATGCGCGCGCTGTGCGAAGAGTGGGCGCGCACCCTGCCCAACTTCAAGTACGTGCCGGTGGTCTCGGATGCCTTGCCGGAAGACGGCTGGACCGGCCGGACCGGGTTCGTGCATCGCGCAGTGATCGAGGATCTGCCCGACCTGTCCGGCCACCAGGTGTACGCCTGCGGCGCGCCGGTGATGGTGGATTCGGCCAAGCGCGATTTCGTCGCCCAGTGCAAACTGCCGGAAGAGGAGTTTTACGCCGACGCCTTCACGACCGAAGCCGACCTGGCGGCAGGCTGAACCGGCGGAAAAAGTTTTTGACGCATTGCGCAAAACATCATAAGATCGGCTTCATGAACACCAAAGCCAAATTCTTGCGACGCCGTATCCCGCTGCCTCAGCCTGGGAACCCGTGCGTGTAAGCGTCTGCTGCTCATCAAGCCACAGGTCTTCCCTGTGGCTTTTTTTTTGATCCTTTATTAATCCCTTGTCCAGGAGTCCCGAAATGGAATTCAGCCAGTACGACATCAATGCCCTGATGCAAATCACCAACCGGCCGTCGCTCGTGTTCACCGAAGGCCGCGGCATGTGGCTGACCGACCATAACGGCAAACGCTATCTCGACTACCTGCAAGGCTGGGCGGTCAACTGCCTCGGCCATTCGCCGCAATGCATCGCCGATGCGATCAACAAGCAAGTGAGCAAGCTGATCAATCCCTCCCCGGCGTTCTACAACGAACCCTCGATCGTGCTGGCGTCGATGCTGACGAAGAATTCCTGCTTCGACCGCGTGTTCTTCGGTAACAGCGGCGCCGAAGCCAACGAAGGCGCAATCAAGCTGGCGCGCAAATGGGGCAAGCTCAACAAGACCGCCGCCGGCGAAAACCGCTACGAAATCATCACCTTCAACCATGGCTTCCATGGCCGCACGCTGGCCACCATGTCGGCCAGCGGCAAGACCGGCTGGGACACGATGTTCGCGCCGCAGGTGCCGGGCTTCCTCAAGGCCGAACTGAACGATATCGCCAGCGTCGAGCAGCTGATCACCGACAAGACCGTTGCAGTGATGCTGGAGCCGGTGCAGGGCGAAAGCGGCGTAATTCCCGCCACCCGCGAATTCATGCAGGCGCTGCGCGCATTGACCAAACAACGCGGACTGCTGCTGATCGTCGACGAAGTGCAGGCAGGCATGGGACGCACCGGCGAGTTGTTCGCCTACCAGTTGTCGGACATTGAACCGGACATCATGACCCTGGGCAAAGGCATCGGCGGCGGCGTACCGTTGTCGGCAATGCTGTGCCGCGAAGAAATCGCCGTCTTCGAACCGGGCGAGCAAGGCGGCACCTACAACGGCAATCCGCTGATGACCGCCGCCGGTATCGCGGTGCTGAGCGAACTGCTGAAGCCCGGCTTCCTGCAATCGGTGAAGGACAAGGGCGCCTACATGCGTGCCGAATTGCTGAAGCTGTGCGAGAAGCACGGCCTCGAAGGCGAACGTGGCGAAGGACTGCTGCGCGCGCTCAAGCTCGGCAAGGACATCGGCCCGAAGATCGTCGAAACCGCGCGCGACATGGGCCCGATCGGCCTCTTGCTGAATGCGCCGCGCCCTGACCTGCTGCGCTTCATGCCGGCGCTGAACGTGACGACGGAAGAGATCGACAAGATGATCGCGATGCTGTCGGAAGTGCTGGTGAAGCTGGGGCACTGATGGCGCCAGTGAAGCTGGAGCCTTAAGGGGCGGGCTGATCCCGCCCTATCCCTGCAGTCATAGTCCGGACGCCTTCCTCATCCGAAGGCGGTGGGCCGCTTTACCTTGAACGGAGCTACTGTCATGCCGATCACCATTTCCGACAACAACGCTCATCTCAACATCCCGCTGATCCATCGCTTCCTGTGCGAAGAGTCGTCGTGGGCGCAAGGCATTCCTGTTTCGACGGTGGAAAAGGCCATCCGGCATTCGCTGTGTTTCGGCGCTTACGACAATGGTGCGCAAGTCGGGTTTGCGCGCATCGTGACCGACCGTGCGACGTATGGCTATCTGTGCGATGTGTTCACCGTGCGCTCGCACAGGGGCAAGGGAATTTCACGCCTGCTGATGGAAGCAGTCATGGCCCATCCTGATGTGCAAGGCCTGCGTCGCTTCAATCTGGCAACGACCACCGCGCCCGGCTTGTATGAAAAATTCGGCTGGACACCGTTGAACAAACCGGAGATTCACATGGAGCGTTATTTCGGCGATATCTACCAGCGACGGTAAGCACGAACAAAAAGGGCGATACCCGCAGGTATCGCCCTTTTCATTTGCAAAACTGACTGCTTACTTCTTCCGGGCCGGCGGCAAGTCGGTGCAAACCCCTTCAAACACTTCCGCCGCCATGCCGATCGATTCGCCCAGCGTCGGATGCGGGTGGATCGTCTTGCCGATATCGACAGCGTCCGCGCCCATTTCGATCGCCAGCGCGATTTCACCGATCATGTCGCCCGCATGCGTGCCGACGATGCCGCCGCCGACGATGCGATGGGTCTCGGCATCGAACAGCAGCTTGGTGAAGCCTTCGTCACGGCCGTTCGCCACCGCACGGCCCGATGCCGCCCACGGGAACAGGCCCTTCTCCAGCTTGATGCCCTTGGCCTTGGCTTCGTCTTCGGTGATGCCGACCCATGCCACTTCCGGATCGGTGTAGGCGACCGACGGGATCACTCGTGCATCGAAATGCGACTTCTCGCCGGCTGCCGCTTCGGCGGCGACATGGGCTTCATGGACTGCCTTGTGCGCCAGCATCGGCTGGCCGATGATGTCACCGATCGCGAAGATGTGCGGCACGTTGGTGCGCATCTGCGAATCGACATTGATGAAGCCGCGATCGGTGACAGCCACGCCGGCCTTGTCGGCGGCGATCTTCTTGCCGTTCGGGCTGCGGCCGACCGCCACCAGCACCATGTCATACAGTTGTGGCTCGGGCGCGGTGACGCCTGCTTCAGCCGCCTCGAAGGTGACCTTGATGCCTTCCTTCAAGGCCTCGACCGCAACCGTCTTGGTCTTGGTCATCACCTTGTCGAAGCGCTTTTCATTGAACTTCTGCCAGACCTTCACCATGTCGCGGTCCGCGCCCTGCATCAGGCCGTCCATCATCTCGACCACATCGATACGTGCGCCAAGGGTGGAATATACGGTCGCCATTTCCAGGCCGATGATGCCGCCGCCGATCACCAGCATGCGCTTGGGCACTGCACGCAGTTCGAGCGCGCCGGTGGAGTCGACGATGCGCGGATCTTCCGGAACGAACGGCAGGTTCACGACCGAAGAGCCGGCGGCGATGATGGCCTGCCTGAACTGCACGGTCTTCTTGCTGCCATCGGCAGCGGCAACTTCCAGATGGTTGGGGCTGACGAACTGGCCGACGCCCTGCACCACATTGACCTTGCGCGCCTTGGCCATGCCGGCCAGGCCGGTGGTCATTTTCTTGATGACCTTTTCCTTGTACTCGCGCAGCTTGTCGACGTCGATCTCCGGTTTGCCGAAGGTGACGCCATGCGCAGCCATGGATGCCGTCTCGTCGATCACGGCAGCCACGTGCAGCAGCGCCTTGGACGGAATGCAGCCGACGTTCAGGCAGACCCCGCCGAGCGTCGAATAACGTTCGACCAGCACGGTGTTCATGCCGAGGTCGGCCGAACGGAAAGCGGCGGAGTAACCACCGGGGCCGGCGCCGAGGACGAGCATGTCGCATTCGATGTCGACGGTGCCGGCATAGCTGGATGCGACCGGCGCCTGTACCGGAGCTGCCGGAGCCGGAGCTGCTGCAGCCGGGGCCGGTGCGGCCGCGGGTGCAGGTGCCGAGGCGCCTTCGGACGCTTCCACCAGCAGCAGCAACGAGCCTTCGGAAACCTTGTCGCCGATCTTGATCTTCAATTCCTTGACCACGCCGGCGTGGCTGGAGGGGATCTCCATGCTGGCCTTGTCCGACTCGACGGTTACCAGCGACTGGTCGACCTTGATGGTGTCGCCGGGCTTCACCAGCAGTTCGATCACTTCAACTTCCTTGAAGTCGCCGATGTCCGGGACTTTGACTTCCGTTAAGCTCATAGCTTTAGCTCCGTATGTTCCCTTCCCCCTTGAAGGGGGAAGGGCTAGGGATGGGGGTAAATTGGTCGCAAACAAAGAACCAAGAACCTTGCATCCAAGCCTCCCCTCTAAGAAGGCAAGAATTGTTAATGTTATTTACTTCATCGGAAAACTGAAAATCCGGAACGGCCCCGACGTACTCTTGTCGAATTCCGCACCGGCGTGCACGCCGATTTCCGCAATCTCGCGTGCAGTTTCGGCGCGGTCATAAGCTGCGTACATCGCGCCGAGTGCAAAATTACGCCCGCTGCCGATTCCCCAGAACCGATCGAAGCTGAATACTTCCCGGTACGAGTACACGCCGAAGATGCCGTGCGGATTCGCGATCAGTGCGGTGATCTGCGATGACTCATACGGATCGTCTTCGTCTTCCTTCGTGTTCAGGAAGTACTTCTCCTTCAATATTTCATGCACCTTCGAAAAGGTTTCGAACACGTCGTCGCGGCTGCAGAGCCGGCATTCCTCGCCCAACCCGGTAAGCAGCTTGCGCATCACCGGAAAATGCGCGGCGGTGCCGGCCAGCGTCACATACGAGTCGCCGACGGGAAAAATCTTTTCGTTGACTTCATACGCATGCGACAACCGGGTGTCACCAAAGGTGACGAGCGAATCGGATGCAATCGCGATCTGGTTGTTCTTCTTGACGACGAGGCAAGTGGTCATTGTTGATCTCCATAAACAAGGAAAGGAGCGCCGCGGTCTTCGGCGGAAAGAAAAAGGATTCTCTCATTTCCCCCGCCGCGACGCCGTCGCCCTGCTGCATGGATTACAACAATGTCTTGCGCATGTCGCCCAGTACTTCGCCCAGGTAGACCGAGAAGCGTGCGCCCATCGCGCCATCGATCACGCGATGGTCGTAGGACAGCGACATCGGCATCATCAGACGCGGCGCGAACTGCTTGCCATCCCAGACCGGCTTGATCTCGGATTTCGACAGGCCGAGGATCGCGACTTCCGGTGCATTGATAATCGGCGTGAACGCCGTGCCGCCAATACCGCCCAGCGACGAAATCGTGAAGGTCGCGCCCTGCATGTCGGCCGGCTTCAGCTTGCCTTCGCGCGCCTGCGCGGACAGCTCGCCCATCTCCTGCGCGATCTGTGCGATGCCTTTCTTGTCTGCATCCTTGATCACCGGCACCACGAGGCCGTTCGGCGTATCGGCGGCAAAACCGATGTTGTAGTACTGCTTGAGGATCAGGTTCTCGCCCTTCGCATCGAGCGAGGAGTTGAATACCGGGAATTTCTTCAATGCCGCAACGCTGGCCTTGATCACGAAGGCGAGCATGGTCAGCTTGACGCCGGACTTCGCCATTGCGGCATTGGTGGACTTGCGGAATTCTTCCAGTTCGGTGACATCGGCCTCGTCGAACTGCGTGACGTGCGGGATCATCACCCAGTTGCGGTGCAGGTTCGGACCGCTGATCTTCTTGATGCGCGACAAGGCTTGCAGTTCGGTCGAACCGAACTTGGAGAAATCCAGCGACGGCCACGGCAACAGATCCAGGCCACCGCCTCCACCGCCGCCCTTAGCAACCGGCGCGGCGCTGCTGGCGCCGGCCTGGCCTGACATGACGGCTTTCACGTAGTTCTGCACATCCTCATGCAGGATGCGACCCTTCGGACCGGTGCCGGTCAGGCGCACCAGGTCGACACCGAGTTCACGCGAAAACTTGCGTACCGACGGGGATGCATGGGCCTTGGCGCCGTTGGTTTCGCGCGGTTCGAGCGCGGCGGTGGGAAGCGGCTTCGATTCGACCAGGCTCAGCGTCGGCGCCGGTGTCGGAGCGGGCGCCGCTGCAACCGCTGTTGCAGCCGGTGCCGGCGCCGCGGCGGCTGCCGGAGCAGGAGCGGCGGTTGCACCTTCGGTTTCCAGGATCAGCAACAGCGAACCTTCCGATACCTTGTCGCCGACCTTGACCTTCAATTCCTTGACCATGCCGGCGTGGCTGGAAGGGATTTCCATGCTGGCCTTGTCCGACTCGACCGTGATCAGCGACTGGTCGACCGTGATCGTGTCGCCGGGCTTGACCATCAATTCAATCACTTCGACTTCTTTGAAGTCACCGATGTCCGGGACTTTGACTTCCGTTAAGCTCATAGCGTTAGCTCCGTTCTTGCGTTCTTGTTATCCCGCCGCCCCGCTCCTTCCCCCTTGCAGGGGGAAGGTTGGGATGGGGGTAGTGAGGTCGAGCCAACGCAGTCATTGATTCAACCTCACTCCTCCTTCCCTAGCCCTCCCCCTATGCCGGGCGCCCCTGCAAAGGGGAGAGAACCTGTTACGGACGAGCGAAGAGGTAATTTATCTGAGTTACAACGTCACCGGATTCGGCTTGTTCGGGTCGATGCCGTACTTGGCAATGGCTTCCGCCACCACCGCCGGCTTGACCACACCGTCCTCAGCCAGCGCCTTGAGTGCGGCAACAGTTACATAGTAACGGTTGACTTCGAAGAACTCACGCAGCTTGGCGCGGGAATCGGAGCGGCCGAAGCCGTCGGTACCCAGCACCTTGTAGTTACGGCCCTTCGGCATGTACGCACGTACCTGCTCACCAAACGCGCGCATGTAGTCGGTCGATGCGACGATCGGACCGGTGCTGTCCTGCAACTGCTTGGTCACATGGGCCACGCGCGGCGTCTCGGTCGGATGCAGCAGGTTCCAGCGTTCCACATCCTGACCGTCGCGCGCCAGCAGCGTCAACGACGGTGCTGACCAGACGTCGGCGCCGATGCCCCAGTCGTTCTGCAGCAGGTCGGCGGCGGCGATCACTTCACGCAGGATGGTGCCGGAGCCCATCAATTGCACGCGCTGCCTGGCCTTCTTGTCACCTTCCTGCAGCAGGTACAGACCCTTGAGGATGTTCTCTTCCTGGCCTTCCTTGAGGCCCGGATGACTGTAGTTCTCGTTCATCAGAGTGATGTAATAGAACACGTCCTCCTGCTTCTCGACCATGCGCTTCAGGCCGTCGTGGATGATCACGGCAACTTCGTGCGCAAAGGTCGGGTCGTACGGCATGCAGTTCGGGATGGTCGACGCCAGGATGTGGCTGTGGCCGTCTTCGTGCTGCAAGCCTTCGCCATTGAGCGTGGTGCGGCCGGCGGTGCCGCCGAGCAGGAAGCCGCGTGCGCGCATGTCGCCCGCCGCCCATGCAAGGTCGCCGACGCGCTGCAGACCGAACATCGAGTAGAAGATGTAGAACGGAATCATCACCCGGTTATTGGTCGAGTACGAGGTCGCCGCGGCGATCCACGAGCTCATCGCGCCCGCTTCATTGATACCTTCCTGCAGGATCTGGCCGGCCTTGTCTTCGCGGTAGTACATCACCTGGTCCTTGTCGACCGGCTCGTACAACTGGCCCTGCTGGTTGAAGATGCCGATCTGGCGGAACAGGCCTTCCATACCGAAAGTACGGGCTTCGTCGACCAGGATCGGCACCACGCGCTTGCCGAGGCTGGCGTCGCGCAGCAACGTGGTGATGATGCGCACGTAAGCCTGGGTGGTGGAGATTTCGCGGCCTTCCGCAGTCGGGTCGAGCACCGCCTTGAATGCCGACAGTTCCGGCACCGGCAGCGTTTCGTCGGCTTGCATGCGGCGCTGCGGCAGGTAGCCGCCCAAGGCTTTGCGGCGCTCGTGCAGGTATTTCATTTCCGGCGCGTCGTCGGACGGCTTGAAGAACGGCACTTCCGGCAGCTTGTCGTCGGGAACCGGGATCGCGAAGCGGTCGCGCATCTCGCGGATTGCTTGGTCGTCGAGCTTCTTGGTCTGGTGCGCGGTGTTGCGCGCTTCGCCCGACTTGCCCATGCCGAAGCCCTTGATGGTCTTCACCAGCAACACGGTCGGCTGACCCTTGTGTTCCTGCGCCTGCTTGAAGGCGGCATAGATCTTGTGCGGATCGTGGCCGCCGCGGTTCAAACGCCAAATGTCGTCGTCAGACATCTTGGAAACCAATTCCAGCAGCTTCGGATGTTTGCCGAAGAAGTGCTTGCGCACGTAGGCGCCGTCCTTGGCCTTGTAGTTCTGGTATTCGCCGTCGACGGTTTCCATCATCACGCGCTGCAGGA
>CBIHRJ010000074.1:0-23363 GCA_966212445.1 uncultured Noviherbaspirillum sp. | reverse complement strand
AAGTTGGCATATTTATGACACAGTAATTGTATATTTTATGACACAGTAAGATTAAAATCGAGGGCAAATTTTTCCTGTGAAAAACTACTTTCGTTGCACCAACTTATTTGAGGTTTGGCTTTTGCATTGCGTGCGACTATCCTGAAAAATCAGGGCAAGAATTTTCGGGAATGGAACGGCGCATAGTTGATGCAGTTCACTTGTTCAAGACTGGAAAGACTGTTGCTTGCGGCCAGCATGGGAAGCAGTCTCGTCGCTCCTGCAATAGCGAATGCTGCCGTCAAGTTCGAAGGCGTGATCGATATCTTTGCAGGCTCCGTGCGCAGCAGCGGCGATGCCGCCCATGCGACGAAAGTCGGCAGCAGCGGAATGGCTACGTCCTGGATTGGCTTAAGAGGAAGCGAGGATCTGGGCAGGGGCACACAAGCCAATTTTGCAGCGGCAACCTATTTTCGCCCAAGCACCGGCGAAGTCGGACGCTTTCCCGGCGACCCAACATATTCACGTGCGGCAAACATCGGTCTGTCCGGCGCCTTCGGCACTTTGTCCTTGGGGCGCGGCTTGGCTCCCAATACGCAACCGATATCGCGATTCAATCCCTTCGGCAATTCGCCAACATTTTCGCCACTCGCATTGCATCTCAATGTTCCATTATTAAACGCAAGCGGATGGATTAATTCGCTGGCGGGCGATACCGGCTGGAGCAATCAGATTAGATACACGACGCCGTCCGCAAACGGCTTGACCGTCGGTTTGCACTATCAGTTTGGCGAGGCCGCAAGCAATAACAAGAGCAATATCGGCGCCAACCTGTTGTACCTGGGAAATCCCTTTTCGCTGTCGGCATTCGTTCAACGAGTCGAGGTCAACAATCCGCTTGATACGACTGGCGGCGTAGTGAAATCCATAGCGGGGCTAAACGCAAGCCGTCAAACTGCCTGGTTCATCGGTACCAGCTATGACTTCAAGCGCATCAAGCTGTTTGCCACGTACGACCGAACCGCACACGACATCGACCTGCATGACCGCACCTGTTCGGTAGGTGTCGCTATACCTGCGGACCGTGGCGAGTTCATGGCAGCGTGGGCACAAACCCGGCGTGGCGGCTCTGGCATTTCCTCTCGACAGCGCGACACTACGTCCCTCGGTTACACACGCAATCTATCCAAGCGCGTCGAGCTATATATGGTCGTCACCTTCGATAAGGTCAGCGCATTTGCAAGCGGCAGCAGCATCGGCGCGGGCATCCAACATAGTTTCTGACCTACCCCGGTTCAATGAGGCGGCAGTATTTTTCACGCAGGACAGAATTGTCGGTCAGCTGTACAAGACACCGACAGGTCTCCCGCGTGCCCTCCGCTGGGCCGATGCCCGATCCGCCTTTCGATTTGGCTGCATTGGCCGCACAGTAAAATCTGGAAACATCAGGAACCGAACCTTCCCTTCGCCTGATTTCTGAATTCCGTCGGCGTCATACCTTTCACATCCAAAAAACGCCGATTGAAATTGGCGACGTTGTTAAAGCCGACCTCGTAACACACATTGATCACGTAGCGATCCGTTTCCATCAACAGCTGGCAGGCTCGATTGATGCGTAAACGATTCACAAAATCGGTGAAACTATTGCCGGTCGCAGTACGAAAAAATCGTGAGAATTTGCTTTCCGACATGCCAAGGTCATGCGAAAGCTTGCTCATGGAAAGATCGGTGTTGTAGTTCTCGAGGATAAAGTTGATTGCCGAGCTGATTTTTGTGAGCGAAGCGTCGTCATCGGACGACTGCATCTGTACACTAGACAGCAATCGAAAGTCGTTACTCTGCGCAAGCTCCCCCAGGAGCGTCATGAATTCCAGCAATCGCGTAAAGCCGGTGGTATCCCGGATACGGGCGAAACGCCCTACGGCCTTTTCCTGCATGCCGAAGAATTCAATTCCATACAGGGACCGGTTCAGCATCGGAAAAATGTCTCTGAATTCAGGAATCCGGTTTCCCATCAGCTCAAGCGGCTCATGAGGAAACTGCAGCACCACGTCCCGTAACTGAACACCCTCTTCCGGGATGTTCGTTGAAACCCAGTTGTGAGGCACTCTAGGCCCCGTCAATACCAGGTGGCCTGGCGAAAAATGTCCGATGTAATCGCCAATGAATACCCTGCCGCTCGTTTCCAGAATGAGATGCAGCTCGTACTCGTCGTGGTAATGCCAGCGCACCAATGGGTTGGGAACACCATGCTCCAGGTAGCGTATGAAGCCATCGGTGTCTTTAGGTTCGAACCCTTGCGTTGCAGACAGTTGCGACAGTTGCGGTCCTTTCTCCCCCATCTTGTACGTCATTTTCCGTCTCCATCGACAATATTTTCAACTGGACGTTGGCGATACTGACTCGGTTTGGTTTATGTTGAACGATTTCCTGTCGCCTGTTTCGCATCATTATGCGCGCTTATGCATGTTATCGTCGTTTCCTCACCTGCTCAACGCACAGGACTTGCATCATCACGAATTACCGATTCGGCTCACGTCCGGCATCACTCTCTTGACTTCATCGAGCACACGCTCCAACGTAAATCCGAAATGCTTGAACAATGTGTCGGCCGGAGCCGATTCGCCGTAAACATCGATTCCAATCACCGCGCCATTCAAGCCGACGTACTTCCTCCAAAAATGGGTAACGCCTGCCTCGATCGCCACACATGGCACACCCGGCGGCAATACCCTTTCACGATACACTTTTTCCTGGCGGTCAAACACGGTTGTGGCGGGCATTGACACCACGCGCACCCGGATGCCTTGCTCGACAAGGGCCTGATGGGCCTTCATTGCCAACGCCATTTCCGATCCGGTGGCAATCATGATGACTTGCGGCGCGCCGCCTTCCGCCTCGGCCAGGATATATCCGCCGCGCTGCACTTGCGAGACGGTGTGCGAAGACCGGTTCTGAAACGGCAGACTCTGGCGTGAAAAAATCAAGGCGCTGGGTCCATCTTCCCGCTCAACAGAGGCGACCCAGGCAACCAGGGACTCCAGCGCATCGCATGGCCGCCAGACATCGAGATGCGGAATCATGCGCAAGCATGCGACATGTTCAACCGACTGATGCGTCGGGCCATCCTCACCCAGACCAATCGAATCATGCGTGAACACAAATAAGGACCGAATTTTCATCAGCGCTGCCATGCGCAGTGCATTGCGAGAATAGTCGGAGAACGTCAGAAAGGTAGCACCGTACGGGATAAAACCGCCATGCAGCGCAATCCCGTTCATCATGGCCGACATGCCAAACTCGCGTACACCGT
Source organism: uncultured Noviherbaspirillum sp. (assembly GCA_966212445.1). Lineage (GTDB taxonomy): Bacteria > Pseudomonadota > Gammaproteobacteria > Burkholderiales > Burkholderiaceae_D > Noviherbaspirillum. The sequence continues at coordinate 20,071 of CBIHRJ010000074.1, read as the reverse complement.
AGTACACGTAATTGCCGCCCTCGCCAGAACTCATCCCCTTGGAACCGGACCAAAGCGTGAGGTTGGAACTCGCCAGGTCGGCGGACCCGCCGAGCAGTTCAGGAAGGATAGCCGCCAAGCCTTCGATCGCATTTTGCGAAGCCTTGCGCGTGGCAATGCTCTCGCCTCGCGCAATGACGTTCTCCATCAACGCCGTTACATGCGTGTTCCAGTTCGCCGGCAACTTGCGCTGAAGCCGCCGTTCGTATTCCGCCGCCAACGCGGGGTATTGCGCGCGATATGCGCCATATAAGGCATTCCATTCGTTTTCGCGGCGCTGCCCCTGTTCGCGTGCATCCCATGCCTGGTAGATTTCCTGGGGTATCTCGAAAGGCGGAGAGGTCCAACCGAGGTTGGCGCGCGTAGCGGCCACTTCCGCCTCTCCAAGTGCCGCACCATGGGCGTCGTGCGTGCCGGCTTTGTTCGGACTGCCCATGGCAATCACTGTCTTGCAACAGATCATGGACGGCCGGTCCATCACCGCTTGGGCGGCAAGGATCGCGGCTGCAATCGATTCCGGATCATGGCCATCCACATCCGGAACAACATGCCATCCATATGCTTCGAAGCGTTTCGGCGTATCGTCGGTGAACCACCCCTGTACGTGCCCGTCGATGGAAATGCCATTGTCGTCATAGAAGCAGATCAGCTTTCCCAATCCCAGCGTTCCTGCCAGCGAGCATGCTTCATGTGAAATGCCTTCCATCAGACAGCCGTCGCCGAGAAAAACATAGGTGTAATGATCCACCAGCGGAAAGCCCGGACGGTTGAATTCTGCCGCCAAGGCTTGTTCGGCAATCGCCATACCGACGGCATTGGCAAGCCCTTGTCCAAGCGGGCCGGTGGTCGTTTCCACGCCGGGAGTGATGCCGACTTCCGGATGCCCCGGCGTCTTCGAATGCAGCTGGCGAAAATTCTTGATATCGTCCATCGACAATGCATAAGCGCTCAGGTGCAGCAGCGCATACAGCAGCATCGAGCCATGGCCGTTGGAGACCACGAACCGGTCACGATTCGCCCAGTGCGGATTGGCCGGGTTATGCCGTAGATAACGGCGCCACAATACTTCCGCAATGTCCGCCATCCCCATCGGCATTCCGGGATGGCCCGAGTTGGCACGTTGCACTGCGTCCATCGATAGAACGCGAATGGCATTGCCCAATTGCCTGTTCGAGAGACGGGCGTGACTTGGCAACGGATCAGCTTGATGAGCTTCCATGGATAAACCTTTTAAATGAGGGAACATTTCTTCTCTATGGTCGCCATCAGACTGTCGTGCGGCGCAACGAATTTCTGTATTCCTTCGACCTCGAGTTGCTGCGTAACCGCGTCCAGGTCTATGCCAATTGCGCGCAGGCAGAACAAGTCTCTTCGTGCTTCCTCCGCCGCCAGCGTCACTGTCGCAGCAGGCCGTCCATGTTCCCGGTAAATGTCGACGGTATCGAGCGGCAGGGTGGTAACGGTATCCGCGCCGATCAGTGGTTCCACATACATGGTGTTCGAGTAAGCGGGATTCTTGGCACTCGTGCTCGCCCAGAGCAAGCGCTGAGGCAACGCCCCCTTCCCGGCAAGCAGTTGATAACGCTCCTGCCCGGTGATCGTTTGGTAATCGCGATAGGCCAGCTTTGCATTGGCCACCGCGACCTTGCCGCACAAATGCTTTGCCAGTTCGGCGTCCTCGCCCCCGCGCTGGACGATCTGGTTCAGCATGGGGTCGATTCGGGCGTCAATGCGGCTCAAAAAAAAGCTTGCGACACTTGCCACGTGATCGATCGGCTTGCCGAGAGCGAGCCGGTCTTCCAGTCCCGCGATATAGGCTTCAGCAACCTCGCGATAGCGCTGCAGGCTGAACAGCAGCGTGACATTGACGTTGATGCCGTCCGAAATCAGTTGTCGAATGACCGGGAGCCCTTCGGCAGTGCCTGGCACCTTGATCATTACATTCGGACGGTTCAGCGCATCCCACAACCGGCGCGCCTCCGCAAGCGTGCCTTCCGTGTCATAGGCCAGATGCGGCGACACTTCGAGACTGACGTAACCATCGGCCCGATTTGTGCGTTCATACTGCGGCAAGAGCAAGTCGGCGGCATCGGCTACGTCACGTACGGTCAAGCTTTCGTAGATCGCGGCCACGTTATTGCCGGCGCTCGACAATTTACGGATTTCGTCGTCGTAATCGTTACTGCCGCCAATCGCCTGTTCGAAAATCGCCGGGTTCGACGTCACGCCAGACAGGCCGTCTTCTGTCATCAACCGTGCCAGCGCACCTGAATCAATCAAGTTTCGACCCAAAAAATCCAGCCAGACGCTTTGCCCAAAACCGGATAAGGCATACAAAGGGGAATTGTTCATGGTTATCTCTTTCAGCGGCAGTTCGGATATCGTTTTGCGGGTACGCTCGAACTGGAAAAGCGTACAAGGGCCGTTATCAACGTCGTTTGAAGGACGTCTGACAGAAAGCTCAACGGGAGTTATGGGTTGTCACACGCCGCGTTTTTGCATGCGCCTGGCAATGATCATCACGCGGTAAACATCGGTTGCAATGCCGCGTACAGTTTCCGGTATCGTTCAAAACGCGGTAATAGCGCAGCGTGCCAGTCCGGTCTGGGCTGAATGATCCTGGTGACCGCCGGCGGCGCGCAGACTTCCGCGGTGTCGAGGCCGGGATTTGCTGCCAGCATGCCCAGCCTTGCCGCACCCAGTGCGGCGCCGACACCCGCACTGCTATGCAGGGCGAGCGTGATATCCAGCACGTCGGCCAACAGTTGCGCCCAGTACTCGCTGTTGCTGCCGCCGCCGACCAGCGACGCAACACGTACCGCACTGCCCGCATCCTGCAGCGCGAGAAAACTTTCACGCAGGCCGAATGCGACGCCTTCCAGTACCGAATAGCCGAGCAGGCCGCGGTTGGTGCCGTGGCTGAGACCGAACCACACACCTTTCGCATGCGGGTTATTGTGCGGCGTGCGCTCGCCGGATAAATACGGCAAAAACAGCGGCGCGGCGTGGGATGATGGTCCGTCCGTCTGTGCGATCTCCATCAGCAGCGCGGCTTCGTCCTTGCTGCTCGTTAATTGCGCCGCCCATCGCAGGCAACTGGCGGCAGACAACATCACGCCCATCTGATGCCATTGCCCGGGCAGCGCGTGGCAAAACGTATGCAGGCCCTGTGCCGGATTGGGACGATAGGTATTGGTGGCGGCAAAGAACACTCCCGAGGTGCCGAGTGAAATGAAGCCCTGCGGGTCATGGATGACGCCCATGCCTATCGCACTGGCGGCATTGTCGCCGGCACCGCCGGCCACTACCACCTGCGTTCCCATACCCCAGGCCGTCGCCAGTTCCGGCCTCAACACACCGCCCGGCGCCGAGCCTTCGATCAGCTTCGGCATATGAGAACGGTTCAATCCGGTCGCATCGAGCATCACATCCGACCAATCGCGCTTTGCGACATCGAGCCACAAGGTACCCGACGCATCCGACATGTCGGATACGTAATCGCCGGTGAGCAGCAAACGCAAATAGTCTTTCGGCAACAGTACTTTGGCAATCCTGCTGAACAGTTGCGGTTCATGCCTTGCAACCCACAGCAGCTTGGGTGCGGTAAAACCGGGCATCGCGACATTGCCGGTGATCTGGCTCAACTGCGGTACATGCTGCTGAAGCGCAATGCATTCTTCACCGGACCGCACGTCATTCCACAAAATGGCCGGTCGCAGCACGCGATCGGCGGAATCCAGCAGCACAGCCCCATGCATCTGGCCCGACAAGCCAATCCCCCGCACCTCGCTTAACTGAAATGGATGACGGTGTCGGATCTCGCCAATCGCCGCCTGGGTCGCGCGCCACCAATCCTCCGGGTGTTGCTCCGACCAGAGCATATGAGGGCGTTCGATCGCAAGCGGCGCATGTGCGGTGGCAATGACTTCCTGCCGGCCGCCGACGAGGAGCACTTTCACTTCCGAGGTGCCTAAGTCAATGCCAAGGTACATGGCAGCATCCTTTCAATACATAATTTCTCAATGCAAACTACAGTCGGCGTAATGCACGAAAAGCGGGGCGCTGCATACCGAGCGTCTCCCTCTTCTGCCGAGGTACCATTTAGTACAGGAAGGCAATTTATCATCCTCGTTTTATACTTCCTGATACTAAAATATCGGGAAAAGATACTTTTCCCGGAAAATTGATATAGGGCCCAGAACGAATTGCAGCCCGTTCATCCACAGGTTCCTGGTTGAATCCAGCTCGGGGAACCGGAATGACACTTCTCATCTTTCGCACGCGTTGTGCAACGTCGTTTCCGCCGCAATGGAACCGGGTTCCCTCTTTTCCCGCCTAACAAGGCACTCATTCCGATTGCATGTCACAACAACACGCCTACATGCCGCCAGCCGACGACACCCCCCTGGAAGTCTGGAAACACCCCCGCACATTCGCAATGAACACGCTGCGCGGCTTTCGCGCCAATCAGGGTTTGCTGCTTGCCGGCGCGGTTGCCTACTATGCGCTGTTATCGATCGTGCCGCTGCTCATCGTCACCGTCATTGCACTGTCCCACTTCATCGACCGGGCGGAACTGCTGCAGACCATCGGCCTCTATCTGGAATGGCTGATCCCCGGGCAATCGAAGGCCGTCGTCGCCGAACTCGCGAATTTTCTTGAACACCGGGAAGTCATTGGCTGGCTGCTGCTGGCGACTCTGATCTTTTTCAGTTCACTCGCCTTCACCGTCCTCGAGAACGCCATGTCGGTGATCTTCTTCCACCGTGTCGCCATACGCCGCCGCCATTTCCTGGTGTCGGCGGTACTACCATATTTCTACATTCTGTTTCTCGGCGTCGGCCTGCTGCTGGTCACCCTGGTTGCCGGCATCCTGCAAGCGATGGAAGAGCGCAGCGTGGAAGTCTTCAACCATAGCTGGTCGCTCAGCGGTATCTCCGGCGTACTGCTTTACCTGCTCGGCCTGGGCGGAGAAATCCTCGTCCTCACCTCGGTCTACCTGATCATGCCGGTCGGCCGGCTGTCGCTGCGCCACGCGCTGATCGGCGGCATTACCGCCGCCTTGCTATGGGAAGTAACCCGGCACGTGCTGGTCTGGTACTTTGCCACCTTGTCGCAGGTCAGCGTGGTGTACGGTTCACTGACCACAGCGATCGTGGTGTTGCTCAGTCTGGAAGTTGCAGCAACGCTGTTGCTGTTCGGTGCGCAGGTCATCGCGGAGTACGAGCGCGCCGTCGGCGCCGCCAGGAATGCAGCTGACAAGCCATTCCATACCGACTGACGCCGCGGCACAAATCGCCAACGCGATGTCCGTCCGGATCAGAACGCCAATGCGGGGAACGGGGAAATGAGAGAGGGGGGGGTGGTTGGTGTGCCTCCCCGTGTCTGTTCGGGCCAGGCACACCTGACTGCCATCATGCATATCGGTTGCATGTACAGCAGATGAGGCAATAATACAGACGATGTATGACAGGACGGTGACATCAATCAAGCTTTCGCCCCCCCCCGCTTTACCAGGAGAACCGCCCATGCATGACGACAAAACCGCGCAAAACGTGACCGCCGTACGCCCCGATACGGAAATCATGACACGGCAGCGCCTGCCCTACTTCATCGGACTATCGGCAAACACCGCAGGCACCCGCGGCCTGTCGATGCACGTTGTCATCATCCCGCCCGGCGCCAAAGCCGAACCGCACATGCACGACGGATATGAAACAGGCATCTACGTGCTCGAAGGCCGCGTCGAAACCCGCTACGGAGAAGGCTTGGCCAAATCCGTCGTCAGCGAAGCCGGCGACTTTCTGTTCATCCCGCCGAACGTCCCGCACGAAGCGATCAATCTCAGCGCCACCGAAGCCGCGCGCGCGGTCGTCGCACGCAACGATCCGGGCGAACAGGATAAGGTGATCCCGTACCAACCGCAGCCGTGAACAGCGGAAAAAACTCCGCTATCCGGCACTTCACCCGTCATCCATGTTCTAATAGAAGATTCACGAACATTTTTTTGAAAACACAATGGCAGACCAGAACAACACCGGCGACGACGACGATTCAATGTGGGTCGTGTATGAATCGCCCGACGATTTCCCGGACCAGTACGTGGCGCGCAGACTGCATCTGAATCGCCTGACCAAGGACTATGTTGTCGGCAACACGCTGATCGAAGTCAGGAGCAAGCTGCCCAAGGGATTATTCCGGATCGAACGCAGCGAACGGGACGATCCGCAGATCAGGGAAACCTGGATCTGAGCGGACCTGCAAAATCGGCATGACGAGTAGTGCAGGCCGCCGTGCCTGCACTACTGTCTTGAAGCACTGTTTCCTGAAACGGACCTTGCCAGACGCATCTTCGAATTACGGAGCACACGGCATCAAGACCGCTGCGCAAGCAGGATGTCGGAGGGCGAAGCGATGCAGAAGCAATTGCGTCCGGCTTCCTTCGCTTCATACAGTGCGCCGTCGGCGCGATTAAGCGCCTGCTCCACACCCTCGCTCGGCTCCCAGGCCGATACGCCGCCCGAGATCGTGAGGTGAAGACCGGGCGCAACCGACTCCCAATTGTGCCTTTCGATCACCGCCCGCACCCTCTCCATCGCGACGGGCAGCGCTTCCCGGTCGATATCGACGAACAGCAGCACAAACTCCTCGCCGCCGAAGCGTGCTACGCGATCAGTAGCACGTATCGCGCCCTGCAACAACGACGCGGTCACCTTCAGAGCGGCATCGCCGACCAGATGGCCGAAACGGTCGTTGATCTGCTTGAATCGATCGACATCGACGATCGCCACGCAAAAACCCGATCCGCCGCGCTCCACCCGCACGCGTTCTTCCTGCAGCATCGACATGAACTTGCGGCGGTTCCAGATGCCGGTGAGTTCGTCGTGCGTCGCGATCTCTGCCAGTCGGGCAGTGGCAATCGCCAGGGCCTTGTTCTTGTCTTGCAAACGTGCACGCAAGCGCGACACTTCGGCATTGATGGCAACAAAGCGGCCCAGCACCAATGCAATCACGACCGGGAGAATGATCCGCTCGGCGTCCGAATCCAGCGCGATCCCGGCGCGGCTGCCGACGACCGACAGCACATAGCCCGTGGCGAGCGACAACAGTATCCAGGACGTCAGAAACTGGCGTTTTCCGAAATGCAAAACGGCATAGGACAAGGGCACAAACAGGTTGACCAGGAACATGTAGGTGATTTCCGGCGCCAGCAGGATGCCCAGAAGATTGATGCCGCAGGCAGCCGAAACCTGAGCGCCGGTGATCGACGGATCCCGGAAACGCTGCGTAACGCCGGATGCGATGCCGCCCAGGAAAATCACGTTGAACAAGATCGCGACAACAAGAATCTTCACCGGTACGTCCATCGGAATCGTGCCGACGGCGGCATAAGCGAAGAGGATAAGAACGTTGACGCCGTAGTCAATTGCGGCGAACACAGACGTACGAAGCCGAATACGTGTCTTGGTATCTGTCACGGCGTACCGTCGTTTTGTCGAATCGGTGCAGGGCTTGCCTCACCCTGTGGAACCATCTTATGACATTGCCAGTACGAAAGCAAAAGCGGGCTCTATCTTGTCGGATCTGTACCCGTTGGCACGCGCAGCCCGATCAGATACCGGCATGAAGCACGCGTTCCCCGATCCGGGGCCCGCGTCTGCTCCAGCTTCTTGCCCAGTACCGCAACGGAATGAGCCATGCCGACGCACATGTGGCAAGGATGTCGGCATTCGAGACATGCGTGGAAAAATGCCCTTCCGCCGGGTCCGCAAACAATCTCACCGGCAGTTCGGCAATAAACCGTATCAGCCCCTGCCCAAGCAACTGCACATCCGGAGCATGCTCACCCACCAGATCCCCGATGACGCCTGAAAGAGAAAACCATGTCTTGCGGAACAAGACAAAATCCTCCCGAAAGCCTGTCGCCGTATCCAGCGCAAGCTCATCCAGGAAGGTCAGCAACCATTCGAATCCAGGAAATTGCCCCTCCAACGCCACACGATCCAATGCCCGTTCCACCGCTTCACGGTGTATCGGATCATCCGCCGCAATCGATCCGAGCGCCGCCACCGCATTGCGAATTCGCTCGGCATCCAGCGTCAGGCCGCCGAGAACAATGTCCACCAGCGTTTCCCGATCGGTCTTCGACAGATGTGCGGTCAGGCTCCAGTCCAGTACTGCCAGTCGTCCGTCCGGAGTGACGAAGAGGTTGCCCGCATGGAGATCGCCATGAAACACGGCGGTTTGTTCCGGACTCCAGAAAGGCTGCCCGATCAGCCCCGACACCATGACGGAAGCCAGATCGTCGCGCCGCTTCCTTGACAACCGGACATCCGTCACCTTGTCGCCGAACACGCGCTCCATTGCGGTCATCCTTGGCGTACACCATGGCAGCAGGCGCGGGATCAGTACGCGCGGCTCGCCCGCATAGAATGCATGAGCCTCCGTCAGGTTGTGCTGTTCCACCTGCAGGTGGATTTCCTTGTTCAACAGGTCGAGCACGCTATCGAGCGTGTCCCGATACCCGAGCCGCGGCAGCCCGAGGCTGCGGCTGCGCTCTTCAAGGAACGCGCCCAGTTCCCCCCAAACGGCAATCTCCTCGGCAAACTGCTCTTCAACCCCGGGCTTGAGCACCTTGAACACGCCGTCGCGGGTTTCGCCATCCTGCTGGTAAGTGAAAGGCAGCACCACCGCCACGCTGCCCTCCGCCAACGCCTGTTCTGCCAGTGTCACCGGCGCACCATGCGGAAGCTCGGCATGAATGCGAGTCAGCACCTGCTCGATCGGCGTCGCAGGCAACATGGATTCCAGCGTCTGCAACTGCCGGCGCACCTCGATGGGAATATGGCGATTGCGCGCCAGCACCTGGCCGAGCTTGTGGAGCGTGGGGCATTGAGACAGGAGCGTCACAAGACGCGTGGCCGCATCCACGTCCGCAGGCAAGGCCAACTGGTTGGCGACAATGGCTTCCTGATGGTGCGCGGGCAGGCGCTCAAGAAAGAACTGCATGCCCTCGGCGACCAGCGGACGCCATGGCGCCAATGCCGGCGGAACCAGTTGAGACAAGCCGATGGAATCCAGCAAGGTGTCGTTGAGCATCACACAGGTCTCGAGCGTTATCGGCAATCGGATGCAGACCTGTCACAGCAACAGTCGTGCGCGCACCGGCCAGCGCCCCACGTTGTTGCCCGGCAGCTGCGCGGATTAACTGCGTCTGCAACATCCCTGGCAGACCATGCGAGCGCCAAGGGGTTCAATGCGCGCAGAATTCATATGATGCTTTTGATAATCTCGGCTTCCTGCCGTACCATTACGCGTGTAGTTTCGAGGAGCAGGGGCTGATGCGGCCGGTCAACCCTTCCCGTTTCCGCCACGATTGCACCTTCGTCAGCGTGCTGCGACGCTCGCCGGCACCACCGCACGTGACCCAGGTGTTCCACGATTGCCTGTTGCAGGTGCATGGAAAGAAGCCCGCACAGGATGCGTGAACGCACGGACGCGCGAGAACCTGCATTGTGCGGGAGACATCAGGCACCATGCGAAGGAGCACGTCCTTGTGCCGGGGCGTACGACAAACAGACAGGTGCGAGAGATGAAGCAAAGCCAGTTCAACATGATCCGCAGCAAGCTTGCCGGCGTGGAAGCGGTTGCGGCGCGGACCGATCGCAGGTTCGCGCCGCATACGCATGAACAGTTCGGCATCGGCGTCATCGAGTACGGCGCGCAGAAATCGCTCAGTGGCCGCGGCACGGTGGAAGCCGGGGCGGGCGACGTCATCACGGTCAACCCCGGTGAGGTGCACGACGGTGCGCCGATCGGCGATGCCGGCCGTGCGTGGCGGATGCTCTACATTGACCCCGCATTGATCGCCGAAGCGGCCGACGACATTCGCGAAGGCCAGACCGCGACATACGAATTTTCCCTTCCGGTGATTCATGACGAAGGCATTGCGCACCGCTTCCGGCAACTGTTTGCCAGCCTGACCGCGAATGCCGGAACACAGCCCGCCGCGCTACCGGAGGAATTGCTGTTAATGCTGCTGGCCGACGTGATGCACGAGAGCAGCAGCATCGACGCGGCGCACCCGGTTCCCGGCGCAATTTCCCGCGCGCGAACCCTGATCGACGACGACCCGCTAGCCCCCGTCACCCTGTCCGACCTGGCGCGCGAGAGCGGTTTGAGCCGCTACCAGGTGCTGCGGGGATTTGCCAAGGCGACCGGGCTGACGCCGCATGCTTATCTGGTGCAGCGCCGGATTCATCTCGCGCGCCGCCTGATTGCGCAAGGCATGCCCCTGGCCGAAGCGGCCGCTGCCAGCGGATTTGCGGACCAGAGCCACATGACCCGCATTTTCGTGCGGAAATATGGCGTCTCGCCGCGCGCGTACGCCTGCGCTTTGGCCTGACTCCGACCGGCGTCCGCTTCCCTTCCGCCCTTGCCTGCAATTTCGTTCAAGGCAGAGGCGCCGAAACTGGCTAAGCTTCTCCCCGTTCATGTTTTTCGGAAGGAGAAGCCATGTCACGACAGTTGCAGGGATACGCCTATCTGGCGCTCGCCATGGTGCTGGTGGGAAGCACCGTCATCGCAAGCAAACTCATCGCATACGGATTGCCGCCATTTACGGCAACCGCGCTCCGGTTCGCGATGGCGTTCCCGCTCTTCGTCGTCCTGATGCGCATCACCGGAACCGCCTGGCCGAAGCCGGCGCGGCGCGACTGGATGATCCTGTTGCTTCAGGCAACGGCAGGCAGCGTCGGTTACACCACGTTGCTGATTTCGGGACTGCGCCTGACCTCGGCCGCCGACGCCGGCATCGTCATCGGCACGCTTCCCGTCGTCTCGGCGGCGATCGCCATCCTCGTCCTGGGAGAGCGGCCGCATCGTTACCTGCTGATGGCGATCGCACTGGCGGCGGCAGGCGTGTTCTCGATCGCCTTTCATCCGGCTCAGGACGGCAACCGTTCCCTGACCGGCAATGCACTGGTTTTCGGCGCCGTGGTCTGCGAAGGCTTGTTCATCCTGCTCAACAAGCGTCTGCGTACCGACATCGCACCGCTTGCGCTATCGGCCCTGATGACCGGGCTGGGACTGGCGGTATCGCTGGTCCCGGCCCTTTTCGAGATGCCGTGGACCGCGCCCATCGCTGCCCAGGCCCTGGGAAGCGTCGTCTACTACGCGCTGATCCCCACCGTGGGCGGCTTCATCTTGTGGTACGCGGGTTCGGCAAGAGTCAGCGGCGTCGAAGCTTCGCTGTTTACCGCACTGGCACCGGTGGCGACACTGATCTTCGCCGCGACCCTGCTGGGCGAACGGATCGGATTGCACCAGATGTTCGGGGTCGGCTGCGTACTGGTAGCGGTGCTCAGCCTGGGGTTGGCGCCGGGCCGGGGGAAACAGCAGGCATCGTCGCGATGAGATCGAAGAAGGGTAATGCCCTTCTCGCTCGTGAAGAACGCGTACGCGGGCTGCTGCGCGAATCAGCCCGCCGATGGCGTTTTTGCCGCCCGGATGAACGCCGCCATCTTCTCCCTGCTTTTCACGCCCGGGCCGATTTCAAGGCTGCTTGAGACGTCGATGCCGAACGGGTTGAAACGCATGAGGATGTCCCGCACATTGTCGCTGCTCAAGCCGCCCGCCAGCACGACCTTGCCACGCACGTCGCTTACCCAGTCGGGGATGGTTTCGAACACGCCGCTGCCGATACTCCCATCGTAGAAGTAGTATTGGTACGACGCCGACGCCTCCGGCGGGTTTGCCGACGAATAGGCCAGATTTGGAATATCCGCCATCTCGTAAAGCTGAATGACGTCGAAGTGCCCGCCGACCTCGCTCGCCTCCTCGCAGGTCAACGCGACGACAAAAGACAGGATTTTTCCGCGCGCGTGTTCCGCCAATGCGATCGCCTTTTCCGGCGTGCAGTACCTCTTGCTTTTCGGGGCGACAACCACGCCGATCGCGTCGTAGCCGAGCTCGACGGCCCAGTCGATTTGTTCCTTGGTCGTCAGTCCGCATACCTTGATGAATGTGCTCATGGTCCTCTCTTTGCTGCTTTGCCGATTTGTCGATTTGTCGATGGATCGCCTCAGATGACGGACAGGGCCTGCCGCAGGTCGTTGACGAGATCGCCCGCGTCTTCAATGCCGACGTGCAAACGGATCAGCCACTCTTCGCCGGCCGTGTCGCCGGCGCGGCCGGCATTCCGTTTTCCCAGCGGCGCGACCGCCACCAGGCTGTGCACGCCGCCCCAGCTATTGCCCAGCCTGAACAGCCGCAGCGCCTGCACAAAGCCTTCGATGGCTTCCAGTCCCGCCTTCCTGAACGTGAAGGAAAGCATACCACTGCCAAGCGTGTAGTCCCGCTTCCAGAGCGCATGTCCCGGACTCGATGCGAGCGGAGGATAGTTGACCTGCGCGATCGCCGGTTGCTGCGCGAGCCACTGCGCCACCTGCAATGCCGACGCGAAGTGCCGCTCCAGCCGCAGTTGCATGGTCGGCAGCCCGCGCAACGCCAGGAAGCAGTCGTCGCCGGACACGGAATACCCCAGCAGTTCGCCGGTTTCGCGCAGTGTCTTGTAGCGCGCCTCGTCGCGCGTGGTGACCGCGCCCATCAGCAGGTCGGAATGTCCGCCGACATATTTGGTGAGCGCCTGCACAGAAAAATCCACACCGGCATCCAGCGGCCGAAAGCCGAGCGGTGTTGCCCAGGTATTGTCCATCGCCACCAGCACGCCATGCGCATGCGCGCTGCCGGCGATCGCCGGCACGTCCTGCATTTCCAGCGTGTTCGATCCCGGGCTTTCGGTCCAGACCAGCCGCGTCGCCGGCGTGAACAGCGTGGCGATGTCGGCTCCGATGTCATAACGGTAGACGGTGCACGTCACGCCCCACCTGCCGAACAGCGTACGGAGCGCGTCCAGGTTCGGGCCATAGACGCTTTCCGGCACGAGCACATGATCGCCGGCGGACAGCACAGCACTGTTGACCAGGACGATGGCGGCCAGCCCGGACGGCACGAGGACGGTCTTGCCGCCGCCCTCCAGTTCTGCGAGCTTGTTCGCCAGCGCGTAATACGTCGGCGTACCGTTTTGCCCATAACTGTAGCCATCGTGCGTCTGCGCCTGCCGCTGGAGGAATGAAGCCACATCCGGGAACAGGATGGTCGATGCATGGAACACGCCTTGCGACAACGATGCGAAGCCCTCGGGGACATCTTCGGGCGGCTGTACCAGTCTGGTTGCGGCGGCAAGCATGTTCAGCTCCTGTCGAAATCCACGTCGTCCGCCATGCACAGCCGGATCGGATTGCCCGGGTTGGAAAACTCCTTCCAGATCCAGAGATGATGTTCGATGATCTGCCGCGCGTCCAGGTGCGGACGATTGCGCGTCGTATGCGCATCCGCAACGACGACGGTTTCCAGGCCCAGGCTGGCAGCGCAGCGGACACCGGTATCGATGCAGAACTCGGTTGCATAACCGCAGACGAAGATTTTTCCGATCGACCGTTCCGCCAGTTGCGCCTGCAAGCCGGTATCGCGAAATGCATCGCAGGACTGCTTCGCGCTGACGAGGTCGCCCGGTTGCGGCGCAATGGCATCCGGGAAGCGCCAGCTTGCGCTTCCCTCCTCCCACGGCGTACCTGCCTCGTTGTGCTGCACATACACCACAGGCACGGCGGCGTTGCGCGCCTTCCCGATCATGCGCCGGATGCGTTCAAGAACGGCATCGGCGTCGAACGCCGGCGGATGGCTGAAGATGGCGTTCTGATAGTCAATGATCATCAGTGCAGGGGTCATTGGTGTTCTTTCCATGACGGTTTACGGGTCCGAGAAGAATGCGGGCGGCATTGCAGGTCACGCCTCGACCGGCGTCAGCAGCCAGTTGGCTTTCACGATGTCGCCGGCCAGCCGGCCATCGCCTTTTTTCAGCGCGTCGATGATGGCCCGGTGTTCCTTGACCGATTGCAGCGCGATCGGCTGCACGCCGAAATGCGCAAGCTCGATGCGCTTGATGCGCGGCAGGAGCGCGGCGAGCAGCTTCGCGATTTCCGCATTGCCGCTTCGTTGCACGATAAGCGCATGAAATTCCGTGTCGAGCGCGGCCGCCTGTGCTGCGTCGCGCAGCTTCACCGCCTGTTCCAATGCGCGATTGATCGTTGCGAGCTGCGTCAGGTCCGCCTTCGACAGCTTCGGCTGCGCCAATTCGGTCGCCATCGCTTCCAGGGCCGCGACGGCGGGATAGAGCTGCTGTGCTTCACCGATATCGGAAGGCGCAACTTTCGTCCATTTGTGAAAACTGGTGACGACGAATCCTTCGTCCTCCAGCCGCCGCAAGGCTTCCCGCACCGGCGTACGCGACACGCCAAGACGCGCCGCCAGCTCCTGGTCCCGAATCACCTCGTCCGGCGCCAATTGCAAGTTGACGATCCACTCCTTGATGGTTCGATAGACATCTTCGCGGGCGAGCGAGCGCGACAAGGTAGTGGCGTTGGCGGGGATGGGCATGATGGGTCTCTTGCGATATGTAATATATTACATTAGAAAAGAACAAGACGGCAAACTGCAATCAGCGCGCAATCAGGTCCGGGGTCTTGCACAACCACACCATCATTCGCTTTGTTCGAATCCGTCAACAGCATCAGGCAAGCCTTGCGTTCTGCCATCCAGCATCCCACCCCCTAATAGCCAAGCAGCAATTTCAACGCAACAAAAACAAAAGCCCGCGTCAGCACTTGGCTAGACGCGGGCTTTTAGACCTGCCTGAACTTCTTCGAACTGCATTCTTGGCGGAGAGGGGGATTCGAATATACGTAAACCCGCACCAGTAAAGGTTCCCTAGAAGTTGTCGGCGAAAAACTGACATTTCCTTGAGGGCTGCCAGCCATTTCCTATTGCTTTAAACATGCGCCGGCTCCCGGATCAGGCTCTCGGCCGGAATACCAAGCATGTCATGCAAGCGACGAATCATCCTCAGAGTCAGCGGCCGGGTGTGGTTCAATACTTCATAGACTCGGTTCAGCTCGCCAATCATCGGTTTCAGATCCTTCGGTGTCAGGCCGGCTTGCTCCATGCGGAATTTGATCGCCTCGACCGGATCGGGCAGATCGATCGGGAACTGCTTCGCCTCGTAGGCCTCGATCAGCAGCAGCAGGACTTCGAAGCGGTCCCCTTCCGGCGTACCAGGCTCCGGCTCGCTCTCGAAGAACGCCGAGGCTTCACGTAGTGCAGTACGGTAGTCGTCATCGGTGCGAATCGGTTTGATGTCCATGCGGTTACTCCATTTCAACGGTTTCCGCATCAATCTCATCGTACTGTTTGTGAGTGCCGATGAACTTGATGTAGATGGCGCCGAAGCGGTATGCCACGGCCACGATCAAGCGATAGTCATTGCCCTTGATGTTGAAAACCACCCGGCGATTCTTCAGGATACTGGCGTTCGTATACCTTGCCTTGATGTCGTGGGATGTTGTCCAGGCGGCACTTTTCGCTTCATCCAGCCACGCCTTCAATGGCTGCTCGGCGTCAGGGTACTTTTCCCAGAATTCTTTGAGGTGCTTGATGGCTATCACTCGCATAGCTGGCATATTAGTCCCAATTTGGGACTAATACAAGCATACTACCTTATTGAATTTAAAGCGCACTGCGACATAGGGGTCGCCCATTAGCCCCCGGTAGCCAGGTCCTGCGTTTTGCCTTCCGGCGCCCAACCCCTAACAGCCGAGCAGCAATTTCAACGCAACAAAAACAAAAGCCCGCGTCAGCACTTGGCTAGACGCGGGCTTTTAGACCTGCCTGAACATCTTCGAACTGCATTCTTGGCGGAGAGGGGGGGATACTTCCCTTCTACCAACTAATCCATTGATTCCTAAAGGAAATTTTATTGTCCGCGTGACAGGTGTCCCGGATTTTTCGGTATCCCGGATTGTGACATCGGGTCATTCTATCCGGACAACTTCGTTGCGTGAAGCAGGTTCTTTGGTTCAACAGCATTCACTTCATGCTCAACCATTTTTCTTCGGCAAGGCTTCCACTATTTGCCTTATCACTCCTAGAAGCATTTCTCTGTTCTTGTCCGTCAACCCTTCTATAAGCTCGGTTATCTTCCTGGCCTGATCCAGCTTCCGATTGGATGCCTCGGTAAGAAGCTCTTCAATTCCACAATCAAAAATCTCTGCAAACTCTGCCAGCCGTACCACTGTCGGGACCGCTGCCCCGGTTTCAATTCTTGAAACCGCTTCCCGAGTTATCCCCAACCTTTCAGCAACATTTTCCTGGGACAAACCCGTCTCAATGCGCCTTGTCGCAATTGCTTGCCCTACAGCCTTCACCAAAGAATTTTTATCAAGCTCGTCCATATGTGACCTTTTACGCACAGTCGTAATGGTCAACTTGTGCCCGGCACATATGTAGGACTTTGTACGTTACAATGAGACGTTAAACATCACGTTTTAACGTTTTAATTCACAGAAAGGGGAACTATGAAGGTAATTCTGACAACAACGCTGGTCGCTGCTTCTTTCCTTATTGCTGCTTGTGGCGGTGGTGGAAACGACGGCGAAATCACTTCGTCTAGCCCTTCCAACATTAAAGGCGTGGTCGCCATGGGCCTGCCGATGGTCAATGCCACCGTCAGCGTCACCGATAGCACCGGCAAGCTCTGCCTGTCCACTGTGGTTCAGACCGACGAAAAAGGTTATTACGAAGCGGACACCAGCAAGTGTGTCCCGCCGATGGTGGTCCAAGCGACCGGCGTAACCGCGTCTAACCATAATGGCGTCCGCTACACGTGGGAATCGGTTTCGGTCTCCAACGACGAAACAATCAACATCACTCCGATAACGATGACGATTTCGACCCGAGCATTGGGCGGTATCCCGACATCGCTTTGGCAAGGCACGGATTTGCGCTCTACCCCGACGCAACTTGCCCAAAAACTGAGGGATGCCCAAACTGCGTTGATCACGGCCATGCGCGCAAGCAATATCAACGTGCCGGATGACTTCGACTTCGTGCACACCCCATTTGCGGCCGACGGTACCGGTATTGACGCCATCATGGACGGCATCAAGGTGGTTCAGGACAGCACCACCAGCGATATCGTCGTGCAGGACAGGACCGGCACGTTGACCCTGTTCACGATACAAGCTAGCACGGGCGCTATTACAAGCGATCCTGCCGGGGCTTCTCTGTGGCCCGACTATTGGGTGTTCAACAGCTTGAGTGCGGGCGAGATGCGCGAGTTAGGAACCGACACTTCCGCATCGGCGGACGATACAGCCCTCTACTCTCCTACTGTCAGCAATGCCGGCAATCTCACCTTTACAAAAGCCTCGCACAACGCGATCACGGTGACCGCCAGCTATGACCATACCAACGGTGGTATCTCCCCATTGTCGGGTCAGTCCGGGAATGAACGGATGGATGCTCAGGTTGTAGCGATCTGCACGGGTGGTAACGCTTATGTCATGCTGAGCAAGGCGGCCACCATTGTTCCTCTGTCTGAACTGATCAACGGTACGTCGATGAAAATGGAGCAGCTCGGCGTGAGCGAAGGATGCCCGCTAACCGGTTCGGGCGATGGTCCAACCAGCTACCAATTCGCCGGCAACGGGGGAAGCATCACGACACCTGACGGCATCATCACGGCTGCCCAGTTCGCCGCCGTCAATACGAGCACGACCGGCAATTCTGATGGCTACGACCGTTTTCTGGCCTTCAAGGTGTCGATAGGCGGAAAGGTGCGCTACGGCTTGATTGAACGTGGTCTTGACGAAAGCAACGGCGGAATACCTTTCCTGTTCGTGCACGTGCAGAAGGATTGACAGCGTTGAGCCAAGGCGCTCTCGCTACCTGGGCTCAGAAATAAGCATCGTGTCCAGCGTCCAACGTGTCCACCCATTTTTCATAAAAGTTTTCGCTGTGCTGAACGGGACACAAATCGGCTGCATCAAAAACTTTCTTGAAAAGTCCCCGGCCGCGTTGGACGTTGGACATTCCCATGACGATTGTTGAAATCGGTGATCAGGTAGTGACAAATATTATTGTCAACAGGAAGCTGGACAGCTTTCTGCGGGATGGGGTGAACACCAGTCAGCGGACCAAGCTTTGGACAATCAGCATGCCATTTCGCAAGTGAGGATTGGTCGCGGTGCAGGTCGGTGAAGGCAAAAAGTACATTGCCCCACCCTTCTCGTTCTTCACTTCGTTCTTTTTCACAGTGCTCTTTTCCCTGATGGCTTGGGGCTGCTTTACATTGAAGGGAATGGGAATGGTGGCTTGGGTGATCGGCGGATTACTGCTGGCTGAAGTGGTCTGGTTTTTCGTCATGCCCGTGGTCGGCTATTTCAACAGTCCACAGGATGGAATTCGGCTCTAACTGCTGCACCATCAGCATGCCTTGTCCGAGGTATCCGGCGTGTTCGGCCATCTTTTGGAAAGTCTGCGGAGGTATTTTCTACCCTAGGCAAACTAAGCTTATGCGTATGGCCTCAATTCCATTTTTATAGACTTCGCAAGGCCAGCCAGGTCCCCATAGATCGACTTTGAATTAATACTCATTTTCCTAAGGGCGACAAACACACCCTCATATAAGGATGCTGAAATATTCAGCTTGATCATCGTTGTGCTTTCATAAAGGGGCAAATTTATTACCGACTCAATAGTTTTTTCAAGATTTCCCGAAATTAAAAATGTGCCCGCTTGTCGATCAATTCGTGCATTTAATTCGATAGGCTCAGTTATCCATGCGATGTCATATGAATACCTATCGACCACTTCTTCGAACACATGGTCTTGTTTCCCATGAAGAGACACTCTCGTTTCTTGAAATCTGTTGTCCTTACTTTTTATGTAGTCTATCGATCGCTCCATTAAAGACGTATAGTCAATGGCAAACACGGAAAAATCTTTACCTGAAAGCGGATCGTAAGCCTCAAGCGCGAAGTACAGCGCTATATATGGGCTCGTGGTAAAGTCGATTAATCTTGTTGGAACCCCATAATGCTGCATGATCGACAACCAGGAAAGCTTCGACCGGGGCGTATGTTCATTTCCACTGTAGATGTGATACTTTGACTTAAATATGTCCAAAGAGTAGGTTTCGAACAACCTTGCTCTCTCTGCACTCCATTGGCTTCCAAGGACTCGCTCCAAAGACGATTGAAGTCTCCATTGTGAATCCGATTGCCCCCGGAAGACGAAGTGATTAGGCAATACATTTAACTCATGCATCAAAGCCGAAATATCGGCAATGTTCTTTTCAACAATCACTCGCGTATCTCCTTGTATGCTGTTTGAACCGCATGCAGGATATGAGCCTTATCGGCATCCTCGTCAACCAATACTTTTCTCGCATCACCTGCGAATGAAATAGGTATTGGACGTAATCCGCGCTCTGTTTGTATAAGGGCAGATGCAGCATTCGCTGTTGCAGCAGTTGACTTTGCGACTGCTGCAACAGCATCCTCATTGAGTGCATCTCCTTTTACAATAACGCTGCCTCTCTCCGCCTCAAGTTGCTGGCAATAATACGATAGAGGTCTTTGAAAAAGCTCGTCGGCATCAATTGGATTTGGTCCGGTAAAGTGTGCTGTAAATCTCTTTATGGCATACGCTGCATGTATTTTCTGAAGAAAACTCTCCGGGTCCGGTATAAAGTCAACACGCACTTCTATTTGATTAAAAACAACACCCTGTGTTATCGAAAACAGCTTCTGAAGCTTGCGCGCGATTGATTTGACATCTGAGGCTACTTTTGTCCGCTTTCCAATTGCCAATAGGCCAAGGTGGCTATCGAAATAAACGAACGTGTATGGCCCGGAGTCGTCCAACTGATCCGTAAAATCTCCTGAACGCGGATCGAATTTTTCGACTGTAGTCTTCGTAGTTCTGCCTACGGCAAATCTTCCACCGGAAGAGCTAATTTGCTCAACGTTCCCTATATGCCAAACATTCGAGTTTCTTATTTTTAGGGAGGGACGCTCGGCCCACCTCATTACACACAACTTCCCGACGTTTTGTAAGCGCGAATTCCGGCGGC
>CBIHRJ010000073.1:0-24076 GCA_966212445.1 uncultured Noviherbaspirillum sp. | reverse complement strand
GGTTTTTCCAACCGCATGCTCGACACCACGGTTGCATTGATGGCCGCGAAGTAATTCAAGGCTTCGGCGCACGTCAAAACGCTCCGCGACGCGGGGCGTTTTGCTATATTGGCCACTTCAATCAATTTCAAGGGGAGGCGAGATGCAACGCATCAAGAAACTGATTGCGGAAAACAAGGGATTTCTGTTTTTCCTGCTCGGCATGGTCGTTGTGCGCAGCGCTGTCGCCGATTGGTACGGCGTGCCTTCCGGTTCGATGTATCCGACGCTGTTGATCGGCGACCGCATCGTGGCGGACCGGCTGGCTTATGACATCAAGATTCCATTCACCGATGTGATCGTCAAGCGGCTCGATGATCCCCAGCGCGGCGACATCGTCACCTTTACCTCGCCGGAAGACGGCTTGCGTCTGGTCAAGCGGGTCATCGGCTTGCCTGGCGATGTTGTCGAAATGCGCGGCGAGGAGTTGATCCTCAACGGCAAGAAAGCGTCGTACATCCCGGCAACCGGAGCGGTCGCCGAGCAACTGATGCCTGACTATTCCGGCCGCCAGCTGGTGCTGAAGGAACGGCTCCCCGGCGTCGAACACCCGATCATCGTCATGCCGGAACGCATGGCCGCACGCACTTTCGGCCCGGTGACGGTGCCGGCGGACCAGTACCTGATGCTGGGCGACAACCGCGATGCCAGCAAGGACTCGCGCTACATCGGCTTCGTGCCGCGTGAGCTGATTACCGCGCAGGTCACGCGCGTCGCTTTTTCTCTTGATACCGACCGCTACTATTTGCCGCGCGTCGAACGCTTCGGCGCTCCCTTGCATTGAGTTACCAGCGCGGCCAGGCAGCGATCAGCGCTTCCGCGCCAGTGCTGTCGAGCGGCCGTGCAAAGTAAAAGCCCTGGCCGTACTCCACCTTCAGCGCACGCAGTTGCGCCAGTTGCGTTGCGGTTTCCACGCCTTCGGCGATCAGGTCCATTCCCAGCGTATGCGCGAGCGTGACGATGGTCTGGATGATGCCGATGTCCTTGACGCCTGTGTCCATTCTCCTGACGAAGGATGCGTCGATCTTCAGTGTGCTGACCGGAAAGCGGTGCAGATAGGAGAGCGATGAGTAACCGGTGCCGAAATCGTCCATCAGCAGCTTGATGCCTTTGCCGCGCAGCTTGACGAGCACTGCCGCCGCTTCTTCGGCGTGCTCCATGATCACGGTTTCGGTCACTTCCAGCTTCAGGCTTTGCGTATCGAGCGATGTTTCGGCCAGCACTTCCTCGATCTGCTGCATCAGGTCCGCCTGCGCGAACTGGCGTCCCGACAGGTTGACGCTGATCTGCATTCGCGGATGCTCCGGATACTTCAGTTGCCATGTCCTCATCTGCCTGCACGCCTCGGCCAATACCCAGCGGCCGATATGCACGATCAGGCCGGTTTCCTCGGTCAGAGGAATGAATTCGTTCGGCAGAACCAGCGTGCCGTCGGCGCGGCGCATGCGCACCAGCGCTTCGAAGCCGACAAGGCGGCCGGTCTCGAGCGCGACGATGGGCTGATAATGCACGACGAATTCGCGGCCTTTGACCACTGCCTGCCGCAAGCGTGTTTCCATGTCCAGCATGGCGACCACGCGTGCGCGCATGTCCGCCGCAAACACCTCGTGGCAGGCGCCGCCGCGTCCTACTGCACGGTGGTTGGCGGTTTCCGCGTCGCGCAACATGTCGGCCGGATCGGTGTAGGACGGCTTGTGCAGCACGATTCCCGCGCTTGCGGTCGTGTACACCTCGTAGTCATCCAGCTTGTAAGCCGCGGTCAGGCTGATTTGCAGCTGTTCGGCGAAGCGTATTACCTCGCTTTCATCGTCGACATCATTGAGGATGATCGCGAATTCATCTCCACCCAGATGCGCGGCCGTTTCGCCCAGGCGCAGGGCGTTGCCGAGCCGCTGGCCGACGTGACCCAGTAACTGGTCGCCGACAGAACGGCCGAGACTGTCGGTGATGACACGAAAGCGGTCGAGGCTGAGGAACAGTACGGAAAAACAGAAATCAGGATTGACCCGGGCGTGTTCCATTGCGTCATTCAACCGGTCCAGCAACAGCGCGCGGTTCGGCAGACCGGTCAGGCTGTCGCGCAACGGTTCCTCCTCGATGACCGAGGCGATGACCGCGCGTGCCGATGCCGCGCCGATCACCCCGGCGAGCTGCGCTTCGGATACGCTTACGAGTTCAGCATCGGCCTCGCGCGGCCAATCGAGCCCGCGCTCGCGCGCATGTCCGCTGAAGGTTGCAATCGCCTTGGCCGGGCCGAGAAACCGGGAAAGCAGCGCATGCAGTTCGGGCAGCGAACCGCGGGTACGCCGGTTGCCCTCCGGCGAGCGGCGTTCTTCATGCTTGAAGACATCGACGAACATGGCTGCTTGTGTCTGCTCCAGCGCAGTCTGTCCGGTCATGATCGAAACGCCGATAAAGGCGGTTATGTTGAAGAGCATGCTCCAGATCATGGCATGCGTGATTTCATCGAGCCCTGCGAGTCCGAACAGTTGCAACGGGCGCAGCAGTTCGATGCCGAACGGGCCGTGTTCAAGGAAACCTATCGGCAGCCAGCCGGACCGGGCGATGGCCGGAAGAAGCAGTGTGTAGAGCCAGAGCAGGAAGCCGGTGCCAAGACCGGCGAGGGCACCCGCGCGGGTCGCTCCTTTCCAGTAGATGCCGCCCAGGGCCGCTGGCGCGAACTGTGCGACAGCGGCGAAGGAAATCAGTCCGATGGCGACGAGCGCATAGGCCTCGCTTGCAAGCCGGAAATAGGCATAGCCAAGCAGCACGCCGAGCATGATCGTGACGCGGCGAATGCCGAGCAGCAGGCGCGACAGATCGGCTCGTTCGGTCAGCCTGAGGCGCTTGATGCGCAACAGGATAGGCATCACGAGATCGTTGCAGACCATGGTCGAGAGCGCGATGCTCTCGACGATGATCATGCCCGTGGCCGCCGAAAAGCCGCCGATGAATACCAGTATCGCGAGCGCCGGACGCCGTTCCGACATCGGCAGGGTCAGCACGAAGGTATCCGGATTGACGCCGGAGCTCCCGAAATGCAGCAGACCGCCGAAGGCAATCGGCAGCACGAAGATATTGAAGAGCAGCAGGTAGAGCGGGAACAGCCAGATCGCCTTGTTCAGGTGCGATTCGTCGACGTTTTCGACCACGGCGATCTGGAACTGGCGTGGCAGGAAAACGATGGCCAGCATCGAAAGAAAGGCGATGGTGAACAAGGACGCCCAACTACTGAAGACATCGCCGCTCTTGCCGCCGATGGTGAACGCCGCGCTGGCCTGCGGCAGCTGGGCGGCCTTGCCGAACAGGTCGCCGAAGCCGTCGTACAGCACGAAGGTAACGAACACGCCGATCGACAGGAAGGCCACCAGCTTGACCAGCGACTCGAACGCGATCGCGGCGACCATGCCTTCATGGCGTTCGGCAGCGTCGATGTGACGGGTGCCGAACACGATCGTGAATGCGCCGAGTATCAGCGCGACGTAGAACGCGGTGTCGGTGAACACGGATTGCACGCCCCCTTGACCCGCTTGTAGTTCAGGTGCGCCGAGCAGCACGCTGACACTGGTGGAGATTGCCTTCAGTTGCAGCGAAATGTAGGGGGTGACGCCGAGTATCGCAATAGTCGTCACCAGTCCCGCGAGGACGGCGCTCTTGCCGTAGCGGGATGAAATGAAGTCGGCCAGCGAGGTGATGTGGTTGTCCTTGGCGATGCGGATGATCTTGCGCAGTACGATCCACCAGGCGGTCGCCGCCACCGTCGGTCCCAGGTAGACGGGCAGGAAACCAATGCCGCTGCTGACGGCGCGCCCGACGCTGCCGTAAAAGGTCCAGGCGGTAGCGTAGACCGCGAGCGACAGCGAGTAGACGTAGGGATTGGCAATGATGCTGCGGCCGCGCGCAGCCATCTTGTCACCGTAATAGGCAATGGCAAACAGAATCCCCAGGTAGGTGAACGCTGCCAGTGCGATCAGCCAGGCGGGCAGCATTTAGCGTCTCATCTTTTTTCAACGGTGACGGCGAGCAGTGCGATCAGCAGCGCCCATGCGCCGAACACGTAAAGATAGAGCAAGGGAACGTCGGCCAACGATACCGGCCGGTTGAACAATGCCAGCAGCGGATAGTTGAAAAGCACGTTTCCTAAAAGGAATAGAGCGATCAGTCGCTGACCCTTGGCATTCGGCTTGCTCATGTGATCTCTCCATGCGCATACGGCGAGGCACCTGCCGGTCGCAATCACCGTACCACCTTCCTCTTCCCTCTCTCTCAGGATAGGATTTAATGGAAAGAATGCAATCCCAATCCCTTGTGGGAAATGTCTTTCGACAACGGGGAGTGGCCCAGGAAGACTCAGGAAGGCGTGTCGCCGAACACCGACGCCCACAGGGCGGTAACCGGTACCGCTTCTGCTGCGACCTTGTCGCGCTCCACACGAGCGCGATCGCTGCCTTGCAACCGGATCTGGTGCTGAAGCTTCCGGAACACGCGGTAGGCATCGGACACCGCCAGCGCAAGCGGCTTGTTGATCAAGCCGAGATCGCCGCAAAGTTTAAGCAAGGCGATATTGCCGATATCGGCAGTGAGTTCCGGGTGGTCCGCTGCGTGGCGCAGGACCAGGAATTGCACGATGAACTCGATGTCGATCATGCCGCCGGCATCATGCTTCAAGTCGAACAAGGCCGTACGGTTCGGATGCGCGTCATGCATTTTCTTGCGCATTGCCAATACTTCCTGCTTCAGCTTCTGTTCGTCGCGCGGTTGGCGCAGGACCGCTTCGCGTATCTCCTCGAAGCGTGCGCCGATGGCGGGGTCGCCAGCGCAGTAGCGCGCACGCGTCAATGCCTGGTGTTCCCACACCCACGCAGAGTCGGTCTGGTATTTCTCGAACGCAGCCAGGCGGGACACCAGCAGTCCGCTGGCGCCGTCGGGGCGCAATGCGATATCGATGTCGAACAGGATGCCAGCTGGCGTGTGGCTGGTCATCCAGGTAATGAAACGCTGCGCCAGCTTCGCATACTGCGCTGGCGCTTCCTGGTCGTCATCGTCGTACAGGAAAATCACGTCCAGGTCGGATGCGTAACCAAGCTCCTTGCCTCCCAGCTTGCCGTACGCGATCACCGCGAATTTCGGCACATCGCGATGGCGATTGTGGATGGTCTTCCACACCGCCTTGATGGTGGCGTCCACCAGGATGTCGGCCAACGCGGAGAGGTGGTCGGCCAGGCGTTCGACCGTCAGCGCACCTTCCAGATCCTGTGCCAGCAGGCGGAACAGTTGCGCGTGATGCAGGTCGCGCAGTACGTTCATCTGGTGCTCGGTGTCGCCGTCGGCGGCGTCGAGCTGGCGTTGTACTTCCCATGCGAATGCAGCCCAGTCGGGCGTCGCCATCAGTGTGCGGTCGTCCAGCAATTCGTCCAGCAGGATGGGATGGCGCGTCAGGTATTTCGCCGCCCAGTCGCTGGCGCCCATCATGCGGATCACGCGGCCGAGCGTATGCGGATATTCGGTGAGCAGCGCAAGATAGGCCGCGCGTCGCGCAATCGCTTCAAGGAAGTCGAGCAGGCGGCCAAGCGTCGCCGTGCGCGCGGACGTCTGCTCCGCGACGATGGGCAAGGCCGCATTCATCAGTGCGGACAACTTTTGGCGGCTGGTTTCCGGCATCGATTGCAGGCGCGGGGACTGCATCGTCAACAGCAGGCGTTTGGCTGCACCGGCCGCATCATCGAAGCCGAGCGCATCGAGTCGTGTTTCGAGCGCCTCCATGTTGTCGGCATCGGACAGCGACGCATGGGCCTCGGCGGATTCCGCCGCTTCCTTGCCGGCCTGTCCGTTGCGCTTGTCGCTGAAGATGGCGTCGAATTGCGCCGCAACAATCGCACGGTGCCGATCCAGTTCCGCCAGCAGGCTCTCGGTATCGGCATAGCCCATCGTCTTTGCGACCGTCAGGCGGTCCTCGGGGTTGGCCGGCAAAGTGTGCGTTTGCGCATCGTCGAGGTACTGCAGCCGGTGTTCCAGGTTGCGCAGGAAGGTATAGGCTTCGTGCAGTTGCTGCACCTCCGCGGCCGACAGCAGCTTCTTTTCGGCCAGCGTGTCGAGGGTCTTGCGGGTCGAACGATCGCGCAGCGACGTATCGCGGCCGCCGCGGATGAGCTGGAACACCTGCGCCAGGAACTCCACCTCGCGAATGCCGCCGCGTCCCAGCTTGACGTTGTTGGTGCGGCCCGGATGGCGTGTCTCCTGCCGGATTACTTCAGCGCGAATCTGTGCATGCATGTTGCGCAAGGCCTCGATCGCGCCGAAATCCAGGTAGCGACGGTAGACGAACGGTTTGATGATCTGCTCCAGCGCAGCAATGTCCGACGGGCGTCCGGTCAGGGCGCGCGCCTTGACCCAGGCATAACGCTCCCATTCCCGACCCTGCACGATCAGGTATTCCTCCACCATGCCGAAGCTGGCTGCCAGTGGGCCGGATGCGCCGTTCGGGCGCAGCGCCATGTCGACCCGGAAAGTGAAACCGTCTTCGGTGATTTCGGAGATAGCGCCGATCAGCTTCCTGCCGAGACGAACAAAGAATTCATGGTTGGACAGTTGTCGTTGTTCGGGCGACGTGATTCTGGTTTCGCCGTCCTCGGGATAGGTAAAGATCAGGTCGATATCGGACGATACGTTCAGTTCGCCGCCGCCCAGCTTGCCCATGCCCAGCACGATCAGTTCCTGTGCTTCGCCGGACTCGGCGCCGATCGGCGTGCCGTGCGCCTGCATCAGTTCCTCGGCAAGTGCGGCGACATGCGTTTGCACCGCGAAGTCCGCGAAGTTGCTAATGGTCTCCAGCACCTCCGCCAGATCGGCACGGCCGCCGAGGTCGCGTTCGATCAATATTGCCACGACAAGATTGCGCACCCGGCGCATTGCGCGCGGCAACGGCATCCCTGCCGCTGTTTCATTTTGTAAAAGGCGA
This sequence comes from uncultured Noviherbaspirillum sp., assembly GCA_966212445.1. Classification (GTDB taxonomy): domain Bacteria; phylum Pseudomonadota; class Gammaproteobacteria; order Burkholderiales; family Burkholderiaceae_D; genus Noviherbaspirillum. Next base: position 17,079 of record CBIHRJ010000073.1, on the reverse strand, counting down.
GAAAAAGTCCCCGGGCTGATCGATAATCCGGCCAGCTCGGTTACCATGTCCGCGCGGGCGGAATCGGCGTTTTTCCAGCGAGCATAGAACCGGGAGGCAACGTTGCCGGTCAAAAGGGATTGAGTCACAGTGTCTGGGGGAGTAGGTGGGCGATAGTTATTGAATACCGGCAAGGGCATGCGTTCAGCGGAGTGCCGAAAGTGTTTCCGCGCCAGCAATGCATTCCGTTCCAGCCGATAATATCCATGCGAACATAACGTTTGCAATCATGAATTGATCCATTTTACGCCGCTTGCTTTCCGATTGATGCCTATCGACCCGAACATTCCACAACGGCCGGAACCCCGGTTGTCACTCCAGTGGCGAGTCCTTGGAGGATGTTATCGAATCATCAACGCGGTGCTCCGGTATGCGCCCAGCGCACTGCTCAAGCTGGCGCTCATTGTCTATTTCCTCTTCTGCATATTGATCCTCGGGCTGCGCTACATCGTGCTGCCCCACATCGACAGCTATAAGCCTGAAGTCGAACGCATGGCTGCGCACGCGATCGGCAACAAGGTATCGATCGAAGGCATCCATGCTTCCTGGTCGGGCCTGCGTCCTCAGCTGTCGCTCGATAATCTCGTCATTCATGACAAGTTCGGCAATCCCTCGCTGACGCTGCCCCAGGTCTCTGCGACGCTGTCCTGGTGGTCGCTGGTCGCGGCCGACCTGCGGTTGCACCGGCTCGAAATCGACCGGCCGGACATGGATATCCTGCGCGATGCTGACGGCAAGCTGCATGTCGCCGGTATTGTCGTCGACCTCGACAAGAATGGTGACGGCAAGGGGGCGGACTGGGTGCTGTCGCAGGATGAAATCGTCATCCGCGACGGCCGCGTGCGCTGGAATGACTACAAGCGCGCGGCGCTAGAGCTGGTACTGGAGGATCTGGACTTTGTGCTGCGCAATGAGTGGAATCATCACCGCTTTGCATTGAAGGCAACGCCTCCGGCTGCGTTTGCGGCGCCGTTCGACATACGCGCCGCATTCGACCATCCGCATTTCTCCCGCCGCATCTCTGATGCCCGGATGTGGAAAGGCGAGTTGTACGCCGACCTGCGCGACACCGACCTCACTGTCTGGAAAACCTACTTCGACTATCCGATCGAAGTGCGGCAGGGCAAGGGCTCGGTGCGCGCCTGGCTCAAGCTCGATCATGCGAAACTGGCCAACTTCACTGCCGACCTGCAGTTGAGCGACGTATCGGTGCGCTTGCGTCGGGACCTCGATCTGCTGAACCTGGTCAAGGTCGGCGGGCGCGTTGCCGTTCGCGAAGAATTCAGTCCAGGCAATGGAGACGGCACGCCGACTTTCGGTATGAACGGACATGCGATTTCCTTGACCGATTTCACCCTGCAGACCGACGACGGCCTGTTTCTTCCGAGGACCACCATCAGCGAGAGTTTCGCTCCGGCGTCCGGTGGACGTCCGCAGAAAACCGAAATCAGCGCCAGGCTGCTCGACCTGCAAACCCTCGCAACGTTTGCCGAGCGCCTGCCGCTGCCGGCCGAGCAGAGACAGATGCTGGCGGACTTTGCGCCGCGCGGCATCCTGAAGGATTTTTCGGCGCAGTGGCAGGGCGCCTATCCGGATATCTCCGCTTACAGCATCAAAGGCCAGTTCGCCAATCTTTCGCTCAAGGCGCAGCCCCCGCGTCCGGCACGCCCGAAAACACTGGCCGGCCCAGCCCAGGCCGCAGTGCCGGCAATCCCCGGATTCGACAACCTGACGGGCCGCGTCGATGCAAGCGACCGCGGCGGATCGTTCGCGATTGCATCCACCGACCTGAGCTTGCAACTGCCCGGTTATTTCGCCGATCCGGTCATACCGTTCGAACGCTTGAACATGCAGGCCAACTGGGCGTTCCAGGAAAACGATTTCCTGTTGCTCGACGTGCAGAAAATGGATTTCGTGCAGGACGGCCTGATCGCCTCCCTCTCCGGCAAACACCTGATGCCGTTGACGCGCCAGCACGGCAAGCCGCTCGGGACGATCGATGTCAGCGGGCGCATCAATCGCCTGGAATTGGCGAAGATCGGCCGCTATCTGCCGATCCAGACACCCGATTCATTGCGTAGCTGGCTGGTCGGCGCCCTGGTGGGCGGTGAGGTCAAGGATGTACGGTTGAAGCTGAAAGGCGATCTCGCGCAGTTCCCGTTCCGGGCGCGCGGCGCGGCGGACAAGACGAAGGGCGAATTCAGCGTTGCCGGCAAGATCGAGAATGGTGCGCTCAATTATGCGCCGGACCAGTTTGCCGACGATGGCAAGACGCCTCACTGGCCCATCATCGACCAGATCGACGGCAGCATCCTGTTCGATCGCGCCCGTCTCGCCATCAAGGCGGACAGCGCGCGCACCGCAGGCACGACCTTGTCGCATGTGAAGGTGGTGATTCCCGATCTCGCGCACCAGGACCCGTTGCTCGACGTCGATGGCGAAGCCGCAGGACCGCTGCAGAATTTCGTCGGTTTTACCAACGACAGTCCGGTCGGCAACTGGATTGGGCGCTTCACGGAAGAAACCAAAGCCACCGGCAACGCACGGCTGGCGTTGCAACTGCAGTTACCGTTGAATCATGTGCGTGACGCCAAGGTACGAGGCGGGCTACAGTTTTCCGGCAACAATGTTTCCCTGCGCAATGCCATTCCGCCGCTGCAGACGGCCAGCGGCAAGCTGGACTTCAATGAAAAGGGTTTTTCCATCGGCGGCATCAAATCGACTTTCCTTGGTGGTCCGGTGACCATTTCGGGAGGCACGCAGCGCGACGGGACTACACTGGTGAAGGCCGAAGGCAGCCTTTCCGCCGACGGCGTGCGCAAGGCATATGCGGGGCCGGCGATGCAAGGTTCGGCGCAGCGCATCAACGGCAGCACGCGCTACACCACGTCTATCCGCATCAAGAACAAGATGCCGGAAATCCTGATCGAGTCGAACCTGGTCGGCATCACTCTCGATTTCCCAGCGCCGCTGCGCAAGGCTGCCGACGAAAGCATGCCGCTGCGTTTTGAACTCGCCGGACTGCCGTCGGATGACGCATCGGTGTCGCGCGATGAAATGAAGCTGTCACTGGGTTCTGCCATTTCCGCCCGTTACGTGCGGCAGAAGGGCGAAGCAGAGGACGCGGAGTGGCGCGTAACCAGCGGCGGCATCGGCGTCAACGTGCCGGCGCCGATACCCGACAGCGGCCTGATCGCCAACGTCAGCATGAAGACGCTCGATCTCGATGCATGGCGCCGTGCGCTGGCGTCCCTGGTATCCGCAGGCCGGCAAAACGATAGTCCGTCACAGCCGGACGCCCTCGGCATCGCGCAATACATCGAGCCCGAAGTGCTGGCCGCGCGCGCCACCGAACTGATCGTGATGGATCGCAAGCTCGACAACGTGGTGGTCGGCGCATCCCATCAGAAGGGAAGCTGGCAGGCCAACATCGATTCGGAACAGGCGTCGGGCTACGTGACATGGACCGAGACACCCTTCGGCGGCGGCCTGGGCCGGGTGACTGCGCGGCTTGCCTCGCTCATCATTCCGCAGTCCGCCGCATCCGAAGTGACCGAACTGCTGGAAGGCAAGAACACGGCGACGCAAATGCCGGCGGTCGACATCATCGCCGAGAACTTCGAACTGTTCGGCAAGAAGTTCGGCCACCTGGAAGTTGTCGCCCACAATGCCCGTGGCGCTACCGGACGCGAATGGCGCATCAACAAACTGGCGATCGTCAACCCGGATGCCGAGCTGAAGGCCACCGGCAGATGGACGCGCCGCGATGGCGAGAACCTGTCCAACCTTGCGTACACCTTGCAGATTGCCGATGCCGGCCACCTGCTGGAACGCTTCGGCTTCGCTGACGTACTGGATGGCGGCAAGGGCAAGATGGAAGGAGAAATCAACTGGAAAGGCATGCCGTTCTCGCTCGACATCCCGAGCCTGAGTGGCCAGATCCAGCTCGACCTTGCCTCCGGCCAGTTCCTCAAGGTCGATCCGGCCGTAGCCAAGCTGCTCGGCGTGCTGAGCCTGCAATCGCTGCCGCGCCGCCTCGTGCTCGACTTCCGCGACGTTTTCTCCGAGGGCTTTGCCTTCGATGGCGTGACGGCCAGCGCTACCATCAACGATGGCGTTGCCAGAACCGACAACTTCAAGATGCGCGGCGTGGCGGCAACGGTGCTGCTCGGCGGTATTGCCGATATTGCGAAGGAAACGCAAAACCTGCACGTCGTCGTCATCCCCGAGATCAATGTCGGCGCGGCATCGGTGGTGTATGGTCTGGCTGTCAATCCGGTGATCGGCGTCGGCACCTTTCTTGCACAATTGTTTCTGCGTGAGCCCTTGATGAAGGCGTTTACCTTCGAATACCAGGTGACCGGGCCATGGAAAGACCCGGTTGTCACCAAGCTGGTGCGCAAGTCGCAAAATCCGCCGGCGAGCGAAGCGTCCAACAGTCCCGCAACAAACGGATGAGGTTGAAAAGACATGCTGTCCGAATCGATGAAAATCGCCGCAGTGCAAATGGTATCGACTCCCGTGGTCGAACAGAATTTCGCCGTCGCCCGACGCCTGGTCGGGGAAGCTGCGAGCCAAGGTGCGCAATTGGTGCTGTTGCCCGAATACTGGCCGGTAATGGGCATGAAGGAAGCCGACAAGCTCCTGCATGCGGAGCGGCCCGATGATGGCCCGATCCAGCGCTTCATGTCCGACATTGCGCGCGAACACTGCATCTGGCTGATCGGCGGCACGCTGCCCATGATCGCGCCGGAAGCGGACAAGGTGCTGAATACCATGATGGTGTACGGCTCCGATGGCGGGCGCGTGATCCGTTACGACAAGATCCATCTGTTCAGTTTCACCAAGGGCGAAGAGTCGTATGACGAAGCACGCACCATCGTGCCCGGCACCACTACAACCGCCTTCGATGCACCATTCGGCCGGGTCGGCCTGTCGGTGTGCTACGACTTGCGTTTTCCAGAGCTGTATCGCGCGATGGGCGATTGCACGCTGATCGTCGTGCCCGCTGCGTTCACCTACACCACCGGCCGCGCACACTGGGAAATCCTGCTGCGCGCCCGCGCCATAGAAAACCAGTGCTACGTGCTGGCCGCCGCGCAAGGCGGGCATCATCCGAACGGCCGCCGCACTTGGGGCCACAGCATGCTGGTCGATCCATGGGGCGAGGTGAAGTCGGTGTTGCCGGAAGGCGAAGGGGTGGTGATCGGCGATATCGAACCCGCGCATTTGCAACGTGTACGAGAAAGCCTGCCGGCGTTGAAGCATCGCAAGTTGTGACGGCTGCCGCGGCCGGACAAATATTGCGCCGGCGGCATGCCGATGCATCCGAGGGGCAGCGGTACGCAGTATGCACTACAATCTATTCATCTCTTGACCAATTACCGGCGTCGCGCATGTCCGTGCGCGGGCTGTCCTCACCATGAATCTTTTCGAACCCAACCTCCAGACACTGTCCATTGCGCGCGACATCCTGCTGACTCCGTTCGGCCTTGACGAGTCCAGACTGATTTCGGCGCTCGATGCGATCTTCATGCATCGTGTCGATTACGCGGACCTCTATTTCCAGTTCACCAAGAACGAAGGCTGGAGCCTGGAAGAAGGCATCGTCAAGACCGGCAGTTTTTCCATCGACCAGGGTGTCGGCGTGCGCGCGGTGTCCGGCGACAAGACCGCATTTTCCTATTCCGACGAGATTTCCGAACGCGCATTGCTGGAAGCGGCTGCCGCCACCCGCACCATCGCACGGCAAGGCGCCGGCAAGATCAAGGTGGCGTCGGCGATTGAAGCCAAGGGGGGGCGCTCACTGTATTTGCCACACGATCCGCTGGCGTCGCTGGATGCGACGGCCAAAGTAAAATTGCTGGAAAAGATCGAGCGCATCGCACGCGCCAAGGATCCGCGCGTGGTGCAGGTCATGGCCGGACTGGCGGGCGAATACGACGTCGTGCTGGTGGTGCGCAGCGATGGTGTGCTGGCGGCCGATGTACGTCCGCTGGTACGGATTTCCGTCACCGTGATCGCCGAACAGAACGGCCGGCGGGAAGCTGGCAGCAGTGGCGGAGGCGGGCGCTACGACTATGGCTATTTCAGCGACGAGTTGCTGGAGAAATACGCAACGGAGGCGGTCGACTCCGCCATCGTCAACCTCGATGCGCGTCCGGCGCCGGCTGGTGCCATGACCGTGGTGCTTGGCCCGGGCTGGCCGGGCGTGCTGCTGCACGAAGCGATCGGCCACGGCCTCGAAGGCGACTTCAACCGCAAGGGCTCCAGCGCTTTCTCCGGCCGCATCGGCGAACGCGTCGCCGCCAAGGGCGTGACCGTGGTCGATGACGGCACCATTGCCGACCGGCGCGGTTCGCTCAACATCGACGATGAAGGCAATCCGACCCAGTGCACGACGCTGATCGAGGACGGTATCCTGAAGGGCTACATCCAGGACACCATGAATGCACGCCTGATGGGCATGCCGGTGACCGGCAACGCGCGCCGTGAATCGTACGCGCACCTGCCGATGCCGCGCATGACCAACACCTACATGCTCGGCGGCGACAAGGATCCGGCGGAGATCATCGCCTCGGTCAAGAACGGTTTGTATGCAGTCAATTTCGGCGGCGGCCAAGTCGACATCACCAACGGCAAGTTCGTGTTTTCCGCGAGTGAGGCGTACATGATCGAGGATGGCAAGGTTAGCTATCCGGTCAAGGGTGCGACGCTGATCGGTAACGGGCCGGATGTATTGAGCCGGGTATCGATGATCGGCAACGACATGCGCCTCGACAGCGGTATCGGCGTTTGCGGCAAGGAAGGGCAGAGCGTGCCGGTCGGCGTCGGTCAACCGACCCTGCGCATCGATGGCGTAACGGTTGGCGGTACTGCATAGGCCGGGCGATTTGCAAACAATTTGTTCCGGACGGCTTGCCAAACCGCTTGATTTACTGCACTATTTGTCGAAATCTTTACCGAACATCGTGACAGACATGACTTTCGCGCGCTTTTACTTTTATTTTCACTTTAGCTATTCCAGCCCCAAGGCGGTGGAAAAGCGGTAAGCGCACGAATAAAAGAGCCCAGACCGAATTTCTTGAAAAAACCGCCAGTGATGGCGGTTTTTTCATTTGTACAGCTTTTCAATCTATTAACTGGAGAAAAAACATGCCGCGCACCGACGATCTACGTATACGCGAAATGAAAGAACTGCTTCCGCCGTCGCACCTGATCCGTGAATTCGCCTGCTCCGAAAAGGCTTCCAATACGGCCGCCAATGCGCGCACTGCACTGCATCGCATCCTGCACGGCCAGGACGATCGCCTGATGGTGGTGATCGGCCCGTGCTCGATCCACGACCCCAAGGCAGCAATGGAATATGCGAACCGGCTGGTGAAAGAGCGCGAACGTTTCATCGGCGACCTGGAAATCGTGATGCGCGTGTACTTCGAAAAGCCGCGCACGACGGTCGGCTGGAAGGGTTTGATCAACGATCCGTACATGGACAACAGCTTCCGCATCAACGACGGCCTGCGCATGGCGCGCGAGCTGCTCCTCAACATCAACGAGCTTGGCCTGCCGGCCGGCACCGAGTTCCTCGACGTGATCAGTCCGCAGTATGTCGCCGACCTGATCAGCTGGGGCGCGATCGGCGCACGCACCACCGAATCGCAGGTGCACCGCGAACTGGCATCCGGCCTGTCCTGTCCCGTCGGCTTCAAGAACGGCACCGACGGCAATGTCAAGATCGCCGTCGATGCGATCAAGGCCGCGTCGCAGCCGCACCACTTCCTGTCGGTAACCAAGGGCGGGCACTCGGCGATCGTGTCGACCAACGGCAATGAGGACTGCCACATCATCCTGCGCGGCGGCAAGACACCGAACTACGATGCCGCCAGCGTCGATGCCGCATGCAAGGACATCGCCGCCAACGGCCTGGCATCGCGCCTGATGATCGACGCTTCGCATGCCAACAGCTCGAAGAAGCCGGAGAACCAGGTGCCGGTTTGCGCCGACATTGCCGGCCAGATCGCCGCGGGCGAGACGCGTATCGTGGGCGTGATGGTCGAGTCGCACCTGGTCGCGGGCCGTCAGGACCTGGTGCCGGGCAAGGAGTTGACTTATGGCCAGTCGATCACCGACGGCTGTATCGACTGGGATGCCAGCGTAAAGGTGCTGGAAGGATTGGCGGAAGCGGTCAGGCAGCGCCGGCTGCAAGACCAGGAGTAATGACGGCGGAAGGGGGCAGGGTCTGCTCCCTTCCGTTCCTGCTCATCAGAACCGCTTGGTCAGAACCATCTGCGCGCCGTCGCGGCGCATTTCGGTACGGTTCAGGAAAGACATGCCGAGCAGGATGATGGGCAGTCCTTGCTCCTGCACCACCGCATCGACCTGGTTGAGTTCGATGTCGCCGACCTTGACGGTGTTCAGCTTCACCACGTAGGCGGGAACGGTGCCGTTCGCCGTGTTGACGTAACCTACGCGGCCCCGCTTGTAATCGATGCCCAGCCTTGTCGCATCCGCGGCCGGCAATGCAATCATCGTCGCCCCCGTATCGACCAGCATGCGGGCTGTGCCGCCGTTGATCTGCCCCTGCACCGTGTAGTGGCCGCGCTCGTCCGCCTGCAAGGTGACGCTGGCGCGGTCATTCGACACATTGCGATTGACATATTCGCCGATGGCGATCGTCTGCCGCTTGCCATTGGTTTCGATGGTGGCGCCGGACTTGTCGGCGGCGACTAGGCGGACCCCCTCGGAAACGGTGGCGCCGACCGAGTAGGTCTTGGGCGAGCCGCCGTCAACGACCAGGACGGCCTTGTTGGGAAACAGGCCGACGACGCTGATGTCGGCGGCAGATGCGGAGGCAACGGGGAACAGAAGGCTGGCGGCAAGAATGATCGGGCGCATGAGGTCGATGAAAAGCGTCAGGTGGTTGGCCGGGCGACCCGCAGGTCATGGGCAAGAATAGCACCTGAAGCTTCCCTCAAACAACTTGTCGAATTGCAATTACATCAATAAACCTGCAATCAATCGCGGAAGTTGTTGAATTCCAAAGGCAAATCGGTCACTTCCTTGCGCAGCAACGCGATCGCGGACTGCAGGTCGTCGCGCTTGGCGCCGGTTATGCGCACCGCGTCGCCCTGGATGCTGGCCTGCACCTTCATCTTGCTGTCCTTGATGATGCGCACGATTTTCTTGGCGGCGTCGGATTCGATGCCGTTGCGGATCTTGATGACCTGCTTGACCTTGTCGCCGCCGATTTTCTCGATTTTGCCCAGGTCGAGGAAACGCACATCGACGTTGCGCTTGACCATCTTCCCGGTCAGTACGTCCCTGACCTGGTTCAACTGGAAATCGCTGTCGGCATAGGCGGTCAGTTCGCGTTCCTTCTGTTCCACGCGGGCATCGCTGCCCTTGAAATCGAAACGGGTGGAAATCTCCTTGTTCGATTGGTCGACCGCATTCTTGACTTCAACGAGATTGGCTTCGGATACAACATCAAAGGATGGCATGTCTGCTTCTTTCTATATGTCACTGTTAGTGGGAATCGGCCGGTTCTGATTGTTCCGTCGGGTCGCATTGCGAGTTGGTCAACGCGGATTCTAGCCGACAAAAAAACGGGTGGCTAGACAGCCGCCTCTATATAATGCCTCGGCTATGACTACCGTTCTCCCCATTCAATACGACTTTCCGCTTGGACGCTTCAATACCTTTGGCATCGATGTCAAGGCAAAGGCGTATCTGGCTGTAACGTCCGTGGACATGTTGACGCATGTCAGGAATGATTCCTTCCTCGCATGCCTGCCGCGCCTGGTGCTCGGCGGCGGCAGCAACCTTTTGCTGACCGAGGACTTCCCCGGCCTGGTGCTGCACATGCAGATGACCGGCGTGCAGGTGACGAGCGAAGATGCGGACGCGGTCCATGTGAAGGCCGCAGCCGGTGAAAACTGGCATGGGTTCGTGCAATGGACCTTGCAGCAAGGATTCGGCGGGCTGGAAAACCTGTCGCTTATTCCCGGCAATGTCGGTGCGGCACCGATCCAGAACATCGGTGCGTATGGCGTCGAACTGAAAGACCACTTTCATTCGCTCACGGCCTTCGATTTCGTCGGCGGCAACACATTTACGCTCGACAGCGCGGGCTGCCGGTTCGGTTATCGCGACAGCATTTTCAAGCATGGACTGCGCGAGAGTGCCGCCATTCTCGATGTGACCTTTGCATTGCCAAGGAATTGGCGGCCGAACGTGCAATATGCGGATGTGGCGCAGGAATTGGCAGCACGTGGAATCGGCATGCCGACGCCGGCACAGATCAGCGATGCCGTAGTCGCGATTCGCATGCGCAAACTTCCGGATCCGGCCGTAATCGGCAACGCGGGAAGCTTCTTCAAGAACCCGATTGTGAGCAGAGTCCAGCGCGACACCTTGCTGGAGCGCTATCCCCTGCTGGTGAACTATCCGCAGGCGGACGGAAGCTTCAAGCTCGCGGCCGGCTGGCTGATCGACCAATGCGGATGGAAGGGGAAAAGCCGAGGTAACGCAGGCGTGTACGAGAAGCAGGCTCTGGTACTGGTGAATCTCGGCGGGGCGACAGGCAGGGAGATTGCCGATCTTGCCTCTGCCATCCAAGAGGATGTATTCGCGAGATTCGGTGTGAGACTCGAACCGGAACCCGTGTTCATTTGAAGCAAAAAAAGGCGATCAATCGATCGCCTTTTTTCGTTCGTGCGCGTTTATTTACGCTGCGACAAAGTGGCAAACGTAGTCCAGCGTCTCCAGCGTTTCGATGTCGAAGCTGGAGTTGGCCGGTACGTTGAAGCTCTGGCCGCCTTCGTAGGTCTTCCATTCGTCTTCACCCTTCAGGCGGATACGGCATTTGCCGGCGTTCAGCTCCATGATTTCCGCTGCGCCGGTATTGAAGTTCAGCGAGGACGGGAAAATCACGCCCAGAGTTTTCCTGGTGCCGTCGGCGAACAGGACGTTATGCGAAACGCATTTGCCGTCGAAGTAGATGTTGGCTTTCTTGACGACGGAAACGTTGTCGAATTGTGTGGTCATGGTGTCGGGTTCGATGTGGAGGGATTGCGTTATTGGTCGCCGTCTTTGCCGAGGCGCGGCAGCGCAACCGACGGGTTTGCGGTCAGCAGGCCGGCTTTGCCGTAGATGCCGAGCTTTTGGCGCGTGTCGGTGATGTCCAGGTTGCGCATCGTCAGTTGTCCGATGCGGTCTTGCGGCGTGAATGCGCCTTCGCCTTTTTCCATCGTCAGGCGTTCCGGCTGGTAGGTCAGGTTGGCCGATTCGGTGTTCAGGATCGAGTAATCGTTGCCACGCCGCAGTTCTAGCGTGACTTCGCCGGTGATCGCGCGCGCGACCCAGCGCTGCGATGCTTCGCGCAGCATGATCGCTTGCGGATCGAACCAGCGGCCCTGGTAGAGCAGGCGCCCGAGCTTGCGGCCGTTTTCACGGTATTGCTCGATCGTGTCTTCGTTGTGGATGCCGGTGACCAGGCGTTCGTAGGCAATGAACAACAGCGCCAGGCCCGGGGCTTCGTAGATGCCGCGGCTCTTCGCTTCGATAATACGGTTTTCGATCTGGTCGCTCATGCCGAGGCCGTGGCGGCCGCCGATGCGGTTCGCTTCCACCAGCAGGTCGACCGGGTTTGCATAGACGATGCCGTTCAGCGCGACCGGGCGTCCTTCCTCGAAACGGATGCTGACTTCCTCGCGCTTGATCTCGACGTCGTCGCGCCAGAAGGCGACACCCATGATCGGTTCGACGATCTTCATGCCGCTGTTCAGGTGTTCGAGATCTTTCGCCTCATGCGTCGCGCCCAGCATGTTGGAGTCGGTCGAGTACGCCTTCTCGACCGACATCTTGTAGTTGAAGCCGGACTTGATCATGAATTCCGACATTTCCTTGCGGCCGCCGAGTTCCTGAATGAAGCGTTCATCGAGCCAGGGTTTGTAGATGCGCAGCGCCGGATTCACCAGCAAACCGTAACGATAGAAACGTTCGATGTCGTTGCCCTTGAACGTGCTGCCGTCGCCCCAGATGTCGACCTGGTCTTCCTGCATCGCGGCAACCAGCATCGTGCCGGTCACGGCGCGGCCCAGCGGCGTCGTGTTGAAGTAGGTGACGCCGGCGGTCGAGATGTGGAACGCGCCGCTTTGCAGCGCGGCGATGCCTTCCGCGACCAGTTGTTCGCGGCAATCGACCAAGCGTGCCTGTTCGGCGCCATACAGCCTGGCTTTTTCCGGGATAGCGTTGTAGTCGGGCTCGTCGGGCTGGCCCAGGTTCGCGGTGTACGCATAGGGAATCGCGCCCTTCTGGCGCATCCAGTGCAGTGCTGCGCTGGTGTCGAGCCCGCCGGAAAAGGCGATGCCCACTTTTTGGTTCACGGGAACGGACTGGAGAATGGTCGACATGATTTCTGCTTCGTTTGCTGAGTGTGATTGTAGGTAAGCGATGAGGAACTGAGCGACTAATTGACTTTGCCCAGGAGCAGGTATTCAAGCAGTGCTTTCTGGACGTGCAGGCGGTTCTCGGCTTCGTCCCATACCACCGACTGCGGACCGTCGATGACTTCCGCTGCGACTTCCTCGCCGCGGTGCGCGGGCAGACAGTGCATGAACAATGCGTCGGGACGCGCACGCTTCATCTTTTCGCCATCGACAATCCAGCCGGCGAAGGCTTTCAGACGGACGGCGTTTTCTTCCTCGTAGCCCATGCTGGTCCAGACGTCGGTGGTGACGAGGTCGGCATCCACGCAGGCATCGGAAGGATTGGCAAAGACGGTGTAGTTCCTGTTGTCCGGCGCGACCAGCGACGGATCGATTTCATAACGCTTCGGCGTCGATACGTTGACATGGAAGCCGAACACCTGTGCGGCTTGCAGCCATGAATACAGCATGTTGTTCGCATCGCCGATCCAGGCGACCGTCTTGCCGGTAATGGAGCCGCGATGCTCGATGTAGGTAAAGACATCGGCCAATACCTGGCAGGGGTGATGCTCGTTGGTAAGACCATTGATGACGGGGACGCGGGAGTGTGCGGCAAAGCGATCGATGATGTCCTGCCCGAAGGTACGGATCATGATGATATCGCACATGCGGGACATGACCTGTGCCGCATCCTCTACCGGCTCGCCGCGGCCGAGCTGGCTGTCGCGAGTGTTCAGGTAGATTGCCGCGCCGCCGAGCTGATGCATGCCTGCTTCGAACGACAGGCGGGTACGCGTGGAATTCTTTTCGAACACCATCACCAGCGTGCGGTCCTGCAGCGGATGATAGGGTTCGTAATTCTTGAACTTACGCTTGATGATTCGGGTGCGTTCGATTACGTGATTGAATTCATCAAGGGTAAAGTCAGAAAACTGGAGGAAGTGTTTGATTGCCATAAATGAAAACGGCGGCGAGTGGCGCCTGCCGCCGGAATTTTGATAAGCCGTTAAATTGTAAGGGATTTTTACCCAAAAAGATAACTAAAGCGGCAGCGCTCCGACGAGGCGCCTAGTACAGCTTCTGCGATGACTCGTGCACCAGTTGCTGATACAGCGCATGGCGCATGGGCGAGATCGCCGCCGCATCCACGGCCTGGAGCACCGCGCAGCCGGGTTCGTTCAGGTGATGGCAATTGTAAAACTTGCAATTTCCAAGGTGTGCTTCGAATTCTCGGAAGGCGCGTTCCAGCATGCCTTCGGTCAGATGGTAAAGCCCGAACTCCTGGAATCCCGGCGAATCGATGATGGCGGTGTGTGGATCCAACGAGAACAAGCGTGTAAACGTCGTGGTGTGCTTGCCGGAATCGAGTGCCGCCGAAATTTCGCGCGTTGCCAGTTCGGCATCGGGTACCAGCAGGTTGATCAGCGACGATTTCCCCATTCCCGACTGACCGATCAGGATGGTCGACTGTCCTTCCAGCAGCGGAGACAGCAGTGTGCGGGCCTGTTCCGGCATGCTGCGTACCGATACCTCGTGCACCGGATAGCCGAGTCCGGCATACAGCGCCAGGCGTTCGCGCATCTTCGGCAGCAATTCGGCGATGTCGACCTTGTTGAGAATCAGGTGGGCCGCAATGCCGGCGGCTTCGGCGGCGACCAGCGCCCGCGAAACCAGGTCGTCGGAAAACCCCGGTTCGGTGGCAACGACGATGAAGAGTTGCGTGACGTTGGCGGCGAGCAGTTTGGACTTGTATTGATCGGAGCGGTAGAGCAGCGTCTTGCGCTCGGCAATGGATTCGATCACGCCCTGGTCGGGCGAGGTTTGCTTCAGGTGCACGATGTCGCCGACGGCAACATCGCTTTTCTTGCCACGGGTGACGCATTGAAGTTTGAGGGTGCCGGCCTGAACCAGGTAATGCCGGCCGTGTGCGGCGATGACGGTGCCAGTGGTGCCGCTCATCGTTTAGTGCGCAGCCTGGTTGAAAATTGCGTCCGCTTTTGCCGTGCAGATGAAATCGTTCCCGGAAATACCGCCAATAGTTGATTCGTCGTAAGCATGTGTATCCCTTTATTGACTGGCAAGTAGCTGGTTGATGCGCACGCTTGCCGGCGGATGCGAATCGTAGAAAGCGGAGTGCAGCGGGTCGGGCGTCAGCGTCGATGCATTGTCTTCGTAGAGTTTCACCAGCGCCGACACGAGATCCCTGGCGTCGGTGTGTTGCGCGGCAAAGGCATCCGCTTCGAACTCGTGCTTGCGCGAAGTGATCGACGCCAGCGGCGAGAACAGGAAGGTGAATACCGGCAGGATCAGCATGAACAGGATCAGTGCCATTGCATCATTGTTTTCCATCGTCAGCGGGTTGACGCCGAGGCCGGTGAAGAACCATGTCTGCATTTTCAGGTAGCCGAGCAGCGCGAGGAAGCCGAGCGAGATCAGGAACATGACGGCGATGCGCTTGACCACGTGCTTGAGCTTGAAGTGGCCGAGTTCATGCGCCAGCACGGCTTCGATTTCCTGCGGACCGAGACGCGCGAGCAGGGTGTCGAAGAACACGATGCGCTTGGCTGCGCCGAAACCGGAAAAGTAGGCATTGCCGTGTGCGCTGCGCTTGGAGCCGTCCATCACGAACAGTCCCTTCGATGCAAAGCCGACCCGCTGCATCAACCCTTCGATGCGCGCACGCAAGCTGTCGTCCTGCAACGGCGTGAACTTGTTGAACAGGGGCGCGATCACGGTGGGGTAGAGCACCAGCATCAGCAACTGGAAGCCGCTCCACACCAGCCATGCATACAGCCACCACAAGTCGCCGGACTTTTCCATCAGGGTCAGGATGACCCAGATCAGCGGCAATCCGATGACGCTGCCGACCAGGGTGTTCTTCAGCATGTCGGAGAAGAACAGGCGCAAGGTCATCTTGTTGAAGCCGAATCGCGCTTCCAGCACGAACTGCCGGTAATAGTCGAACGGCAGTTCGACCAGCGCGGAGATGAATGCAAAGGAAGCCAGCAGCGCAAGTTGGTACACCATGCCCGGGCCGGTCAATCCGGCCAGTGTCTGCGATAGCCACTGCAATCCACCGAACAGCGTGAACCCGATGAGGACCGCGGCATTCACCAGCATGGTCAGCTGGCCCATCTTGGTTTTGGCGATGGTGTAATCAGCGGCCTTTTGATGGGCATACAATGGGATTTTTTCCGCGAACTCGGCGGGGACGGCGTCGCGATGCGCCAGCACATGCCGGATATGGCGAGAACCCAGCCAGAACCGCACGGCGAGCGTCACGACCAGGAAACTGACGAACAATATCGAAAACGCAAGTGAAGACATGCTGTGCCTGTGAGAAAATGGCGGATTACCGAGGGAAGAATTATGTCACAAGCCACCGAAACAAAAACGCCGGCCAATGCGCCCGCCCGCCCGAACGAATTCAACCTGGTCTGGGTCGACATGGAGATGACCGGATTGGATCCGGATACCGATCGCATCATTGAAGTCGCCGTGATCGTCACCGACTCCGACCTCAACGTCCTCGCGGAAGGCCCGGTGTTTGCAATCCATCAACCCGATGAAGTGCTGGACCGAATGGATGCGTGGAACAAGGGTACCCATGGCCGTTCCGGTCTGATCGACCGGGTCAAGGCGTCGACGGTAACCGAGGCCGATGCCGAAACCGCGCTGATCGGTTTCCTCAAGCATTTCGTCCCTGCCGGTAAGTCGCCGATGTGCGGCAACACGATTTGCCAGGATCGCCGCTTCATGGTGCGCGGCATGCCGAAACTGGAAGCCTTCTTCCACTATCGCAACCTTGATGTATCGACATTGAAGGAGCTGTGCAAGCGTTGGAAACCGGAGATCGCAACCGGGTTCAAAAAACACCAGAAACACACCGCACTGGCCGACATCACCGAATCGATCGAAGAGTTGCGCTACTACCGCGAGCACTTCATCAAGCTTTGATTCCCTGCATCGCCGGCGCTTCCCCGTGATTCCCGCGAATTAGACTTCGCGGGGAAGAGCCGGTAAACTTCAGTCCTTTTTTAAGGCGCATCATGGCCTCCGCTTCAGATCTGCCGTCGACCGATACCGTCGACGCCACTCCCGAATCCCGCAAGGTTCCGACCGAACTGATCGCGCGTGAAGTCGCGCGCCGACGCACTTTCGGCATCATTTCCCACCCGGACGCGGGCAAGACCACGCTGACCGAGAAACTGTTGCTGTTTTCAGGCGCGATCCAGCTTGCCGGCACCGTGAAGGCGCGCAAGAGCGGCCGCCATGCAACCTCGGACTGGATGGAGATCGAGAAGCAGCGCGGCATTTCCGTGGCCAGCTCGGTCATGCAGTTCGAATACCGCGACCATGTGGTCAACCTGCTCGATACCCCCGGCCACCAGGATTTTTCGGAAGACACCTACCGGGTGCTGACCGCAGTCGACTCGGCGCTGATGGTGATCGACGCCGCCAAGGGCGTGGAAGAGCAGACCATCAAGCTGCTCAACGTCTGCCGCATGCGGGCCACGCCGATCCTGACCTTCATGAACAAGATGGACCGCGAGACGCGCGATCCGCTGGAACTGCTGGATGAAGTCGAGTCGGTGCTGAAGATCCAGTGCGC
>CBIHRJ010000072.1:0-24970 GCA_966212445.1 uncultured Noviherbaspirillum sp. | reverse complement strand
GCTCGTGTAGTGTTTGATGTTTCAACCCACGTCCGACATCACTGCCGGACGATGCCGGCGTGGAACGAGGTAAGCGCTACAGCATGGACGTTTCAACCCACGTCCGACATCACTGCCGGACGATGCCTGACGCGTTTTTTCGTGCTCGTGTAGTGTTTGATGTTTCAACCCACGTCCGACATCACTGCCGGACGATGCAGAAATGTGCAGTCGCATTTGCTGATGCGCTACCAAGGTTTCAACCCACGTCCGACATCACTGCCGGACGATGCGTTGCAGAAGTCAGGCTTGATGTTGTTCTCAATCTGTTTCAACCCACGTCCGACATCACTGCCGGACGATGCCGCCGGTCAGCACTTCATCGCTCTGCTCTTCATGTTTCAACCCACGTCCGACATCACTGCCGGACGATGCACCACTGCGGCCACACTATCACGACGATCATGAAGTTTCAACCCACGTCCGACATCACTGCCGGACGATGCGCGCCGGCCGTTGACCGCCTGTGCGATCGCGCTGCGGTTTCAACCCACGTCCGACATCACTGCCGGACGATGCCGAAATAATTGATCGCATCGTCCTGCCAGCGCTGGTTTCAACCCACGTCCGACATCACTGCCGGACGATGCGCGATTCATCTGCGATCGTGCGAGCCATGGAATTGTTTCAACCCACGTCCGACATCACTGCCGGACGATGCGACATGTCGACCGTTCCGGCGTACCAGATCACGCTCGTTTCAACCCACGTCCGACATCACTGCCGGACGATGCCCCAGTCGATCAGTTTCCGCGCGCTGTCGAACTTGTTTCAACCCACGTCCGACATCACTGCCGGACGATGCCGCCGGAGAGTGAAAACATCGATGGCGACTCGAACCGTTTCAACCCACGTCCGACATCACTGCCGGACGATGCTCGGGTCTTTACTCGCGGTCCTTGATCGGCACGAGTTTCAACCCACGTCCGACATCACTGCCGGACGATGCTTCGCTGCAAAGCCACGTGCGGTCATCTTGGACTGTTTCAACCCACGTCCGACATCACTGCCGGACGATGCCGTCGTACGACACACACCAACCGTTACCGCAATTGGTTTCAACCCACGTCCGACATCACTGCCGGACGATGCGCGAGCGCCTAGAATATTATCTAGAACACTTAAGGTTTCAACCCACGTCCGACATCACTGCCGGACGATGCATCTGTCGAGCGGGAGTTGCTCATGGGTGCGTCTGTTTCAACCCACGTCCGACATCACTGCCGGACGATGCCCCCGCTCTATCGCACTGGATGCGCAAATACGAACGTTTCAACCCACGTCCGACATCACTGCCGGACGATGCGTCTGAGGGCGCACGCATCGCTGCAAAACTTGCAGTTTCAACCCACGTCCGACATCACTGCCGGACGATGCATCAGTGCGGCTGATGCCGCAGCCTGGTCATCTGCGTTTCAACCCACGTCCGACATCACTGCCGGACGATGCAAATGACAGCGATTTCCAAGATCAAGGCCAAGCAGTTTCAACCCACGTCCGACATCACTGCCGGACGATGCTCCACTCGCGTAACCCATTGTTACGCAAGAAGAACTTCTGCTTTTTCCGCGAACCTGCTTCACGTACTCGCAGATCCGCTGGAAACAAAATTGCAATTTCTGAAAATGCCATGGTTATCAACGGGTTAGCGCTTGCGCGAAAGTCCCGTGTTTCAGGCGTTGATGGTGGTGCGCGCTCAGGCGATGAGCGGCCCGTCAAAATCCACCGACCGGAAGCATCCGTGCTGCTTGACTCGCAGATCGGATGATTCGGTGATGCGGTAGAAGCGGAGATTATCCTGCGTTACGTCGATTTCGGCCAGCAATGTGCGTTCCAGTTGTTCGAACTGCATTTCATCGACGGTGCATTCAAAGACGGATTTTTGTACCCGCTGCCCCATGCTTTCGCAGGTTTTGGCAACCCGCCTCAACCGCTTGCGCCCTGCAGCGGTTTCGGTGGACACGTCGTAGGTAACGATGATGAGCATGAGACTGGACCTCTTACTTTGCAAGGTAGGGAAGATAGGATTCCATTTCGCCGCGAACGGTGCGCGCAATGAAGCGCGCCTGTATGAACGGGAGCAGTCCAACCGGGATTTTTCTTTCCGTGAGCGGATGCGTGATTTCTTCCTGCTTGCGTTCCTGCCACGCGGTGACGACCGCGCGGCGTCCGCGATCATTCAACATCACTGCGCCGCCCTCGCGTTCGTCAAAATCGGCGGCGGAGACCTGGCCACGATTGATCAGGGTCAGCGCAAGCCGGTCTGCGACAATCGAACGGAATTCTTCCTGCAGGTCCAGTGCAAGCGCTGCGCGGCCGGGACGCACTGCATGCAGGAACCCGAGTTGAGCATCCAGTCCGGCGGCTTCGCAAGCCGACCGGCAATCGTTCATCAGCATCGCGTAAAGGAATGAAATCAACGCATTGAAACGATCCAGCGGCGGCCGCCGCGTGCGCCCGTTGAGGGAAAAGGATGCGCGTGCCTGTGGCTTTACGACGAGGTTGAGTGCAGCAAAGTAGCCGCGTGCCGCTTCGCCTTCGACACCACGAAGTTCATCCAGATTCTTCGCGACAGCCGCTGCGCGCAGGGATGCAGCGAGATTGTCGACGGTTCGGCCAATGCTTGCCGCCTCGTCTTGATCGGCTGTTTCGCGCGCCCCGCGTTGCAGATTGATGCGGCTGTTCCTGAGCTTTCCCGCCACCACGGCACGTGCGAATTCCAGGCTGAACGCCGCGTCGGAAGCGACACGATGATGAGCTTGCCGCAACAGGATATTGCCGGACACCGGGCCTTCGAGCCGCGCCTTGAAGCGGCCTGACTCGTCCAGCAGCACCAGCGATTTTCCTTCGTCCGCAAGGCGATGCATCAGCGCCGGTGACACCATCACGTTGCCGAAGCAGACCAGGCCGTTCAAATGGTGGAGTGGAACCTGAAGCTTCTTCTCCCGCTCCACATCGATACGCACCGTCGCATTCTCCAGATGCGCGTAGGCTTGCTGGGTCTGGACGTAGAGTGTGTTCTGCAAGGTGTGCACGATTACGCCTCCGGATCGAACAGGGTTTTGCGTTGCCGGCGTTGCCTGTCCCATTCCGACAGGGCTTCAGGCTGGCAGATGTCTTTCAATGAACATTCACGGCAGCGTGCGTCGTTCACGGGCGGCGGCAGTTTGCCCGTGTTCAGCATGGCGAGGATGGCTTCGGCGGTGTCGATGACGCGCTGCCTGAGCTCCGGAGTGATAACGACTTCCCGACGGCGGTGACTGCTGGCGTGGAAGATCGCCCCTTTCGGCACCGGATGCGCCAGCATTTCTTCGAGGCAGATTGCTTGCGCGGCAAGCTGGATGTCGTCGTGCAGTTTCTGACGCTTGGCGCCATGTTTGAACTCGACCGGATAGATCGAACCATCCGGATGAAACTCGACCAGATCGGCCTTGCCGATGAGGTTGTACCTGTCCGACCAGACGGGCAATGCGCGTTCGACCCGCACGCCCGACTTGATCTCATATCCTGGCGTATCCACCAGATGGTGCACAGCTTGTCCGCGAGCCGTGTGGATGTTATCAGCGAATGCCTGCTCCAGATGGATCAGTCCGCACTGGCGCGGGCAGTAGATCCAGTGCTGGAGGGCGGAGAGGGCGATGGTGTCGTCGTACGGGGTGGCCATTGCGCAGCGGTTTACCTCAGCATGTTCATCAAGGTCACGCCGGCAGGCATATTGTCCTCTTGTACCGCAACCTCGTAGTCGTCGAAGCTGCGCGGCGCGGTCACGCCTCCCTTGAGTCTTGGGCGGATGCGTTCGAACAAGGTCTGCGCCGGGGCGTTGCCGAGTTCGGAATCGTGCTTGAACACGTAGAGGCCACGCGTCCCCATTTCGCCGCGCGCGGCCGAGCGGTCATGCTCGAACATCTGGATCAGAGCCTGCCAGAACAACTGCAGGTCTTCGTCGGAAAAGCCGGTTTGTTTGGCGAGGAAACTGGAGACGAAACCATGCGCCATGTAGAGACCGTACGGAACGGTGTGCTTGCGTCCCATGGTGCGGTTGTCGCCGTCCTGCTTTTCTGCTTCTGCTTCGGTGGCGACGGCCATGCGTGTGATTGAATGTTCCTGCGCGATGATCGGGTCGATGGAGCGCGAAAAAGTGAGTTGTACGGGGCCGCGCACCTGGCCGCAATTGATCCCGGTCGACATGACTGCGCCGAAAGTGCGCACATCGAAGAAGTTGCGGCACATCCATTTGCGTGCCTCGTCCACCGCATCACCGCCCTTGCGCTTCTTGTCGTCGCCGGCAAGCATGTCTTCGCGACCGATGCCGATATAGGCGCGTTTGTGCTGGTTATTGAGGATCGCCTTTTCCTTCACGTAGATTTCGTATGGAGGTTGTTCGCCCTTGGCGATTCCGACGAAGTTGCGCACCTTGCGTTTCAACGAGACATCCGTCACCAGTCCGTGGCCGGTTTCCGCATCCAGTCGCGGCAGGTTTCCAGCATCCGGATCGCCGTTGGGATTGCCGTCTTTTACGTCGAACAGCAGAACGAAGTCATAGCGGTTGGTCAGGCTCATTTGGATTCCTCCTGGTTGTTGGTGTTGTCGGATTTGGTGAAGAAGGCCTGGCGCTGGTGGTAGTAGCCGAGGGCGAAGCGGCCTTGGTCGGGAAGGGCGAGAATGCGAGGAAAATCGTTGAGTCCCGCCATGATTTCGCCGATGAGCTTTTCCATCTGGGTTGAGCGACCCTTGGATAGTTTGCCCAGATGATGATTTTTCAAGCGCAGCAAGGTCGTGAATACGGCGACGGGCGTGCTCGACGCGGCGCTGTAGTAGCGGTCGCGAATGGTGGCGTTGAGTCCGGGGCTTGCTTCTTCCTGGACTTTTTCCAGGGTCGCGAACAATCGCCCAAGAAGATAGGGCGGATTGATGTTGTCTGAATCGAGCATGATCTGTAACTCCTTCTCGGATTGGGACGCGGTGTTGTGATGGCGAATCAGGCGGTTTAGAGAGGCTTTGATGACGGCAGCGCGGGCATACGTTGGCTTTTGCTCTGCCCGGCAACGCTGAATGGCAAGATTGAGCAACGACGCAGGGTAAGGTCTGCCTTCCAAAATGGAACGCATCGTTTCGCCGCCAAGATTGGGTGGGATGTTGTCCGCCTTGCCTTGAACGGCAATAGCGGTCAACAGGCGAAACAGCGACAGATGCTCCGGGTCATGCGGCGCACGGACAATTTTGATATCTTCGAAGTGTCTGAGGACGCGCTGGCCGAGATCGAACGCAGTTCCGATCTCCCAAAAACGAATGGCAATGCGCGCCGCATTCGGTGCGAGTCCGAGAACATGAAAGCGTGTGTCCTTGCTGCCCCGCGAAAATTTCCCCGAATGTACCGCTTCATACAAAGCCTTCAGCGCCTCCGTCCCCCGATGCGGATCGTCTTTCGGGGGCTCGCCGAACAGGTCGGGCAGGGCGGCCTCCAAATCATGCGCTTCTTCCGCCCAGAACACCGTGGATGCGTCGCCGACTTGAATGCGCTGGCGGGAGTCGCGTGCCAGCAGATGGTTCAGCGCCGTAGTGTAGGCAAACACGGCGGACTTTCCGAGCGGCGCATTGGAGCCTTGTGTCTTGCCGTAGGAGTTGAATGCATCGAGATTGAAGGACACGATGTTCGCCCCGGAGGTCTGTGCTCCCCATACTCCTTTGATCGCGGGATGCAGCCGTTCGATCGCCGCCGCGTTGCCGGTTACGAGACAAATGCCGGAGGCCTCATCATCGTTCGCGACGGTTTCAAATGCCGCCACCGCCGCTGGGCGCTGGCAGATCAATTCGATGTCGCCTTGCAAGCGAAACGTCATGATCGGATTGGCGGCAAGGATATCCGGCCATGCGGGCATGGCTTCCATTGATGCGATGTCAACGGCATCGAGAAACGCAAGTACGGCTTGAATACCTGCATCGGCCTGCGCCGACTGCGGCAGCGCTTCAAGGCGCGCGCGGAATGCGCGGTGCTGTTCGGCGACGCGTTCGGGCTTGCCTTTGGTGTCGACGCCAAGAACGTACTCGGCGGTGTCCCATAACAGGTTGGCGGCGACACCGGAGGTCTTCTTGACGCCTTGCGGTACCAGAAAGCGCTGTGCGATTTTCTTCTTGCCTTCGGATGAGCGGGTATCGACCAGATTGACCAATTTTCCGTTGCCGTCGATCTCGATGACAAAAGGGATTTCCTTTTCTTCAAGGCCAAATGCCGGCAGCCGGTCTCGCGGATTCTCGGCCCGTTGGCGGCGTTGGTAATAGTCGTTGAGCGCTTGCAGAATCATCCCCGAACCTCCGCACTATCCCAACCGGGAACGTTGATCGTGCCGTTGTCCAGCGTAGCTCGAAAGAAGCGCGGCGCAGGATCTTTGGTGTTGGAAAAATCCATGTCGTGCAACATGAAGCCAAGCTCTCGCGATTCATTGACGGGTTGCCGTTCGTTGGTGCTATCCGTTACCAATCTGAAATGCGCTGCAAATTCACGGCAGCCCAGATAAGGCTGGTTCACGCATTGGCCGCGACTGGCGCGGCGCTCGAACATCTCGTGATATTTGTTGGCGTTCCCATTGCGGTCTCGCTCCGGGAAGAACTCCAGGTCGGCATGGACGCGATAGGCGACATCGCGCAGAAACAGGCCGGCGCGTTGCTGCCGCTCATCCTCGATGTTCAGGGCCAGGATGCCGGTGCCGCTTTTCATTGCGGCCTCGACGTTGCGGGTCGAAATCACGCTGGCAACTTCGTTGCGGCGCAAGTTGATCCAGCGAATCGGGTTGAGCACCTCGATTTTGCGGACATGCCAGCGGATAGCGGGTTTCCAGAGAATGGCTTCGAAGCAGGCGCGGGCGGCGGAGGGGGTTATCACGTCGTAACTCACCCGTTCAACTTTCATTTCCGGACGGGTGAAACAGGCGAAGTCGCCGGTGAGTTCGAGGCAGTAGCGTTTCACGGAACCTCCTTAACGTCTTGTTAATATTTTTTTATTACGTACACGGCAACGATTACCGCTAAAAGCAGGTAAAGCGCATAAAAGCGGTCCGTTTGCAGTTCCGTCGCCAATTTTCTTAGTTCGCGGAGTATTCCCACCCAGTCCATATGGCACCCGCCGATGTGTAGTAAATGGAGTGGACTGTATCATAAAGTTCTAATAAAGGATTGGAAAAGGTGTTATTCTCGCGCTTATCCAAAGCATCGGATGTGGATTGAAACTAATAGAGGATCGGAGGTAACAATGGCGGGCTTGTCCCGCCATTTCTCCCGAGATCGCAATAAATTCTCATACGATGTAATCATCGGCATTCGACGGTCGTCCATCCAGCGACAGACCAAGCCGGTCGTCGTAAAGCAAATCACTGACTTGCACAAACAATCCGGGAATTCTTTCCTCGATGTCGCCATGCGCGAGCAGTGTCATCGCGACGCGGCGATGAATGATGACGATGTAGCGCTGGAGCTTGCGCATCAGCCACCGTTGCGGGCCGTCCTTTTTCAGGCTGTTCAATAACATATCGACGGTGTCGTCATTGCCTGCGCTTCCCCGATAGAGAACAACGACGGGCACGCTGTCTTCATCCTGGATGAGTCTGAACTTCTCGGCTGCGGTACGAAAGTTGACGGCCACGTCGCTTGCCAGCGTGCCGTTCATTTTCAGATCCTCGATGATCTGGTGCCGGTCCAGATCACAGGCGTAGTACAGGCGCTGGAAGTAGTCGGCGAAACATGCGCGAGACATCGGGCGCTCCGGCCGGCCATGCAACACGGTGACGGTCGTTTCCACGCCCTTGCGGATCATGTCCGGCAGTTTTCCGGATGGAGGCACGAATACGACGACTTCCCCCAGCTTACCCTGCTCGGCCAGTCTCCCTTCGCGATTGCAGCGGCCGGCCGCCTGCGCAATGGAATCCAGTCCGGCCAGCGCCCGATAGACGATCGGGAAGTCCAGATCGACGCCTGCTTCCACCAGTTGTGTACTGACGACACGCGTGGGGATGCCTTCCTTGAGGCGAGCTTTGATCGCTCTGATGGTTTGCGAGCGGTGTTCCCCGCACATCAGCGCCGAGAGATGCAGGGTGCCCTCGGGCATGCGTTGCCAGAGTTCGCGTGCGTCCTGGCGGCGATTGACAATGGCGAGCAGCGAGTCATGCGCGCGCATTTCTTCCGCCAGCGCATCCCAGCTTGTGGATGTGTTCCAGTCGGCGGGCAGACGCACATTGACTCGCTCCAGCGCGCGATGCAGCGCATCGGGGTCGCTGATGATTTCTCGTGCATCGAGGCCGCGCATACTGTTTCTGTTGTCGAAGTATTTGCGGGTAGCGAGAGCCGGCTGGGTTGCGGTGGAGAGGACAACCGTGACGCCATAGTGTTTGGTGAGCAGGTTCAGTACGTCGAGAATCGGCTGCAGGAATTCCGCCGGCAGGAGCTGCGCCTCATCCAGCACGACCACGGAATCGACGATGTTGTGCAGCTTGCGGCAGCGCGACGTTTTTGCAGCGAACAGCGATTCGAAAAACTGGACGTTGGTGGTGACGACGATCGGTGCGTCCCAGTTCTCGCAGGCGAGACGGCTCTGGTGGTCTTCTTTGTCCGGGCCGGCCTCGGCATTGCTGTGATGTTCGATGACCGCATCGCCGAAAATGCGGCGAAAGATATCCGCCGTCTGTTCGATGATGCTGGTGTACGGAATCACGTAGATGATGCGGCGCTTCTTGTGCCGCCGCGCGTGTTCCAGCGCGAATGCAAGGCCGGAGAGTGTCTTGCCGCCGCCTGTCGGCACGTCGAGCGAGAACAGGCCCGGAGCATCCAGCGCCTTGTCGCGGCATTGGCGCAGGATATCCGCACGCAGGCGATTGACCGGTGTCGGCGCGGCTTCGTGCGATATCCGGTCGATGTACTGCTCGAACGATCCGATCAAATCTGCAATGGCCGGCCAGCCGTTGCGGCGGGCGGACTTTTTCTCGTCCATATAGGCTTCGGTATCGAGAAAGTCGGCATCGACCAGACAGGAGAACAACATGCGCACCCACAATGCGAAGCCGTCCTTGCCACCGGGGATTTGACGCAGGTCGGCAACGAACGCGCCATGGTCAAGAATGTCTTGTGGCGGATGTTCGGAAAGACTTTCCTTGAGTTCATCCACGCTGTCCTGACTTTCAAGCCGGCACTCCAGTCCGCCGAACCAGTCATGCAGCCCGGCATGGTGGCCGGCGATCAGATAGGCCAGGACCCGCCCGGCACTCTTGAATCTTTCGCAGGCCAGCATGGCGCCGGCAGTGGAGTGGGGCGCCTTTCCGGCTTCGCCCTTGATATGCGCATCGGCCTCAAAGCCGCTGGCGTGGCGAATGTAGCGTTGAAAGCGTGGCCGGTACTTTCCCAAGTCATGCCACAGGCCAGCAAGGTGCGCCCAGTCGGCACCTTTGAATTCGCGCGCAAACAACGACGCCAGCGCAGCGACCGCATGCAGGTGTTCCGCCAGGTCATGCGGGGCGCGCCAGTTACCGGCGGCGTCCTTCGCCGCATGGGCGATCGGTTGGTTGAGGTGCAAATCTGTCTTTCTGCTTGATGTTGACGAAATGCTCTCTATGTCTCGGGAGTGACGGAGCACGCGTGCCCTGCATGCCGATTTCTGTCGAACCCGCTGCTATTGGAACAACAACTTTGACATGTGATTTTCCACAAGGAAGTTCCGCAAATGTCTTATGCCCGGTTTTTCGGGGCGGGATTTCAAAACCTCTCAAACAACGCAATCGTCAGATTTGGAAGGCCTTCTATCAGACGACAATTCCGGATGGGCGTCGTGCAGCCAATCGCGTACCTGCACAAACAGACCCGGTAATATTTCTTCCAGATCGCCTTGCCGTAGCAGCGTCATCGCATCGCGGCGATGAATGTTGACGATGTAATGCTGGAGCTTGTGCATCAGCCAGCGTTGCGGTCCGTCTTTTCTCAGTGTGTTCAGCAGCGTGTCGATGATGGCGCCATTGTCGACGTCGCCGCGATAACGGACGATGACCGGAACGCTTCCGTCGCTGGCGTCGAGATGGAACTTCTCGGCGGCAGAGCGGAAATTGACTATTGGATCACTTACGGGCTTTCCATCCATTCTCCGTTCCTCCGTCTTCTACCCCGGCGTTTGGAGGTACAACTTTGGCACACGACTTTTCGTATGGAAATCCCATAAATATCTGATTTTACGGACTTTTTTGGTGCATTTTTGTTAATGCTGTGGCTGCTGCCCAGTGATGGATTCAGCCGCGAAGGGCACGCAGGATGCTGCCTTTCTTCGCGCTCTGCGCGGCCGGCGCGATTTCCGTTTCAGCCGGCGGTGTTTCCTGTTCCCCGACTGCTGTTTCATGCATCGTAATTCCCGGATCAAAATCCACCGCCGTCCCCTTCGGCATCAAAGACGGCAGCGCGGTCGTCACCGTTGCATAGACCAGTAGCGCGCCGAACAACGCGTCGGGAATCGCGTAGCGGTCGCGCAGGATGCCGGCGAGCACCAGCGTGAAGATCAGCGTCGGCGCGAGCGTGACGGATACGCGCAGGCTGCTGCCGCGGCTTTCGTCGAAGATCATGCGGCGGTGCAGCCACTGGATACCGATGCGCGCCGGCAGCATCACGGCCGAAATCGCAATGCCGAGTGCGAGCGAGCGCCATTGGAAGGCCTCCGGCGGGATATTGGTGCCGCTGTGGAAAAAATAGAACGGCACGAAGAACGACGCGAACAGACGCACCGCGCGCAGGTTGTCGTCCGACGCCAGCAAGGGCATGCGCTCACGCAGCAGGCGGGCGACGAAGCCGGCGAGGAAGGCGCCGACGAGGTAGTACACGCCGAGCTGCTTGGTCACATAGGCGGCGATCAGGCCGACCATCACGAGCAATGAAAATTCCGAGCCGGGCGCGTGCGGCAGCACGAAGCGGCCGAACAGGATGAACAGGACCGGCAGCACGGCCAGCATCGCGGCCAGCGCGATGGTGGACATCGCGAGGTTGGCGGCGGAGCCGGACTGCAGGACGACGAAGAGCACCAGCAGCGCGAGGATCTCGCCGGCGACGGCCTTGCTGGCGACCCAGAAGCGCTCGTTTTCGTCGAGGCCCTGTTGCGCGAGCGTGTCGAGGATGAAGCCGGTCGATGGCGTCAGCAGCGCAAGCGCGAGCAGGCAGGCGGCTTGCCAGGACATGTCGAGAAAGTAGGTGCCGCCCCACGTAAATCCGGCCAGCGAGAGTGCGCGGATCAGCAGATGTCCGAGCAACGGCCATTTGCCTTTGCGGAAAGCGTCCAGTTCGATTTCCAGCCCGGCGAACAGGAACAGCGACGAGATGCCGAGCGTGGAGAGCAGGCCCAGCGTCGGATCCTCGCCGAGGCTGTGGACGAACAGGCCGCCGATCATGCCGAAGGCGAAGGTGGTCAGCGGTGCGGGAATGCGAAAACGCTGCAGCATTTTCGGCACGATCAGCAGGGCCAGCACCATGCCGATGTAGACGATCTCGGCGCTGTGCATTTCGATTTGGAAGGCGGACATGGAGAACGAAGGAAGCGCGAAGGGGTTGCGGAGTTGACACCGGTGGTGGAAAGCCGGGTCAGGCGACCGGCAATTGTATAGGAAGTGGCACAGGCCTCCGTGCCTGTGCGGAGTGCGTGTTGTGATGGGCGCACGCTGCACAGTCACGGGGGGCGGTGCAGGTGGACCTACGGTATGTGCCTATCTTTGCAATATGCGTTCGGGGGCGGGCTTCAGTGGTTGACCTTGCTGTACACATCCCCCGCCTGCGCGAGGACGACGGGGAAAAGGTATTACTCAATCAATAGCCTGCGCCCGCACTCAAGCAACCCGATGTGTTGCAAAGACAGGTGCATACCGCAGGCTGGCGGACGGGGAGAGTTATGGAGCCGTCACGTACGCCGCGCGAGAAAACCTTCCAGCCGCCGCGCGCCGTCTTCCAGCCGTTCGATCGAGCTGGCGAAGCACCAGCGCACGTAGCCTTCGCCTTCCGGCCCGAAGGCGTTGCCGGGCGCGAGGCCGAGGCCGGCTTCCGCGACCAGGCGCTTGCACAGGCTCAGGGTGTCACGTTCGCCGTCGACGCGGAAGAACAGATACATCGCGCCCTTCGGTTTGGGCGTTGTGATGCCGGGCAGCGCGTTGAGGCGGTCGACCAGGAAGTCGCGCGCGGCCTGGTAGCGGGCGATGGTGTGGGTGATGATGTCTTCGCCGCGTTCGACCGCGGCGACGCCGGCGCGCTGCACGAAGCCGGGCGCGCACGAGGTGTTGTACTCGATCAGCTTGCCGAGGTCGGCCATCATCGGCGCCGGTGCGACCACCCAGCCGAGCCGCCAGCCGGTCATCAGCCAGGATTTGGAAAAACTGTTGGCGGACACGAGGCGGTCTTCGGGCGAGGCGATGTCGAGGAAGGACGGCGCGCAGGGCTTTCCTTGCGGCACGGCATCGTACACCAGCCGTTCATACACATCGTCCGCGAGGATCCAGATGCCATGCTTGCGACAGTGCGCGAGCACGATTTCCTGCTGTTCCTTCGTGATCACCCAGCCGGTCGGGTTGTTGGGCGAGTTGAGGAAGACCGCCTTGGTGCCGGGCGTGAGCGCATCGAGCAACTGCCCGACGTCGAGTTCCCATGTCCGGCCCGAACTTTGATCAAATTGCAAGGACACTTGTACGACGTCGGCGCCGAGGATCTTCGGGATTTCGAGCAGGTTGGGCCACAGCGGCGTCACCGCGACCACGCGGTCGCCGGGGTTGACGATGAGTTGCGCGATCAGCATCAGCGCCGATACGCCCGACGATGTCACGCCGACGTTGCCGGGATCGAGCGGGCGGTGCAGCGCGGACAGATAGCCGGCGATCGCTTCGCGCAGCGGCGCGATGCCGAGGTTGGGTGTGTAGAAGGTATCGCCGGCGTCAAGCGACTGTTTGGCGGCGTCGCGAATGAAGTCCGGCGTCACCTGGTCGGGTTCGCCGAACCAGAACGGCAGTACGTCGGGCAGGCCGATGCCGGCATTGGCGACCTCGCGGATGCGCGATGCGCCGAGGCTTTGCACGACGGGGCGTGCGGAAGGTAAAGACGGTGGATTCAGAAGCATAGAATGATGCGGTTGGCGAGATCGAGAACGAAGGAAGGGCGCAGGTAGGCGGCAAAGGCGATGGCCAGCACCGCGATGAAAGCAATGGTGAGCAGCAGGCGTTTGAGTTTGTCGCGCATGTCAGTTACAAGCCTTTGTCATTCCGGGCGCAGCGGAGAGTCTCTCTCATCGTAGTCGTTGCCGACCACGCTCGAATGACATGCTTCATGCTATCGTCGGGTGCACGCGTGTGATTGGCCTCTCGTTGATCGGCAGGTTGACCAGCGCGGCGAACACGCCGAGTGCGATGGTGATGCCCCATACCGTGTTGTAGTTGCCGTCGCGCGTGAACAGGTAGCCGCCCAGCCAGACCCCGAGGAAGCTGCCGACCTGGTGCGAGAAGAACACGAAGCCGGACAGCATCGACAGGTATTTGACGCCGAAGATGCCGGCGATGATGCCGTTGGTCAGTGGCACTGTCGACAGCCACAGGATGCCGATCGCGCAGGCGAACACATACACCGACCATGGCGTCAGCGGCGCCAGCAGGAACAGCGAGATCACGATTGCGCGGCTGAGGTAGATCGAGGACAGCAGGTAGCGCTTGGGCAGGCGGCCGCCCAGCTTGCCGAGGTAGTACGAGCCGAAGATGTTGAACAGACCGATCAGCGCCAGCGCCATTACCGCGACGTTCGGGTCCATGATGCCCTTGTCCTTCAGATAGGCCGGCATGTGCACGCCGATGAACACGACCTGGAAACCGCAGACGAAGTAGCCGGCCACCAGCAGACGGAAAGGCCGATAGGCGAAGGCTTCGCGGATCGCTTCGGCGATACTTTGCTGCGGACCGCTGGCTTTTTCCGCCGGCGTCTCGCGCAGGCCGAACGCCATCGGCAGCATCACCACCGCGACCAGTGCGGCGAGCACGAAGAATGCGGTTTCCCAGCCGGTTCGCGAAATCAGTTGCTGCTCGACCGGCATCATCACGAACTGGCCGAAGGAACTGGCCGCCGACGAGATCGCGAAAGCCCATGCGCGTTTCGATTCCGGTGCGGTGCGTCCGATGATGCCGCTGACCGCGCCGAAGGCCGTGCAGGAAAGCGCCGCGCCGACCAGCACGCCGGCGCCGATGACGAAGGCGGCCGGTTGCGAGACGGTTGCCATCCACAGCAGGCCGGCGACATAGAGCAGCGCCCCGGCCAGCACCACGCGTGCGGTGCCGAAGCGGTCCGCCGCCATGCCGGCGAAGGGGCCGAACGCACCCCACATCAGGTTTTGCAATGCCATCGCCAGCGAATAGGTTTCGCGTGTCCATCCATGTGCCTGCGAGATCGGCTGCAGCCAGAAACCGAAGCCGTGGCGCACGCCCATCGCCAGCGTCAGGACCGCGCCGCTTGCGATCAGCACGGATTTCAGTTGCGGGGCGCGGGTAGCGGTGAACATGCGCGGACTCACGATGAGAAAGGGGAAATCGAGTGTAGCGCAAAGCCGGAAAGCATGTGGCCTGCCGGTTTGACCGGGCCTGTTGCGGAGAGAGGGAAGGGCGCCGGTGTGGTCGGGAGACGCCGTGCCGACCTGCGCAGGAGGGATAGGGAAGGAGTAGGCTGGGTTGAGGAACGAAACCCAGCGTTCGGAGAGGGAAATGCCGGGTTTCGTTCCTCAGGCTCGGCGCCCCCACCCAGCCTACGATTTACTGTCTAAACGCAGTCCGAAGATTCAAGAGCGATGGATTACTACGAGGGCGAACGAAACCCGCTCGCCCTTCGCCAAGCTCCCTCCTCGCGCCACGGGAAGGGAACTTCGTTTCCTCTTACTGCTTGCGCACCAGGAAGCCGCCGACGGCAAATGCACCGCTGTTCGCATTCGACATCGTGAAGCTGCCGCCTGCCTCCGCCGGGCCGGCGCTGCCGGCGGCGCCGGCTACCGGGCCGAAGTAACGGCCGCTGATGCCGCCGCTGAACGTGCTGTTGCTGACGGTGCCGGTCAGGTAGTTGGCGACGTTCGAACCGGCGGCGCCCATGCCCACGGTGGTGGTGAAGTTCACCGGCACCGCTGTGCCGGCCTGGTCGTAGGTAACGGCGTTTTCCACCTTGATGGTCACCTGGCGGGTCGCGAAGTTGGCGGTCACCGTCGCAGGGCCGCGGAAGACGTTCGGATCCTGGTTCGGATTGGCCGTGTACCAGCCGTAGGCGATGCCGCTGTAGCTTGCGGTGCCGCTGGTCGGGATCGTGGCAGGCGTCGTGACATCGCCGTAAGTCACCACGCCGCGACGGTTCTTGTTGTGCTCGTTGCCCAGGTGCGCCCATTCTTCGATCAGCACCGTGTCCTGGCTGACCCATGCGCCGAGATTGGCGTATTGCAGGCTCCAGTTGTCGAAGCCGCGATAGCCTTTCGAACCGGGGAACGGTACGCCCGGACCATTGCCGCCGATCAGTACGGTCGGCTGGCCGTTGGCATCCGGCGGACCGTCGCCGGCATGGATGTCGCCGTCTTCATGCAGGCGCACCGCGGCGGCGATGTCCGGCATGTTGCCGCCGGTTTGCCAATTGCCGGCATGCGAGTACTGGATGCCGGAAGTCTCCGTGGTCGGACAGGTGGTCATATCGGCGCCGCAGCGCGACGGGTTGCCGGTGCGCGGGAAGTAGCGGTTGTTGGCGTAGTTGGCTTGCGTGCCGTTTGCCCCCAGTGATGCATAGTTATAGAAGGTGAGGTCGGAGTTGGCCGGCAAGGCACCGCTGGTGACCGCACCGTTGCCGTTCAGCGTGGTGCGGCCCTGGGTCGGATTGAAGGTTTCGATGATCAGCGGACGTTCGGTGCTGCCGTCCCAGGACAGGCCGAGATTGCTCAACAGCAGCGCCGGGCTGGAAACGACGCCGTTGGCATCCTTGGCAATGCGGATTTCCGCCAGGCCACCCGACGCCGGGGCGAAACCGGAGGCCGAGGTCTTGACGACGATCGGCGTGGCCAGGTCATTGGTCGAACGTCCGTAGGCCTGCACGCCGGAACTGGTCAGCGCCACACCGTTGTCGGTACGGATCAGCGTGCCGCCGCTGCACTGGTAGTTGGTGCCGTCGACGCAGGACATGACCATCGACGCCGTGGTCGGCACAGCCGCTGGCAGCGGTGCAGTGGTCGACGTGCCGCCCGTGTTGCCACCCGTATCCCCGCCTGTGTTGCCACCGGTATTGCCGCCGGTGGTGTCCCCAGGGGTCTGGCCGCTTGGAGAAGTCGTGGAACCGCCTGCAGTCGAGGTTCCGCCGCCACCGCCACCGCAAGCGGATAGTATCCCCGCGGCAACCAATGCGAGGCAGAGCGGCTTGATGTTGAAGCCTCGTGTTTTCGTGCCGCTCGTCCTTTGTTTACCAGCGTCGCGGCGACGCGTGTCGAAACCCGTCGTTAAGCTTTCCATCCTGTGCCTTTCATTTATGCATTGCGATTGCTTGTCCGGGCGCGAGCGCACGCCGCCCTTGTGTTCTGTTCCGGCGCAATCGGCATGGCCGGTTAACCTGGCTGCCATGGTGCAATGCCTGAATGCATGCCTCTTTGACAAGCGTTAAACCGGGGCATCATGCTGCGGCGAAAATGCCCCCTTGTTGATCAGCATCTAAAGCACAGGCGGTGACTGTCGCGTAGCCGTATCGCGGCATTGACGGGAGCGCAAACCTTGCGTTAGCGCTGCTGCACCAAAAATCTCTTCGTCATGTCGCGCGCCGCGAGAAATCATCTTCCCTCACATCGCCATCGTTGCGGCTGGAGATCTGCGCTGCGCTCAGAATCACGCTTCATTTTTTGCGCGGCAGCGCCGGCTTTGCCGTGTCGAGTTTGCGCATGCGTAAGCCCCATGTCTGCCAGGGGAGCGCGTTTGAGAAGACACAAAGAGATGCGGCGTCGGACTGGCAAATTGACAGCGTGCGGGACATGCTGAAATTCACGCGGCCTGCAGTCCTGTCCCTTCGCTATTCCCCGTCATCTCCGCCGTTCAGCCCGATACATGGATTCAAAAGACATCGACATCGCCATCCATGAACACGCCGTTCCTCCCGCTGTCGAGGCCGACATGGAGCGGCTCTATCAAAATCTCTACGCCACGGTCGAGCATCACCGGATGCACGGCGGCATCGACTCGACAACCAGCGTCTATGTGGCGCGCAAGGATGGCCGAGCAGTGGCGGCGCTGCTGTTCCGGCGCGATGGGGAAAAGGTACGGGTGCTCAACGAACAGATGCGGATGGACGCCGAAGAAATCGGCCGCTTTGCGCGCTGCATCTTTGCACGCTATGCCGACGTCAACCTGATTTCCTTCCACGCAGTCGATGCCGGCGTCGATCGTCTGCCGTTTCCCTGTCAGCGCTTCAACTGCACGGAAGACATCGTGCTCGCATTGCCATCGAGCGCGGACGCCTACCGCGCCAGCCTGGGAAAGGCGACGCGCAGCTACATCAACCGTTACCTCAACAAATTGCGGCGCGACTTCCCGTCGCTGCGGCACGACGTCTATCTGCCCGGACAGGTGAGCGAGCAGCAGATACGCAGCATCATTGCGCTCAACACCGAACGCATGACGGGCAAGAGTCGCCAGTCCTACATCGATGACGCGGAAGCGGCGCGCATCGTGCACTTCGCGCAAACGCGCGGGCTGGTCAGCGTGATCACGATCGATGGCCGGCTTTGCGCCGGCGCGATCAATTTCCGCATCGGCGACCACTTTTTCCTGAAAGTGATCGCGCACGATCCGGCCTACAACGATTACCGCCTGGGCACGCTTTGCTGCTATCTCGGCATCTGCGAATGCATTGCACGAGGCGGCGCCGAGTACCATTTCCTGTGGGGGCGCTACGAGTACAAGTACCGGCTGCTCGGCGTGCAGCGCGACCTCAGCCACGTCATGCTGTACC
Source organism: uncultured Noviherbaspirillum sp. (assembly GCA_966212445.1). Lineage (GTDB taxonomy): Bacteria > Pseudomonadota > Gammaproteobacteria > Burkholderiales > Burkholderiaceae_D > Noviherbaspirillum. The sequence continues at coordinate 6,949 of CBIHRJ010000072.1, read as the reverse complement.
GCTCGCGTGCGCAAATGATGTTCAACGGCGGCACCGCGATACGCATGGCCTGCGCCGGCATCGGTTTGCGCGCGCGGAGCTGGCTGCTGGAACGGCTGAAGCAGGACGGCGGACTGGGCCGGTCGCTGCGTCTGACCGCGACGGCACTGCAGCGCCTGCGAGGCAAACGCCGTCCGCCGCATGCCGGCGCGACGGGCCGCACATCCAGCCGTTGATGCAGCCGCTGATGCGCATCATGTGTTCAGCATCTGCGCAAACTGCTCCGCCGGCAAGGCATGTGCAAACAGGAATCCCTGGCCGAAATCGCAGCCGGCGGCGGCCAGCAATTCCCTTTGTGCTTCCGTCTCGATGCCTTCGGCAATCACCTGCAGCCCGAGTTCATGCGCCATCGCAATGATCGACCTGACGATGGCGCGGTCGCCACTGTCGGTGGCGACGTCGCGCACGAAGGACTGGTCAATTTTCAGATAGTCGATGTCGAATTTCCGCAAGTAGGCCATCGACGAATAGCCGGTGCCGAAATCGTCGATGGCCACCTGGATGCCGGCGTCGCGGTACTGCAGCAGCTTGTCCTCGACACTGGCGGTCGCGTTCAGCAGCAGGTTCTCGGTGATCTCCACCGAGATGCTGCTGCCGGGCAAGCCCAGGCTGCCCAGATGCTTTGACCAGTTGGCCTCCTCGGTGCGGGAAAGGAACTGCACCGGCGACTTGTTGACGCAGATCTGGAAAGGCATGCCGAGCCGTTGCCCCCATTCCCGCGAGCGTGAAGCCGCCTGAAGGAATACCCATTCGCCGAGGTTGCTGATCAAACCGGACTCTTCCGCAAACGGGATGAATGTCTGCGGCTCGATCAGGCCGAGCGTCGGATGCCGCCAGCGCAGCAGGGCCTCGGCCTTGACCACCCGTCCGCTCGCCAGGTCGATCACCGGCTGGTAATGCACGCTGAGCTGGTCGCTGCCGAGCGCATTGCGCAGGTCGGCGATCAGCCGCAGCCGCGCATGCGCCTTTTCCTGCATCGAACGCGTGAAGTAACTGAACTGGTTGCGTCCACCGGTCTTGGCCGCGTACATCGCCTGGTCGGCATTGCGCAGCAGGTCTTCCGGATGACTGGCATCGAGCGGATAGATGGTGATGCCGATGCTCGCCGACAGGTACACCACCTCGCTGCCGAGCCGGAACGGCGCCGCCAGCGCATCGATGATTTTCTGCGCGACCGTCTCCACGTGCGCGAGATCCTCGAGGTCGGTGAGGATGGCGGTGAACTCGTCGCCGCCCAGGCGCGCCACCGTATCCGATTCGCGCACGCATCCGCTGATGCGGCGGCCCGCCTCTGTCAGCAGCAGGTCGCCGACGTCGTGGCCGAGCAGGTCGTTGGCTTCCTTGAAACGGTCGAGATCGATGAACAGCAGCGCCACCGGCAGACCGGTGCGGTGCGCTTTCCGCACCTCGTGTTCCAGCCGGTCGCGAAACAAGCGGCGATTCGGCAGACTGGTAAGGATATCGAAGTTGGCGTGCCGCCAGACCACCTCTTCGGAACGGCGCTTTTCGGAAATGTCGGTGATGGTGCCGGTCATGCGCAGCGGTTCGTTGTGCGCACCGCGCGCGACGACGATGGCGCGCGTCATCACCCACTTATAGGAGCCGTTCTTGCAACGGATGCGGTGCTCGCTCTTGAACGCATGCTGCTTTCCGCGCAGGCATGCGTTGAGCGCCGTCAGCACGTCAGGCAGATCGTCGGGGTGGATGCGCTGCTCCCAATCCTGATAGCGCTCGAAGATCGGCTCGTCTTCCGAAAAGCCGAGAATTTCCTTCAGCCGCTTCGAATACGCCAGCGTATTGCTCAGGATATCCCAGTCCCAGATGCCGTCGCCGGAACCTTCGATTGCCAGGTTCAGGCGTTCGTTGCTGACGAGCAGCTCTTCCTGCGTGCGCACCGCTTCCGTGATGTCGATCGAAATGGCCACATGGCCGGCGTAGTTGCCATGTGCAGAGAACCATGGCGCCATATACGTTTCGAGCCAATACCAGTCGCCGCTTGCCCCGAGTACGCGCACGCGGTGCCGCATCGTCACACGTTTGTGCTGCGCATCGGCGATCACTGCCTGGTACTCTGCTGCATCCTCCGGGTGCAGATAGGCGAGCCAGCCCTTGCCGACCAGTTCGTCGAAAGACGCTCCGGTGAGGACGGTGCAGCGCGGATTCAGGTAGACCACGTTGCCTTCCGGATCGAGTTGCCAGATCAGGACCGGAGAGGCTTCGGCAAGGGCGCGAAAGCGTGCTTCGTTTTCCGCCAGCGCCTGTTCGGCATGCTTGCGTTCGGTGAGATCGACGGTGACCGACAGCGCGGTACGCGGGCCGTCGTCATGGTCGAGCAGACTGATGCTGCTGCGTGCCCAGACCAGGCTGCCGTCCGTGCGCACATAACGCTTGTCGATCGATACCGGCTCGCCGGTGTCGACCATGTGACAGAAAGCGGCCAGAGTGTTGGGCAGGTCGTCGGGGTGGGTGACATCGGCGATGCCGCTTTGCAGAAGCGCCTCGCGCGAGCGTCCCAGCATCCTGCACAGTTCGTCGTTGACGCGCAGGAAGGCACCTTCCAGCGAAATCTCCGACAAACCCACCTTGGCGCGCGCGAAGATCGCCGACATGCGCGCTTCGCTTTCCAGCAGAGCGTGCTCGGTCTGCACCCGGGAAGTGGTTTCGGTGATGACGGCAAATACGCCCGCCGGCCGGCCTTGCTCGTCGCGCACCGGGCAATAGTCGAGATCGAGCCAGACTATTTCCTCTCGGTCGTTGCGATACAGCGAGAATTGCAGGTCGCGGTAGGCGAGCGAGCCGCCGCCCATGACCGCCGCCCTCACCTGCGCACTGAACTCGGTGTGGGCGGGGAAGGCTTCATTCGTCTTTCTTCCAAGCAGAGCGGGATGCAGCGCGCCCACAAATGCGGCGTAGGCGTCGTTGTAGATCAAAACGCCATCCTCTCCCCACAGCAATGCGCAGGGCCGAGGCAGACCGAGCAGGATATCGACGGAGGTCTTCAGGTTTTGCGGCCACACCCGTATCGGCCCCAAGCCGGTTGCCTCCCAATCGTACGCACGAATCAACGCGCGCATCTCACCGCCTCCCTCGGGCCAGCTCGGAATCTCGGTCTGTTCCATGATGCTCCGTTACTGTCCGCCACAAAATGCAGACCGGCGGAGGCGACCAATAGTTCGGTTTTGCGTCGATCAAAGTTTTGAGCAAAGGCCGCACACGTCTTCGATTTTTTCGATGATGACTGCGTGGACAGTCCGGCGAAAGCATTTGAACAAGTCTGTCCGATCCGGTATCGTGCCGGAACACCAACAAGGGAGAACAACCATGCTGCTGCTCGCCAATATCCTGATCGGCATTGTCCTGCTGATTCATGTCTACATCGTATTGCTCGAAACCGTGATGTTTCGCAGCCGCGGCCGCAAGGTCTTCGGTCTGAACGACCAGCAGGTGGAGATGATGGCGCCGGCGATGTCGAACCAGGGCTGCTACAACGGCTTTCTGGCGGCGGCGCTCGCGGTCGGCCTGCTGTATCCCGATCCGGCGACAGGCGCAGCGTTTGTCGTGTTCGGCCTGGTTTGCGTCGCGGTGGCCGGAATCTGGGGGGCGGTGACGGTGCAGCCGCGCATCCTGTTCGTGCAGACGGTGCCGGCCGTGTTGGCGCTGGCGGCGTTTTATCTCGGGCGATAGGCTCTTAATCCGCAAGAAACTGCCGCACCAGCCCGATCTGCTCCGGCACATTCAAGGCCGGAGCATGCCCGCAGCCGGGGATCACCGCCAGTTGCGCGCGCGGACCGCGGCGCGTCATGTCTTCCGCCGTCTCCTGCAGCAACAGATCGGAGTCGACGCCGCGCAGGACCAGCGTCGGCATGCGCAGCGTATCGTACGCATCCCACAGGTCGTAGTCGTTCGGATGCACAATGAACTGGCGCACCATCTTCGGATCGTAATGCGGGGTGATCCTCCCGTCCGGCATGCGGCGCACCGAGGTTTCCGTCATACGCCGCCACTGAGCATCACTCTGCCAGCCGTAGGGTTTGTACACCGTACGCAGGAATCCCTCCAGTTCGGTTACGGTATCGAACTGCGGCGGATTGCCGGCATACGATTTGATGCGTTCGATGGCCGCCGCCGCGAGCGAGGGGCCGTTGTCGTTCAACACCAGGTGGCTGATGCGGTCGCGCAACGTGGTCGCCGCGGCAACCGTCCCGATTGCGCCGCCCATCGAGGTGCCGACCCAGCGCACCTGCGCGAAACCGAGCTGGCCGACCAGCGCCTGCGCCAGCCGCGCATAAAACGCCAGGCAATACTCGTTGTCCGGATCGGGACTCCATTGCGACAGCCCGCGTCCGATAGTGTCCGGGCAGATGATGCGATAGCTGTCCGCCAGTTCGGAAGCGATATCGTCGAAGTCGCGGCAGGTACGCGCAAGTCCGTGCCACATGATCAGCGGCGGCGCATCCTTGCTGCCCCATTCGACGTAATGGATTTCGCGATCACAGCAGCGGATGTAATGGGAAGAGGGGGTCATTGGGTTCTCCGGTTACCAGCGTTACGCAATTTGCCGACGATGCCGGCCGGGAAGAAATACACCGACAGGATGAACAGGACGCCGAGCCACAACAGCCAGCGCTCGGGCGACAGCAGCGCCGACAGCGGCGGCAAGGCCTGCGTTGCGGCGGCCGCGACCGCCATCAGGTCCTGCAGATAGCTCTGCGCCAGCAGGAAGGCGGTGGCGCCGATCAGCGCGCCGTACATCGTGCCCATGCCGCCAATCACCACGATCAGCAGGATATCGACCATGATCTCGAACGACAGCGAAGTGTCGGGGCCGTTGTAGCGCAGCCAGATCGCCAGCAGGCAACCGGCCAGCGTCGCGAACACCGCCGCCAGCATGTTTGACCAGGTGCGGAACACGACGGTTCGGTAACCGATCGCCTCGGCGCGGAAATCGTTCTCGCGGATCGCCTGCAGTACACGCCCGAACGGCGAGTTGACGATGCGCAGCATCGCCAGAAACAGCACCACTGCGCTGACGAACACCAGGTAGTAGGTGATGAAGCGGCCGTCCAGTGATGCGCCCAGGAAAGGATCTTCCAGCAGCTCGAACGAAGGCCGCAATATTTCCGGCAGCTTGAAGTTGAGGCCATCCTCACCGCCGGTGATGTCCGACAGCTGCGATGCCAGCGTCTGGAACGCGGACGCCACCGCCAGCGTGATCATCGCGTAAAAGATCGCGCGTACCCGCAACGAGAACAGGCCGATCACCAGCGACAGCAGCAGCGACACCGCCACTGCGCAGAGCGCGCCCACCAGCAGGCTGCTCCAGCCCGGCCCCATGCGCGTGCTGGCAATGGCGACGCCGTAAGCGCCGATGCCGAAGAACATGGTGTGCGCGAAGGACACGATGCCGGTGTAACCGAGCAGCAGGTCGTAGCTGGCGACCAGCACGATGAAGATCAGGATTTTCGCCGAGACGTTGAGCGACTTCACGCCGGGAAACAGGAACGGCGCGAACGCCAGCCCCAGCACGATCAGGATCAGGATCGCCGCGAGCACGCGGCTCTTCGGCAGGTCATGGGAAAGGAGTCGGCTGATCATCTGTTGGTCACCGGATAAACGCCTTGCGGACGCCACAACAGGATGGCGACCATCAGCAGGATGTTGGAAAACAGCGCGATCTTCGGCGCCAGGAAACCGGTGTAGTTCGCCAGCAGGCCGACCAGCAGCGCGCCGAGGAAACAGCCGGAGGTGGAGCCGAGCCCGCCGATGATGATCACGATGAAGATCAGCACGTTCACCTGCGCGCCCATCTGAGGAACTACGTTCTGCTGGTACAGCCCCCACATCACGCCGCCCAGTCCGGCCAGGCCGGAGCCGGCGACGAACACACCGATGAACAGTCGCTTGATGCGGTAACCCAGGCTCTCCACCATTTCGCGGTCCTGCACGCCGGCACGGATCAAGAGGCCGAGCTTGGTGCGGTTGAGCACCAGCACCAGCGCGGCGAACACCGCCAGCCCGACCACCACCGCGATCAGCCGGTATTTTTCGATCGCTGCGTCGCCGAGGAAAACCGAACCGCGCAAGGCAGTCGGCAGCGGCAGTGGAATCTGCGCCGGCCCCCACACCACCTTGATCAGTTCCTCGCCGACCACCATGCCGCCCATCGTGATCAGGATCTGCTTCAGGTGCTGGCCGTACACCACCCGCACCAGCACGCGCTCGAACACCGCACCGATCGCGCCGGCAACGACCATCGCCGCCACCATCGCCGCGGCCAATGCGCCGAAGTTCAGCAACAGGCTGTCCGCAGTGGTCCAGTCCGGCATCGTTCCCATCACCGAGACCGCGACGAAAGCGCCGAGCGCGATGAACACGCCGTGGCCGAAGTTCAGCACGTCCATCAACCCGAAGATCAGCGTCAGCCCGGAAGCGATGATGAAGATGATCATCCCCATCGCCAGTCCCGCAGCGGTCAGCGTCAGCCAGGTCGATGTCGAGCCGATCAGCGGCATGGCTGCCAGCGCCAGCGCGGGAACGAGCGCGAGCGGGGTCCAGTCGATTTGTTTGAGTGCCGGCAAGCCCACGTGCGGGGCAGCCGGCAAAGTGGTCGTTTTTTCCATAACGGTCCTTTTGAAAGCCTCGGTGTCGAAAGCTTCAACGCTCAGTTCCCTCCCCCTTGTAGGGCTGAGGATTACCCACATTTTTGTGAACAGATTTTGTGGTGGAAGAAGAGCCGTTGTAAACGCATGCAAACAATGTTAGCTTTCTGGCCTTCCTTACCTGCCATGTACAACGTTGTCTCAAGACACCGATATCGACTGGGCGATCCAAGAATTCGGCAAGGCCGATTTGGGGGATGCGCGCCGGAGCAAACGACTTGTCGCGCTGGCGCGCCAGCTGGCGCGCAGTC
>CBIHRJ010000071.1:0-24989 GCA_966212445.1 uncultured Noviherbaspirillum sp. | reverse complement strand
GGTGATTTTGTGGGTGGCGTACCGCGGCGCAGAAATCCGGCTATCGGGCGACCTGGCCCTGCGCCCCTCGCCCGCTGGGGGTTGCGGGGCCGGGGGTGAGGGTGCGTGCAAGACCACAGGCCTTGACACACACCCTCACCCCAGCCCTCTCCCGCCCGCGGGAGAGGGAGCCCCGAGCGTAACCCGCATTCCGCTCACAATCCCCGCCGAGGAACCCGACACCAACCTCCCCCTCGCGACCACACCCGACAGCCCGATCTACGTGATGTACACCTCCGGCTCCACCGGCCGCCCGAAAGGAGTCGTCGCGCTGCATCGCGGCGTGGTCCGGCTGGTCCAGCATTCGCTGTACTACACACCGCAACCCGGCGACCGCGTGCTGCAACTGTCGAACTACGCGTTCGACGGCGCCACCTTCGATTTCTACGCCGCGCTGACCAACGGCCTGCCGCTGTGCATCCCCGACAAGGACACGCTGCTCGACCCGCAGTCGCTCGCCGCATTCGTGCAGCGGCACGCGGCCAACGTCAGCTTCATCACGACCGCGCTGTTCAACCGCGTGGTCGACGAAACGCCGGACCTGCTCCCCAGCTTCCGCCGCCTCTACTTCGGCGGCCAGGAAGCCTCGCTGCCGCACGTGCGGAACGCGCTGCAGCACATGGCGCCCGGCGCGCTGGTGCATGTCTACGGCCCGACCGAATGCACCACCTTCGCCACCTGGCACACCGTGCATGCGGAAGACCTGCATGAACAGGCGGTGCGCGTGCCGATCGGCCGCCCGATCGCGCATACCAGCGCCTGGCTGCTCGACGCGCACGGCATGCCGGTTCCGGCGGGCGTGCCCGGCGAACTGTACATTGGTGGCGCCGGCCTCGCCGCCGGCTACCTGGGCCAGCCGCACATGACCGCGGAACGCTTCGTCGTCTCGCCGCTCGACGGCCGCGAGCGGCTGTACCGCACCGGCGACCTGTGCGTGCAGCGCGCCGATGGCGCGATCGCATTCCTCGGCCGCCTCGACGGCCAGGTAAAGGTGCGCGGTTTCCGTATCGAACTGGGCGAGGTGGAACACCATGTATCCACCCACCCGGCTGTCGAAAAAGTCCATGTCATGCCGCGCAAGAACGCCGCCGGCAATCTCGAACTGGTTGCCTACCTGACAGCGCGCGATCCCATGCAGCCGCCGTCGCTGCAGGCGCTGCTCGCGCATCTCGAAACCGCCCTGCCGCGCTACATGCTGCCGGCGCATTTCGTGCTGCTCGACGCGATGCCGCTCAACCGCAACGGCAAGGTCGACCGGGCCGCGCTGCCGGCGCCCGAAGCGCACGCATTGACGCTCGGCCATGACGATGCGACGGCTGCCGCCGCCGACGCGATGACCGCGAACGAGCGCGCACTGCTGGCAACCTGGCAAGCGGTGCTCCAGCGCGACGCGATCGGCCTGCACGACAACTATTACGCCATCGGCGGCGACTCGATCCAGGCGATCCAGATCGTGTCGCGCCTGCGCCAGCAAGGCCTGGCGCTGAAGGTGACCGACCTGTTGCGCTACCCGACCATCGCCCAGCTGGCTCCGCTGCTGGGCAGCGCCGGCGCACAAAAAACACGGACCGTGCGCACCGGCGACAACATCGCACTGACGCCGATCCAGCACTGGATGATCGAACGCGCACTGCCCGCGCCCCACCACTTCAACCAGTCGGTGCTGTTGCGCCTGCCTGCCGGCAGCGACGCGGCGCGGCTGGCCCGCGCACTGGCGGCGCTGGAGTCGACGCATGACGCCTTGCGCCTGCGTTTCGGCATCGGCGCCGACGGCAGTCCCTGGCAAAAAGTGGCGCCGGCCGGCGCGACGCCGGACTTGCCGGTCCACCTGATGCCGGGCAAGGCTGCGGCGCAGCGCATGCACGATGAAATCAACCGCGTGCAGCGCAGCCTCGCGCCGGAGACCGGCCCGCTATGGCGCGCAGCGCTGTTCCGGCTGGACGACGGCGACCGCCTGCTGTTGACGATCCACCACTGGGCAGTCGACGGCGTGTCCTGGCGCATCATCCTCGAAGACCTGGCGACGGCGGTCGAGCAGGCCGGCGATCCCGATGCGATCATCAAGCTGCCCGCGCCCAGCCAGTCCTTCCACGACTGGTCCGCCGCGCTGCAGGAAGCCGCCAACGGCGCGCACTTCGGCGGACAGGACGCGTATTGGCGGCAGCAGATGGCGATCGAGGTCGGCAAGCTGCCGGCCGCCGCAGCCGATGCCCCCGCCGCGCCGCTGAACCAGCGCCTGCTGCTCGACTTCACGCTGTCCCCGGACAAGACGGACGCCCTGTTCGGCGCCTGCCATGACGCCTACCGCACCCGTTCCGACGAACTGCTGCTTGCCGCCTGGGTGCGCGCACTGACCGCCACGCAAGCCCATCCCGCCTGCCGCATCGTGCTGGAAAGCCACGGCCGCGAAGCATTGGCGGAGTCGGTCGACGTCGGCCGCACGGTCGGCTGGTTCACCGCAATCTATCCGCTGGTGTTCCGCCTCGACGGCGATGACTGGAGCAGTCACATCCGCCAGGTCAAGGAAACGCTGCGCGGCGTCCCCGACCATGGGCTCGGCTACGGCCTGTTGCGCTATCTCGCAAAGTCGCCCGGCCTGTCCGGCGCCGCCGGCGAAGTGGTATTCAACTACCTCGGCCGTTTCGACCATCGCGAACAGCCGCTGCCGATGGCGGATGAGTCAACCGGCGACGAACTCGACCCGGCGATCCGGCTGGAACAGGGGCTCGACGTCAGCGCCGAACTGCGCGACGGCGCGCTGCGTGTGCGGCTGGTCGGCGACACCGCGCGCCATCCCGCCTCCTGCTTCCACGCATTGCGCGACGCATTCGAACAGGCGCTGCTCGACATCGTCGCCCACTGCCTGTCGGCCGACGCCGGCGGTCTCAGCCCGAGCGACGTCGACCTGCAAGGCATCGGCATCGACGACCTCGACAACATCCTCGACAGCCTGGAGGGCTCATGAACAAGCCCGCACCATTGAGCCGCGCCGCCCTGCGCCGCATCCGCGCGCGCGACCTGATCGTGCACCACGCCACCATCGCCGCCGGCAGCATGGCAATCCCGATTCCGGGCCTCGACGTCGCCACCGAACTGGGCATCCAGGTGCGGATGGTGAAGAAGCTGTGCCAGTTGTACGGCGCGGAATTCACCGCCGCCGGCGCGCGCGAAGTCATCACCGGCATCGTCGGCGGCCTGTCGTTCGGCGCGCTGAGCACGGCCGCGCTGCGCTACATCTCGTTCGCCAGCTACTTTGCCGGCACCCTGCCGTCGGCGGGATTGACCGCCGCCTACACCTATACGATCGGCGAGTTGCTGGTGGGGCGGCTGGAGCAGTATGGGAGGATCGATTTGCCCGAGGAGGAAATGGTTGATGCGCCGGTCTCCCCTCTCCCGCAGGCGGGAGAGGGGCGGGGGTGAGGGTGCCAGTCCGAAGAAAACAAAGCAACCAATGCAAAATTTCACTCCCGCCCCAGCCGACAAACTGCCGCCGGACCTTCGCCTCTGGGCCAGGGAAATGCGTGGTCGTATGACAGACGCCGAAGCCTTGCTGTGGAAACTCATCCGCAACCGCCGCATCGCCAACGCCAAGTTCAGACGCCAGCACCCGGTCGGCCGCTACATCCTCGACTTCTACTGCGCGGAAACGAAGCTCGCAATCGAGCTCGACGGTGGCCAGCATGCCGAAGCAATCGGCTACGACCAGCACCGGGATGCGTGGTTGAGGACGCAGGGAATCAAGGTGTTGCGCTTCTGGAACAACGAGGTGCTGATGGAAACGGAGGCGGTGATGGAGGTGATTTTTTCTGCGCTGACGGTCACTGGTCCGACGACCGCCCTCACCCCCGGCCCCTCTCCCGCTCGCGGGAGAGGGGAGTAAAACACGATCGACGACTGCAACACTCCCCCCTCTCCCGCGAGCGGGAGAGGGGCCGGGGGTGAGGGCGCCAGTCCGGAGAAAAGCCGCTCCCCCCAAGCAAACCACCGCACAAACACACGTACCAACATGATCGACCGCCGCAACATCAGCAACCTCTACCCGCTTTCCTCGCTGCAGGAAGGCATGCTCTACCACGCGCTGCGCGAGCCGGAATCGCGCGCCTACTTCGAGCAGATCGATTTCGAAGCGCCCGGAGGCCTGAATGCCGAAGCCTACAAGCAGGCATGGCAGGACCTGGTCAACCGGCACGACATCCTGCGCACCGTGTTCGCCGTGCGCAAGCTGCCGCAGCCGCTGCAGATCGTGCTGCGCAACGCACCGCTGGCATTGACGCATGAAGACCTCGGCGCGCTGCCGGCCGACGCGGCGGAAACACGGATCGCCGCTTGGCGCGACGCCGACCTCGCGCAAGGCTTCGACCTGACCGCCGCGGTGCCGATGCGCCTCGGCCTGTTCACGCTCGCCGGCGGCCGGCATCGCGTGGTGTGGAGCTTCCACCATATCCTGCTCGACGGCTGGAGCCTGGCGATCCTGCAAGCGGATCTCGACGCGCTGTACGCCGCGCGTGTCGCCGGACGCAGCGCATCATTGCCGCCCCCCGCGCCCTTTTCCGCCTATATCAAATGGCTGGGCCGGCGCGATCGCAAGCAGGGCCTCGCGTTCTGGCAGTCGCGCCTGCAGGGCCTGACCCTGCCAACCCCGGTGCCGCGCAGGCTCGACGCACGCTTCCTGCAATCCAGTCCCGCGCACGCGGTCGGCGAATGCCGGCATCCATTGGGCGCCGCGGCCAAGGACGCCTTGTCGCGTCTGGCGGCCGCGCATGGCGTCACCGTCAACATCGTCGTCCAGTGTCTGTGGGGAATGCTGCTGGGCCGCCTGAACGGACGGCGCGACGCCGCCTTTGCGGCCACCGTCTCCGGACGTCCGCCCGATCTGCCTGAGGCGGGCCACACCGTCGGCATCTTCATCAATGCGGTACCGGTACGCATCCGGTTGCAGCCCGGCGAAAGCGTCGGCGCCCTGCTCTCCCGCGTGCATGCCGAATCGATCGAGTCGCAGGCCTGGCACGATACGCCGCTGCCGGAAGTGCAGGCAGGCCATCCGCTGCGCGACGCCCTGTTCGACCATATCCTCGTCTTCGAAAACTATCCGCAACTCGACAAACCGGCCGAACCGTCGACGCCGGACGCGGTCAACCTGCACGAGTACACCCACTACGATTTCGAGTTCCAGTTCCTGCCCGGCGATCCGCCCGTGCTGCGTTTTCGCTTCAACCGTCACCTGTTCGATTCCGCTTCCATCGCGCACATCGGACAACAGTTCGAAGCGCTTCTGCTCGACGCCCATGCCGACCCGCAGCGTCCCGCACTGGAACTGGCGCTGCAATCCGGCCGCTGGAAAGCGCCGGCGGCGCTTGCGATCGCCGCCAGCTTCACCGCCGAACCGATTGCCGAATCGCTGGCCTGGTGGCTGGCCCAATTCGCCTGCGCCACCGACGTCCGGCTCGCCCCCTACAACCAGTGCGTGCAGCAGCTCGGCGAACCACGCAGTGTGCTGCAACAAGCCGACCTCGGCGTGCTGCTGCTACGCTTCGAGGATGCCGCACGCGACCTGGACGGCCTGTCGATGGAGGAAGCGCAAGCCAGTCTCGATGCACAATGCGAGATGCTGCTGTCGCTGCTGCGGCAGCGCGGCGGCAAGCCGCTCATCGCCGCTCTGCTGCCATCCGCGCCGCAAGGGCTGCTGGCCGCGCACGTCCAGGCGCTGGAACATCGCTGGCACCAGGCATTGCAGACAATGCCGGGCGTGGTGCCGCTCGACCTGCGCGAACTTGCCGCCGCCTGCGGCCTCGACGAAGTATTCGACCCGGCCGCCGACCGCATCGGCCACCTGCCCTACAGCCCGCAGGCGTTCGATGCGATCGCGGCCGCCATCGCCCGTGCCACGCTTGCCCGCGCGCGCGCGCCGTTCAAGGTGATCGCGGTCGACTGCGACAACACGCTCTGGGATGGCGTGGCCGGCGAGCCGGCCCCGCTGGGTGTGCGCATCGATGCAGGCCAACGCGCGCTGCAGCAGTTCCTGCTGGACCGGCAGCGCGAAGGTTTTCTGCTCACGCTCGCCAGCAAGAACCAGGAAGCCGACGTGTGGGCCGTGTTCGACCAGAATCCGGACATGCTGCTGCGCCGCGAGCACATCGCCGCCGCGGCGATCAACTGGCAACCGAAGTCCGGCAATCTGAAACAGCTCGCCGCGCGCCTCAATCTCGGCGTCGACAGTTTCATCTTCCTCGACGACAGCCCGGTCGAATGCACCGAAGTCATGGAAAACTGTCCGCAGACGCTGACGATTCCGCTGCCCGCCGATGCCGCGCTGTATGCGGACTGGATGGCGCATGTCTGGGCTTTCGACGTCACCTCGGTGACCGCCGAAGACCGCGAACGTACCGGAATGATGCAGGCCGAAGCCCAGCGCCAGGCAATGCTGGCCGACGCCGATCCACAAGCCTTCCTGGCACAGTTGCAACTCAAACTCAAGGTCGGACCGGTGCAGCCGCACCAGGTCACGCGCGTCGCGCAACTGACCCAGCGCACCAACCAGTTCAACCTGAGCGGCACGCGACGCGACGAAGCAGCGATCGCCGCGCTGATGGCGGAACCGGACGTGTCGGTGCTGGCAGTGGAAGTCGACGACCGCTTCGGTGCCTACGGCCTGACCGGTGTGGCGATCGTCCGCAGCGCGTCCGGCAAGTTGCAGGTCGACACGCTGCTGCTGAGTTGCCGCGTCCTCGGCCGCAAGGTTGAACATGCGCTGCTCTGCGCGTTGGCACGCCGCGCGCTCGCACTCGGCCACGACACGATCGAAGCCGAACTGACCGTCACCGAGCGCAATGAGCCTGTGCAACTGTTCCTGCGCGAATCGCCATGGCGGCACGAGAGCGGAAGCCGGTTCAGTTGCAATGCGCAAGCCGCTGCGATGCCGGTCTCGGGAATCGAACTTCTGGACAACCACATGTTCCTCCCCTCTCCCGTGGGCGGGAGAGGGGCTGGGGGTGAGGGTGAGCGCCAAGCCCCATTCCCGGACAAACCTCGACAACTGAACGTACAAACCCAAGCCGTCGCACGAAAAGCCGCTTCGCCCCGCCTGCAGTCGAGCGGAATAAAAATCCCGATCCACAACGAAGCCCAACTCAGCCATTCCGCGCAATATCTGCCCCTGCTCGCCGCCTGCGCGGGCTGGCCGCACCAGCGCCTGCGCCAGACCGGCCCCACCGTCGCAACCGGCAAAGGCCGCGCTCCGGCACCAGGCACCGAATCCATCATCGCCGCCATCTGGTCCGAAGTGCTCGGGCACGAGATCGCCGACGCCGAATCCAGTTTCACCGACCTCGGCGGGCACAGCCTGCATGCGGTGCGCGCAGTCTCGCGTCTTGAGCGTGCATTCAACCGCGAACTCGGCTTGTCGACGTTCTTCTCGCTCGCCAGCATTGCCGCCCTCGCCGCCTGGCTGGATGAACAGACCAAACCAGGCGAATCGGGCGAACCAGCCGCCCCCGCATATCAACCAATCCCGCGCGCACCCGACGCCGCCAACTATCCGCTGTCGCACAACCAGCAACGGCTGTGGATTCTCAGCCGCATGGGCGCCGCCGCCAACACCTACAACCTGTGCGCGGCATTCCGCCTGCGCGGCACGCTCGACGTCGCCGCGCTGCGCCACGCGGTGCGGCAAGTGGCGGAAAAACATGACGCGTTGCGCAGCGTGTTCCGTCTCGATGGCGACCAGCCACGGCAAATCATCCTCGATGTCTCCGCCGACTGCTTCGCCGCCATCGCAGAAGCCGCCGGCAGCACGCAAGCCAGCGAACAGACGGTACGCACGCACATCATTGACCGCGGCCGCCAGCCTTTCGACCTGGAGAATGGACCGCTGTTCCGGGTCGAGCTGCACGCGCTGCAGGGCGACGACCAAGTACTGGCAATCTACCTGCATCACATCATCGGCGACGGCTGGTCGTTCGGCCTGCTGCTCGACGACCTGGCACGTGCCTATGCACGGGAAACCGGACATGATGCCGGCGAGGACCGGACGCCGCCGCTGCGCTATTGCGATTTCGCCGCATGGAACCGTTCCGCCGCCTGCGAAGCCGGCATGGCGCGCCACCGCGACTACTGGCTGCGGCAGCTTCAGCCACTGACACCGATCGCCCAACTGCAGCCCGATTTCCCGCGTCCGCCGGCGCCCGGCGGCGAAGGCGGCAGCCTGGTCCGCACGCTGCCGCTCACCGTGCCGCAGTTGCAGTCCTGGCTCGCTCCCCGCAAGGCAACCCTGTTCCCGATGCTGGTCGCACTGGTCGCGCTGCTGCTCCACCGTTGCAACAGCGAATCCGCCGACGCATCGACGGTGCGCCTCGGCATGCCGGTTGCCGGCCGCGACCGCCCGGAGCTGGAACAGACAATCGGCTTTTTCGCCAACACCACCGTGCTGTCCGCAACGCTGCGCGACGGCGACAGTTTCGAGGGCTTGCTCGACACCCTGCAGCAGCGTGTTACCGGCGCACTCGAACACCAGGCCTATCCTTTCGACCGTCTCGTCTCCGAACTGCAGCCGGAACGCGAACCCGGCCGCAATCCGCTGTTCGACGTGATGGTGGTGCTGCAGAATGCGCGCGGCGACGGTGCCCGCCTACCCGGCATCGAAGTGCAAGACTTCCCGGTCGACACCGGCCTGTCGGCGTTCGACCTGGTATTCGAATTCGGCGAAAGCGGCGACGGCGAGCTTGCCTGCGCACTGCGCTACCGTCGCGACTTGTACCGCGACGACACCGCGGCGCGCCTGCTCGACCGGCTGCAAACGCTGTTGCAAGCGGCGGTCGCCGATCCGCAGGGCAGACTGCAGGCGCTGGCACTGATCGGCATGCAAGAACGGGCGCAACTGGACACGTTTTCCGACGGCGGCACGATGCCGATCCCGGATGCGACCTTGCCGCAACTGTTCGCGCGTCAAGCCGCCGCCACGCCCGATGCGTTCGCGCTGGCCGCGGGCGACGTGCGGATGGACTACCGCACGCTCGACCGCCGCGCCAATGCGCTGGCCTGGCAAGTGCGCGAACTGGGCCGGGTGGCGGCGGGCGACGTAGTGGCCGTCATGCTCGACCGCAACGCCGACTGGCCTGTCGCGATGCTCGGCGCCCTCAAGGCCGGCGCCGTCTACCTGCCGCTCGACCTGCGGCATCCGCAGGCGCGTCTGCGCGAACTGCTGGCGCAATCCGGCGCAAAGGCGCTGATCGCCGACGCTGCCGTCCATGCATCATTCGCGGATTGCGGCGTCCGCCTGCTGGCGCCCGCCGATGCATCGGCAGATGAAGCGCCGCCGGCCGCCGGCGACGGCAACAGCACCGCCTACCTGCTCTTCACCTCCGGCTCCACCGGCATCCCAAAAGGGGTGCGCGTGCATCACCGCGCCTTCGTCAACATGATCCTGGAACAGGTGCGCGGATTCGCGATCGCACCGGACGACGTGGTGCTGCATCTTGCCTCGTGCGCGTTCGACGCCTCACTGTCGGAGTTTTTCATGGCATGGCTGTGCGGCGCCGGCGTCGCGATCGCCGACCACGCGAGCGCGCGCGACGGCACGTTGCTGCGGCAAACCATCGCCGCGCATCGTGCAAGCGTCGCCACCTTCACACCCTCGCACCTGCGCCAGCTCGACGACGCCGATCTCACCGGCCTGCACAAGGTGATCCTGGCCGCCGAAGCAGTGTTCGGCCGCGACGCGCGCCGCCTGCAGGCGCTCGGCATTGCATGCTTCAATGCCTACGGTCCGACCGAGACCGCGGTCTGTGCGACCCTCACCCCCATCGCCGACATGCCCGACATGTTCAATGATGCGCAACCGGTACCGATCGGCCGCCCGCTAGCCAACCTCGCGCTGCGCATCGTCGACCGCAACAACGCGGACACGCCGGTCGGTGTGCCGGGCGAGATCCTCGTGCTGGGTGAAGGCGTCGCGTTCGGCTACCTGAATACGCCGGAGAACACCGCATTCTTCACGCTGCCCGACGGCCGGCGCGGCTACCGCACCGGCGACATCGGCCGCTGGCTGACCGACGGCCGCGTTGAATACGCTGGCCGCAAGGATGCCCAGCTCAAGATTCGCGGCC
This sequence comes from uncultured Noviherbaspirillum sp., assembly GCA_966212445.1. Lineage (GTDB taxonomy): Bacteria > Pseudomonadota > Gammaproteobacteria > Burkholderiales > Burkholderiaceae_D > Noviherbaspirillum. The sequence continues at coordinate 14,850 of CBIHRJ010000071.1, read as the reverse complement.
ACCGCGTTGAACCCGGCGAGATCGTTGCCGCGTTGACCGCGTTGAACGGCATCCGCCAGGCAGAAGTAACGGCCGAACAGGGCGAAGCCGGCGCCTTTCTCAGCGCCTGGCTATGCGGCGACCGTCTGCCCGACGCCGCTCTGCGCGCGCGCCTCGCCGACAAGCTGCCCGCACACATGATGCCGGCGCGCTTCGTCTGGCTCGACCGCATGCCGCTGACCACCAGCGGCAAGCTGGACCGCGCCGCCCTCTCCACGCTCGTGGCCACCCCATCACCTCAATCCGGGACGCCGCCCGCGCTCACCGAAACCGAAGCCGCGCTGCTCGCGATCTGGCGCGACATGCTGCCCGGCGACGTCGACGCCGACACCGATTTCTTCGCCGCCGGAGGCAACAGCCTGCTGGCGATGAGCGGCGCGCGGCGCATCGCAGAGCGTCTCGGCTGTGACTGTCCGGCGCTGCAGTTCTTCCGCACGCCGACGGTGCGCAGCATGGCCGCCGCACTCGGTCCGCGCGACGATGCCGCCCGCATGCAAACGTTCGGCGCGGGCGAGGTGCAGATCCTTGCATTGCCGCCGCACCCCGGGCTCGACCTGGCCTATGCCACGCTGGCGCGGGCGCTGCCGGAAACATGCATCCACGCCGCGCCGTTCGCCGACAAACCGCCTGCGCATCTGGTGGAAGACTACGTAGCGCTGTTCCGGCGGCAGGATTTCAAGCAGGACGCGCTGCTGCTCGGCTATTCCGGCGGCGGCAAGCTGGCCCTGGCACTGGCCCATGCGCTGGAACGGGCCGGCCGCGTCTTGCGCGCGGTCGTGCTGATCGACACCTGGAACTGGGCCGATGCCACGCAGGACGTGCACGCACGCATCGACGCCGGCATGCTGGGCGCATCGCCCGAAGACACGCCGCTGGCAGCCGCCTACCGTGCACGCCTCTCCCGATTCGAGCCGGTCGAACCTGTGCTCGCGCCGATCCATCACCTACAGGCAAGCGACGTCCCGCCCGACCTCCCTCAAGGACTGTCACGCGACTGGCGGAAACTCGCACAAGGCGGGTATCATGAATACCACCTGTCCGGCGCCCACCATCAGGTACTCGATGCCGCTCACGCCCCGCACGCAGCCGAAATCCTGCGCGCGGTTCTGCAAGCACCTCCGCAACCCGAAGCAAGCAGCCGACCATCATGACGTCAAGAGACCAAAGCACCACCGAAAAGCTGCTGATGGACGAAGTCCTGGCGCAGAGCAGCTACCAGAGCCTGGCGCGCATCCTTCCGCACGTCACGGAAAGGCGCTTCCCGCCCGGCGAGACCATCTACAAGGCCAATGCCCGGGCCGAGCATTTCTACCTGTTGTCCGAAGGCGAGGTCAAACTCGTGTCGCCCGGCGGACGCGAATCGCGCCTGGTGCATCGCCGCTTCGGCGAGGAAGCCGCTTCCGACGCCGACCACTACCTGACCGACGCGATTGCCGCCACCGCCGCCACCGCCATGTGCATACCGCACGCGGCGATGAAGGCGCTGGTGGCCTCCAACCCGGCGCTCAAGACCGACCTGCTGTTCTCCCTCGCCAGTCACCTTGCCGGTGAAAAGCTGGAACGGCGCGGCGAACAGGCGAAGGCCAAGTCGAAGACAGCATACAAGCCGGCCGCCATCGTCGGCTGGCTGCTCTGCCTGATCCTGCCGCTGCTGCTGCTCGCGTTCGGCGACGACCTCGGCATGCGGCGCGATGCGGTGATCTTTTCCGCGATCTTCGCGCCTACCGTGACGATGTGGGTGTTCAGCCTGGTCGACGACTACATCCCTAGCCTGTTTGCGCTGTTGGCGATCCTTGTCACCGGGCTGGTCCCGTCGACCGTCATCCTGTCCGGCTTCGCCTCCGACGGTTTCATGATGGCGCTGAGCACCCTCGCACTGGGCACCGTCGTCGTCACGTCCGGACTGAGCTACCGCGTCATGCTGAACCTGCTGCTGAGACTGCCGAACACCCAGTTCTGGCACTTCAGCGGCCTGTTCATGATCGGCATCATCCTGACGCCGATCATTCCAACTGCCAACGGCCGCGTGGCGCTGGTATCGTCGTTCTACAGCGACATGGTGGAAAGCCTGCGCCTGACGCCACAAGGGCTCGCAACCACACGGCTTGCGGTTGCCTGTTTCTCCGGCATCAGCCTGTTCTCGGCCATGGTCATCACCAGCAAGTCGGTCAACTTCGCAGTCCACGGTCTGCTGCCGCCGCAGGGACAGGACCACTTCCAGTGGCTGACCTGGCTGTTCACCGCCGCCGTCGCCGCCGTCGTGATGCTGCTCCTGAACGCCGGTCTCGCGGCGATCTGGTTCCGCAATACCGAGTTGCCAAAGCTGTCGAAGGAAAACGTCGCCGAACAACTCAGGCTGCTGGGCGCCATGAAGAACCGCGAACGGGCCGCAATCATCGGCGTCCTGTTCATGGTGGTCGGCATCGTCACCAGCTCGATCCACAAGGTGCAGCCCCCCTGGCTCGGCTTCGCGATGCTGTTCGGACTGCTCCTGTTCGGCACGCTATACAAGAAGGAACTCAAGGAAAAGGTCGACTGGACTTTCCTCCTGTATCTGAGCGGCGTGACCGGCATCGTCGGCGCCTTCGGTTTCCTCGGCCTCGACCACGAACTGGCCGAAGCCATCCCCGGCCTCGGCAACTACATGCGCACCAACTTCGGCCTGTTCATCCTGCTCCTGTTCACCCTGATCAACGTCGTCCGGCTCGCGGTGCCGATCAATGCCACGGTCGTGATCATGGCCGCCATCTTCATGCCGCTGGCGGAAATCAACGGCATCAACCCCTGGGTGCTCGGCTTTGTGATCCTGATGTTTTCCGAAGGCTGGTTCCGGCCCTACCAGTGCTCGTACTACCTGCAATTGCAGGAGCTGAACCGAGAGAAACAGATGTATGACGAAGGCGCGTTCCTGCGCTTCAATGCGGTACTGAATTTCGCAAGGCTGGCGGCGGTATATGCGTCGGTGCCGTACTGGAAAATGCTCGGTCTCATGTAATCATCCAAGGAAAAAGAATGATCAAGAAGTTCAAGCTGGAAAGTATCATCATCGGGCTGTTCCTGATCGGCGCCCTGGCGCTGCTGGCCTGGTTCAACATGAGCAAGCCGAGCATCCTGATCCTGCACAGCTACGACAAGGGCTATGCCTGGACGCGCGACGTCAATGTCGGGCTGGATCGGGTACTGAACAACAATTACCAGTACCAGGTGCACTGGTACTACATGGACACCAAGCGGCATCCGTTTCCGGATTATCGGGAGAGCGCCGGCATCGCCGCACGCCGTTACATCGAGCAGTTGCAGCCCGATGTCATCATCGCCGTCGACGACGACGCGCAGCGCTACGTGATGCGCCACTTCATCAACGACCCGAAGATGAAGATCGTCTTCTCCGGCGTCAACAACGAAGCCGCCGACTACGGCTACGACAAGGCGAACAACGTCACCGGCATCCTCGAACGCATACCGCTCACCGCGATCCGGGAAACCTTTCTCATCGCCGACAACTTCAAGTCGCTCGGACACCCGGTGCGCCTGGCCCTGCTCGCCGACAAGTCCGAAAGCGTCAGCGGCGACATCAAGCAGTTACAGGCATTCAAATGGGCTCCCGTTGAACTGACCTCGATCAACCGTGCCAGCACTTGGCCGGAATGGCAGGAAATGGTGCGCGAGCTGGGTACCAAGGTCGACGTCATCATGGTTACCGGCTACCGGCGCCTGAGCAGATCGGCCGACGACAAAAAGCTGGTGCCCCCGCACGAGGTTGTGCACTGGACCGAGATGAATTCGAAAATCCCGGTCATCTCCGGCAATGGATTCTTCACGGAAGAAGGCGGCATGCTCGCAATCGGCGCCTCCCCCTACGAACAAGGCGAAATCGCCGCCGAAAGAGCGCTCGATATCGTTCTGAACCACAAACTGCCGAGCGACCTCCCGATTGTCGCCGCCGATCAGTTCATCGTCACGATGAATGGCGGAAGGATGAAAGCACGGGGGTTTGTGCTTCCCAAGGTGTATGAGTCGGCAGCGCGAACAGGGGACAAGTACTATCCCTGAGTGCAGGCTTGCGCCGCCGGAATGCTGGCAAGAGTCAACGCGAATCCTACTTCGCTTCCTGCGCCCCAAGCCGCAATGCATTGTCCGCCTGCATGCGCACCTCCTTAGGTACGGCGTCGCCTGTACCACGCGCCCTGGGTTTCACCGCCGCCTGCTTCCTGTTGCCACCGCGATGGATCGTCTCAGGTTTGACGCCATTCGGCACCATCGGCTCCGTCTTGATCGCATCGGGCGCCAGTGCATGATCGAAATCCGATGCGTTGGCTTGTCCACTGTCTGACGCCGACTGCCGCCCCTTGTGCACCTCTTCTGTCTTCGGTCCGTCCCCGCTGATCGAAATGATCGGCAAGCCACCCGTCTTGTTGTTGCCGACGACGACGACTTTCGCATTGTTCGAGCGCGCCAGTTCCAGAGTGGCCTCGATGCCGCGCCAGCGCAAATAGGAGTCTGTCATGCCGCTGCTGACGATTTCCTGAAAATTGCGAATGCCAAGCGCTTCTACCCGCTTGCGTTCGGTTTCCTTCAGTTCCTTCTCGACGATCAATGCATACTGCTCGACTTCGTGACGCGCCATGTTCTTGCGAACGATGGCTTCTTCGACGCCGTCGGGCAACACAATGCGCTTGACCAGTACGTCCTCGAGCACGATCCATTCCTTCGGCTTGCCGCCTTTCGGTGCAAACCGGTGCGTCAGGTCGTAACGCACCGATTCGGAAATCTGGTTCTGGATCTCCAGCCGGTGCGAGGTGTAGATGTCTTCCGGGCGATAGATGGCGATCACGTCACGCGCGCGTGCGCCGATCGAGGGAGCAAGCAGGCTCTCGGCATAATTCGGGCCGGCATACTGGTGCAGATCGCCCAGCACTTGCGGAATCACGCGAAAACGCCACGCGAGATCGATCGTCAGTTTCAAGCCGTCCGAGGACAGGACTTCAAATTCGCGGTCGACACTTTGCAGACGCGCATCGTATATGAAGATCTTGTCCCAAGGAAGAATCACCGACGTCCCCTCGGGAATCGTCTCATCGAGCACGGTACCACCGGCGAAACGCTTCCACTTCACGCCGAGATGACCGGCCGGAATGGTCACGATCATCGACGGCAACATGAAGGCGATCAATACGATCAGGATCACGGCGCCAATCATCAGGTCGTCGCTGAACAGGCTCATCCGGTGGCGCAGGTAGGCGCGAAAACCGTTCATCGGGACACGCGGGTGACTCGGTTCGTTCATTTATGCAGTCTCCCTCGAAATTTCTGTAATGCGCCCGTCTTCCATATGCAGGCGGCGATCCGCGTGGTGGAAGTACTTGTCATCGTGTGTAATCGCGATCACCGTCGCGCCGCCGGCCTTCAGGCGCGGCAACAGTGTTTCGTAGAATTTGGCGCGGAAGTGCGGATCCTGGTCGGCCGCCCATTCGTCGAGCACGATAATGGGGCGGCTTTCGAGCTGAACTGAAACCAGGGCCAGGCGCTTGCGCTGACCGGTCGAAAGATCAACCGTGGAAAAGCGGCGACCGTCGAGAGAAACCTTGTTCTCGATTTCCATTTCGTCGATCATCGCCGTTCCACGCGCAGGGTCGATGTCTTCCACGCCATACAGCTTGCTGAACAGGTGGAAGTCGGAGAAGACCGCGCCGAACATGTCGCGATACGCCTGCATATCTTCCTTGCCGAGCAGCCTGCCGTCCACCAGGATCTGGCCCGAGTCGGCCGGATACAGTCCGGTCAGCATCTTGACGAAGGTGGTTTTGCCCGAACCATTGCCGCCGGTGATGAAAATGGTTTCGCCTGAGCGGAGAGTCAGGTCGATCGGACCGACAGTGAAATTTTCACTGCCCTGCCCGCGGCTGAAAAACAGCTGCCGCAATTCGATCCGGCTGAACTTGTCGCTGGCTCCGGGTTTGACGGCGACCGATGCGGCAGCGGCACCGGCTTCCACATGCTCGTCGAGCAATTGCTCCAGACGCAGCAGGTTTTCCGCCGCAGCATTGGCAACCGTGATTTGCGGTACCGAAGAGATGATTCCGGAAATCGGCCCGACCAGGAACAGCACTGCAGCCAGCGCCTTGACCGTGGTGCCCGCGAAGGTCGTGCTAAGCACGGGCAACACGAACACCAGCGTTCCGAGCAAAACGAAAATCGCAACCTGGGAAAAGATGAAGTTGGCGGCCAGCGCACGCTGCGCCAGCGAGCGGTAGTACGCCGTGCGCTCGGAGACACGCATTGCGTCGTCCAGCAGCTCGACCGCGCGCCGGCTGGACAGCTTGACTTCCTTGAAGCCGCCAAGCAAACCCTCCACGACCTCATGCAGTGCCGTCACCTCGTGGTGCGCGCGGCGCAATTCGACGCGCGCACGGTCGATCTTGCGACGGTAAATACGGGACGCAATCAGCAGCACGACCGCCACCAGCGCCAGCGTCGGCACCGACAAGGTGGCAAGGTAGACCGCCGTCCAGAACATCAGGATCAGCGCCTGCACACCGAGGATCAGGCTGCCGGCGGTCTGCGAGATGGTTTGCGCATCGGAATTGATCGCGGTGAAAATCACACCATGTCCGATTTTTTCGACGCCCTGGAGTTCGCAGGCAGCGAGCTTGCGGATCAGGCCGCGCCGCCGGCCATCGACAATCCTTTCCACCTCATCGGTAGTGACGACCAGCACGTAGCGCTGGCTGAACACATAAGCGATCAGGGCGATGCCGAACAAGGCGACATAATGCGCCTGGCCGCCGATCGCGCCGGGCTCCTGCGCGGCGGCATTGACGATGGCCAGAATCGCGGCGCTGGCGCCGCCGGCGATGACGGCCATCAGGCCAAGGCGTTTGACCGACGTCCGGGTGTCGGCAAGAAGAAGCTCGGTAAGGCGCATTGAAATCAGCGGCTGCGAGTGCGGTCGACAGCGGTTTTTTCTTCGCCTTCCAGTGTAGCGAACAACAGCAGGTAAACGAAAATCACCAGCGGCGTCAGCAGGAACGAAAGCAGCAGGCTGCGCATTGCGCCCAGCTTGCTCTTGCGCCCGAGATAGCCGACGACCAGGCACAGCACAATATAGATGACGAGTGCGTTTGACATTAGTTGCTCTCCTTGCTTTTTCCAACGATTTCTATCGGTACCGCGCCGTAAGCGACGCTACGCACGTCTGCGGTGCAGTCGACGCCGTTCTCGTACACGCATCGAATGATTTCCATCTTGCCGTTCAGGCCATTGCAGTTGTCGGCATTGATGGTGCTGTAAAAATAATGCGTTTCCTGCTTGCCCACCTTCACACGGAAAAACCGGGTGACGGTGGAACCGACACTCTTGCCGGCCGGGTTGATGTAGCGGATGCCGACAAGCAGTTCTTCCACGGTCTTGTCGGAAGCATTGATTGCACGGATTTGTGGAGAGCAGTACGCACGGTAGCCCGACCCCTCGCCATAGACACGCGCTTGGGGAATGGTGACGTAGACGAGGCCCCTCGCACGTTTTCGCTTGATCAGCTCCTGCAGCGGCTGGTGGGCAACGTCCGCAGTCGCGCCGAGCTCATTTGCGTCTATCGCGGAAGCGAGCATCGGCACGCAGAGCATCGAAACAGCCAGGACGTAAATCGTGGCGGTCCGCAATCGGCGAACCGATGCATACAGCAAGCTGGATATCAAACTCATGATTGTTCAGGCTGAAACGAGACGCTCGTGGGAAGGAAGCAGCGCAGCTTCCATGTCAGACTTCAATACTGCGTCGAGATCGGGCGCACTCCGAAGGAAGAAATGACCGCCTGCGAATTCGCGCAACCGGAAACCGGCCGTCGTAAAGCGGCGCCATTCCGACATGTCCGTTGCGCTCGCGTTGGCATCATGGGTGCCGGCATAGGCGATGATCGGACAGTCGATCGGAGACAGGTCGACGGCTTGCACCGCCATCGCAAAGTCGGCCCGCATCACCGGCAGGACCATTGCACAAAAATCCTCATCGCCCAGCAGCTCTTCCGGCATGCCGCCGTAAGCGCGCAACACCTCCTTGAATTCCGCGTCCGGCAAACCGACGGCTCTTGCCGCATTGGACAGGCGGTCGGGCGGCCGGTGCGCCGCGACAATCAACTGTTCCGGCGTCGGCAAACCGCGGCTGGCGAGGCGTTTGGTCAAGGCGAAGGCAAGCTTCGCCCCCATGCTGTAACCGAACAGCAGATAGGGCCGATCCAGGCGCGGCGCGATGGCATCGGCCAGTTGGTCGACCATCTGGTCGATGTTTTGCAAAGGCGCTTCGTCGATGCGGGTCTCGTGCCCGGGATACTGGATCGGCGCGACGCCCACGGACGGCAGCAACTTGCGCCATGTTGCGAAATTGGATGCGCCGCCCCCGGCAAACGGAAGGCAGAACATGCGGGCTCCGGCATCCGCCGGGCCGTCACCGAAGGGCAGCCAGGCGCTGGATTGCGGCATATTGATCATGAACTAGAGCCTGCGTACGGAACCGGATACGATGCGCCGCCGCCAGCGCGAAGCGGGCCGGCGGTGGCTGGATGACAGAGCTGATGACGATCAGGCGTTGTCAGGCTTGCGACCGGGCGCATGCTTCTTGATGAACTCCTTGCCCTCCTCGACCTGCTCGCGCAGCTTCTGGCCCATTTCCGAGGGTTTGAAGTTGAGGAAATCGCCGCCCGATTCGAAATGCTGCAGGAACAGCTTGCCCACCGCGTAGGTGGTCGCACCAGCGACTGTCGACTGCGCAAGCACGCCGGCGGCAATGCCGACACCCGGGATGAACTTCAGGATACTGGCAACGGGCGCAGCGATGACCAGCGGCAGGTAGCCGCCCAGCAGCGAACCCAGCAGCTTCTTGCCGGTCTCGTCGGATAGCTTGTAGCCATACAGTGCGCCGAGTTTGCGCAGCAGGTTCAACTGGACGCCGGAGAGCGCAATCAGGTCGAGTCCCGGAGCTGGGAGGATGCCCACGCCCATTGCAGTGATCGTATGGTTCTTGATGGTGTGCAGCGCTTCATTCTGGCGCTCCTCCGGCGATACCACCTCCGCGACTGCTACCGCGGCTTCCGTTGTTCCCTCGGTCTGGTCATTGGTTTTCATTCGTACTCCTCCTCCATGATGGGAACCTCACGGCTCCGCAGGTTGATCGAAACAAAGCGTCAATACTCCATAAGGAAGCCGGGCTTCCAAACTTTTTCCGTTTCGGGGCCAAGCACGCGGAACACCTGCGAATGCAGGGTCGCCTGCGGCGCTGTGTTAGACCGGTTCGGCCAAAGCGCGCTGATCGCATCATACGTCATGACGGCGCTATAGTCGTGCAGCGCCAGCGTGCGGTTGTAAAAAAAGGCCAGGGTATAGCCGGTGTCCGGCATGTAGTAGACCTGGGAGGTGTAACCGATCATGCCGCCCTGGTGGCCAATCAGGTTGGCGCCATTGTCCTTCACGATCCCCAGGCCGTACGACAGGTTGTCGTCCATCGGCACGTATTGCAAGCGCTGCGACTGGGTTGCCGTCGACAGCAACGTCCCCTTGCCCAGCAGTTCGCCCCACCGCGCCAGGTCGGCGATCGTCGAAATCATGTTACCGGATGCCCATACGGTGGACGGATCCCGGATGGTGACGTCATGCAGCACTCCGGTTTCGGTGTCTTCCCAATAACCGTGCGAAAAAGGCGCCGGCAGCGTCGTATCCCCGGTAAAAGGCACCCGCGTACTGACCAGCCCCTGGGGAATCGTGATCGCATTCGGGATCGCGTCTTCGTAGACCATGCCGCTGACCTTGCGGACGATCAGGGCGAGCAGCACGTAATTGGTATTCGAGTAGGTGAAGGTGTTGAACTGCGGCGCGCCCGCATCGTTCGCATGACTGTCGGCGATCAGCAACAACTCTTGCGGGAAGTATTGCTTGAACGGGTCGCTGATGAACGCATTGCCCCAGGTACCGTCGATCGTGAAATTGGCGATACCGCTGGTGTGGTTGAGCAGGTGACGAACCGTGATCTTGCTGCCGTCGTAGTTCGGCATGTAGGCCGCCATTTCGGCGCTAATGTAGGTGTTGACAGGATCATCCAGGCCAAGCTTGCCGGCGTCGACCAGTTGCAGGGCTGTCGTCGCCACATAGGTCTTGGTATTGCTTCCGACACGGAAGGACATGTTGGTCCTGATCGGCGCACGCGTCGTCAGGTCGGCATAACCATTGGTCGTCGCCCATGTCCGCCCCTGATCGTCGCGGATGGCGATGATCGACCCGGGAATCTTGAAGGTGAAAGCAGCTTTATCGAGGATCTGCTGAACCGAACGCTGAGCCGACGTATCGCGGCGTGCGGAGTCGACAGTAAAGGACCAGCTATAAGAACGTCCCATCGTGTTGCCGGCCAGGTCCTTGACACTGGCGCCCACGGTTGCGGTGTAGCGACGACCGGCCAGATCCTGCGATTCGCGGAAGATCAGGGCATTGCGGGAGGCATCGTATTCGACCGCCCCTTCCACCCGGACGTTGTTGTCGCCAGTGACCGTCAACGAAGCATTGCTCACCGAAGCCGGGTCGAGCGGCTCGGAAAACACGGCGACGATGTCGGTATTGACCGCCGCATCCGCCGCCCCGTCACTTCGACTTGTATACAGGACGTACGGCAAGTCGCTCGCCGTGTTTTGGCACGCTTCACTTGTCGCATTGAACAGACAGTTCGGGCCGCCTGGCGAAGTTACCGGTTCCGTCAGGGCTGAAGTGGAGGAAGAGCCGCCGCCACAACCCGCCAACAGGAACGCCAAGGCGCCCAGCGATACCACGAGATGACGTTTGAGAGGATGCATATGAAAGGTAATTATTGTTGGTCTGTATACCCAGGGTCTATAGCTTAAGGGAAACTTCATTTCCCTTGGAAGAAATTTTTGATGAGAGAGACACTATCTGCAAAGAAAGCTTTCGTATATCCCCTATTCATGGGAGTTGCCGAGCCGCCTTCCAACCGCCATCATGGCATTTCTCGACGCAAATCTTGTATTTGATCAATTTCTCACCGAAACTATCTTTCCATGCAATACGTACCATGCGCGTCGCAAGACTGCGCTTCACCTGGCAACAAGCCGAAAAAAAGAACAGCTGCAACAACCAGGGAGACCGCTTTTGAAGCCAGTTGATCGTCGTGACGGTCGCATTGAAGGCGACCGCGCTGACAGTACCTTCCTGACCGGCACTCAGGCCGTCGTTCGTCTTCTTCTCGCCCAGCGTGAAGCCGATCGCGCTCAGGGCATTCATTCAGCCGGCTTCGTGTCGGGCTATCGCGGCTCTCCTCTGAGCGGTCTCGACCAGGAACTCTGGCGTAACCAGGCAGCCCTTGAAGCGGCATCGATACGGTTCATTCCGGCTGTCAACGAAGACCTGGCAGCCACGGCCATCCTCGGCACCCAGCGCGTCGGCACCGATCCCGACGCCCTTTACGACGGCGTGTTTTCGCTGTGGTATGGCAAGGGTCCCGGCGTCGACCGTTCCGGCGATGCGCTCAAGCATGGCAATGCCTATGGCGCGTCCCCCAAAGGCGGCGTACTGGTCGTCGCCGGCGACGACCATGGTTGCGTATCGTCGTCGATGCCGCATCAAAGCGAGCAGGCATTCATGGCCTGGAGCATGCCGATCGTCAACCCGGCAAGCTTGGCCGAATATGTGGAGTTCGGTCTTTACGGCTGGGCACTATCCCGCTTTTCCGGCAACTGGGTCGGATTCAAGGCCATCGCCGAAACGATAGAAAGCGCATCTTCGGTTGCTGCGTCCGATATACCCCTTTTCACGCCGCCGGCCAGCCACGTCTACCCATCCGGTGGCGTACATTATCGCTGGCCCGACTTTCCGAGCGTCACGATCGAAGAGCGACTTGCCGCCAAACTCGATGCCGTGGCCGCTTTCTCCCGGGTCAATAGTATTGACCGGCAAGTCGTCAAGTCGCCACGCGCACGCATCGGCATTGTCACCTGCGGCAAGGCGCATCTGGATCTGATGGAGGCATTGCGCCAGTTGGAGCTCGACGCTACCGTGCTCGCCACGCTTGGCGTACGCGTTTACAAGATCGGCTTGAGTTATCCGCTCGAAAAGACGCGCCTGATGGAATTCGTCGACGGATTGCAGGACATCCTCGTGATCGAAGAAAAGGGCCCGGTAGTGGAGCAGCAGATCAAATCGCTGCTGTTCAACCAGCCGGTCGTGGTACGACCTGTCGTTCAAGGCAAGACGGACGAGCATGGAAGGGCATTGATCCCGGCGACCGGTGAACTGAGGCCATCGTTGCTGCTGCCTCTCCTGGTGCGCTGGATGGGCCGACACTTTCCCACCTGGCAATTCCCCGTGGCCGGCGCCCATTGCATGCAACAGCAACGGGATGCAAACAGCGCCGTATTGGCGAAGCGCAGCCCCTACTATTGCTCCGGATGTCCGCACAATATATCTACGGTCGTGCCCGACGGCAGCCGTGCGTTGGCGGGTATTGGTTGCCATTTCATGGCCGCATGGATGGAGCGCAAAACCACTGGACTGACCCAGATGGGTGGCGAAGGCGCTGACTGGGTCGGCCAGTCGCTTTTTACAAAAACACCGCACGTTTTCCAGAACCTGGGAGACGGCACCTATTTCCACTCGGGATATCTTGCGCTGCGACAAGCTATCGCCGCCGGCACAAACATCACTTACAAAATCCTGTACAACGATGCCGTTGCGATGACAGGCGGGCAGCCGATCGACGGCAAACTGACGGTGCCGCAAATCGCAAGGCAGGTCGCCGACGAAGGCGCAAAAAAAGTCGTGATCGTCACCGAAGATCTGTCGCGTTATGCGACAGTCGCCGGCCTGCCGGCCGGCGTTACCGTGCATGACCGTAGCGAACTCGACGCAGTGCAACGGAAACTGCGGGAAATCAGCGGCGTCACTGTACTGATCTATGACCAGATCTGCGCCGCCGAAAAACGGCGCCGCCGCAAACGTGGCGATACGGACGAGAGTCCGCGAAATGTGGTGATCAACGCCGCCGTCTGCGAAGGATGCGGCGACTGCGGCAAGCAATCCAACTGTGTATCGATCCTGCCGATGGAGACCGACTTCGGTCGCAAGCGCGTCATCGACCAATCGAGTTGCAACAAGGATTTTTCATGCGTCGACGGCTTTTGCCCGAGTTTCGTCTCGGTGATCGGCGGCAAGCGCAAGAAAGCTGAAATGCCGATGCTGCAAGCAGAAGCCTTGCGCGCCAAATTACAAACCTACCCCGAACCGGTCGTGTCAGCGTTCGATGGACACTACAACATCCTGATCGCAGGTATCGGTGGCACTGGTGTCGTGACGGTAGGCGCCTTGATTGCCCGTGCAGCGCATCTGGAAGGCAAAGGCGCATCGACGCTTAACTTCAAGGGTTTTGCGCAAAAAGGTGGCGCGGTCCTGGACCACGTCAGATTGGCCGCCAACCCGGATGCGTTGACCCAGGTGCGCATCGATACGCAGCAGGCGGACACCATCTTGATCTGCGACCTGGTTGTCGGAACATCGGACGATGCGCTCCGCACCATACGCCATGGGCGCACAATGGTACTTGCCAGCCAGAGCGAGATAGCGACAGGAGAATTTACACGCAACCCGGATGCGAGCATTCAACCGGACAAACTGATCGACAGGTTGCGGCAAACCGCAGGCGTCGGACAAGTAAGCCTGTTCGACGCGCAGCATTACGCACGAGTCGCATTCGGCGACACGATAGTCGCCAACATGATCATTGCCGGCTACGCATGGCAACATGGCGGAATTCCGGTCAGCATGGAGTCAATCGACAAGACCATCGAACATATTGGCGTTGCAGTCGACCTGAACCGAAAGGCGTTTTTGCTTGGCCGCCTGATCGCTGCGGACGAAGCTGCCGCAAGGAATCTCCTCGGACAACGGCCTTCGGTGGTTCAATTCTTCAAGAAGTCGTCACTCGAAAATATCGTCTCAACCCGGCTCGAGTTCCTGCGACAGTACCAGAACGCCGCCTATGCGGAGCTTTACTTCCGGCAGGTCAGCATGATCGAGATACTGGAAATGGGCCTTGTCCCCGACGGCATTCCGTTGAGATTGACCGAAGCCGTTGCGAAAAACCTGTTCAAGCTGATGGCGTACAAGGATGAATACGAGGTCGCGCGCTTGTTCGGTAATGGACGATTTGCTGAGCAGTTGCAGCAACAGTTCGAAGGTGACTTCAAGTTGCAGTTCCACATGGCGCCCCCCTTACTGATGTCTCGACAGACCGGCAAACCGAAAAAAATAACGTTTGGTCCATGGCTGGAGACAGGCATGCGCCTGCTGCAGCACTTCAAGTTCTTGCGCGGCTCCGTATTCGACCCGTTCGGTTATTCACGTGAACGCCGGGTTGAACGCCAGCTCATGCGCGAATACAGTGAAATGCTGAAACAATTTGCCGGACGGATGAACGTGGAAAGCCTGGAAACGGCGATCGAACTGGCGGCGCTGCCGGAAATGATCCGCGGCTTTGGACCGGTCAAGTCGGCGACGATCGAGAAAGCAAAATGCAAGCGCACCATCCTGCTTGAGAAGTTTGAGAAATTGAATGTCTCGAACCACGAAGCGGATGCCGAATGCGACGAATACGCGCTGGGGGCTGGCTGACCGTCAAACGGAGCCCCTCATGATGATCCACGGCGGCCAAATGGCTGCCGTGCAGAGTTTTTGTCTTTTCGGTTTTTCAAAGCAAAAAGCCCCAACTCTCACGAGCTGGGGCTTTCTGGGTTGTACAAGCCTGACGATAACCTACTTTCACACTGGT
>CBIHRJ010000070.1:0-24998 GCA_966212445.1 uncultured Noviherbaspirillum sp. | reverse complement strand
TCCGGCAGAGCGCGCCGCAGGCGCTGGTGCTGGCGCCGACGCGCGAACTGGCGATCCAGGTCGCGGAAGCGTTTCAACGCTATGCGACATATCTCCCTGGCTTTCATGTGCTGCCGATATACGGCGGCCAGGCTTACGGCCCGCAACTGAGCGCATTGCGGCGCGGCGTGCACGTGGTGGTGGGCACGCCCGGCCGCGTGATCGATCACCTGGAAAAGGGATCGCTCGATCTGTCGCAGCTCAAGACGCTGGTGCTCGACGAAGCGGACGAAATGCTGCGCATGGGTTTCATCGACGATGTGGAATCCATTCTGCAAAAGACGCCGGCATCGCGCCAGACCGCGTTGTTTTCCGCGACCATGCCTTCCGCGATCAAGCGCATCGCACAGACCTATCTGCGCACCCCCGCCGAAGTCACCATCGCCGCCAAGACCGGCACCGCCGACAATATCCGCCAGCGCTACTGGCTGGTCAGCGGCATGCACAAGCTCGATGCGTTGACGCGCATCCTGGAAGCCGAGACCTTCGACGGCATGATCATTTTTGCGCGCACCAAGCTCGGCACGGAAGAGCTGGCGAGCAAGCTGCAGGCGCGCGGCTTTTCCGCTGCCGCGATCAATGGCGACATCCAGCAGCAACAGCGCGAGCGCACCATCGCCCAGCTCAAGGACGGCAAGATCGACATCCTGGTCGCCACCGATGTCGCCGCGCGCGGTCTCGATGTCGAACGCATCAGCCATGTGATCAACTACGACGTGCCGCACGACCCGGAAAGCTATACGCATCGCATCGGCCGCACCGGCCGCGCCGGACGCAGCGGCGAAGCGATCCTGTTCATCGCGCCGCGCGAACGCAACCTGCTGAAAGCGATCGAGCGCGCAACGCGGCAACCGATCTCGATGCTGGAACTGCCCACCATTCAGGCCGTCAACGATGTGCGTATCGCCAGGTTCAAGGACCAGATCAGCGACACCCTTGCCGCCGGTGGACTGGAAAGTTTCCAGTCGTTGATTGAAGATTATGAGCGCGAAAAGAATATCCCCGCGATTGAAATCGCCGCCGCGCTGGCCAAGCTCGCGCGCGGTGACGTGCCGCTACTGCTCGAAAAGAACAAGCGCGAACCGCAAGGCGAACGCGCGTTTTCGGAAAACAGACCCGTGCCGGCAGGCCGGTTTGAACGCAGCGAGCGTGGCGAGCGCTCAACCGAGCGACCGGAACGGTTCGAGCGCCATGAACGCAAGGAGCACACCGAGCGGCCGGCTTTCGCGCGCAAGGAACGCAGCGAGCGCCAGCCAGATGGCGGCACGCAGACCTTCCGCATCGAAGTCGGCCATGCGCACGGTGTCAAGCCCGGCAACATCGTCGGCGCGATTGCGAACGAGGCAGGGCTGGACGCGAAGTACATCGGCCGCATCGAAATCCACGACGACTACAGCACGCTCGATCTGCCGGATACCCTGCCCGACGATCTGCTTGAGCATCTGAAGAAGGTCTGGGTCTCCGGCCAGCAACTGCGCATCAGCCGCGCCGGTGAAGCGGCATCCTCTTTTGCGAAGCCCGCATTCGACAAGCCGCCAAGCCGCGATGCCGGTTTGCGCGCCGAGAAGCCGGCACGCAAGGAGCGCAGCGAACGTGCCGAACCCGAACAGGCGATCGAGCGCGCGGCACCATCGAAGAAGGAGCGCGCCGATCGCAAGGGCGATGTCGGCATGCAGGCGTATCGCATCGAAGTCGGTCATGCGCATGGCGTCAAACCCGCCAACATCGTCGACGCCATCGCCAACGAAGCGGGCCTCGACGCCAAGTACATCGGCCGCATCGAAATCTTCGACGACTACAGCATGCTGGATCTGCCGGACGGCATGCCGAAGGAAGTGTTTGAAGAATTGAAATCGGTATCGGTGGCCGGCCAGCAGCTTCGCATCAGCCATGTCGGCGCGCCACTGGTTGACGACAAATCCACCGCTAAAAAAATCACGCTGTCAGCGCCGAAAAAAGGCGGCGACAGAAGAGTGAGTGAAAAGAAGTTCCGCGACAAGGCGCCGTTCAAGGGAACGGGCGGTGCGGGCAATCGCGGTGGCGATGGCGCGAAGCCGAAGGCACATCGCAAGGGCGGGAAGGCGGGGTGATGTTGATTCCGTGCGCTGGAACCGCGAATTGCATGACGGACCAAGGTGCCTGGCTGGATACTGACTGGGCGCTGGGGCAGTTTGGCCGGCAGCGCAATCAGGCGCGTCAAGCTTAAGAGGCGTTCGTGACGGTGGGCAGAGAGGGTGCCGTCGCCCTTGCTGACCATCCGGCGGATCCTGAGCGATGACGCCTTTGTCGAACAACATCGGAACAACATTTCCGGAACGAGATCCAGGCGGAACTGCGGGAATTAGGCGCCGCGCAGGAATAAGGTGTGCAATTTGGCGGTCGTAGCGGAATGCGCTGTGGGGGCGACCGACACGACGCAGTACGAGTACTGCTAGTGGCGGGCAACCCCGCAGCGCGCCCGCTACGGCCAGCAAAATTGTGCAACTTGTTCCTGCGCGGTGCCTTAGCCAAGGCCCACCGCCGCTCTTTGGCGCTGCCGTTGGCCAAGTATGGGCAAAGACATGCCGACAGGAGTGAAGCGATGGTGCAGGCATGCCAATCGGGCGCGTATGCGATGGCGGCCGTTGTGAAGTGCTTTGACGTGCACTACATAACCGTGAGTCGTGCGGTGCGGGCATATACAGGGAAATGAAATGGGGGGTGTTGGAATGTTAGAACCGCCCCCCGATGTCCGCGTAAGGTGAAGAAATTGGCGGATACAGAGAACGAGCTGGCGGCGATCGATGCGGTGTTCCCGCCCGATGCGACCGCCAGACTGCGTTACTCGAATGTTTCGATGCGGCTGGTAAATGCGTAATGACGCTGGATGCGATCCTGGTCAGCGGGATGCGAGCTGAATCGGAGTCGCCTTGTGTTCGGGAAGCGCCGTCACCACGAGTTGCGTATCCATGTATTCCGTCATCTCCTTCAGCTTTCCGTCAGCAAGCCGGCAGACAAAGCAGTACGCATTGTTGTACGGCTTTCCCTCTGTAGTCGTGACCCGACCGCGCGCTTCCACCACCACGACATCCTCCTCGGCGATGATGCGCAGTGCCGTATTCGTGTACTGATCCGAAAAATGCGAGAACAGCGGCTTGAAAAGATCGTTCAGAACCGCCTCCTTCCCGCGGTATGTCCCGGACCAGCTCGTCGTGCCAGTGACCGTCCAGCAGAAATCGTCGGCGAGATTGTCGATGAGCGGCTTGCCATTGCCTTTCGATAGTTCGGAAAAAATCTCCTGCATCATTTGTTTGTTCGTTGCGGCATTCATGTCGGTTTCCCCTGAGAGTTGTGAACAACGGAGTCCATTAAAGATGCTCGTGTGTACTCGAGGTCAAGGGAAATCTGTTCGCACCTCGAATTTCGCGGACGCAAGCCTTCGCGGCAGCAGGGATTGACATCGAGTGAGCTCTAGGTGTTCTAATATCCTGATTACCGATCAAATTCCAAGTGGAGGAGGCCGCATGTCAGAACGTTTGCGAATAGGAGAGTTGGCGCAGCGAAGCGGAAGGTCGATCCATGCGTTGCGCTATTACGAATCGATCGGCCTGATGCCCTTCGTTTCGCGCGATTCGGGCGGTCGCCGGCAGTACGATCCGCAGCATGTCGAATGGTTGTATTTCCTGGAGCGGCTGCAGCGCACTGGTATGACGCTGGCACAAATGCAGTTCTATGCGAACCTGGTCCGCCGTGGCAGGCAAACACTCGACAGCCGGGTCGATCTGTTGAAAGAGCATTTGCGAAACATCGACCGGCAGATCCGGGAACTCAACGAAAGCAGGGCGCTGGTTCTGTCCAAGATCGCATTCTACGAAGAGTGGAAATCCTCGGAAAAACGTCCGGCGGCGTCTTGGATGGACGCAAAGCCTGCCGCTTCGCGGAATTCGCGCGCACAGGCAAGTCTGGGGACGGCAGCCGCGAAGCGCCATCGAAATGGAAGGAAAGAGTAGTCTGTTTTTGCTACTTTCTTACAGCAAACGATTCAGCCAGTTATATCTGCCGCCTTGCCCGACTTAATATTCGGCAACCAAATGTGAAGCACCTGTTATTTTTTTATGGGCTGCACCGGGTTCTCCGTCATTCAACATCTCAGCGCTGGACCATTTTGTTGTGAGCCCAGTCTGCTTTTTTGCGAAACTAAGTCCCAGTATATGGGGTCAGACACTGCCCCTTCCCCTCAAATCCAGACAGCCAGCGCCATGGACCGAAGCAGTGCCAGGGAGGCCTGCAACTGCCTTCGTGAAAGCATGGCGATGGGATTTTCCGCGGCCCACCAGCGCGCCAGCGAAATGACCGACAGCGCTGTCGCCGCTTTTTCCCGGCGGCCGAATTCGATGCGATACCCGCTTGATCGCAGCGCCAGTCCGATCAGCCAGAGCGCATAACAGGCCAGCGCGCCGATCAGCAACAGCATGGCTAGGCGCTGCGGTTTGCGGGTTTGACTCTCAGACAGCCCCCCAGCGGGGATTCTTGACTGGCTGATAGGAATGAAGTCCTCGGCGTACCGAACCCTGTTTCTGTTCAAAGAGAGTCGCCGTAATTGGGGGGGATTACCGCCGTTGGAATTGGTGGCGCCGTTTCAACGGATTCTGGGCCAGTGTCTAGCGGTACAACAGAATAATTGTATGGCATGGCCAAGTTCATCCCGTTTGACTGTAATCGCTGGTAGTGCGGCTCGCTCTATTCAGACACAGGCGAAAATGGCGGATCAATTTTTTGCAATCCTTAACAAGAGAAGGTTCAGAATCTTCCCCCAATGATCCGCGAAACCCGCCCAGCGCTGTCATCAGACGGATATTTGTATCGGTAGTCACTTCCGTTGATTCTCGCAAGTCGCGATGCCGATGCGATCCGATTCTATGCCGTTTCTTGTCGCGGCGATGGGGTGCTCAATGGAGGATTTCCATGACTGTTGCGGCCACCATGCCTGACTCTTTGGCACCTGGGTGGGCTCAATACTTTCGCCAGGGCGCGGCGTCAGTACTTCAATACCGCGGCATCGGGCTGCGGCTAGCACGCGCTCTACCGGCTCGGTCCAGGCATGCTCAGCCAGCTTGAGCATGCCCCAATGCACCGGCATCATGATCCTGCCGCGGACCAGGCGATGCGCCTCGACGGCCAGTTCCGGGCCCAGGTGAGTGTCAGGCCAGTTCGCGTCGTACTGTCCGGCGTCAACCAACGTCACATCGAATGGCCCAAGGCGCTCGCCGATACGCGCCAGGTCTTTGTGAAAGCCGGTATCGCCGGAGTACCAGATCCGGTGCCGTTCCCCGACAATAGCGTAACCGGCCCACAAGGTCTTGTTCGCCCGCCTCGCAAAGCGGCCTGACTTGTGTCGCGCCGGGGTCGCCACCACGTCGACTTCACCGATACGTGTTGACTGCCACCAATCCAGCTCGACGATCCGGTTGTCGGGTATGCCCCAGCGCGACAGGTGAGCACCGACGCCCAAGGGGACTACGAACACGGTAGGCCATGACTTCATCGCGACGATGGTGGCATGGTCCAGATGGTCGTAATGATCATGGGAAATAACCACAATGTCGATGGAAGGCAGATCGCCGAGGGCCATGGGTGGCGGATACCAACGCTTGGGCCCTGCCCAGGAAACCGGCGAAGCGCGTTCGCTCCAGAAGGGATCGATCAGAATCGTGCTGCCATCGATTTCGACCAATGTCGAGGAATGTCCGAACCAGGTAATGCGAAGTCCTGATTTCGGACGCTGGGCAAATACCGAGGCCCCATTGCGAATGACCGGGACCGGTTCATCGGGTTCAGTGTCGGATGCCGACGCGTCGAACAGGAATCGCCGCCAGGCAGCGCCTGTATCTGCCCATATCGGCTGCGGGTTCCGGAATTGTCCGTCATGCCATTCCGGGGACTGCTGCACTCGGGTCGAGCGTATTTCCATAGGCGAACCTTCAAATGCAACGTATCCGAATATTGCTGAGGTTCCCAGCAAGACGAGCAGAAGCGTAGACATGATCAATCCGGACCAGATGACCAGTCGCCGCGTCCTGGTCTTGTTTTGGGGTATGGGAGGCATCATCGGCTTTGCGGACGGGACATGCCTTAGCCAACGGTGCGAGTGGGCGACTCAGGACGTTTCGCTTCGTTCCAATCTCGGATCATGCGATTGATCAGCAGGTGCTGGCCGGCCCCGCGCTTCGCGACATCCAACAGACAGCGAGCCAATTGATCGCAGTCCACGCTGAAGTTGTCGCTGAAGAGCGAGATCAGCGCACCAACGGGCGCGAACAGGCGCGCGAGGTCTTTGCGCGCCCCACTCCGCGCAGTGGGGCGGATATAGCCCGGCCGGAAGCAGAAAATTTCTCCACCCAACTCGGCAAGCCTACGTTCCGTACGGCCCTTGATCCGCGCGAACAGGGCGTTGCTCGTTTCGGTAGGGTCGGCGCTACGCCCGCTGACGAAGCAGAAGCGCAGTCGAGGGCTTGCGGCGAACATCGCCTTGGCAGCGGCAACCGCATAGCCCAGGGTGATGCGAACATAGGCGTCCCGGCTTACCCGTGCTTGCGAAACGCCCAGGCACCAGATACAAGCATCGTAATCACCGAGGGCCAAATCCGAATAGTCGATAAAGTCCTGCAAGAGGATCGCTTTCAATTTGGCATGTGTCGTTTCCAACGGGCGTCGGGTCAGCACGGTCACTTGCTCGATCGCCGGATCGGCGAGCGCCTGCTTGAGTACTTCACCGCCCAAAAAGCCCGTCGCGCCTGTCAAGATGAGCTTCATGCGGTGTCTCCTGACATGAGGCTATGGGCGCAATCGATCAGCGTGTTGGTTGCCGGCCTCGTCCGCCACGCCAGCATGCGCTCGGCCTTCGCTGGACTATGGCGATGCTCTTTGCCTAGGCGCGGCACCATCGTGCGCAGCGACGAGTCTCCGAGCGACATGAGGCGAAGCACGAAATCCGGCAGCGTTCGCGTGGGGACCTTGGCGGCGGAATTTCCGAGCCGGGCGCGCAAAGTGCGTGAGATGTCGGCCATCCACAGGAATTCGCCCACAGCAAGGAATCGTTCGCCAGCGGCCTGCGCGGAAATCATGGCGCGGATATGCAGGTCAGCCAGATCGCGGACATCCACCACTTCGAAACCCAGGCGCGGATTGGCGGGTACGCGCCCCCGCAGCAAGCGGTCAATCACTTGCGCCGATCCAAGGTTCTCCGTTGTCAGTACCGGACCGAATACCGCACCGGGCAGAATCGTCGTCAATGTAGTCTGGCCTTCATGATTTTTTATGAAGTCCCATGCCGCACGTTCCGCGAGCCGTTTGGATTGCCGATAAGCATCGACATCCGGTTCTTCCGGATCGAACCAGACGGTCTCGTCGCTGACGCTTGGGCTTGCACTGCGAAGCGGAGGCGTGGCCACGGTTGCGGCGGATGTCATTACGACACGCTTGATGCCTGCCTTTGTCGCCGAACGCAGCACGCGGAGAGTACCTTCACGCGCGGGAAGAATCACGGCATCCGGATTTTTCGGCGTATCACTGCCGAGCGGGGAGGCAACATGCAGCACATAATCGCATCCCCGCATTGCGGCATCCCAGCCATCGTCTTGGGTCAGGTCGGCGGCGACAAGGTAGAGCCGCTCGGTGGCGCCAGCAACGGCGGCTACCGCGGCCCGGACCTGCCGTTCTTTCGACAGACTCCGCACGGTGGTGCGCACCGTGTAGCCGCGCTGCAAAAGCAGGGCGATGGACCAGCCGGCCACGAACCCCGTTCCGCCGGTAACAAGGACAGTTCCGTTCATGTTTCACCCCATAGTCTACATATGTAGACTATACCAATTCCGATATTATGTGTCTACACATGTATATTTAATGCTGGAGCAGAAAGGTCATGCAACAGACACCTCCCAAGAAACGCCGCGATGCCATCGCGACGCGCCAAGCCATCCTGGCATCGGCGCGACAAGCCTTCGCGCGACTGGGCTATGACGGCGCCGGCGTGCGCGAGATCGCCGCCGGAGCGGGCGTCACGGCAATGTTGGTCAACCGTTACTTCGGGTCAAAAGAAGGATTGTTCGCCGAGGTGTTGGCCGAGTCGATGGCAACGACCACGGTTGTTTTGCCCGAAATGCTCAAGCGGCCTGTGTCGGGTGAAGGCATTGCCGCAGTCTTGGTCGGTATCACCCAAACCGATGCGGTGCCGCTGGAGGGCTTTCAGATCATGCTGCGGTCGGCATCCAGTGCACGAGCGGCGGAAATCGCTCGCGAACAGATCGAAAAGCATCATCAGAAGACCATTGCCACGGCGTTGCGCGGTACTTCAGCGCCGCAGCGTGCCGCGATCTTGCTGGCCCTCATAGCGGGATTCCAGGTGATGCGGCAAATGATCTGCCTGTCGGCGCTAGCCGAAGCCAAACCGAAGGAATTAGTGTCAATCCTGGGGCCGGTATTTCAACAGCTGATCGAAGGACAGGGGCCACGCACGAAGTCGCCCCGCCAGACTCTTCCTGGCTGAGCGAATCGTTACCGTTGTGTTCACCTAAAGCCGTACGCAATGCAGCAAGTTCGTTGGCGGAAATAGCAAGTAAATGGGGTCATACAAGTAAACGGGTAGAGTAGAGAACAGCCTTGCGGCTGCCCTCCCTCATCAAACCGTGCATGCGGTTTTCCCGCACACGGCTTTCCAAGTATATGGGGTCAGACACGACATACTACCTACGTATCGCACTGTCCCCCGTATATGCAACGGTCCGTATTTACCGAAAAATCTTCGTTCCTACTTGCATATCCTCCGTCAACGCACCTGCCACCTTCCCCATCCCGCCCATCGACCTGCATATCGCATCCACATGCCGATGATCGGTACCGCAGCATCCACCGACAACGGACAGCCTCGGCAACGTCTCCCGCAGTTGCGCATACTGCATACCCAGTTCTTCCGCATTGCCGGCGTCAAGATCGGTGCTTTCATCCAGTTCCGCATGGCTGCGCCGCGAGGCATTGGCGCGCAGGCCGCGGATGCGCTGCAGCCAGTCGCCGCCGTCCTGCAGCACCTGGTCGAAGTGGGTCGGGTGCGCGCAGTTGATCATGTAGTACGCCGCATGGTTGCCGGTGGCGTCGTCGGTGCGGGTGATCGCCTGTTGCAGCGTTTCGCCCGAGGGCAGGCGTCCGTCCGTCTCCAGCGTGAATGAAATCGCGGCCGGCATGGCGGCGGCTTTTGCGGCGGCGACGATGCCGATCGCTTCTTCGGTGTAGTTCATGGTGAAGGCGGCGATCATGTCGGCATCGGTCTGCGCAAAGGTGCCTATCTGCGTCGCGTGATAGTCCTGCGCCTCGCGGGCGCTCATGTGCGCGTCGGGCCGGTAACCGTCGCCGCGCGGGCCGAGATTGCCGCTGATGACGATGCGTGTGTCCGCGGTCTCGTATTCTTCGCGCACGTTCAGCAGCAACGAGATGGCACTGCGGTTGGCGTCGGCCAGCGTCGTGGCGTCGTAGCCGAGCTTTTCCGCCCAGTCGGCATTGGCGCGCCAGGTCGGCGCTTCCAGCACCAGGCCAAGGCCGTGCGAGCGCGCCATCCCGGCATAACGTGCAAAGTAGCGATACAGCACCGCTGTCCCTTCGCTGCCCTTGAGCAAGTCGAATGCGGCGAACAGCGGAAGCTCGATGCCGTCGTGAAAAATCAGCGTCGTTTCGAGACCGCCGTCGGTCATGAATAACTGGTCCTTCAGTTGCGGAAGGCGGTTGCGGTATTTGCTCATGATGTTTCTCCTTCAGTGGCGGAAATCCTGTGCGGCTGCGCGATTGCTGTCTGTCGGCAATCGCGCCGACTGCATGGCGGGGATGTGAATTCCGGGGTAGCGTTGCGCTCCGGTTTTCAGTAAATTCAACGCTAAGGTACGCTCGAAGTGCTTCATGGGCTAAAGCCATATCGGCAACGAACCGGACAAATCGGCCATGCGCGACACGACCGCCCCCGCCCACGTGGCAATCCTTGCCCTGCCTGAAACCTCGGCCTCGGTGATCTACGGCATGTACGACATGTTCATGTCGGCGGGCCGCGACTGGGGATTGATCGTGGGCGGCGCGCCGGGGCCGGCGTTGATTCGCCCGCAGGTGGCGTCGCCGCGGAAAGGGCCGTTTGCCTGAACCTGGTCGACTGGCACGATATCGGCCAGCAGCCGTTCGCGCGGCTGGCGCGATCGCGGCAGGTGGACGATGCGGTGATTGCGCGCTGCCAGACCTGGATTGCCGAACACTACGCGCAACCGTCTCCGGTGGCCGCGATGATCCAGTTGAGCGGACTGGCCGAGCGCACGTTCAAGCGCCGCTTCCAGCAGGCCACCGGCATGCCGCCGCTGGAGTACGTGCACACCTTGTGGCTGGAAGAAGCAAAGCAGATGCTGGAGTCGGACAATCAAGCGATCGAAGCCATCGCCAATGAGGTCGGCTACGAAGACGCGGGTTTCTTCAGCAGCCTGTTCCGGCGCAATGTCGGCATGACGCCGGCACAGTACCGCAGGCGCTTCGGGGCGATGCGCAAGGCGCTGGTGGCGGCTTGACCGGCGCGGGATACGCGGCCGGTTCCCCGGTCAGGCCGTCCGCCATGACGCGAAGATTGGTCGCGGTATTGTCGACCACCTGGATGGTGCTGCCGGCAGACAGAAATTCAGAAAACAGTTTTTCATTGCGTTTCCCCCTGCTCCCACCCCTGCATCATTGGAATATGGGCTTCCACCATCGTTCCCTTTCCCGGCGCGCTGGAAATCCGGACCCAGCCTCCCAGCATCAGGACCCGCTCGCGTATGCCGACCAGTCCCAGTGATTTCTTCGACACCGTTCCTGGATCGAACCCCTCGCCGTTGTCGCGCACCTTCAGCCGATAGCCCGCGTCTTTCCGTTGCAATGCAATGTGCACCTGGTTCGCCGCCGCATGCCTTGCCACATTGGTGAGCGACTCTTGCACCACGCGGAAGAGCGTCGTCGCGCAACGGTCGTCCATATCGACCTTTTCTTTCATCCGCCGCAATTTGCAGGGAATCCCCGAGTATTTGACGAACTCGTCCACCAGCCACTCCAGCCCCGCCGCCATGCCGAGGTCGAGTACCGCCGGGCGCAGCGAGGAGGCGATATTGCGCACCACCTGTATGTTGCTGTCCACCAGGCCGACCATACCACTGAGACGATCGGCCAGCGCCGGATTGTCCTTGCCGTACTGCATGCGCAACATCGATGCCTGCATCCGCAACGCGCTGAGGAACTGCCCCAGCTCGTCGTGCAGCTCGCGCGCGAGGTGCCTGCGTTCCTCTTCGCGTGCGGTATCGCGATACGCCGCCAGCTCGCGCAGTTGCGCGCGCGATTCCTCCAGGCTCAACTCGGCTTCCTTCAGCGCCGAGACGTTGCGGCCGATCGCCAGCGCGCCGATGATCTGTCCATCCCGGTCGCGCTCCGCCACGATATGAAAGCTGTGATGAGCCATCCTCCCGTCCGGGCCCTGCCATCTCTGGACGCCCTCTACCGCCTCTCCGGTGTCCATCACCTTTTTCAGGATTGCCTTGTATTCTTCCGCCGATATGCTGCCGCGCCATTCCGGACCGGGCGCCATGTTCAGGGCCTGTGCGGCAGATATGCTGACGAGCTTTTCAAATGCCTGATTGATATATACACGCCGGCATTCGAGGTCGTAACGGCAGATCATGTCGGGCAGATTGTCCGCAAGGGTGCGGAATTTCCGCTCGCTGGCATGCAGCATCTCTTCAGCGTGCTTGCGCGCGGTGACATCATGAAGAAAGCCGTACCATGTGATGGACCCGTCCGGCTCGCGTTCCGGGATGGAGCGTCCTTCGATCCAGATTTCCCCCTTGAGCGGATGCAGCGCCCGGTATTCGTGGTGCCAAGGGGTCATCGACCGCGCCGACTCCCTGATGCTTGCAATGTGCGCGGCAACATCGTCGGGATGGATGATCCGGTATGCGATCGACGCATCCTTCATCATTTCCTCGCAGTTGTGGCCGGTAATCTCTTCCAGTTTCGGTGACACAAAGGGCATGACGACCTTGCCGTCCGGGGACAGGCGGTAGGTGCCGATGGCGCCGGGCGCCGCCTCGGTGATCTTCCGCAGCAGGGACTCCAGCTCGGCGCGCTCCTGCAGCATTGCTTCATGCTGCTTGCGGATCGTGATGTCGCGGGCGATGCTGGCGATGCGGTAAATGCGTCCGTCGGCGTTCTCGCGGATCGGAACAAAGGTCGCCTGGAATACATGGGTTCCGTCCGGAAGCACCAGTTGCGCCTCTTCTTCAATGGCGATTCCCGCGGCCAGGCATCGACGCAGTCTGCCCATCACCCCCTGCTCCGCAGCCTGCGGGATGACCTCTTCGACGCGTCTTCCGATGATTTCCGAGTACGGCCTCCGCAAGAGCCTTTCCACGGCGGGGTTGACCTCGACGAAACGGAAGTCGTCGTCCCCGGAGACTTCGATCAGATACAGGAGATCGGAAACGTTGTCGAAAATCTCCCGGTAGAGTTGCGCGCTTTCGCGCAGGGCAGCGGTACGGCCGGCCTGGTGTTTGTCCGGGTCTTCCCGGCGCTTCGGCACTTGAGTCATTCGCGCCCTCGACTGTTTTCGCAACGCGCGTATCCGGAGATGCTTGCCGCGGCCCGGTACCACCGCGATAGACGCGGCCGGACCACCAGGCCCGATGCAGAACCGCGAAAGGAAGGCGCGGACTCGTCGTTTTCTTTTCATGTTTCCGCTGCTCGCGCAAGCCTGCACGTATAAGCAAGCGGCACCGAAGGCCAGTATCGAATTCGGAGTGTTTCCCTGCTGCCGCTCTTCTCTTTTCCGCACTCGCACGCATGCGACTGCCCTTATGCTGCAATGGTGATTATTTTTATGAAATATTTTAATCGGGAAAAAATGATTTTTATATAGGGCAACAGGTGGAACCTAGTAGGGAAAAGCCTACCGGGCGGTGCCTTAGTGCGTATGCCAGGCAATCGCCTCCCTCGCCCGCTGCGCCAGCCGGAACCGGAACCGCGCGATGCGATCCCAGGCGCCGTAATGCGAGTTGATGGCGCCGCGCGGAAACGCCAGCCAGATCAGCAGCGCGCCGAACAACACTGACGCCGCCGCAGCAATGCCGGAGTAGCCGCCGACGATCCAGGGCGCGGCGATCACCCACGCGCCAAAGGCGATATTGATGAAGCGTAACGGCCGCACCACTTCGCCCAAGGCCATGACGGAGACTGTAACGACCAGCGAGCCCACGACATGGTCGCTGTCCGCCGCAGCTCCCGACGTGCCGAACAGCAGCCGCGTGCTCATCAGTAGAATGCCGATGACGATGCTGGCCAGCAGCGTCCACGGCACTGTCACGCCATTGAGCATTTCCCGCAGGACGGCCCCGGCTGGCGCTTCGAAGTTGTCGGAATAGTCGGCGCTGCCGCCGGCCATGGTGTCGCCGTGGATCAGGGTGAACCACAACGGCCGGCCTTGCCGGCGCCGTTCCTTGAGGAACTGCAAGGTCGCCAGGATTTCATCGAACGAGTAAGGAATCTGCACCAGCATCGCGACGGCAGCGGCCAGGCACAGCGTGCACCAGGTGCCGATCACGACCGGCTGGATGATGATGAAAAAGATGCTGACTGCGCCGAGCGGCACGATCATGATGCCGAACAGCAGCACCAGCCACGGCATGGTCCGCCAGCGCCGCTTGTCGCCGATGACGCCGGTGACGATTTCCAGCACATACACCGCAGCGCCGAGCCCGGCATCCGCGACAGGCCATGCCTCGGACACATCGGACGTGATGATGCGTTCGGTGCCATCGCCGAAGAAGGGGTCCCAGGCCGCGTCGATGTGCCCCAGCTGGTAGGCGGCGAGATAGCGGGAAATGAACAGGCCGACAAACGCCAGCGCCACGATCGGCAGCCGGTTGGTCCAGCTCGATGGGCTGTAGTCCCATCCGGGCGGGGTATCCGGTCCCGTCACGCGCGCAACCGGGTTGATCCCCGGCGCCGTGGGAATCGCGACGGCAAAGGTAATCAGCAGGGCGCCCACCAGGGTGTCGTTCGCGAATGCGGCGGCGCTGGGCGTCCAGAACAGGAGCGGCGCGAACAGCAGCCAGAATCCGAGCCCCGCCGTTATCCAGCGCGCCCAGCCGAGATCGCGCGACAGCGACAGGAGGCCGAAGGCAACCACCAGCAGGCCGGTAATCACATCGCTTGCCGTCATCCAGGTATCGGAATACGTGAGCCCGCGCGCGTTGGGTGTCACCAGGCCGCCGGCGGTCATCCAGTTCTGCGCCATGCCGAAGATGAACGGACTCGATATCAGCCAGAGGCCGAGCGCGATGTTCGCAAAATGACACCATAAGGTCTGCTGGTGCTCGAAGCGATCCAGCGCATGGTAGCTGGCGATCATGGCGGGACTGGGTGCGGCTTCGCTTCTGGTTTCTTCCAGCCAGACCGGCAGCGGGATCCGGTTAGCCCGATACCACGCAGCGGGGTCCTGCCGCAGTTCCCCGATCATGACCGGCAGGCATTGGCGCAAACTGTGTTGCGGCTGCCAGCCCAGCAGTTTCCTGGCGCGCGAAATATCCAGTTCGTAATGCTCGTCCGCCAGGCCGACCATGAAAGGCTTGATGAAGGGCTCCACGCCGCGGTCTATCGCATCCGGGATGACATCTTCCATCTTGTCCTGCAGCCAGGCGCCGGTGGCGGCCACCGTCTTGGGAATCTGCCGCGTCTCCCACGGCTCACCGTGCACCAGGCGGCCGATCAGGTTTTGCAACGCCTCATAACTTTCGCTGACCGACTCACCGATCAACACCGTGCTGTCTTCGGGAATCGCCGCACGCCGGTCGACGGCGCAGCGGAAGGCGCGTGCGACGTCGTGCAGATGCACGAACGACTGTCCATGGGATGCGTCGCCGGGAAAGACGCGACTGAGCATTTGCCGTTCATAAATGCGCTGGATCTGGTAGGCCAGCGACGGCACCTCGCCGTTGTCGGTATACACTCCGGCGATGCGCATGATCAGCGCGGGGATATGGCCGCGCTCCTGGTGCACCACCTGTTCCGCCGCGAGTTTGGATTGCGGATACGGCCATTTCGGATCCAGCGGGAAATCTTCATTGATGGGAATTCCCGGTTCGGTAGGCGCATGCACCAGCATCGTGCTGGCATAGATGAACTGTTCGACCTGGAACGATTGCAGCGCCTTCAGAAGGCGTTCGGTGCCGCGCACATTGACCTTGTCGTACAGCGGATTGGGTTCGCCGGAAAAATCGTAAAACGCGGCAAGATGAATCACGGAAGCAATACGGTTTCCGTAGCGCTCACGGAGCTGACTGCAAGCCTTGGCCATGGCCTCGTCGGAGGTGATGTCGACGGTGATGCAGTCCGTGCTGCTGTCGCATTTCCGTTCGAACCCGATGACGGTATAACTGTCCGCCAGTTCGGCGGCAATGACGCTGCCGATTCTGCCTTCGGACCCGGTAATCAGCACAATGGGTTTCTCTGCAGCCATGGAATCCTCCTCGCAGGTCAAGCGGCAGCACAGCAGCGCGGTGCCTCAAGCGATTTGACTCCGTCGCGCCGCAATGTTCCGTCGTTTCGCCGGCACATGCGGCATCCTGCTTTCCGCATCGATCACTGTCATTCGGCAAGCGTATTCAAGTCAATACAGCGTACTCAAAACGATACTGCCGACTCCCCTCGCGGGTTTGCGGGCGATTCCCGGCAGTTTTGCACATCGATCCGCAGGAATCCGTATTCATTCCTGGACAGCGCTCGTTCGATGACATGGCGCAGCCGTGTGCAAGCCTCTGATTCCACTTGTGTTTTCTATTGTTTTCTATTTGGCACGCACATTGCTGTATGAGGCACAAGCCTGCCTTGCAGGTGCATATCAGTGGAGCAGCATCAACCGGAACAGAACGTCGGAACGTCGGAATATTTCAACCACGCGTCGTACCGCGCAACCACACAGGAGAATGACATGTTAGTTGGCGTGCCAAAAGAGATCAAAAACCATGAGTACCGCGTCGGCCTGACGCCGGCCAGCGTGCGTGAACTGACTTCACGCGGGCATGAAGTGATGGTGCAGAAAAATGCCGGGGCCGCGATCGGCTTGTCCGATGGGCAGTATGTCGCGGCCGGCGCGTCGCTGGTCGATACCGCACAGGAAATCTTTGCGCGTGCGCAAATGATCGTCAAGGTCAAGGAGCCGCAACCGCAGGAATGCGCGATGCTGCGCGAAGGGCAGATCCTCTACACCTACCTGCATCTCGCACCCGACCCGGAGCAGACCGCTGCACTGGTCAAGTCGGGCGCAACCTGCATTGCGTATGAAACGATCACCGGCCCCGGCGGGGGCCTGCCGCTGCTGGCGCCGATGAGCGAAGTCGCTGGCCGCATGGCGATCCAGGCAGGCGCGGCGCACCTGGAGAAATCGAAAGGCGGCATGGGTTTGCTGCTGGGCGGCGTGCCGGGCGTCGAAGCAGGACACGTGGCGATCATCGGCGCCGGCGTGGTCGGGACGAATGCATTGCAGATGGCGGTCGGTCTCGGCGCACGCGTGACGGTGCTGGACAAGAATGTCGACCGCCTGCGCCAGCTGGACCTGGTGTTCGGCAATCGCATTGCAACGCTGTATTCGAATGCGCAGGCCATCGAGGAAGCGGTGCTGTCGGCCGATCTGGTGATCGGCGGCGTGCTGGTGCCGGGAGCGGCCGCGCCCAAGCTGGTGAGCCGCGACATGATCTCGCGCATGAAGCCGGGCGCGGTAGTGGTCGACGTCGCGATCGACCAGGGCGGCTGCTTTGAAACCTCGCATGCGACCACGCACGCGGAGCCGACCTACGTGGTGGACGGTGTCATTCACTACTGCGTCGCCAACATGCCCAGCGCAGTGGCGCGCACGTCGACGTTCGCGCTCAACAACGCCACCATCGGACATGCGGTCGCGCTGGCCGACAAGGGCTGGAAGCAGGCGTTGAAAGACAACGCGCATTTGAAGAACGGCTTGAACGTCTGCCAGGGAAAGGTGACTTACGAAGCGGTCGCCCGTGACCTGGGGTATGAGTACGTTTCGGCGGACTTCTTCCTGCAGTGACACCGGCAGGGCGTCCGGATAAGGATGTATTCGAAGTGAGCTCCGATGGATTCCCTCTCCCTGCAAGGGTTACGGTGTGCACACATCTTCGCAACACGCGTTTGCAGGCGTGTTACTGAGGCCGATTTATTGCAAGAAATTGCCCGTCGTCCCCGCGCGGGATCCATAGGCAAGCAGCACGAGCAAACGCCGTATGGGTCCCCGCCTGCGCGGGGACGGCGGGGGGAGGTGTACAACACGATCAACCAGCGATACCCACCCTCGAACGCCTGTGTTCAGGCAACCCGCTAACCCTCCAGCATTTTCGCCAACTCCCCTTCGGCGATCAGCCGCTGCAACTCCCCCGCCCCTCCGATCAAGACGCCCTTCACGAACACCATCGGGAGGGTCGGCCATCCGGTCCACATCTTGAGCGCATTGCGGCGCCGCCATCCGGACAGGTAGTTGCCGTATTCCAGATACGCGTGTGGCACCTTGATTGCATCAAGTGCCGCACGCGCCTTGCGTGGAAAAGGATTTTGCCCCATGCCGACCACGACGACCGGATTCGATGCAATGGCGGCCTTCACTTCGGCGACGATGTCGGCATGGCTGTTGGTGATTGTCGTACGGATGCCGGGGTGGATGTGATCTTCATCGAGGATGCTGCGGCTCATCGGGATTCCTTGTGATGTAAATTGACTAGAATATCGCGCTTTTCGAATGCTGATTCGCAAGGAAACATGGAGGCGGGCTTTGCAATCGCATGTCGATGCGGGATTACGAGGGCAGACCTTGATCGCTCCAGGCAAGTAGTGCAGGCCACCGTGCCTGCACTACTGTCGAATGACA
The DNA here is from genome assembly GCA_966212445.1 of uncultured Noviherbaspirillum sp. Lineage (GTDB taxonomy): Bacteria > Pseudomonadota > Gammaproteobacteria > Burkholderiales > Burkholderiaceae_D > Noviherbaspirillum. Next base: position 7,006 of record CBIHRJ010000070.1, on the reverse strand, counting down.
GGTGTACAGTGCCGGGGCTATCGCAGAGCGTGCTACCCTCTCAAGGTTTTACTCCCTCTGTCGCCTTATCCAGGAACTCATGAAGAAAACCGTCAAACTGCGCGTCGTCGACGGCATCTACGCAATCAGCCGCCTCTCCCCAACTGAAGGAATTCCCGTCTGGGCCGACGGCAACGGCTTCGTGTCGATCAGCCGTTCCGACGAGGAGTTGTCGATTGTCTGCCGGGAAGAGCGTGTGCCGGATGGGACGCAATCGGACCCCGGCTGGACCTGCCTGAAGCTGCTCGGCCCGTTTGCGTTTGACGAGACCGGCATCGTGCTTTCGGTGATCCAACCGCTCTCGGAAAATGGCATCGGCATTTTCGTGGTATCGACCTTCGATGGGGATCACTTGCTGGTCAAGAGTGATCGTTTTGAAGACGCGCGGGCGCTGCTTTTGAACGCGGGGCATGCGTTTGCATGAGCAAGTGCCGCGCATGAACAAGGAGCAGTGGCGCAATCCGGAAAGCCTGTCCTGCCCTTCATCATCTCGTCCCGCTATCCCGGCGCGTATTCAAGCCATGGTCCGCACCGGCGCAGCCCGCTCGTTGGCCGCGCGATCCCATTGCCCCAGGTTCGCCGCCGCCTCGTAGGTGTCCTGCAAAAATTCAAGCAGCGTTGCATCGGGCGCCGCCGATTTTCGTATTGTGTCGTAGGGCAGCATGAACTCGCCGAACGCGGCGTTGTAGGCCGCTTCGTCCGGCCCGACCCGTGCCGTCTTGTATCCCGGCGGCTCCGGATACGCATAGGCGTAAAACATCGGCGCCGGCATTGCTTCGCTGCCCGGCCAGAAGCCGCAACTGCTGACCTCGTGCGAGTAGGCTTCATGCACCACCCAGTCCGGGCAGTTCGGAACGCCGCCCGGGTGCCTGGGCGCGGCGCGTCCGGAAAACCGGGTCACCGCAAGGTCGAAACTGCCCCAGAAAAAATGCACCGGGCTGGACTTGCCGATGAAGCCGGTACGGAATTGCTTGAATACGCGATCCGCCTGGGTCAGTGCTCGCCAGAATCGGTTGGCATACTCGGCGTCATAGGATGCATGGCGTTGATCCTGCGCGAACGGGATGGCGTCGACGACTTCATTCGGTATCGCATGGATCTTGATGTCAAGGCCAAGGGCGGCCAGGTGCGCAAACAGTTCCTGGTAAAAGTCGGCGACCGAGCGCGGACGCAGTGCCATGCTCCTGTCCATCGCATCGCTGGTCCGGATCCGGAGATGGTGGTCGATGAAATCGAAGTCGATCTGGAACGACCGCTCGCCGCAAGGAATCGGCGAGGTCGTCATGCCGCGCGCCGTCAGGTAGAGCGGCACATGCCAGGAATGGTTGAGCCAGGGCGTCTGCACGAGGCGGATCTTGCCGACGATCTGGGTCCACATGTGCAGCGTGACGCAGGTGTCCTTCCATGCATCGAAAGGCAGGTCCGGCCAGTGCGGATGGCCGGGCGAATTGTTTGCGGGAGTTGACGACGGCATTGTTTCCTCCGATTCCTGTGTTTGTTCCTTGTCCGGTATCAGGAGCGGACAAACCGGACAAATCCGTCAAGGAAATTCTTGAGCTGCTCTTGTATCGCAGCGTCTGTCATCGCACCCTGGTCATCGAAGACTTTTTGCGCACGCGACACCATCAGGCGGCCGCCGAACCAGGGTTGCGTTCCCAGGGTGCGCAACACGGGGAGCCAGGCATTCTGGCTGAGGATGGTGCCGAATCCGCCGGGGGAAGCGCCGATGACCGCGACCGGCTTTCCGCCAAAGACACGCTGGATATCGGCCGGCGGACGCGACAGCCAGTCGATCGCGTTTTTCAATACACCGGGCATCGAGTTGTTGTATTCCGGCGTCGCGATGATCAGGCCGTCCGCCGCGGCGATCGCGTCTTTAAGGGCGGCAACAACGGCTGGAATGCCCTCCGTCGCTTCGAGGTCGCCGTCGTACAGCGGGATATCTTTTATCGTTCCAAGAGCAAGCTCGGCGCCTTCCGGCATCATCGTCACCGCCGTGTGCAGAAGCGCGGTGTTGTAAGAGCCTTTGCGCAGGCTGCCTGAAATACCGATCAGTTTTGTCATCACGACCTCGCTGGAGTGAATGAGGCTGTTGCCCCGTTTTGCTACGGAAAGATGAATGTGTCGGGCAATCGGAAAGCACCGTACCGATGACTCGGGCGGTCATTGATGCGCGACCTTTCAGATGTCGTCCGAAGGCTTTTGCGAAACGCGATTCTTTTCCGTGACAGTGAATCAGCGTCATCATCAACACATGATAGGCGATGGACGCCATGAACAAAATCATGCCGTATAGCGTTGTCGGCATGATTGATCGATGTCTTTCTCCCATCATGATGGCGAGCACGTCATCGCTGGACTTTTTTGTTCTCATGTTTTTTCCGTGCGGCGCGGCCTTTGATCGTTTTTCCATCATCCGATCCGGCTGCAGGTAGCTCGGATGAATACGGGAATGCGTTGCCCCAGACACTTCAGACCTTGTCACATTGGAGGAAGGCCGATCTCGCGGTTTCAATCCCCTTGATGAAACGAGATGGTGAATACACAGGACGTATCATTGCACCGGAGGGCGAACGATTTCTTGTTCTCTTTACTTACGCCTCGGGCAACGTTCCGACATACGAAAATGAAGATGCGGAGGATGCCTACCTTTACGGCAGAATGGCGGCACAAATACATACTGAATCAAACGCATTCCGTAGTTCCTGCGACCGCTTTATCCTGGATTTTTCATATCTCGCGGATACGCCGCTTCATTCCATAAAGCCCATGCTGTCAAACCGGCCGGAAGATTGGGAGTATGTGGTCCGACTTACTGAAAGACTACGTGCAGACATTCAGAGCATTCCGCCAACAGCGTTGGAAACCGGCTTCTGTCACGGCGATTTTCATGGCGGGAATGCCCATCTTGATTCAGGTTCGACGTTAACGTTTTTCGACTTTGATTGTTGCGGCATAGGCTGGCGTTCTTACGATATTGCGGTTTTCCTTTGGGGAGCGCGTCTCCGCGGCAAGGACAAAAAGCAATGGCCACCCTTTCTAAAAGGGTACACGGAAGTCCGGCATCTTTCTGATGCTGACATGCGTGCGGTAAACTACTTCGTTGCCATTCGTCACATCTGGTTGATGGGTTTGCATACCAGTCGCGGGCATGACTGGGGGTTCGGCTGGATGAACGATGGATATTTTGATCGGCAAATATCGTTTCTTCGTCAATGGGAAGCAGATTATTTAGCGGAAACCTCGACGTAGATATGTAATGCTGTTTTTAATTGGAAGCGCCGATGTCTCGATCGATTTGCGTGTGTGCGCAAGGGAAGCCAGGTCGGGCCGTAAACCGGGGCCATACGGATCGAAGTCAAGAAGAAGGGCAGGAAAGACTTTTATCTCGAATATCGCGTACAGATCTGCACGATCATGCGAGACTCGCATTTCAAGACGGATTGACGAAGGCTATCGGAGGACAGAAGAGAACATGACGGAACTCGATCACATCACCGTTGCCGCCCACAGTCTGGAGCAAGGGCTTGCGTATATCCGGGAGACGCTGGGGATAGACATGCCTTACGGCGGAGAACATCCGCGCATGGGCACCCACAATCATCTGCTGCGCCTGGGCGGCTCCCTGTTTCTAGAACTGATCGCGATCAATCCGGCATCCGCGCCGCCGGACCGGCCGCGCTGGTTCCAGCTGGACGATCCCGCGCTTCAACAGCAACTGATCCACAAGCCAAGGCTCCTTACCTGGATCGTCCGCACGCAGGACATCGCCGCCACACTGCGAGGCAGCGAGGTCGCATTGGGCACTGTCGTGTCGATGACGCGCGGGAACTTGCACTGGCTCATCACGATACCCGACGACGGCATGATGCCCGGAGCAGGCATGATGCCCGCGCTGATCCAATGGCCCGAGGGCTCGCATCCGGCATCCACGATGAAGGACCTGGGATGCTCGCTTGAGCGGCTGGAAGCGATGCACCCGGAGCCGGCGTCGTTCGAACGTGCGCTGGCGTCGATCGGCGCCGAACGCCATATCCGGGTACGGCAGGCCGAACCCGGCGTCCAACCCCGCCTGCTGGCGCATATCAGCACGCCACTCGGCGTGCGCGCGCTGGGATAAGGCATATCTGGAAGTTATCGGATCTTCGATGAAATCCTCTTCCTCGAAAAAATTGACATTTAGACAATCAGCATCCGACAACCATCCCGGAAATTATTCTTTTTGACAATTTTCCGTCCTCGCTTTTTACCCGGATCTTCGGCGCAAGAGGACGCATGCGACGAGCGAATGAGGCTGAGCGTCGATAAAAATTTGTGCGGTGAAGTTCAGCCATCGCGCATCCGCCAGCATTTCCCTTTCGCCTCAACGGCAGCCCGGTTTTCCCTCATGCGGACAAGAAGCTGGCTGGCCCGCTACTTCGGCGTATTCGTCACCAGCCCGATACGCCGCTGAATCCGCGCGTAGACATCCTGGGCACCGGCTTGCTGCGCCCGTTGCGCCTGCACGCCAAGCCAGGCCAGCAGCGGCCGGCGCCATCCTTGCGAGGAGGCGGTCTCGGTTGCCAGTTCGATGTCGGCCGGTGTGATGCGGCCGTTCTGCAGCAGTGCGCCTGCCGCCACCAATAGCGCAAGCGGGTCGTCGATGCCCGCGAGCCGGCTCTTGCCGTCTGCCGGGACGGTGGTGTTCAGCAGCGCGCGATGATGCGCCGGCAGCAGCGCCGGATCAAGACCTTGCCAGCGTCCGGAGATATAGGACGCGTAGGCGCGTTCGGCGGGATCGGCGTCTTCGGCGATGGCGTCAAAACCGATGCAAGGCCCGAACTCCAGGCTGGCCACGCGTGTCGCGCAGCGGATCAGTTCGGCCTGCGCGACCAGCGTGGCGCGGCCGGTCGCGCTCAGCTCGCGGCGGGCGCGCGCGAACTCGACGTCGGCGACGCGGGTGTTACCGCTGAGGTAGGCGGATGAAAAGTCTTGCAGCGCGCCGTATGCATTGGATTGCCAGGCGGGCGGCGCGGGCGTGCTGGCGCAAGCGGCCAGCAGTGCTGCGGCCGACAGGATGATCAGTGAACTTGAACGGATTTTCATGGCAACTTGATCTCCGTGGTGCGGGCGAATGGCCACTTGCGGTTGACTTCGTCGACCAGGCTGCTCACCTTGCGCAGGCTGGCCTCGACCTCGGCGCGCAGCACGCCGAGGTCTTCGGTGGCGATGCGCGCATTGGCGCCGACCGCTTGCGCCTCCGCAAGGACGGCATCGACGTTCTTGAGGGTGTTGCGTGCATCGCCCAGCACCTTGTGCAACTGGGCGACGGAGGCCTGCGCATCATCCATCAGGCCTTGCTTGCCGAAAACGCGCTGGTCGGTCTTGGAGAGCAAGGTATTGAGGCGGTCGAGCGTGACAATGACTTTTCTTGCTTCTTCATCGCTGCCGAGCGCGCCGCCGAGCAGCCCGTAGCGCCCGTTCAGCTTGCCGGTCGCGGTCTGCAGATTCGCCAGGCCGGTGTTGAGGCTGGAATCCGCGCGCGTCATGCTGTCGAGGTTTTCCAGCAAGGCGCGGGCGGTGGCGACCAGGCGCGGGATCTCGGCGTTGGTATCGCCGCTCAGCACATTGCGTTCTGCGCCCGGCGGCAATGGCGGATCGCTCAGCACGCCGGAGAAGGCGCGGATGCGCGTGTCACCGACCAGGCCGCGTTCCATGGTAAAGATGCTGGAGGTGCGCAGCCATTTCGCATCCTTTTCCGGCACGTCGATCAGGATGCGCGCCTTGCCGTCGGGCGCGAGCTCGACGCGCTGCACGCGGCCGATCGGAAAGCCGGAGAAGGTCATGTCCATGCCGACGATCACGCCTTCGGAGTTGTCCGCTACCAGGACCAGGCGCTGGGTGCTTTCGAACACGCCGCGCGCGTACATGACGTACACCAGGAAACCGGCGATCAGGCTGGTGATCAGAACCAGCAGCAGCACGGCCTTGAATTCGACGTTGGCGGGAGTGGATGAAGGGTCGGGTTGATGTTCCATGGGGCGTGACTCGATTCAGATGTACTTCACTGCAAGCGATCCGGCTTCGATCAGGAGCAGGGCGAAAAAAAGGCGCATCGCGCCGGGTTGCACGGTCGATGCGACAGAGCGCGCAATGTTGCCTTGTTGGGATCGTTCAAGCATGGCCGCCATTGGAATGATGGCCACCGCGAGGCCGAAGAGGATGGTTTTGAGCGCAAAGCCGATCGTGACGACGGGGTCGAATATCCGGCCGACCGTGCGCGTGTAGCCTTCCAGCCCCCAGGGCGACAAGCCGTAGACGTTGAGGTAGGCCAGCACCAGCACGATCGCGCTGTTCACCATCGCGAGGCTCAGGACCGAGAACGCGCTCGCGATCACTTCCGGCACGGCGCCGCTGTGGAAATCGGCGGCCGGGCTGAGGGATTTTTTCGGTGTTGCCAATGCCGTCGATGCTGCAGGCAATGCGGCGCCGGCATTGAAGGCGAGTCCGGCGCGCAGCGCGACGAACAGCGCGGCGCCGAGCGGGATCAGTTCCAGCACCAGCACGCGCACCATCATCTCCAGCGCATATTGCGACAGGCCGTAACTCAGCGCGGTGACGATGACGATCCGGATCAGTACCAGGCTGGCCAGTGCGCTGGCGACGGTGAACCAGAGCAGGATCCGCCAGGTGCTGGCGTAGACGTGCATCGCCACCGCGACCCGGTTGCGGCGGTTGTAGGCGGACGGCGAGAGTGCCGCCACCAGCGCGGTGGCGCCGAAGAGCGCCAGATACCACCAGCTTGCCAGTTCGCGCAGGCAGGCTGCGGTCCATTTGTGTGGTCTGGATGTCATGTGGGAAGGTGGATGCATGGTGGAATGATAGCGCAGCGCTTGTGCCGGGCAGGGATTGTGTTTGCTGGTAGGACAGGTCGGGCAATGGAATGGACTCCTCCCCCCACGGCATCGGATGTGCCAGACTGAGGTGT
>CBIHRJ010000069.1:0-26422 GCA_966212445.1 uncultured Noviherbaspirillum sp. | reverse complement strand
CCCCCCCTACAACATTTTTTTTCTGTCTTTCCCATGGTTTCTTTGGGGGGCGCCCCGCGGGGCGTCCCGCGGGGGGCCCCCCCCCCCCCCCCCACTACTGTGGTGCTTTGAAACGGGTGCAGCGGTCAATCTTCAATCACGGCGTTGGTGTAGACCTCTTGTACGTCGTCAAGGTTTTCCAGCGCATCCAGCAATTTTTGCATTTTTACCGCATCGTCGCCGGTGAACACGGTTTCGGTTGACGGCTTCATCACGATTTCCGCCATTTCCGCCTTGAAGCCGGTTTTTTCGAGCGCATCCTTCACGTTGGAGAAGTCATTGGGCGCCGTGATCACTTCGATGCCGCCTTCCTCGTCGGTGACGACGTCTTCCGCGCCGGCTTCGAGGGCGGCTTCCATCAGCGCATCCTCATTGGTGCCGGGCACGAAGAACAACTGGCCGCAATGCTGGAACAGGAAGGCCACCGAACCTTCGGTGCCCATGTTGCCGCCGAACTTGGAAAACGCATGGCGTACTTCGGCCACGGTGCGCACCCTGTTGTCGGTCATGCAATCGACGATGATTGCCGCGCCGTTGATGCCGTAGCCTTCGTAGCGGATTTCTTCATAGTTGGCGCCATCCAGGCCGCCGGTGCCGCGCTGAATCGCGCGCGTGACGTTGTCCTTCGGCATGTTGGCATCGGCCGCCTTGTCGACCGCGAGGCGCAGGCGCGGGTTGCTGGCGATATCGCCGCCGCCCATGCGTGCCGCGACCGTGATTTCCTTGATCAGGCGCGTCCAGATCTTGCCGCGCTTTGCATCGGTCGCGGCTTTCTTATGCTTGATGTTGGCCCATTTACTGTGTCCAGCCATGGCGAATCTTTCTTGGAAGTGTACGAGGAAGGGGACGGTATCGCCGATTTTGGCGCAGAATATGATGCAGATTAAGCCGGCAGCCGCCCGAAAACCAATCCGGGATTTTACCATACCGCCCCCTGTCAAAACTTGCCAGAAAGCCTCTGAAAACCATGCCCCAACCGCTATTGATCGCCAAGCATGAGGACAAGGAACTCGTCCTCCTCCCCAATCTCGCCAATCGCCACGGCTGCATTACCGGCGCCACCGGCACCGGCAAGACCGTGACCCTGCAAACCCTGGCGCAGGCGCTGTCGGACATCGGCGTGCCGGTGTTCATGGCCGACGTCAAGGGCGACCTGTCCGGCCTTGCGCGGCCGGGTTCCGCCACGCCGCGCGTGAAGGAACGGTTCGATTTGTTGCAGATGGCGGAGCCGGCATGGTCAGGCGCGCCCGTCACCTTCTGGGACGTGTTCGGCGAAAAAGGCCACCCGGTGCGCGCCACGGTGTCCGACCTCGGGCCGCTGTTGCTGGCGCGCATGCTGAACCTGAACGAAGTCCAGCAAGGCGTGCTGCAACTGGTGTTCAAGGTGGCTGACGACAACGGCTTGCTGTTGCTTGACCTCAAGGATCTGCGGGCGATGCTGCAGCATGTCGGTGAAAAGGCCGGCGAGTTGCAGACCGAGTACGGCAATATTTCCGCCGCCAGCATCGGCGCGATCCAGCGCGGACTGATTGCGATCGAGGAGCAGGGTGGTGATCGTTTCTTCGGCGAACCGATGCTCAACATCGACGATTTCATGCAAACGGACGCCAACGGCAAGGGCATGGTCAACATCCTCGCTGCCGACAAGTTGCTGAATTCACCACGTTTGTACGCGATTTTTCTGTTGTGGATGCTGTCGGAACTGTTCGAGCACTTGCCGGAGGTCGGCGACGTCGACAAGCCGAAACTGGTGTTTTTCTTCGATGAAGCGCATTTGCTGTTCGACGAGGCGCCGAAGGCGCTGCTGCAAAAGATCGAACAGGTGGTACGCCTGATCCGTTCGAAAGGCGTCGGCGTGTATTTCGTTACGCAAAACCCGCTGGATATCCCCGATACGGTGCTCGGCCAGCTCGGCAACCGCGTGCAGCATGCGTTGCGCGCCTACACGCCGCGCGACCAGAAGGCGGTGCAGGCGGCAGCGCAGACCTTCCGCCCCAATCCGCAACTCGATACCGCGCAGGCAATTGGCGAACTGGGGGTGGGTGAGGCATTGGTATCCTTCCTCGACGACAAAGGCCGGCCGCATATCGTCGAACGCGCGTTCATCGTGCCGCCGGCATCGCAGATCGGTCCGATCGGCGATGCCGAGCGCAGTGAAACCATTACCAATTCCCTAGTGGCCGGCGTGTATGAAAAGAACGTGGACCGCGATTCGGCCTACGAAAAACTGAAAGGCCGCGTCGCCAGCGAGATGCCGCGCAAGGACGAGGTGCAGACGGGCAAAGGCAGTGGGCAGCCGCAGTCGAACGGCCCATCGTTCGGCGACTCGATGAAGGATGCGCTGGGCGGCCTGTTCGGCGGCAGCGGCGTCGGTCGCCGCAAGGACACCATGGTCGAGGCGATGATGAAATCGGCGGCGCGCAGCATCGGCTCGCAGGTGGGGCGGGAAATCATTCGCGGGGTGCTGGGGTCCATCATGAAAAAGTAGCGGCGGCCGGCCTGCGGCCTCAAGTCCGCGTCAGCATTGCTATCCCCAGCAGCATGCATGCCGCGCCGGCCAAGCGTGGCAGCACGCCGTCCTCGCGCAGCAAGCGCGCACCGACGAGGGTGCTGATCAGCATGGATACTTCCCGGACCGGTGCGACAAGGCTCAGTGGCGCGTGTACCATCGCGAACAGCACCAGCGAATAGGCAAGCGGCGACAGGACGCCGACGGCCAGAATATGACGCCGGTTGCGCACCCATTCCATGCGTAGCGTGGCGGGATTCCTCAGCGCGAACGGCGCCAGCAACAGCGCGCGGACCGCCAGCCCGAGCGGATAGTAGATCGCCGGCGACATGCTGAGCGTTTTCATCGCCCAGCCGTCAATCACCGTGTAAGCGGCAATCGCCGTGCCGGTCAGCGCGCCCCACATCAGGCCTCTGCGCATACGGTCGCCGCTCCGGTGAACAATGCGGTGCATGCCCGCCACCAGAAAAACACCCAGCAGGATCGATGCAATGCCTGCCCATCCGGCCAGGCTCGGGGTTTCGCCAAGAACGAGCACCGCGCCCAGCACCGAAAGTGCCGGTCCGGTGCCGCGGGCGACCGTGTACACCACGGAAAAATCGCTTTGCCGGTAGCCGGTCTGCAGCCAGATGCAATAGGCGACATGCACTACGCTGCTCGCCAGTATCGCCGACCAGGCCGGGGCGCCGGGCAGATGAGGCGCCTGGAACCACGCATGCAGTGCGAACGGGAATGTGCACAGCAGGCTGACCAGGCAGTACAACCAGACGAACGGAAGGCCGCCCGAGACTTTCTTCGCGAAGAAATTCCATAGCGCGTGCAGGAAGGCGCTGATCACGACCAGCAGCAGGGCGTCTGCATACATGTTCTATCCTCTATGTTGCGGCTTGCCACAGAAAGCCCAGCGCGCCTGTGATCACGATCGCATCCATCATTCCTTCATGGAGCGTCATCGGAATCCGGTTGAGTAGCCAGCGCGCGGTGTAGGCACCGGGGACGGTGCACAGGCCCGCCAGCAAGCCGACGGCCGCCAGTTCGGCATCGATACGGGCGGCATTTCCGAAAACCAGCATCTTTGCGAGATTCGCCGCCAGCGATATCGTGGCATCGGTTCCGATCAATGCCGCTCCTTGCACGCCTGCAGCCATCAGGATCGCAATCAGAAACGGTCCGGTGCCGGTCATGCCGCCCGACAGCGCGCCGTAACCTGCACCGGCCAGCATCACGGTACGTTCGCCGATCCTGCGGTTCACGCGAACCAGGATGCGTCGCAGCGGGACGCCGGCCAGCAGGAGCAGGCCCAGGGCGAATGCGATCCATTTCGTCTGCAACTGCGTAAACAGCCATGCACCTGCAACACAGGCCGGCAGGCCTGTCAGTAGTATGCGTCGCGCAGACGGCCAATCGGTGTCACGGCGAAATGCCGCAGCGCGGCTGGCGTTAGTGATGGCGGTCGCCACGGCCATCGCCGGAATCACGTTTGCCACGCCGATTGCCGGCGCCAGGAAGATCGGCAGGATCAGTCCGACTCCATATCCGGTCAACCCGCCCAATATCGATGCGGAGAAGGCGCCCGCAGCGATCATTGCAAGATCTGCTGTGTCGATTCCAGCCATATGGAGCGGTACGTTCATGCCTGACGCGGGGTCAGGTTGACGCGCACGCGGGCGACTAGATCATGCGCCGTTTGATCGTCGATCCGCTGGCCGGGGAAGCGCGACGCATGCAGCCATGGTTGCTTTTGACGGTCAGGGTCGTCGGCGTAGCGTGGAAAGAGGTGCCAGTGCAGATGCGGATCGAGGTTGCCGTAGCAGGAGTGGTTCATTTTCGCCGGCGCGAACGTCTTGACGAGGGCCTGCGTGGCAAGCATCGTCTCCTCGAAAAATGCGGCTTGCAGCCGGTGCGGGAGTTCATGCAGATCGCATGCGTGCTGTTTGAGTATCACCTGTGCGTATCCACGGTGATATTGATGCTCCCCGATCACGAACACCGAGTGTTCGAATTCGTGAACCAGATAGGGATTGCCGTTCGTTCGCCACTGCGCAAGCTTGCTGCAGATTGTGCAGGAGGCTTCCCGATGTTCCGCGTTCATTGGTTGTTCCTTTGTCGAAGAGACAAGCAGTCTTGTCTGGGAGGCTGATAAAATTTCTTATGAAGCACTCATCCATTTGTGCATCTCATGTCGGATGTTACTGAGGAAAATGCTGGTTTGAATAACGCGAATTTTCTGGAAAGACCCAAGAAAAACTAATGAATGCAAACTCACGGCTGCCGCCGCTCAAGGCGCTCAGGGCATTCGAGGCGACGGTGCGCACCGGCAGCCTGACGCTGGCTGCGCAGGAGCTGCACATCACGCAAAGCGCGGTCAGCCAGCAGATCCGGTTGCTGGAAACGTTTTTCGGCCAATCGCTGTTCACGCGCAGCGTGCGCGGTGTCGAGGCGACGGTGCAGGCCAGAGTGTTTTACGACGAAGTGCGCGCCAGCCTGGACCGGATCGGCCTGGCGTCCGAACAACTATCCCAGACCGGCATGATCCGCACGCTGCGCGTCAATACCACGCCGTCGATCGCGATGCGCTGGCTGATTCCGCGGCTGTCGCTGTTCCAGATCGACAATCCGCGGATACAGGTCCTGATCACGACATCGACGTCGGATGCGATCGATCACCTGAAGGATCCGTTCGACGTCATCATTCGCCGGGAGGCGATGGAGCGTGCGGGTTTCCGGTGCGAGCGCTTTCTCGACGACGTATCGGGGCCGGTTGCTTCCCCGGCCTATCTGAAGCGCCATCCCATGCGAAGTCCGCAGGATTGCGTGCAGGCCACGCTCCTGCATCTGTCAAGCCGCATGAACGCCTGGAACCGTTGGTTGAAACAGGCAGACGTCGATGCGCCGCAACGGCTCGGCGGAGCGGTGTTCGAACATTTTTTTCTGAGTCTGCAGGCGGCGTGCAATGATTTGGGGATCGCAATCGGTTCCGTGGCCCTGGTCCAGGAAGACGTCGCCGCCGGGCGGCTGCAGTTGCTGTTCCCGCAGATCCGTATCCAGGATGCCGGCTTCCACATGCTTTACCCGTCGCGCCGGAAAGATGCAGCGCTGCAAAGCTTCACGGCATGGCTCAAGACGCAAGGTTCTACTCTCGGCGTTTCACGCGTTGTGCGGTAGCCTCCCGATGAAACCGACTTGGATGGCGGTGAGAAAATGTGCAACTTGTGTTCGCGGCGTAAAATCGCCGGATATGCCCTCCGTCATTCTTCCCGCCTCCAGCCGCAAGGTTTTCCTGACCGGACTGGCGATCGCCATTTCCGGCGCCGTGCTGTTCTCCGCCAAGGCCATCGTCGCCAAGCTGATCTACCGGTTTCACGTCGATGCCGTCACGCTGATCGCGTTTCGCATGATGTTTTCGCTGCCGTTCTTCGCGGCGATTGCACTGTGGCAGGCCGCGCGGTCCGCGCCACTCACCTTGGGAGAACGTGGCAAGATCGTGGTGCTCGGACTGCTCGGCTACTACCTGTCGAGCTTCCTCGATTTTCTCGGACTCCAATACATTTCCGCCGGCCTCGAACGGCTGATCCTGTTCCTCACGCCATCGTTCGTGCTGCTGATGTCGGTGGCATTCCTGAAGAAGAAAATCACCAGGATCGAATGGCTGGCGCTCGGTACCGCCTATCTCGGCACAGTGTTGGTGTTTTTGCACGATGTGCGCCTGGGCGGGGCGAACGTTGTGCTGGGTGGCGCTTTCGTGCTTGGCAGTGCAATGACGTATGCGTTTTACCTGGTGCTGTCAGGGGAACTGGTGAGCCGCGTCGGACCGTTGCGCCTGGTCGCCTACGCGATGTGCGTGTCGAGCGTGGCATGCATACTGCAGTTCTTCCTGCTGCGGCCGGCTTCGATGCTGGTGCAGCCGATGGAAGTGTATGGATTGTCGCTGTTCAATGCCGTGTTTTGCACGGTGTTTCCGGTCTTCCTGACAATGATCGCGGTGTCGCGCATCGGCTCGGCGACCACTTCGCAAGCGGGAATGATCGGGCCGGTATCGACGCTGTTCATGGGCGCGGTCATCCTGGATGAACCGGTGACCGCTATCCAGATCGCCGGCACGGCCCTGGTGCTGGCCGGCATCTATTTGTTATCGAAAAAACGCGTATAGGAAAAACATGGATCTGGGAATCAAAGGCAGGCAGGCGCTGGTGTGCGGCGCGAGCAAGGGATTGGGGCGCGGCTGTGCGGAAGCGCTGGCGGCCGAAGGGGTGCACGTGACCCTGGTTGCGCGCACCGCGGACGTGCTGGAAGCGACAGCGGCAGACATCCGGCAACAGCACGGAGTCACCGTGACGGCGGTCGCGTGCGACATTACCACTGCCGACGGCCGTGCCAAGGCACTGGCGGCATGTCCGCAGCCCGATATCCTGGTCAACAATGCAGGCGGGCCGCCGCCGGGCGACTTCCGCGACTGGACGCGCGAGGACTGGATCGCGGCGCTGGACGCCAACATGCTGACGCCGATCGAATTGATCAAGGCGACCGTCGACGGCATGATCGCACGCCGCTTTGGCCGTATCATTAACATCACGTCGAGCGCGGTGAAGGCGCCGATTGATGTCCTCGGTTTGTCGAATGGCGCGCGTTCAGGCCTGACGGGTTTCGTTGCCGGGCTGGCGCGCAAGACGGTTGCGCATAACGTCACCATCAACAACCTGTTGCCGGGACAATTCGATACTGACAGGCTGAAGAAGACGCTCGGCGCGGCAGCCGGTGCGGCTGGAAAGAGCATCGATGAAGTGGTTGCGGCGCGGCGCCTGCAGATTCCGGCGCAGCGCTTCGGCAGCATGGAGGAGTTCGGCGCGGTTTGTGCTTTCCTGTGCAGCGCGCAGGCGGGCTACATGACCGGCCAGAATGTGTTGCTGGACGGCGGGAACTATCCCGGGACTTTTTAACCTTTTACGAGTGGAGTCGCAGTGAAAAAGCGTATCGCATTGATTGCCCATGACAAGAAGAAGGACGACATGATCGAACTCGCATCCGAGTACGCGGACCTGTTGCGCCAGTGCATACTGATTGCGACCGGCACGACCGGCAAGCGCCTGCATGACGAGGTCGGTCTGACCGTCGAGCGCAAGCTGTCCGGCCCCTACGGCGGCGATATGCAGATCGGTGCGGAACTGGTCGAAGGCAAGATCGACTGCGTGATCTTCCTGCGCGATCCGATGACCGCGCATCCGCACGAGCCGGATGTCAATGCGCTGGTGCGCGCCTGCGACGTGCACAACGTGCCCTGCGCGACCAATGTTGTTTCCGCAAAGCTGCTGCTGTCGCAGATGATTCAGCATCACCACCACAATTGAATTCAGGAGAGAACATGGCAAAGGCAATTCGAATCAACGCCGTCGGCGGTCCCGAGGTGATGGAGTACGTCGACGTCGAAGTCGGCGAACCGGGGCCGGGCGAGGCGCGTGTGCGCCAGATGGCATGCGGACTGAACTATATCGACGTCTACTTCCGCACCGGCGCCTATCCTCAGCCCCTGCCGGCTGGCTTGGGTATGGAAGGATCGGGCGTGGTGGAGGCGGTCGGCGCCGGCGTCACCCATGTCAAACCCGGCGATCGCGTGGCCTATGCCGGCCGCCCGACCGGCGCCTACGCGGAAGCGCGCGTGATGCCGGCAGCTATCCTGGTCAAGCTGCCCGAATCGATCGATTTCGAAACCGGCGCCGCGATGATGCTGCAGGGCTTGACCGTGCAATACCTGTTCCGCCGCACCTTTCCTTTGCAAGGCGGTGAAACCATCCTGTTCCATGCGGCTGCGGGCGGGGTTGGCCTGATCGCCTGCCAGTGGGCGCGCGCGCTGGGCGTGACCATGATCGGCACGGTCGGCTCGGATGAAAAGGCGGAACTGGCGAAGGCGCACGGTTGCGCGCACACGATCAACTACAACAAGGAAAACTTTGTCGAGCGCGTCAAGGAAATCACCGGCGGCAGGGGCGTGTCGGTGGTGTACGACTCGATAGGCAAGGACACCTTCTTCGGTTCGCTCGATTGCCTGTCGCCGCTCGGCATGATGGTCAGCTTCGGCAGCGCATCGGGAGCGGTGCCGTCGTTCGGACTGAACGAACTGGCGTCGCGCGGCTCGCTGTTCGTCACGCGGCCCACGCTGTTTACCCACACCGCAAAGCGGGAGGACCTGGACAACATGGCAGCCGACCTGTTCGCGATGGTGACCGGCAAGAAGGTCAGGATCGATATCAACCAGCGCTATGCGTTGAAGGACGTGGCGCAAGCGCATCAGGATCTCGAAGCGCGCAAGACCACCGGCTCCACCATCCTGCTGCCATGATGAACGACGAAAGCGACAATCCCATGCACCATCCGGAAGAGCAACGTTCCGGCGTCGAGGGCGAGCCGAAGTTCGGCAGGCTGTTGATCATCCTCGTGGCTGCCGTGCTGCTGATCGTTGCGATCACCTTCGGTTCCGAAGCGCTATATTCGTGAAGCGATGGTGACGACGCGCAATCTGACCGAAGCCGAGGCATTTTTCGCGCAGGAGAATGCGGCGCTTGGCGAGACGCTGCAGCGCATGATCAACGACGCCGTGCGGGAGGAAGACCAATCGCAAGCGCAAGCGTTCGCGGAAAACGAGATCGCGGCGCGGCTCGAAAACGGTAACGTCGCCGATTTCGTCGAAGAATTCCTGCAGACCCATTGGCTGCGCGTGCTGGAGTTCGGCTTCGGTGTGCGCGATGCGCAGCCGGAGTTGTTGCCGCAACTGCTGGAGGCAATGGATGAGCTGGTCTGGAGCATCAGGCCCAAGGCCGGCACGGAGGAGCGCAAGGAACTGCTCGATCGCCTGCCATCCATGCTGGCCATGCTCAATGCCTGGCTTGACGTGATCGAATGGCAGGATGCCGGGCGCGAAGCCTTCTTTGCCGCGCTCGCGGCGCACCATGCTGCGACGATGCGCGCGCCAGCCGAATTGACGCCGCGAGATCAACTTGAAAAACGCATGGACGCCGTGCAAAGGGCGAGCGAACATCAGTTGGCGCGGCGTGCACGCGAGGACCGGCAAGCGGCGCTTGCCGGCTTCATGCCTCTGGTGGATGGTCTGGTACCCGGCAGTTGGGTCGAGCTGGTGCGCAATAACGGCGGCAAGGTGAATTGCCGGGTGCTGTGGGTCGGCCCGGCACGTCGTCGTTTCATTTTCGTTGCTGCATCGACGCGGCGCTTGTTCATGCTTTCGGAAGAGACGCTGGCGCAAGCCTTGCGGGCGGGACGCGCTGCTGTGATCGCTCCCGACAGGATGGTCGGGCAGGCATTGGCGATGGTGCCGGGCAATCCGGGTGCTGTCTGAAGAAATGGCGGGTGGGACCCGCCCTACGGTTTTAGGCGCCGCGCAGAAATAAGGTGTGCAATTTGGCGGTCGTAGCCGGATGCGATGCAAGGCGTGTGACGCGCCGCAGTGCGAGCACTGCAAGCGGCGCACAACGCAGCAGCGCGCCGGCTACGGCCAGCAAAATTGTGCAACTTATTCCTGCGCGGTGCCTTATGTGCGCGACAGTTGTGGTAGCGCGGTCCGCAAACTATTTTTCCACTTTCAGTTCCACCCGGTGCGGCACGCCGCTCTTGCCGGGGAATTCGGCGAATGCGCTGCGCACCATGTAGGGCATCACCGCTGCGAGAGAACCGTTGGTGCCTTCACTGATGACCGTCGTGTCGTACAGCTTCTTGCCGTCGGCCATGCGCGCCAGGACGATGTGCAGGCGGCGGGTGAACAACTGGTACTGCGACTCGCGCTGCTCCACCACCGGCGGCCCGTACCAGAACGGGTCGTAGAAGGGGCCGTAGAAAGGACTGTAGAACGGGCCGTGGAAACGGCCGTAATAGCCGTGCCATGCGGGGCCGTACCATGAAGGATTGACAACGACCGGGTACACTTCGCGCACGTCGCGCACGGTGATGCCGTAATCGAGCGACGCCTTCAGGGCCGGCCTGGTGGAGACGGGCGCTTCGACGAATCCCAAGCGGTCGAGTTCGGCGCGCACCAGGTTTTCGTAGGTGAGGTATTCGAGGTTGTCGTTCTGCGCCTTGGTGCGCTCGAACACGTAAGTCTTGTCCGGCAGCGACGCCGGCCATTCATGGAAGGCGGTGACCTCGCTCCTGATAGTGCTGGTGGCGCAGCCCGCCAGCAAGCTGGATACGGCCAGCATCGCCGCCATCAGCCATGATTTCATTACTTCTCTCCGGACAGAAAATACAATCAGAATACGCCGCTGCAACAAAAATTTCGTAAGGATTTGTATCGTTCTCTGTCGTAAGGCTTAACGTGGATTTTCGAAAAAGATGTAATTCGACGCGTAATCGCTGATCTCGAAATACACCTTTTTCTCGTCCGGGTCGGGGGCCATGTTGAAATTTTCATCGAGTACGCCGTAGCCGTAACGGTACGACCGCGGCTGCTTGTCATCGGTGCCCAGTGCGGTGGACACCTTGTCGATGCGGATGAAGCGCCGCACCAGTTTTTCGCCCGCATAAAACTCGAGCACGCCGTTGGTTCCGGTCCAGTTCTGCACGCTTCGGCTGATCTTGTTCTGCTGTTCCTGGGTGCAGCCGGCCAGTAGTGCCGGAATGGCAACTACGAAAAGCGCAAAGGATGATTTCATCGGGACAGGCTCCTGTGATGATGGTTGTAAAATGCCACTTTGCGTCATTATCCTCCGATTCAATACCCCCACCCCCTATGCGCACCGACACTCCTCAGACTATCTATCGCAAGGATTACACCCCGCCGGGTTTTCTGGTCGACACCGTGGAAATGGGCTTCGACCTCGATCCGGACGAAACCCGGGTCGCCACCCGCCTCACCATGACCCGCAACCCGGACAGCCGCAGCAAGAGCCTGGTGCTGTGCGGCGAAGGCCTGCGCCTGGTGCAGTTGCGCATGAACGGCAAGGAACTGGGCAAACGCGCCTATACGCTGGTCGACGGCATACTGGAGATCTTCAGTCCTCCCGAAAAGGTGACCCTCGAAATCGAGACGGTCACGCATCCGAGCCTGAATACCTCGCTGATGGGCCTGTATGTGTCCAACGGCAATTTCTTCACTCAGTGCGAAGCGGAAGGTTTCCGCAAGATTACGTTCTTCCCGGACCGTCCCGACGTGATGGCAAAGTACAAGGTGATGCTGCGCGCCGACAAGGAAAAATACCCGGTGCTGCTGTCCAACGGCAACCTGGTGGAGCAGGGCGACCTCGGTGATGGCCGCCATTACGCGGTCTGGGAAGATCCGTTCAAGAAGCCCTCTTACCTGTTCGCTCTGGTTGCCGGCAAGCTGGTGTGCCAGGAGGAAACGTACACCTTGAAGTCCGGCCGCGAAGTGTTGCTGCAGGTGTGGGTGGAGGAGGGCAACCTCGACAAGACCCAGCACGCGATGGAGTCGCTGAAGAACAGCATCCGCTGGGACGAGGAACGCTTCGGTCTGGAACTGGATCTCGACCGCTTCATGATCGTCGCCGTCAGCGACTTCAACATGGGCGCGATGGAGAACAAGGGTCTCAACATCTTCAACACCAAGTATGTGCTCGCCAATCCGCGCATCGCGACCGATGCCGATTATGCCGGCATCGAATCGGTGGTCGGGCATGAATACTTCCATAACTGGACCGGCAACCGCGTCACTTGCCGCGACTGGTTCCAGCTGTCGCTGAAGGAGGGTTTGACGGTTTTCCGCGACCAGGAGTTTTCGGCCGACATGATGGGCAGCGCCAGCGGCCGTGCGGTCAAGCGCATCGAGGATGTGCGCGTGCTGCGCCAGGCGCAGTTTCCGGAAGACGCGGGGCCGATGGCGCATCCGGTGCGCCCCGATTCCTACGTCGAGATCAATAATTTCTATACCGTCACCATTTACGAAAAAGGTTCGGAAGTGGTGCGTATGTACCAGACCCTGCTTGGCCGCGACGGCTTCCGCAAGGGCATGGATCTGTATTTCCAGCGGCATGACGGGCAGGCGGTCGAATGTGACGATTTCCGCCGTGCGATGGCCGACGCCAACGACCGCGACCTGACGCAATTCGAGCTCTGGTACAGCCAGGCGGGTACGCCGCGCGTGAAGGTCGAGACGCGCTACGACCAGATTGCGGAAAACTACATGATCACGCTTACGCAGTCCTGCCCGCCGACGCCGGGGCAGGCGAACAAGCAGCCTTTCCACATTCCGGTCGCGGTCGGCCTGCTCGACAGCAGCGGACGCGACATGCCTCTCCACCTCGAAAGCGTCGAGGGCGGACGCGAAGATGGCGCGCCGACCACGATGGTGCTGGACCTGACGCAGCCCAGCCAGACCTTCCATTTCACGCAGGTGCCGGAGCAGCCGGTGCCGTCGATCCTGCGGGATTTTTCGGCGCCGGTGATCCTCGATATCGATTACACCGATGCCGAACTGGCGTTTCTGATGGCGCACGACAGCGATGCCTTCAACCGCTGGGAAGCCGGCCAGCGTCTCGCGATGCGCCGCATGCTGACGCTTGCCGAAGCGGTGCAGAACAACCACGCGCTGACCGATTCCGAACTGGAGGAAAACGCGCTCAACAAGGCCTTCCGGGCGACGCTGGCCGATTCCGCGCTCGACCCTGCCTTCTGCGAACTGGCGCTGACGCTGCCATCGGAAACCGTGGTGGCGGAGCAGATGTCTGTGGTCGAGCCGCACGCGATCCATGCGGTGCGCCAGTTCCTGCGCCGTTCGGTCGCCGGCGCCTTGCGCGCCGACTGGCAAATTGCCTACCAGTCCAACCGCACGCCCGGCACCTATAGTCCGGATCCGGTTTCGGCCGGCAAGCGCGGCCTGAAAAACCTGGCGCTGTCGTACCTGTTGGAGCTGGACGACGCCGAAGCGCACGCGCTTGCGCAGACGCAGTACGACAATGCCAACAACATGACCGACCGCGTTGCCGCATTGGCGGCGCTGATCAACAGCAGCGCGCCGGGCAAGGACGAAGCGCTGCAACGCTTTTATGAAGACTTCGATCAGGAGGCGCTGGTGATCGACAAGTGGTTCTCGCTGCAGGCAACGGCGCGCAGCACTGACGTCGCTGCCGTGCGCGGGTTGATGCAGCACCCGGCGTTCACGCTGAAGAACCCGAACCGGGCACGCAGCCTCATCTTCAGTTTCTGCAACGGCAATCCCTCGCAATTCCATGCGACCGATGGCAGCGGCTATGCATTCTGGGCCGAGCAGGTGATCGCGCTCAATGCGATCAACCCGCAGGTCGCCGCCCGTCTCGCACGCAGCCTGGACCGCTGGCGCAAGTATGCGCCGGCGCTGCAGGGAAAAATGCATGCCGCGCTGAAGAAAGTCGCCGCGACGAAGTCGCTGTCGAAAGACGTGCTCGAAGTCGTTACCAAATCACTTTCCAATTAACCATTACAACCGGAACGCCTCATGAAAAGAGTCAGCCTCACACAATACCTGGTAGAAGAACAGCGCCTGCACAACAGCATTCCGGCTGAACTGCGCCTGCTGATCGAAGTGGTCGCACGAGCCTGCAAGACCATCAGCCATGCGGTCAGCAAGGGGGCGCTCGGTGAAGTGCTGGGTAGTGCCGGCAGTGAGAACGTGCAGGGCGAAGTACAGAAAAAACTGGATGTGATTTCCAATGAAATGCTGCTCGAAGCCAACGAGTGGGGTGGCCATCTGGCAGCGATGGCGTCGGAAGAAATGGAAGGCATCCATCCGATTCCGCACCGCTATCCGAAGGGGGAATACCTGCTGCTGTTCGACCCGCTCGATGGCTCCAGCAACATCGATGTCAACGTCTCGATCGGCACCATCTTCTCGGTGTTGAAAGCGCCGGAAGGCATGAAGGCGCCGGCCGAAAAGGATTTCCTGCAGCCGGGCACGAAGCAGGTTGCCGCCGGTTACGCCGTCTACGGCCCGCAGACTGTCCTGGTGCTGACCACCGGCAATGGCGTGAACTGCTTCACGCTCGACCGCGAGATGGGTTCCTGGGTGCTTACCCAGCGCGCAATGCAGATTCCGTCGGAAACCAAGGAGTTTGCGATCAACGCTTCCAACTCCCGTCACTGGCATCCGCCGGTCAAGCGCTACGTCGATGAAATGCTGGCCGGCGAGACCGGTCCGCGCGCCAAGAACTTCAATATGCGCTGGATTGCATCGATGGTTGCCGACGTGCACCGCATCCTGAACCGCGGCGGCGTCTTCATGTATCCAGCCGATGCGCGTGAGCCGGACAAGGCGGGCAAGTTGCGCCTGATGTATGAAGCCAATCCGATGGCCCTGATCGTCGAACAGGCAGGCGGGGCGGCGACCAACGGCAAGCGGCGTATCCTGGACATCCAGCCGCAGAAACTGCATGAGCGGGTTGCGGTTTTCCTCGGATCGCGGAGCGAGGTGGAGCGGGTTACGAGCTATCACGCCGAGTAAATCCAGGTTCCAAGGAAACAGGTCCATGCAGATCTTGAACGGCTACTGGTTCCAAAGCCGCAACAGATCTGCTAGAATTTCGGGCTTATTGCTGATTTGTGGCAGTAGTGCCGCTGTAGCTCAGTCGGTAGAGCAGCGCATTCGTAATGCGAAGGTCACCAGTTCGATTCCGGTCAGCGGCACCAATTTTTCCGACAGTCAGTAATGCAGAGAAGCCGCGCAAGCGGCTTTTTCTTTTTTGTGCGCCTTGCCGTCAGCTCGATTGCACCTTCCTCATCCAACGGCCGACTGTGTCCGCAAACTCGTCTGCCGTGAACGGCTTGGCAAGATAATCATCCATCCCTGCTGTAATGCACCGTTCGCGGTCGCCTTCGATAGCGTTCCCGGTCAGCGCGATGACCGGCAAGCGTGGTGCGCCGGTCTGCACTTCCTTCGCCCGCAGGCGGTTGGTTGCCTCGTAGCCGTCCATCAACGGCATCAGGCAGTCCATCAACACCAGGTCGTATTCGCCGTTCTCGATGGCTGCGAGCGCCTGCAGCCCGTTCTCCGCCAGTTCGACTTCGCATCCCATCCTGGTCAGCAGGGCGCGGACAAGTTGCCGGTTCATTTCGACGTCTTCCGCAACCAGCACCCGGAAATTTCCGGCAGGTGAGCGTGTGTTGACCATGACGGGTTGCTCTGTCAGGAAAGCGTGTGCATATCCGTACCATCCTGAAAGGCAAGGATGCTGTCTTTCACTTCCTGCGTGACCGTGCCGAACTCATCCTCCAGCGCCGCCAGCAGGGTGATGGCATCTTCCCGAGCGCCGCGCTTGCAGCGGCCTTCCAGCTCTTCAATCATGCGTGTCAGTTGGGCGGCGCCGACCAGGGCCGTTGTGCTTTTCAGCGAATGGCTTTCCAGCGTGATGCCACTGCCGTCGCCGGTCCGCACCGCTTGTTCGAGCCGTTCCAATGTCAGCGGGGCAGTGCGCAGGAATGTCCGCGACAGTTCGCAGAACGACAGCAGGTCGCCTCCAACCGCGTTTAACAGGACATGGGGGTCAATTGCTTGATAAGAATTGCGGGGCATGAAGATTTCCTGAATTTCGCCAAAACATGTTCTCGGTCTGCATTGCATGCCGGGAACGGCGAATCAAATGTGACAAATGAAGCAGTTTGATCCTGCGGCGGTGTGCTCAGGACTGGTTGCGGCGCACATGCTGCGCGCAACATGCACGCAGATAGCCACGCAATTCGTCGAAGTTGATCGGTTTGCCGAAAAACACGACGCTGGCCGGAATTCCGCCGCGCGCATTCAGTTCGGTTTCCGACAGGCGGGAAAGGATGGCAATATTGATATCGGCCAGTTCCGGATACCCGAGAATCGTGTTGATGACTTCATAGCCGTCGATGCCGCTCATCATGATATCGGCAAGCACGACGTCCGGTTTTTTACTGGCAATTTCCACCAGGGCCTGATACCCGTTTTCGCAAAACGTCAGGTCCGCGTTCAGGTTCCACGAGGAAATCTGCTTTTCATAGATGCCGCGCTGCATTTCGTTGTCTTCGATGACCAGAATGCTGGTGCGTGCGGGCGCAGCCGCAATCTTGCGTTCGACGGTGCCGCCGGGAGAGGCTTTGTACGCATGCACGGCGGCCAGCGGGATGCGCCGGTGGCCCCCTTTGGTTTTCCAGGCTTCGATGATGCCTGCCTCGACCAGTTGCTGTACCGAAGTAACCGAAATTCCGAGAAGCCGGGCCGCCTCTTGGGTCGTGCAGACCTCGCTGGTGGAGGTAGTGTTGATTTCCATGTTCTTGACTTGCATTTCAAATAAATTCAACAAATAAGATAAACGAAATATTTTAATTGTTGTAATTGATTTGATGTTCTTTGTGATTTCCCGGTGTTGAGAATGCGATCTGCGGTAGCTGTTTCCTCGGTGGAGGAAAGAGAATCGGCATTATGACGCTGATTCTGGTTGCTGTACGGCCAGCCCGCAGCGTTCCGGAAAAACCGGACATTCATTTGATGGAAAAGGATTGTGATACGACAGGAGCCCGGCCGGATCCGTACCGTCCGGCGCGCATGTGTGGTATCCGCAAAACAGAGCTTGTCGCATATCAGGCCGGCTCCGCACGCTCACCCTGTCTCTTGCCTCTTTCTGCGTAACGTCAAATCGCTACATGGGCATTGAAGCAGACTGAGCTTGCGCATTAGTCATCAAACGGGTCGCTTTCGGCGATTCCGGTCGAGACACAGGAGCAACCTCTGCCCGCGAACAGTTCTGCTGCTTCAGTCTTTTCATGCGACCCACTGAACCGGACATTCTGCCGCTTGCCGGAATGGGCAAGGTAATGCAACTTGTCTCGAAGAAAGATGGCATTGCGAGATCGAGACGCGACTCATCGGGTTTTGTCTCATTTCCGAAGAAATCAAAACAGTGAGATGCCATCATGTTGATTCCCATCATTCTTTCCGGTGGCGCCGGTACCCGATTGTGGCCCGTATCGCGCGAGGCGCATCCGAAGCCGTTCATGCATATCGGGGGCGGAAAGAGCCTGCTGACGCAAACACATGAGCGTGCGCTTGCGGTGTCAAACAACGCGGCACCGCTGATCGTCACCAATCGCGACTATTACTTCCTTTCGAGAGACGAGTTGGCGGGTCAGGCAGTCAAGCCGAAATATCTGCTTGAGCCGGCAGGACGAAATACCGCGCCCGCGATCGCGCTGGCTGCCATGTGGGCCATGCAGCAGAAGAGCAATGCCTGCATGCTGGTGCTGCCCGCCGACCACCTGATCAAGGACACGCCCTCGTTCTATGCGTCGGTACGCCATGCCGAGAACCTTGCGCGGGATAACTTCCTCGTTTTGTTCGGGGTCAAGCCGACAGCGCCGGAAACGGGGTTCGGTTATATCGAAATGGCCGACAAGGTCAGCGAGCATGCCCATGTGGTTGAGTGTTTTGTCGAAAAGCCGGATGCGGTCACAGCTGCACGCTACCTGGCACAGGGCAACTACGTATGGAACAGCGGCATGTTCTGTTTCAGGGCAAGCGCGATCCTCGACGCATTCGCTACCTATCACCCTGCATTGCTGCAAGCCGCGCGCGCGGTCTGGGAGGCGACCGTCCAGGAGGGCGACAAGTACAACCTGCCGGCTGGCTTTTCCGCATTGGAAAGCATTTCGATCGATTACGCAGTGATGGAAAAGGCCAGGAACATCGCTGTCATCCCGGGAGATTTCGACTGGAGCGATATCGGCGCATGGAAAGCCGTTGCAGAAGCAATTCCCGCCGACGGCGACGGCAACACCTGCAATAACTGCCAGACCATCGTTATCGATAGCCGCAATACGCACATCGAGGGCAAGGATCGCCTGGTTGCCGCAATCGGCCTGGACAACCTGCTGGTCATCGATACGCCGGATGCCTTGCTGGTGGCGGACAAGTCGAAGAGCCAGGAAGTGCGGGAAGTCGTCAGCCGCCTGAAGGCGAGCGGACATGAAGCGCACAAGCTGCACCGGACCGTGACCCGTCCCTGGGGGACGTACACCCTGCTGGAGGAAGGATCCGGGTTCAAGATCAAGCGCATTGTCGTCAAGCCGAATGCATCGTTGTCGCTGCAAATGCATCATCATCGCAGCGAGCACTGGGTAGTGGTATCCGGTAACGCCGAAGTGGTGAACGGGGATCTGACCATCGCCTTGCAACCGAACGAATCGACCTATATTCCTGCGGGAAACAAACACCGCCTGCGCAACACCGGGGACACCGACCTGGCGTTGATCGAAGTTCAGTGCGGCTCCTATCTCGGCGAAGACGACATCGTGCGCTTCGAAGATATTTACGGAAGGGTGCAGCAATAATGCCGGTCGGAATGGTGCGCTCGGCGTGGAGTTATCGCGGCTTCATTTCCGGCAGCGTCAAGCGGGAATTCCAGTCGCGTTACCGCAATTCGCTGCTGGGGGCGGCATGGACCGTTCTCAATCCGCTCGCGATGATTGTCGTGTACACGGTGATTTTTTCGCAGGTGATGCGCAGCCGGTTGCCTGGCGTCGACAACCAGTTCGCGTACAGCATTTATCTCTGCGCCGGAGTGCTGACGTGGAACCTGTTTTCGGAAATCGTTGGACGCGCGCAGAACGTCTTCATCGAGCATGCGAATCTGATAAAGAAAATCAGTTTCCCCCGCATCTGCCTGCCGGTCATCGTCGTTCTGAACGCTGCAGCGAACTTCGCGATCATCTTCGGCCTGTTCATCCTTTTCCTGCTGCTCATGAACAGTTTTCCGGGGACTCGTTTCCTGGCGATTCTGCCCGTGCTTGCGATTCAGGTGGCGTTTTCCATCGGCCTGGGCATGACGGTCGGCGTGCTGAATGTTTTCTTTCGCGACGTCGGTCACTTCATCGGCGTACTTCTCCAGTTCTGGTTCTGGCTCACGCCGGTGGTTTATCCGCTGTCGATCTTGCCCGATGCCGTGCAGCGCGCTCTCCATCTCAACCCGATGGTGCCTATCGTGAGCGCGTATCACGCCATCCTGGTGCACGACACATGGCCGCAGTGGGACACCTTGCTTGCTCCCGCGATCCTCGCCGTCGGAGCCTGTCTTTTGGGCCTGCGCCTGTTTCGCAGGCATGCGGGTGAAATGGTGGATGAATTGTAGGACGTAGTGGGCACACGTCTTCGATTGACCGGAACCAGGCATTGCGATTCTGGAAAAGTTCCCGGCGTCAAAAGAAAGTTCACTTTCGGAACAACGTTTGATTTTCCTTGCTTCGCAAAGTTGTGCATTCGCTACCTTATGCAAACGCTTGCTGATCCGGCTCATTGAGTAATCGCCGGAAAGAGCGGCGGCCGGAACAGCAGGAACAAGCTCTTCTTCCCATACTCGGATATTGATCAACACAAATGACTACTTCACCTACAGCAATCGTTACCGGGATTACCGGTCAGGACGGTGCCTACCTTGCCGAGCTGCTGCTTCGCAAAGGTTACAAAGTCTACGGTACGTTCCGCCGTACCAGTTCCGTCAACTTCTGGCGCATTGAAGAGCTTGGAATCGATCGGCATCCCGATCTGCGGCTAGTTGAATACGACCTGACCGACTTGGGCGCCAGCATCCGCCTGTTACAGGCCGCGCATGCGACGGAGGTCTACAACCTTGCCGCGCAAAGCTTCGTCGGTGTGTCCTTCGACCAGCCGGCGACCACGGCGCAGATCACCGGCGTCGGGCCGATCAATCTGCTGGAAGCGATCAGGATCGTCGATCCGAAGATCCGCTTCTACCAGGCATCCACCTCCGAAATGTTCGGCAAGGTGCAGGCAGTGCCGCAAGTCGAAAACACTCCGTTTTATCCGCGCAGTCCATACGGCGCCGCCAAGCTGTATGCGCACTGGATGACGATCAACTATCGCGAGGCCTACGGCATCTTCGGGTGCAGCGGCATCCTGTTCAACCACGAGTCGCCTTTGCGCGGACGCGAGTTTGTCACGCGCAAGATCACCGATGCCGCTGCAAGGATCCGTCTCGGCAAGCAGGACGTGCTTGAACTCGGCAATCTGGATGCCAAGCGCGACTGGGGCTACGCGAAGGAATATGTGGAAGGGATGTGGCGCATGCTCCAGGCCGAAAAGCCCGACACCTATGTGCTGGCGACAAATCGTACCGAAACCGTGCGCGATTTCGTCACGATGGCATTCAGGGCGGTCGACTACCGGCTTGAATGGCACGGCTTCGGAGAGGATGAGCGAGGCATCGATGCCGGGACGGGAAAGACCCTGGTCCGCGTGAATCCGAAGTTTTACCGGCCGGCGGAGGTGGACCTGCTGATCGGCAATCCGGCCAAGGCAAGGGAAGAGCTGGATTGGTCGCCGAGGACGAGCCTGGAGCAGTTGTGCCAGATGATGGTTCAGGCCGACCTTCGGAGAAATGAGCGTGGGTTTTTCTTCTGATGGTCCGGACACCGGCGCGCGCGGACGCGTCCTGGTAACGGGCGCCAACGGCTTCACCGGAAAGTATGTCCGTGCGGAGCTTGAATCGGCCGGCTATGCCGTGTGCGGCGCGGTGATGGGCGCTCCCAGGACTGCGGACGAAATCACCCTTGATATCACATCGCCGGATGAATGCCGACGAGTGATGGAAAGGGTACGCCCGGACTACCTGGTCCATCTTGCGGGAATCGCATTCGTGCAGCACGCCGATGCGGACGCGTTTTATCGGGTGAATGTGATCGGAACCATCAACTTGCTGCAGGCGATGGCGGATGCCGGACTGTCGCCGAAGCGGGTCCTCGCGGTAAGCAGTGCCAACGTGTACGGCAATGCGAAAGCCGGCGTGATATCCGAGTTGGAGCCGCCGCAGCCGGTCAACCACTATGCGGTCAGCAAGCTCGCGATGGAGTACATGGTGAAAACATGGAGCGACCGCTTTCCCATTGTGCTGACGCGCCCGTTCAACTATACCGGTGTCGGCCAGCAACCGTATTTCCTGGTGCCAAAGATCGTTTCGCACTTTACGCACCGCGAATCGGTCATCGAGCTGGGAAACCTGGATGTGGAGCGCGACTTTTCGGACGTGCGTACGGTGGCGCATGTGTACCGCCTTCTGCTCGAACGGAATTGCGAAGGGGAAACCGTCAATGTCTGCAGCGGATGCCCGTACTCGTTGCGCTCCATTCTCGCCATGATGAAGGAAATTGCGGACATTGAAATCGAAGTGAGGGTCAACCCGGCGTACGTGCGGCAATCCGAAGTCCGGACACTGGTCGGTTCGCAAGAAAAGTTGCGTGCGCTGGTGGGTGACGTGAAGGCGTTTTCCATGGAGGAAACGCTGCGCTGGATGGTCGAGACCGATGTCGATCGCCCGCACGTCTGACGACAGGGAAGTGGTCATGGACACGATGCATGAAGGCCATCGCATCGATGCGAGCTGGGAAAAGCTTGCGATGCCCGGAGTCCGGATTGCTTTCAATGCCGTGCCGGTCCTGTCACCGCTGACGGGCGTCGGGCAATACACCTACCGCCTCATTGCGGAGATGCAGAAGCTGCTTGCCTGTCGGCCATGGCTGTTTTACGGGACGTCCTGGCAGCAGGACATCCGCTCGGCCGCTGCACCGCTGACACGATTGGGGCATCGCGCGCTGATGCGCTTCGCACCGAATCCGCAGGGTATATCGCGTCTGCTCAAGCAGGTGCGGTTTTCGATGGGGGTACGAGGGCACAGTATCGATCTTTATCACGAGCCGGCATATCTGGCTCTCCGGTTCCGCGGTCCTACCGTTGTGACGGTGCACGACATTTCATGGATACGCCATCCTGAAACGCACCCGGTAGAGCGCGTGCGCTTGATGAACAAGATCATGCCACGTGTCATTGAACAGGCCGCGCACATTGTGGTCGATTCGGACTTCGTGCGTCGGGAAGTGATGAGCCATTACGGCGTGAAACCGGAGCGTGTGACAACCGTTCACCTCGGCGTCGCGCCGGAATTTTTTCCGTTGCAGACCGGGCACCACGTTCCGGTGCTTGAGAGATTCGGTTTGCGTGCGGGCGAATATCTGCTTGCGGTCGGCACGCTTGAGCCGCGCAAGAATCTTTCATCCGTCATCTCCGCTTATTTGCAGCTTTCCTGCGCGTTGCGGCGGAAATATCCGCTCGTCGTCGTCGGCATGGCGGGCTGGGGAATGGAACAGTTGTCTTCCCGGTTGCGGCAGCTTGTGGACAGTGGCGAGGTTCGCCTTCTTGGTTACGTGCCGCAGGAAAGCCTGCCTGCCTTGTATTCCGGTGCGCGGATGCTGGTGTATCCATCGCTCTACGAAGGTTTCGGACTGCCGCCGCTTGAGGCGATGGCGTGCGGCACGCCTGTGATCGCTTCACGCAAAGCATCCTTGCCGGAAGTGGTTGGCGATGTGGGTCTGCTGGTGGAACCGCTTGACGACCTGGAGATCGCCCGGCATATGCGTGCGCTGATCGATGACGACGAGCTTCACGCCAGGCTGGGTGTGAACGGGCGCCGGCGTGCGCTTGGATTCACATGGCGCAAATTTGCATTGGAAATGCTGGATGTGTACCGGAAGGTCCTTGATTGATAACTGGACAGGGAATCAACACGTTTCCTGATCCGATTTTGTACTGGATGCATTCATGTCGATCAGTTGCTCCGTGGTGAGCTATCACAATTCCGCGACGCAGATCGCGGATGTGCTGCGCAGCGTCCGTGAAACGCCGCTCGAAATGCTGGTCTACCTCGTGGACAATTCACGCGACGACAAACTGGTCGCCGTGGCAAAACAGTTCGGTGCGACGTATATGCACCGCCCCGAAAATCCGGGTTACGGCGTTGCGCACAATCGCGCCATAAAGGATGCGATCGCGCGCGGAAGCGAGTACCACGTGGTGCTGAACCCCGACGTCAGGTTTGGACCGGAAGTCATTCCCGCGCTTCATGCGTATATGGAGTCGCATCGAGACATCGGCCACATCATGCCCGATATCCGTTATCCGGACGGACGCCGCCAGCACTTGTGCAAGCTTCTTCCGCATCCGCTGGATCTGTCGGTGCGGCGTTTTCTTCCCGGACTGTACGAACGCAGCGGCCGGCTGGACGACTATGAAATGCGGCGAGGCGGGTACCAGGGGATCACGGACGTGCCGGCCTTGTCGGGATGCTTCATGTTCCTGCGCACCGATGTCCTGCGCCAGGTCGGCGGCTTTGACGAGCGCTTCTTCATGTATCTCGAAGACGTCGATCTTTCGCGGCGCATTGCACGGGTAGCCCGCACGGTGTATTACCCGGCGGTATCGATCGTTCATGACTATCAGAAAGGATCCTATAAGAGCAGCGACCTGCTTTGGCGCCATATTCGTTCCGCAATTCAGTACTTCAATAAATGGGGATGGATATTTGATGCGGAGCGGCGCGCAGTCAACGAGGCCGCGCTGAAGGCATTGAGGCGCAGCGTCCGGAGCCACGCGATTCCAGAGGTCGCGGCGTCGGCAAGAAAACAGCGAAAGCCATGGTGATGTTTCGATTATGAAAAGTGTATTGATCGACCTCACACAAGTACCGCTCGAACGCACCGGCGTCGGTATCTATGCGCTCAACTATGTAAAGCAGTTGCGGAGCGCGTCTGCCGGGTTATGTCTGCATTTGCTGATCCAGGATGACGATGAGGAATTGCTTGCTTGTGGAGCAGCGATTCCCGGAGCGGCAGTCTATCGGGTCAGCGCGCGGCTGTTCAGACGCTTTCCGTTTCGAGTGCTGCTGGAACAATTCCTGATTCCGGCTCTTGTGCTGCGCAAATCGATTGATGCCGTGCACTCCCTGCATTACAGCTTTCCGCTCCTGTCGTTCGGGAGATTCAAACGGATCGTGACGGTCTGCGACATGACGTTTTTCCTTTTTCCGGAACTGCATGTTCCGGTAAAACGCGTGTTCTTCCGGTTCTTCATTCGCCGGCTGCAGCATGCGGATGGCCTGCTTTACATTTCGAAATCGACAAGGCGCGACTTCAGAAAGCTTTTTCCGCATTCGATAGCGGCCGAATGCGTGGCTCCGCTCGGGGTCGACCTTGCGCGCCTGGCAAATGCGCCGGATGAGGCGGTGGCCGCCAATTTGCGCCGACGCCTGGGAACCGGACGGTTCATTTTGTATGTCGGAACAATCGAGCCGCGCAAGAACATCATCGGGCTGGTCAGGGCGTTCGAACGGATCGCAGGGAAATATCCCGATCTCAAGCTGGTGATTGCCGGCAAGCGCGGCTGGGGCTATGACACCTTGAACGAATGCATTGCAGCCTCGCCGTTGCGCGACCGTATCGTGCTTCCTGGATATATCGACGATGCGGAAAAACATGCGCTGTTCAAGTCGGCAACGCTTTTCACCTACCTGTCGTTCTACGAGGGCTTCGGGCTGCCTGTGCTGGAGGGGATGGCGGCGGGAGTGGCGACCATTACCAGCAATACATCGTCACTTCCGGAGGTGGCAGGTGACGGTGCGCTGCAGGTTGACCCGAATGACGTCGGCGAAATTGCCGCCGCGATAACGATGCTGCTGGACAATGCGCGATCGCGTGCGCAGCTTGCACAGCACGGCGTGCAGCAGGCGCGCATCTTCACCTGGAAGAGCATGGCTGCCAGGTCACTCGACTTTTATCAACAACTGCTTGCGGAATGCTGAAGACGCCAATGCGTGTTCTTCCTTGAACTGCTGACCATTCATGTCGTCATTTCTTATCAGCTTTATTGCGTCCGCCCTGTTGACATTGCTCATCATCCGGCAGACCAAACAGCGCAGTCCGGCGCTGGATAGCGATCTCTTCAGCGTCCAGAAGGTGCATCTGCGCGCGGTGCCGCGCATAGGCGGCGCCGGCATTTTCGCCGCGGTGCTGCTTTCTGCCATGGTGGCCATGTTGCGGACTCCTGACATCGGTAAAGGCTTGCTGTTGTTGATTCTCTGTGCGTCGGTGGCGTTCGGCGGCGGCATCGTCGAAGACTTTTCCAAAAAGGTCAGTCCCTCGCGGCGGCTGCTTTTGACGATGATCGCCGCCGCCATGGGCTATTTCCTGGTCGGCGCGCGTATCGAACGCATTGACTGGATTTCCTCGGACTGGACGCTGACACTGGTGTGGATTGCGCTGCCGCTGACCGTGCTTGCCGTGGCGGGGGTGACCAATGCGGTTAACATCATTGACGGCTTCAACGGACTGGCGACGATGGTTTGCATATGCATGCTGTTGTCGGTCGCTTACGTGGCCTTGCAAGTGAACGACACGTTCATCCTTGTCGCGGCGCTGATCGTGGCCGGCGCCGCTGCCGGCTTCCTGATCTGGAACTATCCGGTAGGACTCATTTTTCTCGGGGACGGCGGAGCCTATTTTCTTGGCTTCATGCTGGGGGAATTGTCTGTCTTGCTGGTCATGCGCAACCCGGAGGTTTCCACTTGGTATGCTATGCTTCTGCTGATTTATCCGGTATTCGAGACCCTGTTTTCGGTGTATCGCAGGCTGTTTCTGCGGGGGCAGTCTCCGAGTACGCCGGATGGCATCCATCTGCACAGCCTGATTTTCCGGCGCGTGGTCGTTTGGGCGGTGGGCCGGCACGATGCGCGTGCACTCAACCTGCGCAATGCCATGACGTCGCCATACCTGTGGCTGTTGTCGTTGATGGCGGTCATTCCCGCGACAGTGTTCTGGCGGCATACCCTGGCGTTGATCGTGCTTTGCCTGATGTTCGTATGCACCTATGTGTGGTTGTATGCGCGTATCGTGCGTTTCAGGTCGCCACGCTGGATGATGGTCGGGAGAAAAGGCAACGGACGGGAAGCGCAAGCCTCTTCCTGGCCAAAGCTGTGAGCCAGGGAATTCTTACACTCATTTATTGAAATAACGCAACATGACAGGTCTTTCACAGAGCATTTTCAAGGCTTACGACATTCGCGGCATCGTCGGCAAGACGCTCGACATCGG
>CBIHRJ010000068.1:0-27717 GCA_966212445.1 uncultured Noviherbaspirillum sp. | reverse complement strand
CCATGTCTCCAACAAACGCCTCATCGATCAGGCTTGGCAGGCGCCATTTAACTCATATTGACAGGGCTGGCGGCTGAACACCACGCGCTCCAATATAAATCACCGGATGAAGGCGTTCGAGCAGACGATCGGGGTGCAGCTCCTGCGGCGCA
The DNA here is from genome assembly GCA_966212445.1 of uncultured Noviherbaspirillum sp. Classification (GTDB taxonomy): domain Bacteria; phylum Pseudomonadota; class Gammaproteobacteria; order Burkholderiales; family Burkholderiaceae_D; genus Noviherbaspirillum. The sequence goes on along the minus strand of CBIHRJ010000068.1, from coordinate 27,565 downwards.
CCACGCGCCGTATCGAACCGACGCAGGTCGGCTATTCGCTCTATGAACATGACGCGAAGATGGCGGTCGCGCGTGAGGTGGGGGCAACGGATCTACCTCTCTCCGCGCGCATTCTCGCGTTTTCAAGTTAAGGAGAACAACATCCGACCAATAGCGACGTCACTCGCAACCCGTCTTCCTGGACCAACAGATCCGCAATGACGTCAACGCCGGCCTCAAACAGTTGAAGAGCAGCGGGCAGTATCAGCAAATCATCAGGAAGTACGTTTCGGACTAATACAGTGGCATGAGCGCGATTGCAAAGCCGGCGAATTGTCTTTGCAGTATCCATCGATGCGGTTTACTGCGCCATGGAAGCCGCACCCTCTCATACCCAGGGCCATCGACAATCACCCGCAAGCACCGATCATCAGTATGTGGCACAGGACCCGCCATCATCCTGCGTGAACAAATCCACCAGCAAGTTTGCGGCCGGCGCTTTCGCTCCAGGCTGATACCTTCCGCATGAGCGAACCGAAAATTCATAACATTTTAACTACCGGTATGCGATACTCTCGACCGCAAACATCTTAAACTAAAGGCAACATTTGGGAGTGGCAATGCTGAGATTGGATAAAGCAGGCAACGTGATTCGCGGCATTATCGTCTGCGGAATAATTCTATTGACGGGGTGCGGGGGAGGCGGCGGAGGGAACGCTGTCGATGCCTCCATGACATACAGTGATATTGCGTCCGAAACCCCTCCTGCCGGGCCTCAGGTTGATCTGTATGCTGCCGGCTACCTGCCTCTGGTAAACGGGTCCAGCTGGACCTACAGCATTCAAGACGCGAACGGCAATGATCTTGGAACTTTCGAGCGCTCGATCAGCCAATTGCCCTCCGAAGGCACAACGGAAGTCTTTGCCCTCACATCCAAAGAAGGCAACAGTACACGCACTTCCCGCTATCTGAAAACGGACGACGGCCTTTACTTCGACAATTCAAACAGCTCCGAATTTCCGCCGGGCGCTGCCCAAAAAATCGGACTCATCAGGGAATTTGCCATCCCGACCTATGCACCAGGAGAAAAGCGCACCGTTGTCCGCGAAAGTACATGGGATTACGACATCGACGGCGACGGGGTGTATGAACGGTTCAGGTACGAGTACAGCCAGGTTTATGACGGTCTGGTCACTCTTTCACTGCCTTGGGATGCGCAAGCCGAAACCGCCAAGTTCACCGAGACCTATCGCCTTGCCGTCACAACGTCGAAGGAACCCAAACAGGTTTATGGATACATTGTTACTCAAGAGGAATATTATGCCAAGAACATAGGCGTGGTCAGAATCGTGACGAGAGGCGATGATCTTGACGGAAGCGTTCTGTGGCCCGCCACGACCTATGCAGTCAAAACCGCTCTCGTAAACAATGTTCAATATGCGGCGTCGTCGGCACCGCCTTCCAGTTCGCAGCTTGCTTCGGTCGAGATCAATCTGGTGCACAATGAACTGATCTACGATGCGGCCCGCAATCTCTTCTATGCCTCGATCCCGTCCTCGGTGATCGGTGTCGGCAACTCCATCGCCGCTGTCAATCCCCAGACCGGTATCATTACCTATTCGCAACCTGTCGGCTCCGAGCCCAAGGTCATGAGCATGTCGCCCGACGGACAGTACCTGTATGTCGGACTTAACGGTGCCAGCGAAGTCGTCAAACTGGCGTTGCCGGGTTTCACCGAACTCGCCCGCATCAATCTCGGTGCGGACTCCTTTTACGGTCCGTATTTTGCGAACAGCATTGCCGTTTCACCGTCCGATTCGAATGTCATTGCGGTTTCATTAAAAGCCAAGGGTGTCAGTCCGAGCCATCGGGGAGTGGTCCTTGTCAACGGAACCGCAATCGCCCCGAAGAAAACCCAGGACCACACCGGAAGCAACCTCGTCACATTCGGCGCAACCGGCAATGTCCTCTACGGGCTGAACAACGAAACGACCGAGTTCGGCTTGCGTGAAATTACGGTGACGGCCGACGGTCTGACAGAGAACAAGGTGGTGGCGACGGCGGGCTCGTTCAATGTCCGGAATTTCGAATACAAAAACGGGAAAATCAATATCTCATCCATGGTTTACTCCGCCGCCGATCTGTCTTTGGCGGGCAGCTTCAAGCAATACGCCTCCATCTGCCGCCCCCTGGTGAACGCAGCGAAAACCGCCTGCGCCCCCTCGTTCGCCGATAGCGGTCTTCCGCAAATAACGGTGCACGATTCGAACACGTTCGTGACGCTGTCTTCCCAGGCTTCACCAGTGAGCGAAAGTTATGTCAGAGACCTGGTACCGGGGGCCAGCGGCACGATCGCGATCAGCTACGGGCTCTATTCGTCCGAGCCAGCATCCAAGTTCTATCTACTCAGCAGCACCGACTTCTGACGGAAGCTGCCGATTGTCGACGCGTGACTGCGAGGTCATGTGTCGACAAGTCCAGCACAACCCAACATCGGCGCACCTGCGCATTCATTTACCTTCCCATCATCACCCGCAAGCCCCAATCGCCCCGCAAGCGGTACAACTCGCACCCATCCTTCTTGATCACCGTACTGTTGCCGCATTCCCGGCACAGCTTGCCATGCATGGCTGGCACCGCCCTGGCCGGGTGCATCGGCTCATCGGTGACCACACCCATCGCCTTCACCGGCATCCCTTGTTCAGTAAGGATGCCGAGCATCGCATAGCGGTGGATCACCAGTTGCGCAATGTAGGCGACGGTGGACGGGTAGCTGGCCTGCTTCTCGCTGCCGGGGATGCGGGCGAGGAAGTCGCCGCGCGGTTCCGCGTAGTTGAGCAGCTTGCGCAGCTTCATGCCGATCCAGGCCGGGTCGACCACACGCATGTCGTGGCTGAGCAGCTTGCACAGGCCGTCGAGGGTGTGCGGGTGGCCGCCGGTGAGCCACATGCTGTACGGGCGGCGGGTGCCGTCGGGCATCTGCAGTTCCTTGAGCATGAGCACGAAGTCGTCGTCGGTGGACGGGTTGCAGACGTCGGCGACCCAGGCCAGCGTGCCGTCGGTGCCGGTCTTCGGTTCGTGCGGCGCGAACAGCGCGTCGAGCACCAGGCGCTTGTCCTGCTCGGACAGTGTCATCGGTTGCGGCGCGGTGTCGGCGGCCGATACCGAGAGCACTGCGCCGAGCACACTGTTGGGGCGGTAGGTGGCGATGCCTTTCAGGCCCTTGTGCCATGCTTCCATGTACAAGTCCTTGAAGTCGTCGTACGGGTAGTCTTCCGGCACGTTGACGGTCTTGGAGATGGCGGCATCGATGCAGGGCGCGACCGCGGCGACCATCAGCATGTGGTCGGTGGCGGAGATGTCGAGTGCGGAGACGAAAGCTTCCGGCAGCTTGCCGGTGTCGCGGCCGAGCGCGCGGTAGACACGGTATGCATGGTCCTCGACGGTGTAGTCCTTCTTGCTGCCGTCGGGCATGCGCTTGCTGCGGTTGTAGAACCAGGAGAACACCGGTTCGATGCCGTTGGATGCATTGTCGGCGAAGGCGAGCGAGATGGTGCCGGTGGGCGCGATCGAGGTCAGATGCGAGTTGCGGATGCCGTGCTTGCGGATCTTCGCCTTCAGGCCCTCCGGCAGGCGCGATGCGAAGCCGGCGGACAGGTATTGGTCGGCGTCGAACAGCGGGAAGGCGCCGCGTTCCTGCGCGAGTTCAACCGAACTTTCATAGGCGGCGTCGCGCATCGTGCGCGCGATGTCGGCGGCCAGCGCACAGCCTTCTTCGCTGTCGTAGCGCACACCGAGCATGATCAGCGCATCGCCAAGGCCGGTGAAGCCGAGCCCGAGGCGGCGCTTGGCGTCGGCTTCGCGCGCCTGTTCCGGCAGCGGCCACTTGGTCGCGATCAGCACGTTGTCGAGCATGCGCACGCCGATCTTCGTGACCTTGGCGAGCAGCTCGAAATCGAACTTCGCGGCGTCGGTGAATGGGGCGGTGACGTAGGCGTTCAGGTTGAGGCTGCCGAGGCAGCAGCCGCCGTAGTCGGGCAGCGGCTGTTCACCGCAAGGATTGGTCGCTTCGATGGTTTCGCAGTACGCGAGGTTGTTTTCGCGGTTGATGCGGTCGAGATAGAGCACGCCGGGTTCGGCGGCGTTGTAGGTGCTCTGCATCACCAGGTCCCAGATCGTGCGCGCCTTGATCTTGCGGTAGACCCACTTGCCATCGTCGCGTCGATACGCGCCCTTGCTCTTGATGTCGGCGTTGGGCTCGGTGGCGTGCGCGAGTTCGACATCCTCATCGGCTTCGACCGCGCGCATGAAGGCATCGGTGACGCCGACCGAGATGTTGAAGTTGTTGAGCTGCCCCTTCTCCTGCTTGACGGTGATGAAGTCCAAGATGTCCGGATGGTCGACATTGAGCACCGCCATCTGCGCACCGCGCCGGGCGCCGGCCGCTTCCACGGTTTCGCAGGAACGGTCGAACACTTTCATGTACGAGATCGGGCCGGACGCGCTGCTGCCTGTACCCTTGCCCTGTGCGCCCTTGGGGCGGATCGCGGAGAAGTTGTAGCCGACGCCGCCGCCGCGGCGCATGGTCTCGGCCGCCTGCGCCAGCGCGGTGTAGATGCCGCGCTTGCCGCCGACATCTTCGGTGATGGAGTCGCCCACTGGTTGCACGAAGCAGTTGATCAGCGTGGTCCGCAGGCCGGTGCCGGCGGCGCTGAAAACGCGGCCGGCGGGGATGAAGCCGTTTTGGATTGCCCACAGGAAATCATCCGCGTGCTTCTTGTGGCTCTTGGCCGGCTCGATCTCGGCCAGCGCGCGCGACACGCGTGTAATGAGCTGGTTGATCGTGGTTTCGTCGCCCTTCGCGTACTTTTCGATCAGGACTTCAGTGGAGATACCCTGGGGTTCGGCGAGCGCGATGATGGTGCTTTCCAGTTGATGCATGGATGGCTCCTTGGGGCGGATCGGATGAGCAAATCAGTGACGGCGCAGTGGATACCGACGCGAATGCCGGTCGTGCGGCAAAACGGGATTGCGGTCATGGGAAGCAAAGTCTGGTCCTGGACGGATGCGCCGGACGACTGGAAAGACGCCGGGCGAATTGCGAACTGCTGACCATTCTAGCGAGCGGGAAAACGTCCTGACTTTGATGTGCGTCAAGCAATTCCGGGCGGGTTGCGCCCGGCGGGCACAGACCGGTGGCGCGAGCCGGAAACCTCAGTCCCTCTTCCGACAAAAAAAAAGCCCGCGACCTTGCGGTTGCGGGCTAAATCCAATTCTAGGAGAGTTGGAGGAGACAGGTGCAACTATAGCGACGCCCCCTCCGGATGTCCGCTTTATTGTCGTGATATCCGATATATGAATTCGTTATATCAGACAAAAAATAACGGCCCGCGAGGCTTGCGCCTGCGGGCCGCGTGTCTCCCGTTCCCCTTGAGGTGGATTTTTTGTGTCCGAATATTACACCAGCATGACGGTTTTGCGAACCCGTTCGTTGGCCGGTTGTTGTCTATCTGATCTTGCGCAATGAAATCGGGCCCTCCGAATGGCGATGTGCCGCTCAAAATGAAAAAGCCCGCCGAAGCGGGCCTTTGTTCATTTCATTCGCCCGGCAAGCGCTTTGCCGATGACTGTCACAAATTTTCACGAAAAAACTGAGCCGGATCAAGATTCCTGAAGAGAATGGCGTCGGCGCAGAAAAAAATGTCGGCGCCGCTGCGACAGGCGCGTAAATTCCCTGTCGAACAGGTTTTCTTCACCGGAGCCTTTCCATGCCGACCGTCATCACGCATCGCCGCGTCAGGATCCTTACGCTGCAAAGCAGTGAACGCATCACCGACCATTGCCGGGCGGGCGACATCGCGATCATCGAAGCAGGGGACGGATGGTGGACGCATTTCGTCGGCGAAGATGGCAAGGTCGACAGCTACGATGCGCCGTTCGAGAGTTACGACAAGGCGCTGTGGACGGCGAAGGCGGCAGCCGAATTCGCGGCGGACTGAGATTCACCTGAACGCGATGCGCCCTACTACTCCTTTATCCACCGCTTCATCTGGTTGATCCGCTAGCTCCGCTGCAGGTACACCGCATCGTCGAACGTGAGCACCCACTGCGGCCGGTACACCATGAAGATGGTCAGCAGGAAGCCGGTGAGGAAGGCCTCGCCCCAAGACAGTTGCAGCGTATCAGCCTTTCTTCAGGCATTCGCTCATGAATTTCTTGCGTTCGTCGCCAGTCTTGCCTTTGGCTTCAGCATTGCAGGTTTTCATCTTGTCTTGCTGCGCCTTTTGCGCGGTGTTGACCTTGGGCTTGCTGCTCAGGCACTCCTTCATGAAGGCCTTGCGCTCGTCGCCTTTCTTGCCGGCGGCTTCCTTGTTGCAGCTTGCCATCCTGTTCTGCTGCTCGGTGGCGGCAAAAGCGGGATTGAAAATGACAGGCAGGGCGATCAGCAGGGCGCTTGCGAGCTGCTTCATTGTGTTCTCCTTGGGTGGGCGTCATTCGTGTTTTTGGACTGCAGGGCAAGGGCGGGAATTCAGCAGTAGCGGCGCTTTCTTGCCGGCGCTGCAGTATCCGCAAAATCAATTGGCCGGCCCTGCGCAGCCGTCTCCATTACAGCACAACCGCGCACTTTTTGTGCGGCTCGACACGAACTCCTCGCCTGCTTCACGCTGGCTGGAGCAGAGCGCTTCAACGGCTCCTTGAACTGGCAGACACTATCGTTTCTAGATAGCAAGTGTGCGATACTTTCGCCGCGAGTTGCAACTCAACTCACTAGCGAGGATCAACGATGCTGGCTGGACATCCATTAACCACCGCCAAGACCGTAGAAGAAGAACTTCTGCGTTTGCTGGCCCGCCAGGGGCGGCGGGTTCCCTTTCCGGTTTTCCTGGCTGCGGCGTTGATTGCGGCCATTGCGGCGGCCAGATCGGTACCCACCCTTGCCTGGTCTTCATGGCTCGCCGGGGTGACTGCAATCCTGGCAGTCCGTTGGCTGGTGCTGGACCGGCTGCCGGATCTCTCGCGCCTGTCCGAGCAGCGGCGCCTGCAGATCGCGGTTGCGCTGAGCGGAATCAATGGTATCGCGCATGGCCTGTCGCTCGCATTCTTCCCCTATCTGACCAATTCCGAGAAGGCAATCCAGTCCTTCCTGCTCGTTGGCCTGTGCGCCGGATCGGTTGCCACCACGGCGGGTTACCGACCGGTTTTCGTCGCCTACCTCACGCCGACCCTGGGGCCGCTTGTCATTCTGTGGGCGATGAATCCTGACGGCACCCACGCAAAATGGATCAATGAATCGACCGCAGTCATCATTGCGCTGTTCGGCGTTGTGCTTCTGGCGCTGGCCAAGGATGCCTACCGCTTGTTCCGCGAGTCATTCGAGATCCGGCTGCAGCAGGCCGAACTCAACAGGCAACTGAAAGCCGCGCTCGATCTGGCGGAGTCCGCGAGCCGCGCGAAGACCCGCTTCCTGGCTTCGGCAAGCCATGACTTGCGTCAGCCGGTCCATACGCTTTCCTTGTTCGCGGCGGCGCTGGAAATGCGTCCGCTGGACGAACGCAGCAGGGACATTGCGCATCACATCAATACAGCGTTGCAGGTACTCGCTTCGCAGCTGGACTCCCTGCTCGACGTCTCCAAACTGGACGCCGGCGTGATGCAGGTCAGCCCGGGCATGGTGCTGCTGGCGCCGCTGCTCAACCGGATCGTCAGCGACATCACGCCGGTCTCCCAAGGGAAGGGACTCGAACTAATGCTTGAATGCCCGCCCTCGACGCAGGTGAACACAGACGTCGCGCTATTCGAGCGCGTAGTCCGCAACCTTGCAGGCAATGCCATCAAGTACACCGAGTCCGGCCTGGTCCGGGTGGAGGCTTTCAGCCAAACCGGCAGCATGATCCTGATGATTTCCGACACCGGGCCCGGCATCCCGGAGGCGGAGCATGCACGGATTTTCGAAGAGTTCTACCAGATCGACAACCCGGAGCGCGACCGCACCAAGGGATTGGGGCTGGGACTGTCCATCGTCAGGAGGCTCGTCGACCTGCTTGGTATTCGATTGGAAATGGTGTCGGCGCCGGGCGCGGGCACGCAGTTCTTTCTCGTGCTGCCGGAATACAGGGACGACTCGGTGCCATTGCCGGCGCAGCCGGAGCATGATGCTCTGCCGCCTCCCGATGCATTGCACATCCTGTTCATCGACGACGAAACCGCGATCCAGGAAGGGATGCGCACCCTGCTCACCGAAATGGGATGCCGGATTTCGATTGCCGACAGCACGGAAAGCGCCGCAGCAGCTGCGCAAGCCTGCAAGCCGGACATCGTCGTGGCGGATCTGCGCTTGCGCGGCGGCGACAACGGCATTGCCGCGGTACGTGCAGTGCGTGCGCTTTATCCGGGCATGCCTGCGATTCTCGTCAGCGGCGATACCGCGCCGGATCGCCTGCGGGAAGCCGATGAGGCAGGCATGCGCTTGCTGCACAAACCTGTTCCGGCCAATGTGCTGAAGCAGGCGATCGCAGAAACCGTTGGTGGAATCCGGGAAGACTCTCTTGCATAAAAACGACGAAAAAGAACCGACCGGCACTACATGGATTTCCCGCGGATTCGAGACATTGTGCAGCGAGCTTGCCGGCAAATGTGAGCATGCCGGACTCGACTACGACGTCATCGTCGTCGGGTCCGGCTATGGGGGCGCGATCGCGGCGGCGGAAATCGCCGGCGGCACCGTCCTCGACGATTCCGGGATGCCGCGGCCGGTATCGGTCTGCATTCTTGAACGGGGGCGGGAATACTTGCCAGGATCGTTTCCCGAGCGTTTCTCGGACCTGCCCGGCCATGTCCGCATCAGCATGCCGCAGTCGGCGCGTCCGGCAGGTCCGCGGGAAGGACTGTTCGATGTCCGTGCCGGGGACGATGTCAACGCGCTCGTTGCAAACGGCCTGGGCGGGGGATCGCTGATCAACGCCGGCGTCATGATCGCGCCGGACCATGCGGTATTCAATTCGGGCTGGCCGCAGGCCATCGGGCAGGATGCCGATCTGCCTGTGTTCTATGACCTCGCCCGCCGCATGCTCGGCGCAGCCGATGGCGACGGCCCCAATACCATCGGCCGCCATGCAGGCGGATTGCCGCAAAAGCATCTGGCATTGCGACGTCTTGCCGAAGGCGCGCCGGCGCGCGACGCTTTCCGCATGACGGACATTACCGTGTCGATGCGGCAGGCAGAAAATCAGGCGAGCGTTCTGCTCAATGAATGCAAGCGCTGCGGCGACTGCGCGACCGGCTGCAACCATGGCGCCAAAAACTCGCTCGATGCGAATCTGCTGGTGACGGCATACCGGCGCGGCGCGAAGATCTTCACCGGCGCAACCGTACTGCGTGTCAGGAAACTGCATGTTGCGGACGACGAGGCCTGGTCCGTCGAGGTCGTGCATACCGACGAAAAGCTGCGCAAGGGCCAGCGCGCTCCGCTCAAGCTGAAGGCACGCAGGATCATCCTCGCCGCCGGCACCTTCGGCTCCACCGAAATCCTGTTGCGTTCCCGTGATGCCGGCCTTCCGCTGTCGAACATGCTGGGGCAGCGCTTTTCGACCAACGGCGACATGATCGCCGCCGGGCATGGACATGCGGAAGCGGTGAACGCGGTCGCTGATGAAGCAAACGATCCCGATCGCCGCGAAGTCGGTCCGACCATCACCGGGATGATCGACCTGCGCCGCGAGCGCGGCCTCCTGATCCAGGAAATGGCGGTGCCGGGGCCGCTGCGCCGCATTTTCGAAGAACTGGTGACAACGTCCGGCGCGCTCCACAGTCTGGCTGCCGGAAACAGGCTGGAACACCACGCCGGCACGCCGGACCCCCATGCGGTGGATGCGGACACGATTGCGCGTACCGCCGTGTACGCGGTCATGGGCGACGATCAGGCGCGGGGTGTGCTCGAACTGGTCCGCGACGACGGTTACGCGGGAGACGGCGGAATCCGGGTGCGCTGGCCGGACTTGCGTGACGATCCGCTGTTCACTGCGCAAACCCGGACCTTGCAGGATCTTGCCAGGGACGCGAAGCTGGGTGGACAGATCCTGCCCAATCCCCTGTGGCAGACCTTGCCTGCCAACATGGAGCGTGTCCTGCATGTCGATAAGGGCCCGCTGCTGACCGTCCATCCGCTGGGCGGCTGCGCCATGGCCGACGATTGCGCCGGCGGCGTGGTCGACGATTGCGGCCGCGTGTTCAACCGCGCCGCCGGCAGCGATGAACTGCCGCATTTCAAGGGCCTGATTGTCCTGGACGGCGCAATCGTTCCGCGCGCGCTCGGCGCCAATCCGGCGCTGACCATCGCAGCGCTGGCGCTGCGCGCGGTGCGCAAGTTGCGCACGGACTGGAACATCCAAGCAGCCGAGCCGGCCGGTGACAATTCCGGAAAGCGCCTGGTGCGGCCGGTCTTCAAGCACATGGAAACGCCTGTTGCCGCGACAAAAACCGAGATCCAGATCCTCGAACGCATGTCCGGCCAGGTCATGCTGCAGGCTCCCGACGGCTCGTTCCGGCCGCGTGTCGTCGAGCTGACGCTGCGGTTCCAGCCGACCGCCGTCGCGAACCTGACGGCGCCGGGCGGCGGCGTGCTGCATGTCGATCAAACCGAATCGGCAGGCGAACCTGCAAGCTGTATCCGGATATTCGATCCGGACAAATGGGAAGCCATGGTCCGGCGGCCATTGGTCGACGAGCGGACGAAGGCACTGTCCTGGACCGATCCCGGCATGCCGAAGAAACTCGCCGCCGGCCCGGTGACGGAGGAAATGCTCGACAGCGAAGCCGAGCTGGTGGGCGCGCTCTCGGGCACACTGGCAGTGTTCGTGCGCGAGGATTCCGATTACGTTGCAGACACCTGGCGGACGGTATGGGCATGGCTGCGGAACCGCGGTTTGCGCGATGGATACCAGTCGGCGGCGGATTATATGCTGCGCTTCGTGCGCGGCGAGTCGCACATCCCCAGGGAAAAGACGTGGAACGGCCCCGGCGAGCTGATCCGCAATACCTGGGCGCTGGCTTCCCATGCGCGCCTGGCGCGGCGGCTCGAATACAAGCTGGAGATCGGCGCACTGTCGCAGGCGCCGGCTGCCCATGCTGCGGGAATCAGGGGGGGCATGCGCCTGTCGGGACACAAGCGCCTGGTCTATTCGCACCGCGCGAACCCGTGGCGCCAGTTACAGGAAATGTCGCTGGATGCGTTTCCGGCTATGCAGGCCGATAGCTCCGCAATACTCAAGCTCGACACGCGCTTCCTGGCGAACCGGCAGTGGCCGTTGCTGCGCGTCGTCAGGCAGCAGGATCAGCCTTCAGCGCTGGCGGATCTGGCGTCGCTGGCGGCCTACGTGTTGCGCATGATGGCAACCATCCATACCTGGAGCTTCCGCAAACCGGACGCCCTGCCCGATCGCAAACCGGAGAGATTGCCGGGAGCCGTCCCCGGACTGCCGCCGCCGGAAATCCATGAGATCGAAGTCGACCGTCTTCCGGATGACGCTCCCGTGCATGTGCGAACCACCCGCTATCGCCGCGAGAACACGACGCTGCCGCCGATCGTCATGATCCACGGCTACAGCACCAGCGGCACCACGTTCGCGCATCACGCCATACAACCGAATCTCGCCGTCTACTTCTGGAACCAGGGCCGCGATGTATGGATCCTCGACATGCGCACCAGCAGCGGCATGCCGACCGCGCGCCATCCATGGACGTTCGAGGATGTCGCGTATGCCGATATCCCGGCCGCCTTCAATTACATCTATCGGCAGGTCAATGGCGACGCACCGGCCACGCCGCGCAAGCTCGATGTTCTCGCGCATTGCATGGGGTCCGCGATGTTCAGCATGGCGCTTCTCAAGCCGCCCGAAAAGGGCGATGCGTTTGCGCTGGAACGGGAAGAACTGCAAAACCGGATCGGAAAAGTCGTGCTGTCCCAGGTCGGCCCAGTCGTGGTCTTCACGCCCGACAATATCCTGCGCTCCTACCTGATGCGCTATGTGCGCCAACTGCTGCCGGGGATCAATTACCAGTTCCGTCCGGTGTCGGAGACCTCGATCGTCGAACAGTTGCTCGACCGCCTGCTGGCGACCCTGCCTTATCCGGACGAAGAGTTCGAGCTGGAAAACCCGCCCTTGTGGCAGGCGTTCCGGCGCACGCCGTTTACCGGAATACGCCACCGGATGGATGCGCTGTACGGACGCGATTTCCGGCTGGCGAACATCGCGCCGCGCACGCTGCGCTACATCGACGACCTGTTCGGTCCGCTGAGCCTGGAAACGGTATCGCAGGTGATCCACTTCGCGCGCTTCCAGACCATCACCAACCGCAACGGCATCAATGAATTCGTCTCGCGGGAGAATATCGCTCGCCGCTGGAAATTTCCGACGATGAGTGTGCACGGCGTGGAGAACGGCCTGTCCGACGTCGGCACGCTGGCCCGCATGCAACACATTTTTGCGGACGCCGGCGGCAATTTCACGCCGCTTGCCATCCCCGGCTACGGCCACCAGGACTGCCTGATCGGCAAGGATGCGGAAAAGGATGTGTATGTGCACATCAACCGCTTCCTGCTGGCCGAGGTGCCGGAAGCTCCCGTGCAGCGGCAGATGTCGCCGGACGCGCAAGACGGACAGCGACAGGTGCAAAGACAAAAGCCGGCCGGAAAGCAGGCGGAACCGGTCGTGCAGATACCGTGGATCGGCCCCGTGATCGCGCGGGAAGCTGCAATGCTCGCGGTCGCCGCGACCACCCATCCGGTGCTCGGCCGCCCAACCCACGTCGCGTATGTTCCCGTGACGCACAATGGCGATACTTTTTCGCTGATCGGCAAGATGGATGAAAGGGATTCTGCCGCATCATCCATCCGGATCGAACCGCTGGCGGGGACCGGTATGAACGATGGCTGGTGCCGGACGTCGGTCGATCCGGCTGACTGGCGCGGCATCGCGGACGAATTGCTGATGCTGTTCGCGTATCCGCAATCGTCCGAGCTTTCGCGAACGGAGTTCGGCATGCTCCCCGAGCCGAGCGAGAACGACGCAAATATTAAAAAGGCGATCGAGCACTACCTGAGCGGGAAACCCTGCTCGGAACTGGAGAGCGGCCTGATCATGCTTCCTCCGCCAGCTTCGCGGGATGCGCGGCAAATTTCCGCATCCGCTGCTTCCGTGGCAACCGCCGCATCCAGCGAGGAAGTCACGTTCGCACTGGCCAGTTGCCAGTATCCGGCCGGCATGGTCGACAGCACCCTGGCATACGCGTCGTGCCGCCGGCTGGCGCACTTGCTGGAGCAACCGTCAAGCGTGCGGAAGCCCGCCTTCCTGCTGCAGCTCGGAGACCAGATCTATGCGGATGCGACCGCCGGCCTGTTCGATCCGACCGTGGTTGACGACCGCTTCGGCCGCCGTTACGAAGAGTTGATGCGCAATCCCGACGTACGTTCGGTATTCCGGCGCATTCCGGTCTACGCGATGCTCGACGATCACGAGATCGACGACAACTGGGAGCCGCATCGCGGCGACAGCGCCGGGCGCCGCTTGATGAAAGACGGCCGGCACGCCTACCTGTGCTTCCAGCGCAGCGTCGGCCCGGCTCGCCAGGAACCGTACATGGACTCGGTGTTCCCGCTCTGGTATCCGTTCACGGAAAACGGTTTCCCATTCTTCATTCTCGACACGCGGACCGAGCGCACCATGCGCTCGGCGGAGACCATCGAAAGCGCCCGCATCATGAGCGCCGGGCAGTTCACCAGGCTCAAGCGCTGGCTGGAGGAGCATGGCGGACGCGACGTTCCCAAGTTCATTGCGTCGCCTTCCATCCTTCTACCGAGATTGCGGCGCGCGCATCAGGATGGCCATCCGGCCGGTGCGCTCCATTCCGATGCGTGGGACGGTTATCCGGCCTCGCTGCATGCGCTGCTCGCCCATATCGCCGACAACGGTATCCGCAATGTCGTGTTCCTGTCCGGCGACGAGCATCTTTCCTGCCATACATGGGCAAGCATCACCGGGCCGGAGGGGCATGCCGTGGAGATCCAGTCCATCCACAGTTCGGCGCTGTACGCGCCGTACCCGTTCGCCAATACGCACATTCCGGATCTGGCTGGAGAAGAGGTATTCGGCTTCTCAACAGGAAGCGGCGACGAACAGCGCCGCTATACCTGCAAGATCACGACTGCTTACGCGCCCGCAGGCGACGGCTTTGCCGTCATCCATGCAGCGCGCAACGGCAGCGGATGGCAGATTTCCTGTGACTGGAACCGGGAAGGACAGTAAGCGCTTCTTTTGACAGGACGCCTTGATAGCAGGAGAGGCTCTGACCGCCTCCGGGTTGACCGCGCACCTTACCCGGCTTTCACGTCGAGTTCAGTCAGTCCAAGCCGGGCGGCAGCGAATACCGCTTCAGTCCGGTTCTGCACGCCGAGCGCGCGGAACGATGCCGACAGGTGCGCCTTGATCGTTCCCTCGGCGAGATCCATCTCCTTCGCGATCACCTTGTTCGCCTTCCCCTGCACCGCCTTGAGCAGTACCTCCACCTGCCGCTCCGACAGGCCCTCGATCATCGTGCGCTTGCGTCCGTCGGCCGCCTGAACGGCCGATGTTTGAGCGGGTTCTGCACTGATGGCGTGTGCCGGCAGGTAGGTGCCGCCGGCGATGACCAGGCGCAGAGCCGCAATGAAGACCGGCGGTGTCGACGATTTGGGAATGAAGCCCGACGCGCCATGCTCGATGACCCGGCGGATTGCCGCCGGGCTGTCCTCGCTCGACAGGACCACCACGATCGACGCGTCGTACGCCTGCCGGATCGCATCGAGCGCATCGACGCCCTTCCTGCCGGGCAGGTTCAGGTCGAGCAGCACAAGGTCGACCTTGCCCTCGCGCGGGATGGCCAGCGCCTGCTCGCAGGAATCGGCTTCAAGAAAATCGATGCCTTTGTCCAGATCCGACAGGAGGAACTTCAGGCCTTGCCTGAACAGGGAATGGTCATCAATCAATAGTGCGCGCAAGGTCTTCTCCCGGCTTCAACAGAATAGAAGCACATGACCAAAGATACACGACTTCCGGGGTGCCGTTAACTGCCGGAAAGGACTGCAATATGGCCAATCGGCCAAGACGAATGGCTAATTCTTGGGCTTCAGCACAACAAAAACTAGACGATTGGCGTATATCCGTGTCGTTATTGCATTTCTATACTTTCCTCCGAGCATAAGGTCCATTCAACAACCTGATGCGATGAATAATGAACCGCCGGCAACAAGCCATCCACCGGACAATCCGACAATGCGTCCCTCTGTGCATCTTGATGCCAGGCGCGTCCGGCTCGCCGGATTTGCAGTTCTGGCAAAGGCGGCAGTCATTACGTCAAGAATGTTCACCACAGGAGGAATCAAGTCATGAAGTCGATAGCTCTTACAGTTTTGGCAGCGGCAGCGCTGGCTGCCTGCGGCGGCGGAGGCAGCACTGCCGATAGCGGTGGAAGCACCACTACCCCGAGCCTGCTGATGTCCGGCACCGCGGCAACCGGCCTTGCGCTGGCCAATGCCAACGTGGAGATCAAGTGCGCAACCGGCAGCGGCACCGCCACCACCATCGCCGACGGCACGTACAGCGCCTCCATCACGGGCGGCGCCCTGCCCTGCATGCTGGAAGTCACCGGCACGGTCAACGGTACGGCGGTCACCTTGCATTCGGTTTCCGAGGCAGGCACGGCCAGCGGTGCCAATACCAGCGCCGTGGCCAATGTTACGCCGTTGACGGAAATGATCATCGCGCAGCTTACCGGCTCGCTTCCTTCAGAGGCTTTCGCGGGCTTCAGCCAAGCAACGAGCACGCAGATCACGACAACGGCATTGGGCAACGCGACGACAGCGGTTGTCACCGCGCTCAAGGATTCGGCCAATATCGACCTCGGTGCGATCGACCCGTTCAAAGCCCAACTGGTGGCGGCAACTTCCACGGCACCGACCCAGGGCAATCAGTACGACCAGTTGCTTGACACGCTGAAGACCAAGGTGCCGACCGAGGCTCTGCCGCAGGTCGTCAACCAGATCGCAACCGCGTCCCAGACCAGCGGCGACAGCGCCCCCATCACGCTGACGGATGTCATGACCTCTGTCAGCAAGGGAAGCCTGGCGAACTGCCCGACGGCGGTCAGCGGCAAGTACCGGACCATCGACTACTGGGGCCGGACGCGGGTGCGCGAGTTCGATTTCGCGAACATGAGGGTCAACCGCGCGGATACCGGCGCGCAACTGTTCACGATCACTGCCGACGCGAACCAGGCATGCCATTTCAGCGCCGCCGGCTCACCGGATGGAGATAACATCGAGATGGATTTCGCGATGGGACCGCATGGGGCCGGCACCTATCAGTTGCGCAACCTGACCACCGCCAAGTCGAACGTCGGTTACATCTTCCCGGTACAGGCGCACCCGCTGTCCGCCATCACCAGCACCTGGAATTTCCAGCAAAGCGGATACAGACCCGACGATGGTCTGGTCCAGGAGTTCGGAAAGATCACGTTCAACAGCGATGCCAGCACGGTTGTCTGCGATCACAATCCTCAGAATGCCTGGACTTGCGAAACAGACACCGATGTTACCTTGACTGTGGCGGCGAATGCTGATGGCGGCTTCTCTATCAAGGAAGGAGAAGTCACCGCCGCGCGCTTGTTCGGCTATCGTGCACCGAACGGCACGTTGACGCTGTTCGGCACCACCAATCCGGACGGCCTTAAGAACGACGAGACTACCCAGGTCGAAGAGACCGTGATCGTCGCCGCCAAGCTGGCCCCGCTGACCCTGCCTGCAGTGAGCAGTGACGCCAACAAATACTGGGAGACCCAACTGACGCGCATCAACAGCGTGAACTCGACCAGCTTCGATATGGATGCGAACACGGTCACCGCGGTCGACAGCGCCGCCGGAACCTACTCACGCGTGCGTACAAGTGACGGCAGGCCGGATACGTTGAAGATCAATAATCCGGTGACAGGGTTGCGCCATCGCGACGCTACGACGTGGAACAAACCGAACGCAGGGACCGTCAACATCTCCGCCACGAACCAGATGCCGTTGCCGGGCTTGTCGATGACCATTACGGTCAATCACAATCCTGTCGGAACGCATTTCTATACGATCAGCGTCGCACGTCCATAACAGGACTGCCTGCATGCATGCAGTAACAACCAGCATGCATTCGAATGCCGTTCAGCCCAGGCTGAACGGCATTTTTTATTTCGCACGGTGCCGACGCCACATTGCCCCCAGCCTGGAACACCTGCCCCGCAACTACTGCCCGAAAATTCAACAACACGCACACCGCCACCACTGCATGAGGCGGACAGCGAACGCTGGTGGCTCGACTGCCGGGTGTCGATGTGTTCATCATCGACAAGCAGGAACGGCATGCATGGTCGGCAGGACCTCCGGACGTTTGCACATGACGAACGCAAGGGCGGGTTCCACCCGCCATCCGGACCGCGATGGCGGGTGGGACCCGCCCTACCCAAAATCAGGTTTGATCATCTACAGCAGTGCCTGCCAAACTTCAGAACGTGTACTGCACCGACACCCCCGCCAGCCAGTTCCGCCCCGGCGCCGGCTCGTAGTACCGTCCATTGCCGTCACCCACGATCACCGAGCCGATGTACTGGCGGTCGAACAGGTTGTTCACGCGCACAAACTCCTTGAAGCGCCATGCGCCGCTGCGCTGCTCCATCCCCGCGCGCGCATTGGCGATCGCGTAACCCGGCGCCGGCACCTGCGTGTTGCTGTCCTCCACATACACCTTGCTGTTGGCGATCGCTTCAATCGCGGTGCTAAAGCCGGTCGGCTTGTTCTTCCATACGAGCTCGCCATACGCAGTGGCGCGCGGCACGCCGGGCAGGCGATTGCGCGTGGCATCGTCGTAGATGGCGCGCATCGCGGTCAGCGCCATGCGCGCGGTCAGGCCGTTGTCCCACGCGGTATCGAGCGCGAGCTCGACGCCCTGCCGCAGCGTGCGGCTGGCATTGCGGTAGCTGGTGCGCCCGCCGCCGGAGAGGTCGACCACCAGCTCGTCTTCGGTCTTCACCTGGAACAACGCGACGTTGAGCGTGGTATCGTTGCCGATGAAGGTCTTGGCGCCGGCTTCCAAGTGCGTGCTGCGCGACGGCTCCAGGCCGAAATTGAAACCGTTACCCGCGCCGGAATAGAAAAGTTCGTTCAACGTCGGCGATTCGAAACCGCGCGCCGCGCTCGCATACACATGCACGGCGGGCGTCAGCTTGTACAGCAAGCCGAGCACCGGCGTTGTCTTCGAGTAGTTGATGCTGCCGCTGTCGTTACCGTTGCTCAGGTAGCGGTCGTCCACCTCAACGCGCAGACGGCTGTGGCGCAGGCCGGCGGTGGCGGTCCAGCTTCCGGTCTCCCACTCGGCCTGCAGGTAGGGGTCGACGCTGGTGACGATGTCGCGCTCGTCGCGCCGCAATGCGCCGCGCACGCCGAGCTGCGTGCCGACGAAGTTTTCGTAACCCTGGCGGTCATCGCGGGAGCGGTCGTAGTCGATGCCGGCGGTCGCGGTCAGCTTGCCGCTTTCCATCGTGTGCACCGCGGTCCAGCGCGCGCCGAAGCCGCGGTCGAAGTCGATCACGCCGCCGGAACTCCTGGGATTGGCTTGCGCGCCCGGCGGAATTGCGAGGAACTGGGTCACCTCGCGGTTGCCCGCATACGCGGTCAGGTTCAGCGTGTCGGCGCCGAAGCGCCGTTCGTAGGACAAGCCGCCCTGCACATGCGCGATGTCCTTGCGGGTATTGAAGGTCAGCGCCGGTGCTTCGACCGAACGCGGATTGCTCTGCGCCCTGCTCCATGTCAGTCCAAGCGGGTCTTGCGTATCATCCTGCCGCAATGCAAGCAGCGCCGTTCGCCTATGTGCCGAACGAAAAATCCGGCAGCGTGAGCATCATCGACACCGCCACCGACCAGGTGGTCGGCAGCATGGTTGCCGGCACCCGCCCGCGCGGCATTGCGACCGATCCCGCCGGCCGCCGCCTGTATGTCACCGAAGCGGACAGCAATAGCCTGCTGCTGCTCGACCTCGCGCAACGCAAGCAATCCGGCCAGAAACAACTGGGCAAATCGCCGGAAGGCGTGAGTGTATCGTCTGACGGCCGCCATGTCGCGGTCGCGGTGGAAGAAACCAACAGCGTCACCCTGCTGTCCGCCGACGGCGAGCCGGTCGCCAGCATCAAGGTCAAGGGAGAAAATCCGGAGCATGCGGTGTTCAGCCCCGACGGCCGCTGGCTGTACGTCAGTGCGGAAAACGCGAAGCAGGTCGACGTGATCGACGTCGCGAAGCGCCGCCAGATGGGCTCGATCGATGTCGGAATGCGCCCGCGCGGCATCGGCTTCCTGCCCGACGGCAAGAAGTTGTACGTCGCCAACGGTCGCTCCAACAGCGTGTCCGTAATCGACACCAAGGCATTGCGCAAGGTGAGCGACATCGCGGTCGGCGAACGCCCGTGGGGCGTGGTGATCCGATGAGCTCCCGGCGCTACGGAAAACCCGCGGTCCTGCTGCACTGGCTGCACGCGGTGCTGGTACTGGGCCTGCTGGCAGTCGGCTGGATCATGGCCGACATGCCGAATGGGCCGGATAGGAGCACGCTGATCGGACTGCACAAGTCGTTCGGCCTGTGTGCGCTTGCGCTGATCCTGGCGCGGGCATGGTGGCGGCCTCGCACGAGGGATGGACGGAACGTCTTGCGTCCGCCCGTATGTGCAAAGCAGCGACATCCGTCCTCTTCTGCAACAGGCGTTCCCCGATGAAACAGTATGCCCCCGCCGTAGCAACGACACGACTGCCAATCGCGGCGCGGAAGCCGAATCAATAGTCCGCCAGCAGCCGTTGCAATTCGCGCGGTTCGAGCGGCTTGTGCAGCAATTTGAAGCCGCTCGCGCTGGCTTCGCGTATGCGGTCCGGTGAGGTATCGCCGGTGATGATCACTGCAGGCACCGTCCGGCCCAGACGGGCGTTCACCGCGCGCACCATGTCGGCGCCGGTCATGTCGTCCGCCAGGCGATAGTCGACGAGGATCAAATCGATCCGCGGCGCCTGTCCGGCCGCCGTCAACGCCTGTTCCAGAGTCAGCGCCACCATGACGGCATGTCCCCAGGCGGTCAGCAGTTGCTGCGCGGCGTCCAGCACTTCACGGTCGTCGTCGATGACGAGGATGACGAGGCGCGCATGCCCGGAATCGGACGACGTCTTTTGCAGCGCGGGCTGCGTTGCGGCTGCGGCGTGCGGCAATGCAATCGAAAACATCGATCCCTTGCCGAGCGTCGAGCGCACCTCCAGTCTGGCGCCAAGCAGATCGGCGGAACGTTGCACGATCGCCAGCCCCAGCCCCAGGCCCTGCTCGCGGTCGCGCGCGCTGTTGCCGACCTGGTAGAACTCCTGGAATATCCTCGGCAACTGGTCCTGCGCGATGCCGATACCGGTGTCCCAGACCTGAACCACGACCTCACCCGCGCGTCGGCGGCAGCCGATCAGCACTCGGCCGCGACCGGTATAGCGCAATGCGTTCGACACCAGGTTAGACAGGATACGCTGCAGCACCACCGGATCGGTATCGGCCCATAGCGACGTCGGCACCGCCGCGAGCGCCAGCCCTTTCGACTGCGCTGTTCCGGAAAATTCGTTGACCAGGCCGGCCAGCATCTCCTGCAGGCCGACCGGCTGTTTCTCCACCTTGATCGTGCCGGCATCCAGGCGCGATACGTCGAGCAGCGCGTTGAGCAGTTGTCCCAGGCTTTTCAATGTCGTCTGCAGCCGGTCCGCGATCAAGGCGACATCGGCCGGCTTCAGTTCCGTGCGTTGCGCCAGGCTGCGCAAGGTCGCGACGAACAGGCCCAGCGCGTGGAGCGGCTGGCGCAAGTCGTGGCTGGCGGCGGCCAGGAACTGCGATTTGGCGCGATTGGCCGACTCGGCGGCTTCCTTCTGCACGGTCAGTTCCCGCAGCAATCCGATATTCTCGAAGCGCAGGCGCAGCGAGCGGACGAACAACCGGTTGAAGCGCCAGCCGGCAATCGCCATCACCAGGATGAAGATCACGACGGCGCCGGCCAGCCCGACATGCAGCGCCGTTCCCCCTGCGGGAAGCGCGAGCGCGGCCGGCACCGTGCAGGGAATGAAGAAGGACAGGAAGGTCGGATAATGCGCGCCGTAGCTGAAGGTGACCGCAACCACTAGCAGCAGGATGCCGCACAGCATGGCGAACTGATAGGGCAGCGGCGCCGCCAGGAAAATGGCCACCGACAACAGGCTCCACAACACGCCGGCGATGCCCGCACTGATCTGCACCTGGCGGAACCAGCGGCGCGCGGACGGCAACAGGAAGCGCTCGTGCCGGAAGGCGCGCCAATCGCGGAAGCACCAGCCTGCCTGCCCGGCGAAGGCCAGCAGCCAGGCAAGGACATGGCGCGGCGGGAGGATGTCCCATACCACGGCGGCGCAGATGCACACCGCGACGCAGTTGCCGATCGTGACGGTAACCATGTTGCGGTAAAGGTAGCGCGCCTGTTCGGCGGCGATTTCGGCATTGATATGCATGGTGGAACAGCGGGTTATCGCTTCGGAGTCCGGTCAGCCGGCTGTTATTGACCATTCCGTAATTCGCGACAGCGAATACGGCAGTTCTCACCCTCTCCCGCTTGCGGGAGAGGGCCGGGGTGAGGGATTGAGCGTTCTGACTATCATTCATTATGGAACGCTCAATAGGTATGATACTTGTTGGCTTACATAAAGTTGACGTCGCCATGACAAGGATATTGCTTGCAGAAGACCACTTCCTGGTACGGGAAGGCTTGAAACTGCTGCTCTCGTTCGAGCCCGATTTCACCGTTGCCGGCGAAACCGGCGACGGCAATGCGGTCGAACAGATGGTGCGCGAGCTGCGGCCCGATCTCCTGATCCTCGATCTCCATCTCCCCGGCTGCCATGGCGCCGAGATCGCGCAGCGCGTGAAAGCCGGATTCGATACCGTCAAGATCCTGGTGCTGACCGGCAGCCTGCAGGCGGAATCGGTGCGCCATACCCTGGCGGCCGGCGCCGATGGCTATGTGATCAAGCAGGAAGACAGCGCCGAACTGCTGCTGGCGATCCGCGCCGTGCTGGCCGGGCGGCAGTACATCAGCAAGAGTATCGCCGCCGTCTTCGAACAGGACGGCAATGCGTGCACCGAGGTCACGCCGCGCGAGCTGGAAATCCTGCGCATGATCGCGCGCGGATTGAGCAACGAAGCCATTGCCGAAGCGCTCTGCCGCAGCCTGTTCACGATACGCAAGCACCGCCAGAACCTGATGGACAAGCTCGGCCTGCGCAATGCCGCCGAGATCACCGCATACGCGATCAAGCGCGGACTCTACGAACCCGGCTGAACCTGTCTCACCTGTTCTCCATGCCGGCCAGTATGAGCGCCTGAGCGCCGGATCAAAATACTGCAAATGCAGTATTTGCCTGCCGCATGCCGCTACGTAACATGCGCCCTGAATTTGAATTCTTCAGGAGACGCACCATGTCCGGTAAAACCAGGGTTGTTCTGTTCGGCAGTTTCTACGGCAGCTATCACTTTTTGAACGAGATGTTGACGGGATCGCTCAGCGAGTCGGTCGAAGTCGTCGGCGTCGCCACCGACGATCCGCGCAGCGCCTACGTCAGCGCGCACAAGCGGCTCTGGTCCTACCCGCACACCAGGGTGGAGGAAGAACTGGTCAGCCGCCTGGCCGAGGAGCACGGCGTACCGGTCTATACCGGAAAAATCAAGACGCCGGAGTTTTACCGCATCTATGAAAACGACTGGCGCCCCGACCTGTGCCTGATGGCGACCTTCGGCCAGGTGGTCGACAGCCGGCTGATCCATTTTCCGGCGCTCGGCTTCTACAATTTCCACCACAGTTCCGACGACGGCTGGCCATCCTATCCGGGGCCGAACCCGATCCAGCAAATGGTCGACGACGGCAAGGACTACGTTGTCATTTCCATGCACACCGTCGAAGAAAGGATCGACCACGGCGAACTGGTGGCGCGCTCCGCAAGGGTCGCGATGCCGGCCGACCCGACGCCGGTCAAGGTGCACAGGATTACCTGGGCATCGACCATCGCCTATTTTTCGCAGGTGATCGAGCACTCGATCCTGAACCGCCATGGCCGTCGCACAATGTTCGCAGCCACGCCTGCCGCCGTCGCCGAAGTCGCGTGCGCGGCATGAGCCAGTCCCTGCTCCACCGGCCCGGCATGGCTGCCGCATCCGACAATCGCAGCGGGATGCTGCTCATGCTCGCCGGCGTGTTCTGCTACGCCGTCATGAGCGTTGCCGCCCGCCGCCTGGGCAGCCATTATTCCGCCTCGCAGGTATTGCTGTTCCGCTGCCTGGCGGCACTGCCGCTGCTGCCTTTTCTCGTCGCGCGCGCCGGCGGCTGGCCCATCCTGAAAACCGACCGGCCCGGCCTGCATCTTTCGCGCATCCTGCTCGGACTGGGCGCAATGTACGGAATCTTCAAGGCGTTTTCCATCATGCCGCTGACCGATGCGATGGCGGTCATCTTTACCTATCCCCTGTTCATGGCGGCGCTGTCCATCGTGCTGCTGGGCGAGAGAATCGACGTCCGCCGCTGGGTCGCGATCGGCGCCGGATTCGTCGGCATGATCATCATCGTCAAGCCGGGTTCGGATGCATTGGTCAAGGATGGCGCACCGTATGCGATGGCAGCCGCGCTATGCATGGCGGTGTCGCTGATCGAAGGACGGCGCATTACCCGCTCCGACCATCCGGTGTCGATCATCTTCTGGTTCACCCTGGTCGGCACCGTAGTCGGCGCCGCCTGCAGCGCGGCCGAGGGCTTTGTGCTGCCGGGGCCGGCGGATCTCCTGCTGCTGTGCCTGATCGGCGTCTCCGGCTGCATGGGGCAGTACCTGGTAGCACAGGCGTTTCGCGTCGGCGAAGTGTCCGTGGTCGCCCCGCTCGAATATACGCGCCTGCTGTGGGGCGCCTTGTTCGGCTGGATGTTGCTGGGAGAGATTCCCGAGCCGAGGGTGGGAATAGGCGCCGCCATCCTGGTGGCGAGCGGGCTGTACAACCTGTATCAGCGCCGGCCGTAGACTATCCGGCAGTCAAGGGCGTGGCGTACCCAGCTTCCTGCGTGAAGCCTGCCAGGTATTCTGATCCGGGTTGCGCTGATCGTCGCGCCGATCTTTTCCAGGCCCGGCGGGCCACCATGAATATGGGATGGCTTAAATACCGGATAACAGGTGTAATTGCCTTCCAATATGCCGCTCGCGCGGGGCCCCCCTCCTTTCGTTGCCCCCTTGATGTCGCTGCCTGCCGGCGTTGCTGGCGGACATCGCCTGGATACGAGGACCATGCAGATGCATCGACACGACAAGCCAGAACACCCGCCGGCACACACAGGCGTCTTTCCCGATGGATACCGGGTGTGCCTGGCAGTGGGGCGAATGGCCCTGCTTGCACTGGCCGCATCCTTGAGCGCATGCGGGTCGCTGCGCCTGTATGACAAATCGACCGACAAGCTTGCCACCGACGCTGCCACCGCCTACGAAGACAGCAAGGTGGCAGAGGCATTGAAGGCCGAGCAGGCGAACTTCGACGCGCTGGAAAAGAAAGAAATCGATGCCTTTCTGCGCGTCGACGCCGCGCGCCGCGACCTGGAACTGCTCGCGCTGTTGAGCGACTCGAAGACGCCGTTTGTCGAGCGCTTCAAGGAGACGATCCGGACGCGCGTCAAGGAGATTGCCGGACAGCCGCCCGCGTCCAGCACCGGAGACGCGGACCTGGCTGCCTTTCGCAACAAGCTGGAAGACATCACCAAGGCGCGAATCGCCTTCAATGAGACCGGACCGTTCGAAGCACAACAACGGGATATCCTGGTCCGGATGGAGCCGAAGCTCTCGAAGATGCCGGCCTGCACGCTGAAGAACGACGCACTGTTCAAGGATGCAACGCGCGATGCACTGCGCAAGGCAACCAAGGACGCCGAATTCGAACCCACCGAAGCCCTGCAGCGCCAGTACGAGCTCTACGTCACCCAGGCATGCCGCCCGCTGCTCGTCGCGGAACAGACGCTCAAGACGACGAATACATGGGGTGGTGAACTCGGCAAGGCGATGGAAGCGGCCGACGCGCTGGCGCGGGATCTCGATGCACGAAAAGTCGCGGTCAAGGACGCGAAAGCCGTATTGAAGACGGCGACCGAAGCAGAAGCCGCGGCGCGCAAGGCCAAGGATGCGGCAACCAGCCTGGACGACCTGACCTGCCCGCAGAAGAAAGACAAGGACAAGGAGAAAGACAAGGCCGCCGCATTGCCCAACCAGATCTGCGAAGCGCTCGCGCAGTTGAAAAAACTCGGCGACGCCGGCATCAAGGCCATCTCCGAAGAGCAAGTCAAAAAGATCGACCTGTTGCTGGTCGCCCTGAGCGGAGCGGCAACCGACAAGGACGAAAAGGACATGCCCGCAGCGCTCGCGCTGCTCAGCACCTCCGCCCGCTTTGCCTATGCGCTCAAGGAGTACCGCACCGCCGGCACCTATCCGGCGCTCGAACCGCTGCTGATCGAAAAGCGGCTGCAGGCTTCTCGCCTCGCCTATGCGACGCAGGGCACCGAACTGGAAAAACAGCGTGTCGCGGCAGCCCAGGAAAAAGCCGAGGCGCTGCTGCAGGAAGGCGACCTGTTGCTGCAAGCCTATGCCTACCTCGGCGGCATCCAGCCCCCAAAGGAAGGCTGCGCAAAAAAGAACACCGCCCCCTATTGCATGCCCGTCTCGCGCCTCGTCACCGGGCAGGCGCTGCAGGCGGACCCGCGTACCGGCGCGGAACCCGCGGGGCGCATCGCCTATCGCGCACTCGCCCTGTACGCGGAAAGCTTCAGCGTCGCCCGCGCCCGGCAGCAGCGTGCGGAACTGAAAGGCATCCTCACCGGCTACCGCGACTCGCTCAACCGCTCGGAAGCCGCGCTGGCCTCCTGGGACGCGCTCATCGCGACGCCGATAACACAATTGCAAACCTACCACGCAAGCGGCCTCAAGCCCGACGAACTGGCGCAGTTCCTGCAGGCCTTTGGAATCATCGGCATCGCACAACGGGTTAAATGAGGGAGCGCAGCATGAATGCATGGACAAAAACAGGGATCGCGCTGCTTCTGTCGGCCTCCGTGGCACAAGCAACCGCGTCGGAGGTCGAAGAACTGGCGAAGGCGGCCGGCACCAGCGTCGGCATGGTGTCCGCCAAGCTGGCCGAGCACCAGAAGAACATCAACCAGATCTTCTCGAAGCGAATCGCCTTGATCACCTCAGTCGAACGCATGGCCGCCGAAGGGCGGCTCGAAGTCGACCGCGAAATCATCGTGCTGCAGCAGACCGGCGGCGGCAACCTGGTGAAGCTGTTCGACTCCCTACGCGAACACGCGGAAAAAGCCGCGGCCGCCCCCGCCCAGATCGACGCCGCCGAAGCGCAGGCGCGCAAGGACATCATGGCCGTCTACAAGCCACTCTCCATCCCCACCGACAAGCTCGATAGCGCAGCGAAAAAGCTCGCCGCCCTGGCAAAGGAAAAGTCGGACAAGGACCGGCTTTCCTTCCTCCGCTCCTACTTCAGGGAAACCCGCGACGACATAAAGAAACTGGAAGAGGAAAGTGCCGCCGCCGAGGAAAAGGGCAGCGAAGCCATGAAGGACAAGACGGCGAGCATGACAACCCCGAAGCGCGCCGATGCCAAATGACGCAATGAACGATCTCGCAGAAAGGACATGACATGCCGACACTGAGCGAACTGCAAACCGCAATGAATTCCGGCGATCCCACCACCAAGGCAGCCGCCGGCAAGGAGCTGGCCGACTACTACTACGTGTACAGCGAAGAGTACAACGCCTTGCTGAAGACCAGCCAGCGCGCCCAGGCCGAGTTCTTCAGCATCACCCACGACCCGTCCGGCGTCGACACCTCGCAGCGGCTGAAGCTGCAGTCGCTGATCCTCGGCACGAAGTCGCGCATGAAACTGCTCGATGAAAGGCTGCTGGCATTTCACGCCGACGAACTGGCCATCGTCGCGCCGAGCCAGGCGCAGGTCGACAAGATAAAGGCGCTGTCGGCCGAGGTGTCGAAAATGCAGGTCAAGGCGGATGCGGTGGGCAAGATTGTCGGGATTCTGGCGGAAATGGCGGAGTTGACCGGGAAGTTGATGGAGTGAGTGGTTTGGGTGGGTTCTGGAAATCAGGGCCGGACTCGAAATCTGGCACTAACACTGTCAAGCCTATGATCCGGCTGAATGCCGAAAACAGAGCAAGCTGGATCTCAAGTGGCCGTTCCGGATCGCCTGAAAGTAGTCAGATGATGTATTGCATATTCGAGTCTACCCCTAAGCCTTCCGGGCTGGCTCCTCGACGGGCGTGATGGTTTGGCGACTGATACGATACCATCAGGCCAGCCTGTATTTCCTCAATAATTCAAGTGCTTATCTCTTAATCTTACTGTGTCATAAAATATACAATTACTGTGTCATAAATATGCCAACTT
>CBIHRJ010000067.1:0-28249 GCA_966212445.1 uncultured Noviherbaspirillum sp. | reverse complement strand
TTTCCTGCCGTTGACCGGTTGGGTTGGGGGGGCCCCCCCCGCCATTCCGGAGGGGGTGGGGGGTGGGACCCGCCCTACGCATAAAACGGACGGCAGCGCCGTCAGGCCACCGCCACCACCTCCGCATACCCGGACTTGCGCTTCACGTTCACGCCGACATTGTTCGGATAACGCTGCAGCAGCAGGTCGACGGTCGCGTCGCCGATCCTCAGGTCCTTGATTTCCACCGTATCCAGGAACGGCGGCAATTGCGGATGGCGGAAGCGGATTTCCGCATTCTTCGGGTCGAACGACAACCCGAGACAAGCCTGCAGCAGCGAGAACACGCAGGCCGCGGACCATGCCTGCGGCGAGCACGCGACCGGGTACAGCGTCGGCCCTTCCTCCGGCCGGCGGTCGAAGCCGCAGAACAGTTCCGGCATGCGGTGCTGGTCCATGTAGAGGCAAGCCTCGTAGAGCGCACTGAATACTTTCATCGCCTTGCCGGTGAAGCCGTAGCGCGCCATGCCTTCGGCGATCAATGCGTTGTCGTGCGGCCAGACCGAGCCGTTGTGATACGCCATCGGGTTGTAGCGCGAGGCGTTGATCGGAATGGTGCGGATGCCCCAGCCGCAGAAGAAATCATTGCTCAGCAACTGGTCGGCCACGCGCGCCGCATACTCCGGCGCGGCGATGCCGGTCCACAACGCATGGCCGGCGTTGGATGACGCGACCGCGCATTGCTTCTTCTTGCCGTCGAGCGCGAGCGCGAAGGTTCCGATTTCCTCGCACCAGAATTTTTCGTTGAACTTTGCCTTGATCTGCTGCGCACCGTCGAGCAGTTCCTGCGCCAGATCCGGCTCGTCAAGCAGTTCCGCCAGTTCGGCCGCGCGCAACTTCGCTTCGTACACGTAACCCTGCACTTCGCACAGCGCAATCGGCGCCTCGGCCAGTTGGCCGTCGCTATGGAACACCGAATCGTAGGAATCCTTCCAGCCTTGCTGTGCCAGCCCGCTTTCGGTATAGCGCGCGTATTCGACGAAGCCGTCGCCGTCGCAATCGCCGTAATGGTCGATCCAGTACAGCGCGCGGCGGATGTTGTCCCAGATGCTGCGGATGAAATCGAGATCGCCGGTGCGTTCGTAATACGCGCCGGCCAGCGCGACGAACAGCGGGGTCGCATCGACCGTGCCGTAGTAGCGGCGGAACGGGATTTCGTTCAGTGCAGCGAGTTCGCCGTTGCGCGCTTCGTGCAGGATCTTGCCCGGTTCGGCATCGCGCTCGGGGTCGTGTTCGGTGGCCTGGGTGGCGGCGAGAAAGCCGAGCACGCCGCGCGCCATGCCCGGGTCGATCCACAGATATTCACGCGCCGTGATGATGCCGTCACGGCCAAAAGTGGTCGAGTACCAAGGCAGGCCGGCGTACGGATAATCGCCTTCCTTCTGGCTGGTAGTCAACATCACCAGATCGGCGCTGGACCGGTCGACCCAGTTGTTGAACAGCGGGTCGGAGCTGCTGATCTTGCCGCGCTCGGCCAGGCAGGCGCTGACCGCTTCGGTGACGCGCGTGAAGGCGGCGAAATAGTCGGTCGAACTGCGCCTGGCATGCTCGCCGCTTTCGCAACCGATAGTGACGTAGATATGCGTCTCGGCTTTCGGCTCCAGCGCGATCTTGAAATCGACGCGGCGGTCGGTCAGCTTGTCCGGCGTCGGCTCGCAGGTGATGCGCGTGCGGCGCACGACGTTGTCGCGGCCCTTGTAGCCCAGCAACAGTTCCCTTTCGCCGGCGCGCGGCTGCAGGTATTCGCCGCGCTGCGCGCGGTCGAAGCCGCGCACTTCGAAAATGTCCTTGTAGTCGGCGCCGAAATCCATCGACAGCGTCGCCTCCACCGGCTCCAGACCGAAGTTCACCACGCGCACGTGTTCATAGCAGGCGTTTTCCCACAGCAGCTTGGCGCGGAAAATATGCAGTACGCCTTTCGGAATATGGTTCTTGCCTTCGGGATAGAGGTCGGGGTTCATCAGCTCGATGATGAACAGTCCGTTATCGTCCTTGACGGTGGAATTGAGATACATCGGCCGGCGGCCGTCGATCAGCAGTTCCTGGTGGGACAGGAAACAGGTGTCGCCAAGGTAGATGCCTTCTTCGCCGAGGCCGATCGATTCGATGTCGCCGAAGCGGTCGAACATTGCGAACACCTCGTTGTGCTTGAGGACGCGCCGACGCTCATCGGTAGGGGACGCGGTGGCGAGGATGTACCACTGCTCGCCGACTTGGACTTTTTCAACCATGGGCTACTCCTCTGACTTGTTCTGCCCTGACGGCAGACACCGCCGGACTGCGCTCAACCGGACAGCGGCTGCCGATATACGTGCAGATAGTTTTCCGCCATGCGCGCCACGGTAAAGCGGCGCTCGAACGCTTCGCGGCAGCCCTTGCGGTCAATCGAATGAATTTTCTTCGCGGCCCGCACCGCATCTTCCTGATCATGCACCACGAAGCCGGTCACGCCATCCTCCATGATTTCCATGACCGAACCATGCGGATAGGCAATCACCGGTGTTCCGCAAGAAAAAGCTTCGATCATTACCAGTCCGAATGGTTCGGGCCAGTCGATCGGAAACAGCAACGCACTCGCATGCCCGAGCAATTCGTGCTTTTCGCGCTGGTTGATTTCTCCAAGGTATTGCACCAGCGGATGCTGCAACAAAGGCTTGATGCAGGCGTTGAAATACGCCTCGTCCGCCTTGTCGATCTTGGCGCCGATGTATAGCGGGATGTCGCAACGCTTCGCGATCTCGATTGCACGGTCCACTCTTTTTTCCGGAGAGATGCGGCCGATGAACACGAAGTAACCGCCGCTCTCCGGCGCAAACTTGTACAGGTCGGGCGGCAAGCCGTGGTAGACCGTCTTCCTCCAGTTAACCCACGGCAAGGGCGTACGCTGATTGTCGGAAATGGAGACCAGCGGCACGTCGCTGAAATGCTGGTACAGCGGCGTCAGTTCCGACAGGTCGAGCCGGCCGTGCAGTGTGCTCACGTGCGGCGTACGCAACATCCGCGTCATCGCGAACTGCATGTAGTCGGTGTGAAAATGAATGACGTCGAAACTATCCGCCAGTTGCCCGACGACGTCCATCTGCATGGTGTGATACGCAAGCCACGCATGGTTGGCGGCATCGTGCCGCATCGCATTCGGCGCTACTGAAATCAGGCGGGCGGCGGTTACCGAGTCACCGGCGGCAAACAGCGTCACCTCATGTCCCTGCCGGACCAGTTCTTCTGTCAGATAAGAGATGACGCGTTCCGTGCCGCCATAGGCTTTGGGGGGGACGCTTTCAAAGAGTGGTGAAACCTGTGCGATCTTCATGCATGGCACGGGTTCCGCAAGGAACCCGTTCAGAGTGGCTAAGCAAAACAGTTTGACAAGGCATTATCGATTTTGTGCCGTGATCGGCAATGCCTCGCCCCGGAACCGAGCGTTCCGGTATCGGTCAGAGTTCTTGCATTGCTCGCGCTTGCGGAGCTTGTGCGGGTTCTTCACATCGATCAATACAAGAAAGGGGCATCAGCATGAAACGCACTGGTTCCGCGGTATGGCAAGGCGACCTGAAGAGCGGCAAGGGAACGGTCTCCACGGCAAGCAATGTGCTCAAAGACACGCCGTATTCATTCAGTGCGCGTTTCGAAAACGGAACAGGTACCAATCCCGAAGAACTGATCGCCGCCGCGCATGCCGGTTGCTTTGCAATGGCCTTGTCGGCTGCGCTGGGCGAGGCCGGTTTTACGCCGGAGCGGCTGGAGGCGCGTGCGGCGGTATCTCTCGACCAGGTGCAGGGCGGCTGGTCGATCACCACCGTCAACCTGACGCTCGATGCGAAGGTGCCCGGCATCGACGACGCGAAGTTCAACCAGATCGCTGCAGGCGCGAAAAAGAATTGCCCGGTGTCGAAGGTGTTGAATGCGAACATCAATCTGCAGGCGAGGCTGCTGTAGCGGAGCGGCCCGACGGACGCGGAGAAATGGCCGCTTTTTCTTCGCGAGCGTACGGCGGTGATGGCGGGTGGGACCCGCCCTACGTTCGAATCCACCGGACTCCACCGGACAAATGCGGAGAAATGGGTAGGGCAGGTCCCACCCGCCGCATTCGCGTGCCCAATGATTTTGCATAACCGCTATCGAAGAACGGCGACGACGGGGATATCTGTCTACTTGATCAGCTTCAGCACTTCCCTGAAGCTCGGATGCATGCAACTGCGCATCCACTCGAACATCACCATTTCCGACGTCACCAGTTCCGCGCCCGCGGCCTGCATGCGCTGCAGCGCGATGTCCCGATCAAGCAGCCGGCGTGAGCCGACGGCATCCGCGGCCACGCGCACGCGCCGGTTTCGCCGCAGCAGGCCCAGCACCGTCTGCAGCACGCAGACATGCGCTTCGCAACCGAGAATGATGAGGTCGTCGCGCGCGGTGTCGAGCGCGGACAGGAAGCCGGCTTCCGCGCAGGCGTCGAAGTCGTTCTTGGCGATCATCGGATTGCATAGCGCATGCACGTCGCGCAGGTTGGGCCCGAGGCGCTCCGGGTTTTGCGCAGTGCCGATCACCGGCACCTCCATCAGCCGCGCCGCCTGCGACAGCACCAGCGCACGCTGCACGACGCTTGCGCCGTCATGGATCGCCGGCATCAGTTTTTCCTGCAGATCGATGACGACCAGCATCGAACGGCTGGCGTCGCACAAGGTTTTCATGTCTCGTCTCCTGCCGGGATCGGCGTCCGGATGCGGCGAATGTAGCACGCCATTGCGGAAATCGCGCACCAAAAAAAGCCCGCAGGCCTTTGGCTTGCGGGCGTAAATCCAACTCTTGGAGAGAGCGGAGGAGACTCTTCGTGGGTAGGGACCTTAGCTGCCGGAGCTGTTGGCGCCGATGCGGCTGTCCCGTGCAGCCTGGATCGCTTCACGACGCACTTCATCACGGGTGCGGGTGGAAGCAACGTTGGTGAACTCGACGTATTCCTGGCTGGCGTTGTCGGCGTACTGGCCGTCGGCATACGCCTTGTCCAGTTCGGCACGCACTTCGGCGCGGGTCTTGCCGGTCGCAACCTGATTGAATTCGACGTACTCGCTGTTCTTCGCCTGCTTCGCGGCCGGGGTTTGGCCCTGCATTTCAGCGATCACTTCGGCACGGGTCTTGACCGACGGCGTATTGCTGAACTCGACGTACGGGTAGGTCTGGTCAGCCATCGCGGAACCAGCGGCGGCAAAAACGGCAACAGCAGCAATCAATTTTTTCGCATTCATGTTATTTCTCCACAATTAAGTAAATGACTCCGGGCTCGGCGGTTAGGCATGTGCTGCCGTCGGGTCCTGCCTTCGAGAGTCGCACTGCGTTTGTTGTGTGCTCATCGATGAAGCACAGTCTACCTATCGCGTGAATGTTGAAAAACAGCAAAAATGTCAACGCATCATTCCAGATTCAGCAACAATCGGATGAGACCGCCACGTTCACTGTCATTCGTCCATTCGCGTTTGTCTCCTTTGTGCGATTTCCCGGTACCGCGGAATCGCACTTTATGAATTCAGTTCACCAGCCGCCGCCCAGCGAGCGGATCAGCGCCACGGTGGTCGTCGCACGCGCGCCGCGCAACTGCACCGCGCTGCGTTCCACCGCCGCCAGGTTACGCTGCGCGTCGAGCACGTCGAGGTAGCTCGACCGGCCCGCTTCGTACAGCTTGTTGGCCAGGTCGGCGCTGCGCCGCGCCGACGCCACCGCGTCGTCGATCGCCTGCGTCTGCCCGGCCAGCGTACGCAGGCCGGCGAGGTTGTCTTCGACTTCCGCAAAGGCGGAGAGCACGCTCTGCCGGTAGCGCGCGACCGATTCTTCCAGCGCTGCTTCGCTGCGTGTAATGTCAGCCTGCCGGCGGCCGCCGTCGATCACCGGCAACGACAGCAATGCGCCAACCAGCCAGGTGCGGCTGCTCCAGGTAAAGAGATCGGCCAGTTCCGCCGACTCGCCGCCGCCGGCGGCGGTCAGCCGCAGCGCCGGGAACATCGCCGACTTCGCGACGCCGATGCGCGCGTTGGCGGCAATCATCGCGCGCTGGGCGGCGGCGATGTCGGGGCGGCGTTCCAGCAATGCGGACGGCAATCCGGCGGGAATGCCGGGCAAGGCCGCCGATGCCGGCAGCGGATTACTCTCCGCGCCGAAGGCAGCCGCCGGCTTGCCGAGCAGGACCGCCAGCGCATGTTCCAGTTGCGCACGCTGGCGTTCCAGCGCAATCGCTTCCGAGCGGGTGGTCGACAGCTCGGTCTTCGCACGCGTCAGGTCAAGCTCGCCGACATCGCCCAGGTCGTAGCGGCGCTGGCTGATGCGCACGTTTTCCTCGCGCAGCCGCACCAGTTGCTGCAGGAACGCGAGTTCGGCATCGGTTGCGCGCAGGCGGAACCAGGTTTGCGCGACATCGGCCTGCAACGCCAGCAGCACCGAGCGGAACGTCGCTTCCGTCGCCGCCGCATCGGCTTGCGCCGCGTTGACATTGCCGGCGACGCGGCCGAACAGGTCGACTTCATAGCTTGCGGTCAGGCGCGCCTGGTATGCGTTGGCCGGCGATACCAGCGTGCCTTGCGGCAGGCCGAGCGACACGGCGGATGCGCGTGCGCGTTGCGCGCCCACTCCGGCGTCGATTGCCGGAACGCGGTCGGCCTCGGCGATGCCGGCGATGGCGCGTGCCTGCCTGACGCGCGCCGCTGCCGCCGCGAGGTTGGCATTGGCCGCGGTCGCGTCGTCGATCAAGCGGTTCAGCTCCGGATCGTTGAAGACTTTCCACCATTCGCCACGCGCTTGCGCTTCCGCCGGTTGCGCCGGCTTCCAGCGGCCGGCATCGGCCAGTGCGGCTTCCTTATAGCCAGACGGAATTTCGATATCCGGCGCCTGCAGTTGCGGCGCGGCGCAGCCGGCCAGGACCATCGCGGCCAGCAGCGGCGAGGCGAACTTCATCAGTAATGTCTTGTTGTTCATGGTTGCATCCTGTTGTTCATTACGTGCTCATTACGTACTCATTACGCAGCGGCGTCCGGTTTGGATTCAAATGCGCGCACCGGCTTTTCGAAGCGCTTCGCAAAGCTGCGCAGCAACACGTAGAACACCGGCGTCAGGAACAGGCCGAACAGCGTGACGCCGAGCATGCCGGAGAACACCGCGACGCCCATCGCATGCCGCATCTCCGCACCGGCGCCGGAGGAAAACACCAGCGGCACCACGCCCATGATGAAAGCGATCGAGGTCATCAGGATCGGGCGCAGACGCAGGCGGCAGGCTTCCAGCGCGGCCTGCAGCACCGAGCGGCCGTGGTCTTCCAGTTCGCGGGCGAACTCGACGATCAGGATCGCGTTCTTCGATGCCAGCCCGACCAGGACGAACAACGCGATCTGGGTGAACACGTTGTTGTCGCCGCCGGTCAGCTTGACGCCGAGCAGCGCGCACAAAATCGACATCGGCACGATCAGGATCACCGCAAGCGGCAGCGTCCAGCTTTCGTATTGCGCGGCCAGCACCAGGAACACCAGCAGCACGCACAGCGGGAACACGAAGACCATGGTGTTGCCGGCCAGGATGTCCTGGTAGGTCAGCTCGGTCCATTCATACGAGATGCCCTTGGGCAGCACTTCCTTCGCGATGCGTTCCATCGCCGCCTGCGCCTGTCCGCTCGACACGCCGGGCGCGGGGCCGCCGTTGATGTCGGCCGACACATAAGCGTTGTAGCGCTGCACGCGATCCGGGCCGTAGCTGTCCTTCACCTTCATCAGCGACGACAGCGGGATCATTTCGCCGCGGTTGTTGCGCACCTTGAGCTGCGCGATGTCTTCCGCATGCGAACGGAACGGCGCGTCCGCCTGCACCTTCACCTGGTAAGTGCGACCGAACTTGTTGAAGTCGTTCACGTACAGCGAGCCGAGGTTGATCTGCAACGTCTGGTAGATCGTCGCCAGCGGCACGCCAAGCTGCTTGGCGCGGGTGCGGTCGATGTCGGCGAACAATTGCGGCACGTTGATCTGGTAGCTGGAGAACACGCCCGCCAGTTCCGGCGTCTGCCATGCCTTCATCTGCAACGCCTGCACCGCCTCATACAGCTTGTCGTGGCCGAGGTTGGCGCGGTCCTCGATCATCATCTTGAAACCGCCGATGGTGCCGAGACCGTTCACCGGCGGCGGCGGGAACATCATGATGAATGCATCCTGGATCACGCCCAGTTTGGCATTGACCTGCTGCGCGATCGCCGCGCCCGACATTTCCGGCGTGGTGCGCTCGCTGAATGGCTTCAGCGTGACGAACACGATGCCGGCATTCGGCGCATTGGTGAAACCGTTGATCGACAGGCCGGGGAAGGCGACCGAGTTTTCCACGCCGGGCACGGACTGGGCGATGTCCGACATGCGGCGGATCACTTCGTCGGTGCGTTCCAGCGACGCTGCATCCGGCAACTGCGCGAAGCCGACCAGGTATTGCTTGTCCTGGCCCGGCACGAAGCCGGCCGGCACCGCTTTGAACACAAACACCGTCGCCACCGCCAGCAGCGCGTACACGCCGAGCGCCGCCGCCTTGCGGCCGAGCACGCCCTTGACGCCGCCTTCATACGCATGCGAAGCACGGCCGAAGCTGCGGTTGAACCAGCCGAAGAAGCGGCCGAACACCTTGTCCATGCCGCGCGTCAGCGCGTCCTTGGGCGCGTCGTGCGGTTTCAGCAGCGCGGCGGCCAGCGCCGGCGACAGCGTCAGCGAATTGAACGCGGAAATCACGGTCGAGATCGCGATGGTCAATGCGAACTGGCGGTAGAACTGCCCCGACAGGCCGGACACGAAGGCGATCGGCACGAACACCGCGCACAGCACCAGCGCGATCGCGATGATCGGACCGCTGACTTCCTTCATCGCCTGGACCGTCGCATTGCGCGGCGTCAGCCCGGACTGGATGTTGCGCTCGACGTTTTCCACCACCACGATGGCGTCGTCGACCACGATGCCGATTGCCAGCACCAGTCCGAACAGCGACAACGTGTTGATCGAGAAGCCGAATCCGAGCAGCACCGCGAAGGTGCCGATGATGGACACCGGCACCGCGACCAGCGGAATGATCGATGCGCGCCATGTCTGCAGGAACACGATCACCACCAGCACCACCAGCGCCACCGCTTCGAGCAGCGTGTGGATCACCGCATCGATCGACTCGCGCACGAACTGCGTCGGGTCGTACACCACGCTGTAGTCGACGCCTTCCGGAAAGTCCTTCTTCAGTTCTTCCATCTTCGCGCGCACATCGGACGACAATTGCAGCGCGTTGGCGCCGGGCGCTTCGAAGATCGCAATGGCGGCGGCCGACTTGTTGTTGAGCAGCGAGCGCAATGCGTAGTCGGTGGAGCCGAGTTCGATGCGCGCCACGTCTTTCAGCAGCGTGACCGAGCCGTCGGCGCCGGTACGCACGATGATGTCGCCGAACTCTTCTTCGGTTTGCAGGCGGCCCTGGGTGTTCACGGTGAGCTGGAACTCGGCATTCTTCGACGGCGCGGCGCCGATCACACCGGCTGCGACCTGCACGTTCTGCTCGCGGATCGCGGCGACTACGTCGCCGGCGGTCATGTTGCGCGCCGCAACCTTTTGCGGATCGAGCCAGACGCGCATCGCATAGTCGCCGGCGCCGAACAGCAGCGTCTCGCCCATGCCGGGAATGCGCGACAACTGGTCCTTGATGTTGAGCACCGCGTAGTTACGCAGGTAGACGTCGTCATAGCGTCCGTTGGGCGAGGACAGGTGCACCACCATGGTCAGGTTGGGCGAGCTCTTGACGGTCGTGACGCCGATCTGGCGCACCTCTTCCGGCAGGCGCGGCAACGCGCGCTGCACGCGGTTCTGCACCTGGCTTTCGGCCTGCTCGATGTCAGTGCCGATGTTGAAGGTGACGGTCAGCGCCAACGCGCCATCGGAAGTCGCCTGCGACGACATGTAGAGCATGCCTTCGACGCCGTTGATCTGCTCTTCGAGCGGCGCGGCGACGGTCTCGGCGATCACCTTCGGGTTGGCTCCGGGATACATGGCGCGCACCACCACCGAGGGCGGCACCACGTCCGGGTATTCCGAGACCGGCAGCTTGAAGATCGCCAGCACGCCGGCGACGAAAATGAGGATCGACAGCACGGCCGCGAAGATCGGACGGTCGATGAAGAAGCGGGAGAAGTTCATGGTGTTCTCTTGTATGTAATGAGCGCGGCGGCCAGTCCCCTCCCCCTCTTAGGGGGAGGGTTAGGGTGGGGGTGGGGAGGTTGAGCAATCTCAGTCGGTTGCTCGACCTCACTACCCCCTTCCCAACCTTCCCCCTGATAGGGGGAAGGAGCCATTCAGTGCTGTTTCAACGTGTTCAGGACTTGTCGGCCGTCTTCACTGCTTCCGCCTTCGGCGGCTGATTCGGGTCCGCATCCATCTCGACCACCTGCGCCGTCACTGGCGCCCCAGGCCGCACCCGCTGCAAGCCGTTGACGACGATCTTCTCGCCCGGCTGCAAGCCATTGCGCACCACGCGCAGTCCATCGATCACCGGACCGAGCGTGACCGGCCGGTACTCGGCCTTGCCTTCGCCGTTGACCACGTACACGAACTTGCGGTCCTGGTCGGTGCCGACCGCGCGTTCGCTGATCAGGGCGGCGGCTTGCGCGCCCTTGCCGGCTTCGAGCTGCACACGGGCAAACAGGCCAGGCGCGAGTGCCTGATCAGCGTTCTTGAACACGGCGCGCATGCGCACACTGCCGGTGGCCGGGTCGACGCGGTTGTCGACGAATTCCAGCTTGCCTTCATGCGGGAAACCGGTCTCGTTGGACAGGCCGATACGCACCGTCACCGGTTCACCCTTGCGGGCGCGGGCGCCGACGCGCAGGTACGATGCTTCGTCGCCGTTGAAGCTGACGTAGATCGGGTTGCTCGACACCACCGAGGTCAGCACCACATTGCCGTCGACCAGGTTGCCGGCGGTGACTTCGGCCTTGCTGACGCGGCCGCCGATCGGTGCATGCACGCGGGTGAAGCCGAGATTCAGCTTCGCTGCTTCATAGGCGGCTTGCGCGGCGGCGGCGCTGGCTTCGAGCTCTTTTACGCTGGCTGCCTTTTCGTCGGCTTCGCGTTGCGCGATCGCTTTTTCCGCGACCAGCTTTTCGGCACGCGCGAGTTCCACCTTCGCCAGGTCGGCGCGGGCGCGTGCGGCCTGCGCCGCGGCTTGCGCGCGGCTGGCTTCGGCTTCATACGGACGCGGATCGATCACGAACAGCAGGTCGCCCTTCTTCACTTCCGCGCCCGGCTGGAAATGCACCGACGCGATGAAGCCGGAGACGCGCGGCCGGATCTCGACCCGCTCGACCGCTTCCACGCGGCCGGAGAATTCCTGCGTCTCGACCACTGCGCGTTCTATCACGGCGGCGGCGGTCACCGGCGGGCCGCCGGCATGCGCGGCTTCCTTGGCCTGCGGTTCGCCGCAGGCGGACAACACCAGTGCGGCGATGGCGCTCAGCGCGAGTGCGGAAAGGGTATGTACCGTGTTGAGTGACGTTTTCATGTTTGTCTTCTTTCCAGTCAATGTCGGGTTATTCGAGTTCGGTTTCGCAAAAATCGGCGTAAAAGATCCCCCTCCATCCCGAATGGGATGGATCGCACTTTGCATCGGTGTTATCCGGGAGTATCAAGCCTCCCGTTACGGGAAGGTCAAGCCCCTAATCCGGAAATGAATGCGGCAATTTCCTGCAACGCCTCATCCTTTCTCATGCAGCTACATCGGGCGCCGGGTTGCTCCAGCGGAATCGGCGGCAGGCGGCACACCATTGTCTTGATGCCTGCCGCGACCAGTTTCGCGGCGTACTGCTCCGCTTCGTCGCGCAGCGGATCGTCGTCCGCCGACATGATCAATGCCGGCGGCAATCCTTTCATGCGGCTCGAACGCGGCGGCGCGGCGTACGGGTGCGCACGGTCCACCGCGTTCGGCAGGTAGGCGCGGTAGCCCGCCGCGCACTCGGTGGCGACGAATGCCGCACCGGCTGCCGCAACCAGCTTGCGCATCGAGCAGCTCGTCAGGCCGGGGTCGAGCATCGGCATGATCAGCAACTGCCCGGCCAACTGCGGCCCGCCGCGATCGCGCGCGATCATCGCCGACACTGCGGCGAGATTGCCGCCGGCTTCAATACCTGCGGTCATCAGCCGCTTGCCGTTCCAGCCGAGCTTCGTGCGATTGCGCATCGCCCAGTTCAGTACCGCATAGGCATCTTCCACTGCCGCCGGGAACGGGCGAACACTGGCGACGGTATATGTCGACGCCAATACGCAGCAACCGGTCCCGCTCGCCAGCGCACGCACGAATCCATCGGCGTCATCCAGATCGGCCCTGGCAAAACCGCCGGCCGGAAAGAACACGATCAGTCCGGCGTCGGGCTGTGCGGTAACCGGCGTGTACAACCGCGCCGCCAGCTTGTCCTGCGCACCTTGCACCGACAGCTTGCGCACCGCCGGCATGTCTGCTGCGCAAGTCTTCGGCTTGTCGTGTTTGGTCGGGCTCATCGTGTTTCCGTTGCCGCTCTATTGGACGGCGGTTTGTCCATGGGCTGAAGAATAGCTTTGTTCTGATATCCGAATAAAGCCATATAATTCGAATTAACTGTTCAGCAATCTGAACAATAATAGCGGGGGCAACGATGAACAAATTACAGGCAATGGAAGTGTTCGTGCAGGTGGTCGACGCCGGCGGTTTCACGCGCGCAGCGGACATCATGCAGTTGCCGAAAGCGACCGTGTCGACGCTGGTGCGCGACCTGGAAACAAGTCTGTCGGTCAAGCTGCTCAACCGCACCACGCGGCAGATCAGCCTCACCGCCGACGGTGCAGCCTACTACGAACGCTGCCTCGCGATCCTGGCCGACGTGCGCGATGCGGAGGATTCGCTGTCGAAGACGCGCGCCAGCCCGAGCGGGCGGCTGCGCATCGATATGCCGGTGGCGGCGCGGCGCATGATTCCGACGTTTTCCGATTTTTTCGAGCGCTACCCGGACATCCATGTCGAAGTCGGCTTCAGCGACCGTACCGTCGACCTACTGGAAGAAGGCGTCGACTGCGCATTGCGCGGCGGCGAACTGGCCGACTCGACGCTGATCGCACGGCGCGTCGGCACGCTGGATTTCATTACCTGCGCAACGCCCGGCTACCTCGCGCGCTATGGCCGCCCACAGCATCCGAACGACCTGGCGCAGCATCATTGCATCAATTATTTTTCTGCGAAGACCGGCAAGCTGTTTGACTGGGACTTCGCGCAAGGCGAGGAAAAAATCAGGATCAGGGGGCCCGGCAAGATCGCGGTGAACGATTCGGATGGCTATCTCGACGCCTGCCTCGCCGGCATGGGAATCGCGCAGATGTCGTCATACACCGCGCAGCCGCACGTCGAATCCGGCGCACTCGAAATGGTGCTGCAGGATTGGTGCATCGATCCGGCGCCGATTCATGTCGTCTATCCGCAGAACCGGCACCTGTCGGCGAAGGTACGGGTGTTCGTCGAATGGATCGCCGAGGTGATGGCGGAGCAGCCGGCCTTGCAGGGCAAGACGTTGCGATGCCCTGTGCATATGGAGAAAGGCCGGTTCACGCCGGCGCAATTGAAGCCGCTGATTCCGGCCGACGAAGTAGCTGCATCGCCGGCGGCAAGCAAGAAGGGGCGAGGAATGACGGCAGCGCCGGCAAAGCGTTGACACAGCCTGGCGGTCAACGGCATGGCTCCGATGAGGAAAGCAGGCGGAGATCCGACGCCGGTTTGCCGTCTCCGCAGGCGAACCGCCCGGAAGCTCAGGCAGCGGCCAGTTGCCCTGCCGCGCCGCGTTTTTTCGCTTCCGCCTTGGCTCGCACACGCGATGGCGGCAAGCGGCGCAAGGTACGCAGCGATTGCAGGTCATGCACCACGATCGCACGCTGATCGACCGAGATCAGGCCGATCGCATTGAAGGCGGAGAAAGTGCGACTGACCGTTTCCAGCGTCAGGCCGAGATAGTTGCCGATTTCCTGCCGCGTCATGCGCAGATTGAACTGCGTACCGGAATAGCCCATCTCCGCGAAACGTTCCGACAGGAACACCAGGAAACGGGCAACGCGCGCTTCGGCGCTGAGCGAACCGAGAGTGCTGATCATGCCCTGCTCGCGCACCAGTTCGCGGCTCATCACCGCATAGATCGCAGCTTCCATCTCTGCATTGGTGCGGCCCAGCGTGGAAAAGATCTTGAACGGCACCAGGATCACGTCGCAGTTGGTCAGTGCAACTGTCTCGGTAGAATATTGTTTGCGATGAATGCCGTCGATGCCGAACATGTCGCCCTTCATCGGGAAACCGAGCACCTGCTCATTGCCGAGTTCGTCGATCATTACGGTCTTCAGGAAGCCGGAGTTGACGATATACAGCATGTCGAACGGCTGGCCGATGGTATGAATGCGCTGGCCGGACTTGAACTGCATGTGCTGGAACTGGAAGTCGTCATTCGGCACCCGTGCCGGAATGCGCAAAAGCTCGCATACTTCCTTGAGGCTGGACCACAATTTCGCCTGACGCTGCCATATGGCGCCGGCGGGTGAGGGAGTAGCCAGAGAAACATTGCTGGAACGGACATCGGAAAGTTGCGAAGTCAGCATTGCGTTACCTTTTTAAAATTAAAATAGTTAGCGGCGTTCATTGATCGCAAGGGCTTTGCGATACGGCAATCAGTGTTGCCATTATGTCGACTCGCTGGCCTGCAGGAAATCAGCGTACGGATGAAAAGCAATGTCAGTGCTCCGCAAGGGTTTTCGGATTTTTCCTACAAGCGCAACCGGAAAAATTCCGAATGGAAATAGCTTCGCCTCGCATCTGCATGAAATAATTCCGCGATTCGCTCCACGCAGAAAGGAAGGCCATGCGGTTGTTGCACACCTCGGACTGGCATCTCGGCCAAGCCCTGCACAATTTCGAACGCACCTACGAACACGATTGCTTTCTCGGCTGGTTGCTCGACACCGTCGTTGCCGAGGAAGCAGACGGACTACTGATCGCCGGTGACGTTTTTGACAACGCCAACCCCTCCGCAGTTTCGCAACGGCAGTTTTATCGTTTCCTGCAACAGGCGAAGTCGCGCGCACCGCATCTCCACATCGTGATCATTGCCGGCAACCATGATTCGCCCGGCCGGCTCGAAGCGCCCGGCCCCCTGCTGGATGGAATGGATATTTGCGTCGTCGGCAACGTGCCGCGGCGCGCCGACAATCAGATCGATGTTGAGCAACTCGTGGTGCCGCTGAGAAAGCGCGACGGTTCGATTGCCGGCTGGTGTCTCGCGATCCCGTTCCTGCGCCCCGGCGACGTTCCTCGCATCGATACCGAGGGCGATGCCTACATGGAAGGTGTCGCGCTGCTGTACCGTCAGGCGCTTGCAGCCGCGCTCGAAAAGCGCACCGCGGGACAGGCGATCGTCGCGCTCGGCCATTGCCACATGAGTGGCGGCGAAGCCTCCGCCGATTCCGAACGGCGTATCGTGATCGGCGGCGCCGACGCCTTGTCGGCCGGCATATTCGATACGCAACTCGCGTACGTCGCGCTCGGCCATCTGCACAAGGCGCAGCGCGTCGGCCGCCAGGCGCATCTGCGCTATTGCGGCAGCCCGCTGCCGATGTCGTTCGCGGAAGTCGATTACGCGCACCAGATCCTGCGCATCGACTTCGACGGCGAAGCGGTGCGCGACATCAGCGAAATCCGCGTGCCGCGCGCGGTCGACCTGTTCCGTGTGCCGCGGCAACCGGCGCCGCTCGACGAGGTGCTGGCAGCGCTCCAGGCACTGGAGTTGCCCGAGAACGACGACGTGCGCACCTTCCCCTATCTCGAAGTGCGGGTGCGGCTGGACGCACCGGAACCCGGTTTGCGCGCGCGCATCGAAGCTGCACTGGACGGCAAGCCGGTGCGCCTCGCACGCATCGATGCAACGCATGTCCGCACGGCCGACGCCGGCAGTGCCTCGCAGCCGCAGGACGAACTCGGCCGGCTGCAACCGGATGACATTTTCAGGCGGCTCTACCAGCAGCGCTTCGGCAACGAAGCGCCGCCGGAACAGGTCGCCGCCTTTGCCGAACTGTCGCTGGCCTCCATCGACAAAGCCGCCTGAGTCCGCACGCCTGATGAAAATCCTCAAGATCTGCGGCAAGAACCTGGCCTCGCTGGCCGGCGAGTTCGAAGTCGACTTCCAGCGCGAACCGCTGTCCTCCTGCGGCCTGTTCGCCATCAGCGGCCCCACCGGCGCGGGAAAAAGCACGCTGCTCGACGCGCTCTGCCTCGCGTTGTACGACGACACGCCGCGCCTTGCGCGCGCCGGCAGCAAAGGCATCGGCCTGCCCGACGTGCGCGACGAGACCGTCACGCCGCACGACACGCGCACGCTGCTGCGCCGTGGCGCGGCCGACGGCTACGCGGAAGTCGACTTCATCGGCAACGACGGCATTGCCTATCGCGCCCGCTGGAGCGTGCGCCGCTCGCGCAGCAAGACCGACGGCGCGCTGCAGGCAATCACGATGTCGCTGTACCGGCTCCCCGAACTGCAAGCCATCGGCGGCACCAACCGCGAAGTCAAGAGCGAGATCGAACAACGCATCGGCCTCAGCTTCGAACAATTCACGCGCGCCGTGCTGCTCGCGCAAAACGAGTTCTCCGCCTTCCTGAAAGCCGACGACGGCGAGCGCGGCGAACTGCTGGAAACGCTGACCGGCACCGAGATCTACACCGAACTGTCGAAGCGCGCCCATGACCGCGCGAAGGTGGAACAGCAGGCGCTGCAGCAGCTGACCCAGCGTCTCGCCGACCAGCAGCCACTGGATCCCGAGGCGCGCGCGCAGCTCGAACGCGACGGCGCACTCGCGAACGAAGCGCTGGCCGCG
Source organism: uncultured Noviherbaspirillum sp. (assembly GCA_966212445.1). Classification (GTDB taxonomy): domain Bacteria; phylum Pseudomonadota; class Gammaproteobacteria; order Burkholderiales; family Burkholderiaceae_D; genus Noviherbaspirillum. The sequence goes on along the minus strand of CBIHRJ010000067.1, from coordinate 11,312 downwards.
ATCGAACAACGCAAGACCCTGCTCGAAGCGCACCTGCGCTGGCACCAGGCGAACGACGACATGCTGCACAAGGAACGGCAGGCGCAACAGGAACTCGATGCGCACAGCGCCGCGCATGACGCCGCGGCGGAACGCCGTGCGTATTTCGCGCGCATCGAGGCGGTACAGCCGGCCCGTTCGCTGCTGCTCGAATCCGACCGTACCCAGACCGAGGCCGCCCAGGACCGCCAAGCAGTAGCCGCCGGCGAAGCCGTGCTCGCTGCGGCGAACACCACTGCGCAGGAAGCAGAACAGGCGCTCGGCCTGGCCCATCGTGCGTTGCTCGATGCCGAACAGGCACAGGCCGCGGCGATGCCGATGCTCGACAGCGCCAAAGCGCTCGACGCCCAGCTTGACGCCTTGCAGCCCGCACATCTCCAGACAGTACACGCAGTGGAGCAGGCCAGGGCCAATGAGCTGGCGGCGCAGCAGGCATTGAACGACAATGAAACGCAACGCATGCAGGCGGGCCGGACGCTGCAAGACAGCAATGCCTGGCTGGCGCAGCATGCGCCGCTGCAAACCCTGGCCGAAGGCTGGCCGCGCTGGGACATGCTGCTGACGCAGGCAGCGCGCAGCGCGCAAGAACACGCGCAGGCGGAACAGGCCTGCGACCGTACCCGAGCGGAAGAAGTGCTCAGGAAGACGCAGGCTGCGGAGCGTTTCGGCGAATTGAATGCGGCTGCCGTCGCATTGAACGATGCCGAACAGCGGCTCCGGCAAAACACGGAACGGCTCGCCGCCTGCGACAGCGCAGCACTGGCGCAGCGCCGGCAGCAAGCGGAAGCACGGCGCGACCTGCTGGCGCAGGCGGAGCCGTTGTGGCGCGAACTCGCCCTGAATCTCGCTACACAATCCGACCTGTCCGGCAAGGCGCGCCTCGCGCAGGAAGCCGTTGCGCTGGCGGAGTCGGCGCTGACGGAAATCAAGCAACAGCTTCCGGCAGCCACCGCTGCGCTGGAACAGGCCGAACGTTCGCTGAAGGGGGCCGAGGCCGCCTGCAGCGAGAACGTGGAAAGCCTGCGCGCCGCGCTGGAAGACGGCACGCCCTGCCCGGTATGCGGTGCGCGCGAACATCCATACACCGCGGTCGACCCGAAGCTGCACGCGATGCTCGCGCACCTGCATGACGAGGTCGGGCGCTGCCGGACGCATGCGCAGCAGTTAGTACAGCAGCAAGCGACGCAAGCCGCGCTCGCGTCGGAAAACCGCAAACAGACGGAAGCACTCGACCGGCAATTGCAGTCGCTGGCGCAATCGATCGATACCGGCAGGCAGGCGTGGAGCGCGCATCCGGTGGCATCGGAAGTCGCGGATGCGGACGCGGCATGGTTCGCGATGCAGCAGCAACAGGTGCGCGTTTGCCTGCAAGAGATTGCGCAGGAAGAAGCCGCCGTGCGCCAGGCGACGCAGGAACGCGACTCTGCGCAGCGGCAATGCGATGCTGCAACCGCACTGCATGCGAAGGCCAAGGATGCCGTCGCGGCGGCGAATGCGGCGCTCGCACGCGCAACGGCCGAATGCGTCGCCGCCGCTGAGCGCCACGCCGACCTCGGCGCGCGGCGCGATACCGCGTTGAATGCGCTCGATGCCGCATTCGGCGACAGCATGTGGTGCGATGCCTGGCGCGCCGCTCCGGAACGTTTTCATGAACGCTGCCGCGACCAGGCTGCCCAGTGGCACGCGCAATGCAAATCGCGCGACGATGCATCCGTGCAAGCCGGCAAACTCGACGTCGCTCATCTGGCATTGGCCGAAGCTCTGACCAGGGTGCGCGACGAGGTCCAGCGCGCGGCGCTTGCGCTGGACCGCAGCAACACGGCGATTGAGGAAAAGAAGACTGCGCGGCAGGCGCTGTTCGGCGGCCGAGCGGTCGAACAGGTGCAGGCTGAACTGAGCCACGTCATCGATGCCGCAAAAGCCGCCGCTACGGCCTGCGCGCAGCGAAAACAGCAGTGCGCCGCCGACCAGGAGCGCGCCAGGGAAGCCTTGCAACAGGCGCAGCACCGTCTGGCCGGACACATTGCATCGGCCGCGTCGGCGGCGACAGCAGTCGACGACTGGATTGCGCATTTCAACCGGGACGCGGAAGCCGGTCTCGACATCGATGCACTGCGTACCCTGCTGGCCCGCCCTGCGGCCTGGATCGCCGACGAGCGCAAGCAGTTGCAGACGATCGAATCGGCGAGACAGAACGCTGCGGTCGTGCTGCAGGAACGCCGTGCACAACGGCATGCGCACGAAGCGCAACGCCCGACGCCGGATTCCGCGGACGCCGTGCGCGCCGCGCTGGACGCGGCGGCATCGGAACGACAGGACGCCACAACCCGCGCCACCGCGCTGCAGCTGCAACGCGCCGACGACGATGCGCGGCGCGCGCGTTCGGCGGCGATGATGGCCGATATCGAGCGTCAGCAAACTGTCACGCGCACCTGGACGCAATTGGGCGAACTGATCGGCTCGCACGACGGCAAGAGATTCCGCAACTATGCGCAGCAGTACACGCTCGACGTGCTGCTCGGTTACGCCAATCGCCACCTGGCGGAACTGGCGAAGCGCTACCGGCTGGAGCGCATCAAGGACACGCTGGCGCTGCTGGTAGTTGACCAGGATATGGGCGAGGAAATCCGCTCCGTGCATTCGCTGTCCGGCGGCGAATCCTTCCTGGTGTCGCTATCGCTCGCGCTGGCGCTGGCGTCGCTGTCGTCGAACCGGGTACGGGTGGAATCCCTGTTCATCGACGAAGGCTTCGGCAGCCTCGATGCGGAAACCCTGTCGGTGGCGATGGACGCGCTCGACGGCCTGCAGGCGATGGGCCGCAAGGTCGGCGTGATTTCGCATGTGCAGGAAATGACGGAACGGATCGCGACCAGGATACTGGTGCGCAGGGAAGCGGGCGGGCGCAGCGCGGTGTCGGTTCTGCAGTGACGGGCCTTTGCACGAAAGCCTGAAGCCGGATAGTTCAACCACACAGCGCATCACGATGCACCCTACCGCTTTATCCGTCGGTCGTAGGGCGGGTCCCACCCGCCACCTCGTCGGTGGCTGCGGCGCTGCCGCCATTTTCCTGCCGATGCTGCTTCGCCAGCTTGATGATGGTATTGCGTATCGTCGCCAGCACCGTAATGCCGTTGAACGGTTTGACGATGAAACCCTGCACACCATGCTCCAGCGCGCGCTGCACGGTCGCCGCTTCGAGCTTGCCGGAGACCAGGAACACCAGCGCCTTCGGCAGACCTGTACGCAAGGTTTCCAGCTTGCCGAAGCCCTCGTCGTCGGTCGTGCCGATGTCGATGCAGACGACTTGCGGCTGCAGCTTGATCATGTTCGCCAGTCCGGCCGAGCTGGTGTTGGCGCCGCCGGCGACGTCGTAACCGCCGCCGTCCAGCACTGAGGTCAAGAGATTGCGTGAAATCGCATTGCCGTCGATGACGACCACTTTGAGCATCGTTGTATTCCTTCTGGCCGCCGGCAGCAGCCGGGACGCGAATATTCAGGGACGGATTGGCGTATGGTATCAGCAACTTTCGGAAAAAACGCCCTTTGGCCCTTTGGTATAAGGCTACGACCTTCCTCCGCTTCGCTTACGGACAACTTACAGACAGGACTGAGCCGATAAAACCGCTTGCCCGAATTTTGTCGCGCGGTATCATGCAGACGTAAGCCATCTCGATCATATTGATGCGGCACGGAGAAGTATGGAGCCGCATCCCCTCACCCCGGCCCCGCTCAGCGCCCCACGGCTGGGCTTGCAAGACCAGCCGGCTACGGCAGCGCGGACCCATGGCCCGCGAAACCCTGCCTTCACCCCAGAGGGAGAGGGGGAGGATGAGAAATGGACACGATGAAATAAAGACTTCATCGTGCCGAATTAATATCGACACAGGAGGCAAGCATGTACAGCAAGATACTCGTCGCCTACAACGGCACTCCCGAGAGCCGTCTCGCCCTCGAAGAATGCATCCGCCTCGCTCCCGGCCCCGCCGCACAGATCCATCTGCTCGCAGTGGTGACGCCGACGCCCATCGTGCTGGCCGGCGAGTTCGTCGCCGCGGTCCCGACCATGGACGAGGAACTGGCCGAACGCGAAGCAATGGCGCAGGTACTGGAAGCCGGACGCAAGCTGCTGGCCGAGGCCGGGCTCAGCGTCAGCCCGCATCTCGAAATCGGCGAACCGGTCAACGTCATTTCGGACATGGTCGACAAGCTGTCCATCGAACTGGTGATCGTCGGTCACTCGCGCCACAAGCCGTTTGCGATGCGCTGGTGGCGCGGGTCGATGGATGCAGTGCTGGTGGAGAAGATCCGCTGCAGCCTGCTGGTGGCGGCGGAGCCGAAGCAGGCATGATGCGTTCCCTGGAAGGCTGAAATCGGGGACGCAAGGGCAGCTTCGCCACGAAGCGCACCCGGCGTGCCCTTCAGGGTTTCATGTTCGGCGCAAACACCTGGTAATTGCCGCGCCCCATCCCCTTCGCGAAGTACATCGCGGTATCGGCGCAGGTGAGCAGGGTGTCCACATCGTTGCCGTCGCGCGGGAACAGGCTGATGCCGATGCTGGGCGTCACCAGCAACTCGTGATTCTCGATCAGGTAGGGTTGCGACAGCGCCGACAACACCTTTTGCGCGGTTTCGCCGGCGGCGGCGGCCGAGTGCATTTCCGGCAGGACAATCACGAATTCATCGCCGCCGAGGCGGGACACGGTGTCGACCGCCCGCAACAGCGAACGCAGGCGCACCGCCACCGCTTGCAGCAGCAGGTCGCCGACGCGGTGCCCCAGCCGGTCGTTGATCGGCTTGAAACGGTCGAGATCGATGAACTGGACCGCGACCAGATGGTTGTTGCGCCGCGCCAGTTCGAGCGCCTGGTCGAGCCGGTCCTCCAGCAGGCGCCGGTTCGGCAGAGCGGTCAGCGCGTCATGGTTGGCGAGATAACGAATCTGCTGTTCGGCGAGCTTGCGCTCCTGGATCTCGGCCTGCAGGCGCGCGTTCGCCATCGCCAGCTCGGCAGTCCGTTCGTGCACCCGCTGTTCGAGTTCGTCGCGCGCGCGCATCAAGGCTTCCTGTGCGTTCTTGCGCTCGGTGATGTCTTCGGTGATGAAGATCGCGCCCTTGCTGCTGTCTGCCGGATCGATCAGGCGGCCCAGCATGCGGCACCAGAAGGTGCTGCCGTCGCGGCGCTTGAGCAGCAGTTCGCAGTCGTGCCGCTGCCCGCAACGCAGAACCGGCGCGGCGGCGCGGATCCACGCGTCGTAGGCCTCCGGCGACGGATAGACGATGTCGGTCGAATGGCCGACCACTTCATGGCTCTGCCAGCCGAACAATTCGAAAAAACGCTGATTGCAATGCAGGAAGGTGCGTTTGCGTGTGAAAGTGATGCCGAGCGAGGCATTGTCGAGGATAGCCTGGTATTCCAGCAGCGTATGCCGAAGCTGGGAATCGCCGGGCGCAGCGCTACCCGGCCGCGAATCGGCTTCAGTGCTTACGGAAAAGATAGGGCCTCCTGCGCTCGACATGACAACGGTACTCCGACGTCGCATGGCTTGGACGGCAGGTGGGGCTTCTTACCTGCCCAACACCATCTATCTGGTAGCGATCGCGGCTTGCTCAAGTGTTTTTTTACAGCAACGTCGTAATCGTACTCTTTCTTAATTGAAATATGGTCGAAATTTAACTGAATGCCAAGCATTCTCGCAAGAAGATGGATGGGAATGGGACATAAAAGGAAACGCGTCCGCGCACAATTGCCATTGTGTCAATTCGCGCATGCCGGACATGCAATAAAAAAAGGCCGGCGATGCGCCGGCCTTGAAATTGCGGATCGAGGAACGGGGATAACGCTATCCGCAAGGGTTGCAACTTTTGCTATTCGAATTTGCCGTCTGCAACGACGCCTGACCATGCGATGAACGGTATCACACGATTCCCGCCCGATACATACCATGAATATGTGAAAAAGCACGCGGTGCCTTACACTGCCGTGGTCAACATCAGCGTGGAGGAACAATGAAAATCGCGATCTACGGTTTCGGCGCCATTGGTGGACTGATCGGTGCGCGGCTGGCGGCGGCCGGCTGCGACGTCAGCGCGGTAGCGCGCGGCGAAACGCTGGCGGTGCTCAGGCAGCATGGGGCGCGCCTGCAACGGCCGGACGGGGTGCACAGCGTGCCGCTGCGCGCGGATCCCGAACCGCAGGCGCTAGGCGTTCAAGACGTAGTGTTCGTCGCGGTCAAGGCGACCGCGCTGGCCGGCGTGGCGGCGTGCATCGCGCCGCTGATCGGTCCGGACACCATCGTGGTGACGGCAATGAATGGCGTGCCATGGTGGTTCTTCGCCGACGAAAACGGCCCTTGCAGCGGCACCCGGCTGCAGTCGCTCGACCCGGACGGGGCCTTGCTGCGCGCGATCCCGTTCAGCCAGGTGGTCGGCTGCGTCGTGCATTTGTCGAGCTCCTGCCCTGAGCCGGGGCTGGTGCGGCTCGGCTTCGGCAACCGCCTGATCCTCGGCGAACCGGCGGGCGGCATGTCGGCGCGCATCGAGATGCTGGTATCGCTGCTGGCCAAGGCCGGTTTCGACGCCGAGCCGAGCACCGATATCCGCACCGACATCTGGTACAAGCTGTGGGGCAACATGACGATGAACCCGGTTTCCGCGATCACCGGCGCCACCGCAGACAAGGTGCTCGACGATCCGCTGGTGCACCGTTTCTGCCTGATGGCGATGCAGGAAGCGGCCGCGATCGGCGCGAAGATCGGCTGCTCGATCGCGCAGAGCGGCGAGGACCGCATGAACGTCACGCGACAGTTGGGCGCATTCAAGACCTCGATGCTGCAGGATGCGGAAGCCGGCAAGGCGCTCGAAATCGATGCGCTGGTCACCGCCGTGCAGGAAATTGGCGTGCTGACCGGCGTGCCGACGCCTTCCATCGATACCCTGCTCGGGCTGGTACGCCTGTTCGGCCGCACGCGCGGGCTGTATCCGGACTGACGCGTCAGTAGCACTGCATCCAGCCGCCGCTGCCCCGGCAAAGGCGGCCATTCCGGTCCAGATAGGTGTCGCCGGTGCCGCCCTGGTAGCGTTCGCCGGCGCTCCAGCATCCGCCCGGATCGCAGGCGGTCACGGGAGCCGGGGGCGACGATACCGATGGTGGCGTCGGCACGGCCGGCACGACGATGCGGGGGGCGGTCGCCGGGGCGGCGGGTCGCACCGGTTCCGGGGCGGCAAGGCGGGGCGTGCCGGCGGCAGGCTGCGTCACCACGGCCTCCTGCCGTTGCTGCGCCGGCTCGGAGCGCGGCAGCCGGTAGCGCGCAACGTCAACCGACGTGCAGCCTGTCGCCCCGGCGAGCAGCGCCAGCAACAAGAGGGTGCGGAACAGTGTCATGGACATTCGACCGCGCCGATGCCAGGCTTATCCCTTGGTTTTCCCTTGCTCCGGCCTGCCCGCTCCAAGCTCGCGCCGGAGAAACTCCGGAACCTTTGCCGCGCTCAATCCGGTAATACGCGTCAGGAGCGCGGTGCCGACCTGCTGGACGCCATAGGTACGCTGCAGATACTCGCCGATGCGGATGAGCACGTTGGCGCTGACTTCGGCATCGGCCTCCGCACGGTGAGCGCTTCCCTTGAAACGAATGCCGAGCGACGACGACAGGGTAGCGAGCTTGTAACTCGGCAGGCCGGGAAACACGCGGCGCGCCAGCTTGAGCGAACAGACCAGCCGCGCGTATTCCGGCTGCAGGCCCAGGAAGCGGCTTTCCGCCTGCAGGAACTTGTCGTCGAAGCTGGCGTTGTGCGCCGACAGCGCATCGCGTCCGATGAAACGCAGCAATTCCGGCATGACCTGCGACACGCAAGGCGCAGCGTCGACCATGCCCTGCGTGATACCGGTCAGGTCCGTGATGAAGGAGGGAATCCGGACGCCGCAATTGACCAGCGACACGAAGCGATCGACCACCTGCCCGCGTTCGATGCGCAGCGCGGCGACTTCGGTGATGCGCGCGCCGGCGGCCGGGCTGAGGCCGGTCGTCTCGAAGTCGAGCATCACGATGGGTTCCTGGTACATGGATGGAAATTGAACGAGAAGGAAGCAGCCGATTCTACGACAAGCCCGGCAGGCTGGCGATGGCCCAAACGCTAGCTTTTCGCCGCCGCATCCTCCGCTGCGCCATCGCCGGACTTGTATATCCGGTAAGTATTGCGCCCGCTTTTCTTCGCGCTGTACATCGCGGCGTCCGCCTTGTTCAGCAATTCTTCCGCCCGCTTTCCATGCCGCGGGTAGATGCTGATGCCGATACTGCAGGTGAGCGTGAAGCTGTTGCCTTCGACAACGAAAGGCTGCTTGAACAGCGTGACCAGTTTCGCGGCGATCACGTTGGATTGCGCCGCGTGATGCAGGTCCTCGATGATGATGGTGAACTCGTCGCCGGCCAGGCGCGAAATGGTGTCTTCCTGGCGCAGCACGCTTTGCATCCGTTCCGCGGCCAGCTTGAGCGCCTCGTCGCCGATCCGATGGCCGAGGCTGTCGTTGATTTCCTTGAACTTGTCGAGGTCGATGAATATCACCGCAAACTGCCGCTTGTTGCGCTGTGTCTTGTTTATCGCGTGAACCAGGCGGTCGAGGAACAGCACCCGGTTCGGCAGGCGCGTCAAGGGATCGTGATGGGCGAGATAGTCGAGCTGCAATTGACGGCTCTGCAGGTCCCCGACCTGGGTATTGAGCCTCGCCATCATCGACAGGAAGCTGTTCGCGAGAAAACCGATTTCATCCTTGCGCCCGACCGGCAGCCCGCGCACCGGCTTGCCCGCTTCGAAACGCCCGATCGCGGCAGCCATTGCATTCAATGGCTGCGTCAGCACCCGCGACAGCACAAGCGAAATCACCACTGCCAGCATGCTCAACGCGAGTGCGATCCGCAGGATATCGATGCCGAGTGTCGCGCTGTCGCGCAAGACCGCCGCCAGCGGTGTCCGCAGGCCGGCGATGACGAAGGCCGGTTTTGCCGGATCGCCATAGGCAACCCGTACGAAGGCTCCGACCGAGCGCATTCCGCTGTCGCCGCCGGCAATCGTCAGCACCCTGGAATCGGAACTTCCGTCGAGGACAGGCGTGATCGCCGGTATGTCGTCCTGAATGCGGAAACTGCGGCCGCGGTCGAAACCGAAGGTCCTGGCGGGATCCGGATGGACCAGGTAATCGCCGTCGGCATTGGTTAGCACCACGGAAATGTCGTCGGGAATGTCGGTGCGCAGGCGTTCGAACATGCCCTCCAGATCGATGTTGACGACGACGATGCCGAACACGCTGCCGTCCTTGCCGTGAATCGTCGTTGCGATACGCAGGGTCGGCTTGTCGAGGCCCTTGTGCGCTCCTTGCTCACGATTGAGATTGATGGAGGAGAAGTACATCCCCCCATCCTGCAGGCGCAGCGCTTCGTACACGTAGGGAAAATGTCCCTTTTCCTGCAGGTCGTCGCCATGCACCGCGACGATGCCGACGTCGTCGCGATCGACGCGGACCAGTTCCTTGCCGTGGTTGGCCGCACCGATGATCCTGATCTGGAAATACTCGTCATGCGATTTCAGCAGGCTGATGAAGGTTTCTTCCAGCTTGCGTTCCTCCGCATGGCGCTCGGTCGCCGGCAAGCCGCGATCGGCAAGTTTGGCGGTTGCCGGCAGCGACGCAAGAAAGCGCAGGTGATTGGTGCTTTCATCGAGCGAGTAGTCAATGCGGCGCGCCAGCACTTGTGTTGCGGTCAGCAGTTTTTCCTCGGCGGCGCGCGTGAGCAGGTTGCGGCTGGCGTGATAGACGTAATAACCGGTGAGCGCAGTCGACAGTATCGCGAACAGCGCAAACCAGAATCCCAGCTTGAGACCGACGTTGAATCGCATGCAACCTCAGAATTTTTCCGGACCGTCACCGGACAGGATCCGGTTCCACAGTGCGTTTCTCTTCGCAAAATCTTCCAGCGGTTCCAGCCAGATGATCTTGTCGTTCGGGCTGGAATCCGGGAAAGGCGTGATGGTGTTCGCCAGCCCCTGGCGGTCGGTCAATGCAGTGCTGACTTTTTTTTCGAGCATGAAGTTGATCCAGCGCTCCGCCTGCTCGCGCCCCGCCGCGCGACCTTGCGCCCCGCGCGCGACGGCCCAGCAGTCGAGCCACGCCAGTGCGCCCTCGCGCGGGATCGCGTAACCGACATCGGCGCCGGCCTTGCGCAAGGCCTGCACCTGCTGCGTGCCGTAGTTGGCGAATACCAGCGCGACCTCGTTTTCCATGTACAGCCTGACCGCATCTTCCGGCGAATTGTAGAAAGTGAGCACGTTCCGGCGCAGCATCACCAGCTTTTTCGCGGCGGTACGGAATTCCGCCGGCTTGATTTGAAACGGGTTTGCAAAGCCCAGCAGCAGCGCGGCGATCGAGAAATTGTGGTTGCTGGTATTGAACGCGAGCACCCGGCCGCGATACGTCGGATCCCACAGCGCGGCCATCGATTGCGGCGGCTGTCTGACCAGCTTGCGGTTATAGATCAGGCCCATCTCGGAATAGGTATACGGAACCGCGTACACCTGGCCATCCCGCATGATGCCGGGAATCGCTTCGGGATGGCGAAAGCGCGGCAATTGCGCGCGCTGGTTCGGGATGCGCGACAGGTCGACAGGAAGCGCCAGCTTGTTGTCGATGTAGCGCTGCAGTTCAGCGGTGTTGACCGCGAACACGTCATGATCCGCACCCTGGTTGCGGTTGACCCGCTCCCACAATTCGTCGTCGGAAGTCACATACGTCACTTCAACATGCAAGCCGCTTTGCTGTTCGAATGCGGCGACCAGGTCGGCATCGGCATAACCGGGCCAGGCAAGGACGCGCAGGGTATCGCGCGCTTCAGCCGCCATGGAAAACATGGCGCTTGCGGCAACGAGCAAGACCATCAGCAACCGGGATGCCCCGCCGTGTCTTGCCGATCCCGTGTGAATGTTCATGACCACCTCGTCTGCCACGGGCCCCAGCCCCGCCGATGAAGTAGAACCTAACAAGAAGTTTCCGTCAAGCATTGTATTTTTGGTATTTGGCGTTGCCGACGGATCCCGCATCCGTGATGAAGCCAGTTCCCGGCGCAGCGCAAGTCAACGTCGCAATCCGCTGCGATTGCCAGCCCCCTGCATGACCTGCCATGGCCAACAGGGCCGCGCAACTGCATGGCGCAGGTCACGCAGCGGCCGGATCAGCTTACTCCCCGACAATCTTCATCGCTTGCCGGAAAATCCATTGTCAATCAGCTAATTCC
>CBIHRJ010000066.1:0-28907 GCA_966212445.1 uncultured Noviherbaspirillum sp. | reverse complement strand
ACGGTATTCCCCTTCCTGGGTCTCGATGTCCAGATACTGACCATTCTGGACATCTTCCCAATAAAACACATCCTGCAATGAACTTTCGATATCCGTGATGGCCATGCCGAGCAACTGCTCCCTGCTATACCCCAGCGTCTGCTCGACAGCCTGGTTGGCAGCGACGATCCGCAAATGGGTCGGCTCGGCCAGCAGCATCATATGCGGGCTGTAATCCAACATCAGTTGTGCAAAATTGCTCACGGTGTCGCCGCTTTCTGCCCGGGATTGCCTGCGTCGAAGTAATAGCTGACCCGTTTGCGCGGACTGAGGTAAAGGTAGACATTCTGCGGCACTTGCGCCGGCCTGATTGCTTTCACGATGTTCAGGTCCGTTTCGCGCTCCATATCCACCAGGATCGCCTCCTCCTTGGGAATGTTGGCGTCATAAATCACGACCACCGGTTTCATCGGCTTGGCGGTATTGACAGTCGCGACCATCCCGGTCACGCCGTTGGAAAGCTGCACGATCGTCCCCGGCGGATAAACCCCGAGACAGCGGATAAACACTTGCAGCAGCTTCGGATCGAATTTGCCGCGCAGTTTGGCAAACATCATCGACAGCGCCTCGTGGGGCGTCAGGGCTGCGGCGATATTCACTGGATTGCACAGCTCGTCGTAATAGTTGGCGATCGCCACGATGCGGGAAAGCAATCCGATCGACTCGCCCTTGAGCTGCCGCGGATAACCCGTACCGTCATACAACTCATGATGCTCGCGGATGATGGCAAGGACGGCGGGGGCAAACTGCAGCCGCTGGACGAGATCCACGCCATATTGACAATGCATTTCGTAGAGGTGCTGCTCGGCGTGGGTCAGAGGATCCATTTTCATGAGGATCTTGTCCGGGATGTTCTTGTGCCCGATATCATGAAACAGCGCGCCCATGCCCAATGCGCCGACCACCTCCTGCGGCAGCTTGATGTCGCGCGCCATCATCATGGACAGCATGGCGACGTTCAGTGAATGAAAATACAATTCCTCGCCGCCCATCTTGTCGCCCATGACATGAATGGCGAGTTCCGGAGCACACAGGATCGAATCGGCAATCTGCGTGACCAGTTGCGTGGCCTGCCGTACGGTTTCCTCCGGTCTGGAAAACAGATTCTGCTCGATGTCGCGGACGGCCTTGGCGGTGTTGACGAAAGCGCCCTCGATGCGCGCCGCAGCCTCGCGCTGCGCCTTGACCCGCTCCATCATGGCGCGTTTCGCTTCCAGAATCGGCGATACATCCTGCTTCGTCGTTTCCGCCGCATTGCCGGACGCCTGCGGTTGCGACTCCTTCGCAGGAGGACGCACGTCGCTCAGCGCCGGGTTGTACCGCACCGTCTTCAGTCCGAGGCTGCGCAGGGTCTTGATCTGCTCTTCGCTCTTGATCTTGAAACGGCTGAAGGCGAAAGGATGCTCGAACCACTTCAGGTCAAGCTCGACGTACAAGCCGACCCGCAGCTGATCCATGGTGATATCTACATCATCAGAAGTCATGTCGGTCGCCTGACAGTTATAGTTATCAACGGGCGAATACAGAAAATGTTGCCCTCAGGATATATTATGCTACACGTCCTTTCAACGATGAATTGTAAAACTCGCAATATTAACGCGCAAAACGGTGTTGTATTTGCGTTGAGTCGTTTGGCGCTGGGCGGCACAGTGATTGTCAGCCGCACCACGAATCGGTGTCCAAAAACGCGGAACCCCTTGGGCAGACTGCGGCGCGGCCCTTACAGTAAGATGCAGGACGACCGGCTGCGACAGTTCGCTCCGCCTTCAGGTTCTCTATCCATGAACATCGAAATTCACCCCGAATGGTTGCTGAAGAAACAAGATGGTTCTGCCATCGCGCTGCCTTTGTTACTGCGCCTGTTGAACCATATCCGCGAGCAGGGGAGCATCCGCGCCGCGGCTGCCAGCGTCGATCTGTCGTACCGGCATGCATGGGGCATGCTCAGGGAGTTCGAGTCCCGGTTTGGCGTCGCCCTGGTACAAAAGGCACGCGGCTACGGCACTATCCTGTCGCCGCTTGCGGAAAAACTCATTTGGGCGGACAAGCGCATCGCTGCGCGCCTGTCGCCGATTCTCGACAGCCTGGCGTCGGAACTCGAACAGGAACTCAAGGAAATCTTTGCAGGCAACCAGCCGGCATTGCGCATCACCGCGTCGCATGGCTTCGCCATAGACGCGCTCATCAGGGAAATCGGCGCGCAGGGCGCGGCGGTCGATTTGCGCTACCGCAGCAGCACGGAAGCGGTAGCCGCGCTGTCGCAAGGCGAATGCGACCTCGCCGGCTTTCATCTCCCGCTCGGTGAATTCCGGCAAGCCGCGGCGACACAATATCTGCAATGGTTCAATCCGCGCAGGCACTCGTTGATACACCTCGCCTACCGGACTCAGGGGCTGTTCGTGGCGAAGGGCAATCCCAAGAATATTGCCGACCTGCGCGACCTGAAACGGCGCGACGTGCGCTTCGTGAACCGCCAGGCCGGGTCCGGCACCCGGATGCTGCTCGAGCTGATGCTCAAGAAGCTGCGTCTCCGCACCACCGACATCCTCGGCTACGAGAGCGCGGAATTCACCCATGCCGCGGTGGCCGCCTATGTGGCAAGCGGCATGGCGGATGTGAGCTTCGGCGTGGAGGCGGCGGCAAGACACTTCGACCTCGACTTCATTCCTGTCCTGCGGGAACGCTACTTCCTCGCCTGCCATGCCAAGGACTTGACGTCGGGCAAGCTGGAGCCGGTGCTCGGCATCATGCGTGGCAAGCCGTTCCAGGACGTCGTCAACCGGCTTGCCGGCTATGACGGCACGCAATCCGGCACCGTTGTCACCGGCGATGCGTGGTGAACCGGCGGATGGATGCTCGCAAGTATCCGCATGAGGACGGACGGCGTTCCCTCTTCATATCGGTATGTAATCCATTACATATTTCGAGCGCCGATATTTGCTGGTAAATTGACTCTGGTGGTGCGTCATATATATGTACTAGATTGCATATATGCACACCATGCCTTGTCCGATGTGCGGCGGCAAAATCTGTCCCGCAGCACGGTTCTCCATTTTGTCCGCCTGCCCAGCCGGACGCTTGACCAGGTGATGATGCCAGCATGAACACAAAAATCATTCCAATCGCCGCGGCGAACGCCGGCCGCGAACGAAAGCGCCAGGCGCCCAAGGGACGGCGCGTCGATCCCGTGGCCTTGGCCGAAGTGCAGGCACTCCTTGGCGACGCGCCGCGCCGCCGGGATTTGCTGATCGAACATCTGCATCTGATCCAGGACCGCTATGGACAGCTGGCGGCGCCGCATCTTGCGGCACTGGCGCAGGAGATGCGCGTCGCGCAAGCGGAAGTCTACGAAGTCGCCACCTTCTATCATCATTTCGAAGTGGTCAAGGAAGATGCGGCGGGTGCGGCGCCGGGACTCACGGTGCGTGTCTGCGACAGCCTGTCATGCGAGATGGCCGGCTCCAGCCGGTTGCTCGAACGGCTTCCGGCCATCCTCGGCAAGGGCGTGCGCGTGGTGCCGGTACCCTGCGTGGGCCGGTGCGAACAGGCGCCGGTGGCGGTGGTCGGACAGCGCGCAATTCCGGGCGCGACACTCGATACGGTGGCAGCCGCCGGATCCGAAGGCCACACGCAGGAGCACGTCGCTCCCTATATCGATTACGCCGCCTATCGTCAGGATGGCGGATACGCGTTGCTGGCACAGTGCGTCGATGGATCGCGCGACGTCGAGGACCTGTTGCGCACGATGGAAGCGTCCGGTCTGCGCGGGCTGGGCGGCGCCGGCTTTCCGGCCGGACGCAAATGGCGCATCGTGGGCGCCGAACCGGGCCCGCGCCTGATGGCGGTCAACATCGACGAAGGCGAACCGGGCACCTTCAAGGATCGCACCTATCTTGAGCGGGACCCGCATCGTTTCCTGGAAGGCATGCTGATCGCTGCCTGGGCGACGGGCATTTCGACCATCTACATTTACCTGCGCGACGAGTATCACGGCTGCCGCGCCTTGCTTCAGAAAGAGCTTGCGGGGCTCGCCGCCAACCCGCCGATGCCCGGCATGCCGGAGATCCATCTGCGCCGCGGCGCAGGCGCTTACATCTGCGGCGAAGAATCGGCGATGATCGAATCGATAGAGGGAAAACGCGGCATGCCGCGCCTGCGCCCGCCCTACGTCGCCCAGGTCGGCTTGTTCGGGCGGCCGACGCTGGAACACAATTTCGAGACCCTGTACTGGGTGCGCGACATTCTGCAGAAGGGTGCCGAGTGGTTCACGTCGCAAGGCCGGCATGGACGCAAGGGCATGCGCTCGTTCTCGGTATCCGGACGGGTCAAGCGACCGGGCGTCCATCTGGCGCCGGCCGGCATCACGATCCAGGAACTGATCGATGAGTATTGCGGCGGCATGCAGGACGGTCATCGCTTCTATGCCTATCTGCCGGGCGGCGCTTCCGGCGGCATCCTGCCCGCCGCCCTCAACAGCATTCCGCTTGATTTCGACACCTTGCAGCCCTATGGCTGCTTCATCGGTTCGGCTGCGATTATCGTGTTGTCCGACCAGGATAGCGCAGTAGGCGCTGCGCGCAACCTGATGCGTTTCTTCAAGGAAGAATCCTGCGGACAATGCACCCCCTGCCGCGTGGGAACGGCGAAGGCGCTCGACATCATCGCCCAGCCGCAGTGGGATACCGATCTGCTCACCGCGCTGTCGGCCGTCATGCGCGACGCATCCATCTGCGGCCTGGGTCAGGCTGCGCCGAATCCGATCGACTGCGTGATCAAGTATTTCCCGCAAGAACTCGGCCAGACAGGAGCCTGAATCATGAACGCGATTATTCGTCACGAAGCGCTGCAATCCGATGCCGCCAGCGTGAGTTTCAAGCTGAACGATGTGATCGTTACCGGCAAGGCGAACGAAACCCTGCTGCAGATCGCCAAGCGCGAAGGCATCGAGATTCCGCATCTGTGCTACACCGACGGCCTCGATCCGGCCGGCAATTGCCGCGCCTGCATGGTCGAGATCAACGGCGAGCGGGTGCTCGCGCCGTCCTGCTGCCGCTATCCGGCCGAAGGCATGGAGGTCAGGACCGCGAGCGAGCGTGCGCGCACGGCGCAGCAGATGGTGCTGGAGCTGCTGCAATCGGACATGCCGGAAGCCCGTTATACCCGCGATAACGAAGTCGACCAGTGGGCGAAAAAACTCGGCGTCGGCAAGCCCCGCTTCGCGCCGCGCACGCAGGTCGCGGCGGACGTGTCGCATCCGGCGATCGCCGTCAACCTCGATGCCTGCATCCAGTGCACCCGCTGCCTGCGCGCCTGCCGCGATGAACAGGTGAACGATGTGATCGGGCTTGCCTTCCGCGGCGAGCATGCGAAGATCGTGTTCGACATGGACGATCCGATGGGCGCTTCCACTTGCGTCGGCTGCGGCGAATGCGTGCAGGCGTGTCCGACCGGCGCATTGATGCCGGCCCGCGAGGTCGCGCTGAACGTGCCGGACAAGCAGATTGACTCGGTCTGCCCGTACTGCGGCGTCGGCTGCCAATTGACCTACAACGTCAAGGACAACAAGATCCTGTACGTCGAAGGCAGGGACGGTCCGGCCAATCACAAGCGCCTGTGCGTGAAGGGGCGCTACGGCTTCGACTATGCGCATCATCCGCAGCGGCTCACCAAGCCTCTGATCCGGCGCGACGGCGCGCCCCGGCACGGCGACATGGTGATGAATCCGGATGACGTGATGCAGGTGTTCCGCGAGGCTAGCTGGGAAGAAGCGCTCGACTTGGTCGGCACGAAATTACGGGCCATACGCGATACGCATGGCAAGAGAGCGCTGGCCGGCTTCGGCTCGGCCAAGGGCAGCAACGAGGAAGCCTACCTGTTCCAGAAACTGGTGCGCACCGGTTTCGGCAGCAACAATGTCGACCATTGCACGCGGCTATGCCATGCGTCCTCGGTAGCGGCGCTGCTCGAAGGCATCGGCTCCGGCGCGGTATCGAATCCGGTGATGGATGTCACCAGGGCGGAAGTGGTCATCGTCATCGGCGCCAACCCGACCGTGAATCACCCGGTCGCGGCGACCTGGATCAAGAATGCGGTGAAGGGCGGCACCAGGCTGATCGTCTGCGATCCGCGCCGTTCGGATATGGCGCGCATGGCGCATCGCTTCCTGCAGTTCAAGCCGGATACCGATGTGGCGCTGCTGAATGCGATGATGCATGTGATCGTGCACGAAGGGCTGGTGAATGAGGAGTTCATTGCAAGCCGCACCATCGGTTACGAAGACCTGCGTCGCAATGTCGACGGCTACAGCCCGGAAGCGATGGCGCCGATCTGCGGCATCGATGCCGATACCATTCGCTACGTCGCACGGCTGTATGCGAGCTCGAACGCATCGATGATCCTGTGGGGCATGGGTGTGTCGCAGCATGTGCACGGCACCGACAATGCGCGCTGCCTGATCGCGCTGGCGCTGATGACCGGCCAGATCGGACGGCCGGGAACGGGCCTGCATCCGCTGCGCGGCCAGAACAATGTGCAGGGCGCTTCCGACGCCGGGCTGATCCCGATGATGTATCCGGATTACCAGCGCGTCGACGACGAAACAGCACGCGAAAAATTCGCGCGGCTCTGGGGGACGGCGCTCGACAGCCAGCCCGGGCTGACCGTGGTCGAGGTCATGCATGCGATCAAGGAAGGCAAGGTACGCGGCATGTACATCATGGGCGAGAATCCGGCGATGTCGGATCCCGATGCCAATCACGCACGCGAAGCGCTGGCCGCCCTCGACTTCCTGGTGGTGCAGGACATCTTCCTGACCGAGACCGCCTATCTGGCCGACGTCATTCTGCCGGCCTCCGCCTTTCCAGAGAAGACCGGCACCTTTACCAATACCGACCGCCTGGTCCAACTCGGCCGGCAGGCCATCGATCCGCCCGGCGATGCGCGCCAGGATTTGTGGATCATCCAGCAGATCGGCGCGCAGATGGGAGTCGACTGGCAGTACCGCGACGTGTCCGACGTGTTCGACGAAATGCGCCGCAGCATGCCGAGCATCGCCGGCATCACCTGGGAACGCTTGCAGCAGGAACATGCGGTCACCTATCCGTGCGAGCAGGAAGGCGACGCCGGGCAAGCGGTCGTCTTTACCGAGGCATTTCCGACGCCTTCCGGCCGCGCACGCTTCGTTCCCGCCGACATCATCCCGGCGAATGAGCGTCCCGATGCGGAATTCCCGCAGGTATTGATCACCGGGCGCCAGCTCGAACATTGGCATACCGGCAGCATGACGCGCCGCGCGACGGTGCTCGACGCGATCGAGCCGGATCCGATTGCGTTGATCCATCCGCTCGACCTGGCCGAGATGAACGTACAGCCAGGCGCCGTGGTCACGCTGCAATCGCGGCGCGGTGCGGTCACGCTCTATGCGCGTGCCGACGACAGCTCGCCGCGCGGCGCGATATTCGTCCCATTCTGTTATTACGAAGCCGCCATCAACAAACTGACCAACGCAGCGCTCGATCCGTTCGGAAAAATTCCGGAATTCAAGTACTGCGCGGTGCGCATCCTGCCCGGCGGCGAACCTCCGCGCCAAAGCAGTTATGGCGGCGGCCTGCTTCTCGCGGGTGAGCCGCATGCATGAACACCGCCCGCGCCGGCCTGCGTTGTCCAACGCCGCGGCGCCGCTGACCCATGAGGTCAATGCTCTCGACGAACATGGCCGGGCACGTCGTACCGCGATGCCGGCCGAACGTCCGCTGACCGTTTATCTCGACAAGCATGAACTGGTGACGCTGATGACGCTGGGCGCGGCGCCGGAGGCACTGACCCTGGGCTATCTGCGCAACCAGCGCCTGATTCGTTCCATCGATGACATCGCGGCAGTGCAGGTGGACTGGGCCGTCGGCGCCGTCGCCGTCACTACCCGCAACGGTGTCGCCGATCTGGAAGCGCGGACTGCGCGCAAGGTCGTCACCACCGGCTGCGGACAAGGCTCCGTGTATGGCGGATTGATGGATGAAATCGACGCAATCGCCTTGCCGGCCAGCGCGCGTCTGATGCGCTCGACGCTTTACCGGATCGTCGATACGATCCGGCTGCGCGACTCGCTGTACAAGCAGGCCGGCTCGGTACATGGCTGTGCCCTGTTTACCGGGAATGGCGAGCTGCTGTACTTCATTGAAGACGTCGGCCGCCACAACGCAGTGGATGCCATCGCCGGCATGATGTGGCTCGATGGCATCGATGGCGGCGACAAGGTGTTTTACACCACCGGCCGGCTGACCTCCGAAATGGTGATCAAGGGCGGGCAGATGAGCATTCCGTTCCTGCTGTCGCGCTCCGGCACCACGCAGATGGGTCATGCGGTCGCTACCCGCATCAACATGAGCCTGCTGACGCGTTGTACGGGACGGCATTTTCTGCTGCTGAGTGCGATGGACAGGCTGGTGTTCGATGAGCCGATTGCGCTCGATACAGCAGCGTCGACAATTTGCGGAACAGTGTCGGGTGCGTCGTGACAAGCTGACCGAGATGCGCTTTTGTCGTGCGGCCCGATGATATGGCTCGCCCGTATCACCGGAAACAGCTCAGGGCCGCCCGGAGAGCAGGGAGAGCACAAGCGAGGCCAGTGCAACGAAGTACAGAAGCGCTCCCATGGCATGGGAGTACTCCCACCGCCGACGCAAGGCTTCCCACCCCGCCGGCAGCACAGTCCAGTTCTGCGTCGCCTTGTTCGTCGGGAATGTGACGGAAAAGAAAACGACGAGACTGAGTGCTATACACGATGTGGCCGCCAGTGCGAAGTAGAACGGAGCACCATAACCGCTCTGGAAAACCGTCAGCACTGCTGTCGAGACGAGGGCGCCGACGACGGCGATTCCAAGGAGCGCCCATCCCCGGTAGATCTGTTGGACTGTGAGGTAGTCCTCGCGAGAGAGCCGCATCTTGTTCGGGAGCTCGAAGAGGTGGGCGCATCCGCCTGCCATTGCTATCGCAGTGCAGAGAATGGCGATGAATTGCAGTGCTTTGATCGTCATCACGGAAAACCCTCCGCCGCACAATGCCGAGCTAAAGGGCAGCGAGTTGTTTCGCCGCTCCGGTTGAGCACGTGTTGTTTAATCCTGTGGCAGCAATTGTGGATTCCATGCTACTTCCCATAGATGTCTGTCGGGGTCTTGAAAGTATCCGGCATAGCCGCCCCAAAATGTCTCTTGAGCGGGCTTTACAATAACCGCGCCAGCTTTCTCCGCCTGTTCCATCACAGCATCCACTTCTTCTTTCGACGCGACGTTATGGCCCAGGGTGAAATCGGTTGCACTTGGCGTACCTAACGAAAGGCCAGTATCGTGAGCAATGCTCTCGCGAGGCCAGAGTGCCAGTTTTAATCCAGCCTGCAAGTCAAAGAACGCAACTGCACCGTATTCAAACTCTTTACCTATAACCCCTTCCGTCTCCAAGCCAAGACCCTCACGGTAAAACCGCACTGACAGATCAAGGTCTTGCACTCCCAGAGTCATTACCGAGATACGTGGTTTCATCTGATTGCTCCTATTGAAGCATAACTGCTCATTTGACAGGCTCGACCTGTCCGTTATGCACGGCAGCGAGCCGTTATGCAAATCCGTTTGATCATACGCAAGCCGCGCGGGGATTGGCCTTTGGCGCGATGCTGTACAAGTGCTCAGTATTAAATAAACGCGAAACAAGTCATGTCCGAAACGATACCAGCAAGGCAACCACGGTCGCTCGTCTTGTTGCGGTCGGCAAACACGATCATGTGCGGGAATCAATATGCCACTGAAACGGAGGGCGACTACTCCTTATCGTGCTGCATGTCGTGAATGGCCCGCCGCAGTGCTGCGGATACGGATGGATCGGACGGCGTGTGCGTGCCGTTTTCAATCCAGCGCAGTGTTGCATGCGGCATGAAGCGCATCAGGCGCGTCGCGTTTTCAGGCGGGCAGATCCAGTTATGGGTGCCGTGCAACACCATGGCCGGCACGCGCGCGGCGCGCCGCGCGCAACGAAACAACTGCCGTTCACTGATGAAGCAGGATTGCGACAGGTAATGGGATTGCACGCGGTATTTGCCGATTCAGTCTTCTGCAAACGGCGCCGGCGGTGACCCGCTTCCCGTCATCGCCCGCATCACCGCGTCTTCATATTCTCCCCAGCGGCGTGCGCCGTCCAACTGCTCCTGTGGCGTGACACTGTGTACCAGACTTGTTAAAGATTGGAGCACGTGTTCCTTTTGTGCACGCGTCCAGCCGGTGGTCAGTCCGGCCCAGCCGTCGGGCACCAGGGCTTGCAATGACTGAAAAAACCATGTCATCTCCCTTGGACTTTATTCGGCAAAGTACAGTCGGTGGCCATCGCCTACCGATAGATAGCCTTCATTGAAGGGGGGGCAATATTTCTTTCGGCATGGATATTGCATCTCTCGGTATGGTTGCACGACTCGCTGCAGCACAGCATGGGCTTCGGTACAGTTGCAATCGCTATTAGTGCAGTCAAAAATCGTACCAATCAACTAGACAGGAGATCATTATGCAATGGACTAAACCCGAGTTTTCCGATCTGCGTTTCGGCTTTGAAATCACGATGTATATCGCCAATCGCTGAAGCTCTTTTGTTAGGGTTTGTTTGCGGCGATTGTGAACAACGATCGCCGCGTTTTTTCGAATCCGCCATCCCATGAAAATCATCGTGCTCGGTTCTTCCGCAGGCGGCGGGTTTCCGCAGTGGAACTGCAATTGCCGCAACTGCGATGGCATTCGCAAAGGCAGCATTACCGCCCATGCGCGCACACAGTCGTCGATCGCGGTGTCTTCCAACGATGTCGATTGGGTGTTGATCAACGCATCGCCCGACATCCTGACCCAGATCCAGGCCACGCCCGCGCTGCAGCCTGCCCGTGCCAGCCGCGACACCGGCATCGCAGCAGTGATGCTGATGGATGCGCAAATCGATCATGTGACCGGCCTGCTGATGCTGCGGGAAGGCAAACCGCTTCCACTGTATTGCACTTCGTCGGTTTGGGACGATCTCAGCAACGGCCTGCCATTGGTCCCGGTGCTGTCCCACTACTGCGGTGTGCAATGGCGCCCGGTTTCGCCGCAGTCTGCCGCCGGCAATGAAGAGAACAGTGGCGCGATATCCTTGCCGGGCATCGACGATATCCGTTTTACCTTCCTGGCGCTGAAAAGCAAAGCACCACCCTATTCGCCGCATCGCGCGCACCCGCAGGCCGGAGACAATAGCGGCCTGCTGATTGAAAGCACCCGCACCGGGAAAACACTTTTCTATGCTCCCGGCCTGGGAGAAATCGAGCCGCATATCGAAGCGGCGATGCGCCAGTCCGACTGCGTGCTAGTGGACGGTACGCTGTGGACCGGCGACGAGATGATCCGCCTCGGCCTGTCGAAAAAAATGGCCTCCGATATGGGCCATCTGCCGCTCTCCGGCAGCGGCGGCATGATCGAGGTGCTCGATGGGATAGGGACGCGCCGCAAGATCCTCATCCACATCAACAATACCAATCCCATTCTTGATGAAGATTCGCCGGAACGCGCAAGCCTGGCGCGGCACGGCATCGAAGTCGCCTATGACGGCATGGAGATCAGTCTATGAATGCGCCTGCCGGACAAGCAATGAACCTGGCGTGGGATCGCGTGGAGTTCGAGCGCCGTTTGCGCGACAAGGGCGCCGGCTACCACATCCACCATCCGTTCAACGTGAAGATGCATAACGGCGAGCTCAGCCCGGACCAGATCCGCGGCTGGGTTGCCAACCGGTTTTATTACCAGATCAGCATTCCGCAAAAGGATGGCGCCATCCTCGCTAACTGCCCGGATCGCGAGACACGGCGCAAATGGGTATTGCGCATTCTCGATCATGACGGCTGGGAGGACGATCCCGGCGGCATCGAAGCCTGGACCCGGCTCGGCGTGGCCGTCGGCATTCCGCGCGAGGAGCTGTTGTCGCTCAAGCATGTGGTGCCGGGCGTGCGCTTCGCGGTCGACGCCTATGTCAATTTCGCACGCCAGGTGCCCTGGCAGGAAGCAGTCTGCTCATCGCTGACGGAAATGTTCGCGCCGAAAATCCACAAGGACCGTCTGCAGACCTGGCCGCAGCACTATCCGTGGATCGAAGCCGACGGTCTCCAGTATTTCCGCAGCCGGATCTCGCTGGCCCAACGCGATGTCGAACATGGGCTGCAGGTGACGCTCGATTATTTCACCAGCCGCCAGCAGCAGGAACGCGCGCTGGAGATCCTGCAGTTCAAGCTCGACGTGTTGTGGTCGATGCTCGACGCCATCGAGAAGGCCTATCCCTGAACAGGTGCCCAGATGAACGCTTCCCCGCACAAGCCGAAGTTATCCCGACTGTATCGCATGCAATGGGAAGAAGCACAATCCGCCTATGTGCTGCTGTACCCGGAAGGCATGATCAAGTTGAACCAGAGCGCGGCTGAGATCCTCAAGCGCTGCGACGGCGAACGCGATCTTGCAGCGATCGTCGCCGATCTGGAGCGGGCGTTTTCAATTACCGGCCTGGAAAACGACGTCAGGGATTTTCTGGGAGAAGCCAATGAGCGAGGCTGGCTTGTCTGAACAATCCGCCACCGTCGCGCCGTCGGTGCCGCCGCCCCTTTGGCTATTGGCCGAATTGACCTATCGCTGTCCGCTGCATTGCGTGTTTTGTTATAACCCGCTCAATTACGCGGAGAACCGCAAGGAGTTGACGACCGCGGAATGGATCGACGTCATGCAGCAGGCGCGCAAACTCGGCGCCGCGCAGCTCGGCTTCTCCGGCGGCGAACCGCTGCTGCGCGACGACCTGGAAGAGCTGATCGGCGAAGGCCGCCGGCTCGGCTACTACACCAACCTGATCACATCCGGCGTCGGCCTGACGGAAACGCGCATCGCCCGCATGAAAGAATTGGGCCTCGATCATATCCAGTTGTCGTTCCAGGATTCAACCAGGGAAATGAACGATTTCCTGACGAGCACCAAGACCTTCGATCTGAAGTCGCGCGTCGCCAGGCTGATCAAACAGTACGACTACCCGATGGTGCTCAATGTCGTGCTGCATCGTTACAACCTCGACCATATCGAGCGCATCATCGACATGGCCGTCGAGATGGGCGTCGAATACCTGGAGCTTGCCAATACCCAGTATTACGGTTGGGGGCTCGTCAATCGCGACCACCTGATACCGACCCGCGCACAACTGCAACATGCGGAAGCCGTGGTCGGCGAATACCGCGCGAAGCCGGGCAACAAGATGCGCATTCTGTTCGTCGTGCCCGACTATTTCGAAGACCGGCCCAAGGCCTGCATGAATGGCTGGGGCTCGGTATTTCTCGCGGTGGCGGCGGACGGTGCCGCATTGCCGTGCCATGCCGCCCGCTCGCTGCCGGGGTTCGATTTCCCGAATGTGACGCAACAGAGTGTCCGCGACATCTGGTACCACAGCGACGCATTCAACCGATATCGCGGCGATGCCTGGATGAAGGAGCCATGCCGCACCTGCCCGGAAAAGAAAAAGGATTTTGGCGGTTGCCGCTGCCAGGCCTATGCATCGACCGGCAGCGCTGAGAACGCCGACCCGGTATGCAGCAAATCGCCGCACCACGAAGAGCTGCAGTCCATCGTCTTGCAGGCCCATGCCAGGCAGGCGACGCCCATGACGGAGCAGCCTATCCTGTTCCGCACCGATGCCAATTCGATGCGCTTTGCAGAGGGCAAGATCAGGCGGTGAAGCGTTGCTGTCAAATCGAGGTTGCCGCCCGCGCCGCCTGGTCGTACAGGCCGGAGAGCACCCGCAGGAACCTGGCGAGTTCGGCCAGTTCGAAATTGTCGGTGCCGTCGCCGGTCAGTGCCGACACCAGCACCTGTTCGCGTATCTCGAAGTAGCGCAGACACAGGTCGCGCCCTTTTTCATTGGTCGAGTAGAGCACTTCCTTGCCGCGGCGCTCGGTCTGCACCAGCCCAAGGGACTGCAGCTTCTTCAGCGAGTAATTCACGACGTGCGTGTCTTCCATATTGAGGATGAACGCGATGTCGGACAGCTTCTTTTCCCGTGCGCGGTGGTTGATGTGATGCAGAACCAGGACGTCGGTGATGGTCATGTCCTTCATGCCGGAAGCGGACATGCAGCGCACCGCCCAGCGGTTGAAGGCATTGCTCGCGATGATCAGGCCGAATTCGAACTCGCTCAGTTCCGCGCTCTGGCCGGAAGCCAGGTGGGCGGAGGAGACAATCGGGATCTTGGATACCGCAGCGGGGCCTTGAACCGGCCTGGTCCGGGGCGATGACTTCTCTTTTGGCATGACAGTGCTCCCTTGGTCTCGGTGGTTGCCGACGCTCCAAAGTATATTACCCAGAAGAAGCGCTGTCACCGCAAGACAAAGGGACCGCGCCCGGCATCGCGCCGGGCGCGGCAACACCGCTTACGATACGTTCTGCGGCAGCATGGTAACGATGCCGGGGAAGAAATACACCAGCAGCACAGCCGCCACCATCAGCGCAAACAGCGGCATTGCGGTGCGCGCGATATAGCTGATTTCCTTCTTGGTCAGCCCTTGCAGCACGAACAGGTTGAAGCCGACCGGCGGCGTGATCTGCGCCATCTCGACCACCAGCACGATGAAGATACCGAACCAGATCAGGTCGATACCGGCCTTTTCCACAGTGGGCAACAGCACCGAAATCGTCAACACCACGATCGAGATCCCATCCAGGAAGCATCCCAGCACCACGAACAACACCATCAGCACGAGGATCAGCATGAACGGCGACAGGTTCAGCGTGCCGACGAATTCCGCCAGGTGCCGCGGCAAGCCGATGAAGCCCATCGCCAGCGTGAGGAAGGCAGCGCCGGCCAGGATGGCGCCGATCATGCAATAGATGCGGGTGGCGCCCAGCAGCCCATCGACGAAGGTATTCCATGTCAGGGAGCCTTCGATGCGCGCCAGGATCAGTGCGCCGGCGACGCCGAACGCGGCGGCTTCCGTCGCGGTCGCAATGCCGGTGTAGATCGAACCGAGCACCAGGCCGATCAGCGTCACGACCGGAATCAGGTGGCGCGACGCATACACCTTTTGCAAGAAGCTCATTGGCTCGCCGGCCGCCGGAATCGCGCCCGGATTGCGCAGGGACCAGACGATCACATAGCCCATGAAGAGCGTGGCCAGCAGCAGCCCCGGCAGGACGCCGGCAATGAACAGCTTGGCGATCGACACGTTGGCGGCGACGCCGTAGACGATCATGATGATCGATGGCGGAATCAGCAGTCCGAGCGTGCCGGCGCCGGCCAGGGTACCGACCGCGATATCGTCCGGATAGCCGCGCTTCTTCAGTTCGGGCAACGCAATCTTCCCGATCGTCGCGCAGGTCGCGGCGGAAGAGCCGGACACAGCGGCAAAAATCGTGCAGCCGATGATGTTCACATGCAGCAGCCGGCCCGGCAAGCGTTCCAGCCAGGGCGCCAGGCCCTTGAACATGTCTTCCGACAGTTTGCTGCGGAACAGGATCTCGCCCATCCACAGGAACAGCGGCAAGGCGGTCAGCGTCCAGCTCGAGGTCGAACCCCAGATGGTGAACGCCATGCTGTCGCCGGCCGGCCGGGTGGTCAGCATTTCCATTGCAAACACCCCCACGCCCAGCAGCGACAGCGAAATCCAGAGACCCGATCCCAATGCGGCGAGGAGCAGACCGATCAAAAGTACGGTAATGAGCATATCCATGTTGTTCTCCTTTGGTCCTGATTACTCGGTGCGCGCCAGTTCGGCGGACGGAATGACAATGCGCTCCTGATCGAGCAGCTTCATCAACAGTTCCTCGATGAATGCCGCCGCCAATCCTGCGGAACCGACCGCCATCGCGATCTGCGGAATCCACAGCGGTGTCGCATCGCTGGCGGGCGAGACATCATGCGTGACGAAGGACACCCAGACCAGCCGCACCGAGTAGTACGCCATATAGACCGACAGGCCCGAGGCGGCGCTCAGGCACCAGTAGTCGACCAGCTTGCGCGGCGTGCCGGTCAGCTTGTTGAGCAACAGCGTGACGCGGATATGGTCGCCGTGGCGCAGCGTCTCCGGCAGTGCGAGGAACAGGGCCGCGGCAATTGAATAGCCGGCATAGGCATCCAGCCCGGGAATCTCGAACCCGAACTGCCGCCCCGCCACTCCGAGGAGGATGGAAACCAGGGTGGCGATCATGAACAGGGCCGCAAGGTAGAGCAGTGAACGATAGAAGCTTTCGAGCAGGCGCAACATTTTTGTCTCCTTGAATTGGCGGGCCGCCCTGGCGGGACAGCCACGGTTACTACGGTTACGAATGTGAATGCGCGGAGTGACATGACGATGCCGCTCCGGCCGCCGCCCCGTTGAATCCGGGGTTTTCATCACGGGCCGGAACGCGCCGCGCCCAAAAAACTTCCGCCGCCGCCGCCGATTTCCAACCCGTGATTTTTTTCTTGAATAGTAGTCGTCTTGAATGTACTATGTCAATAAATTATTAGCGAAATGTCGATGAAACACTTTTAAACAATCGGGTTTCTGGCAAATCAACGCAGCTCCGCCAGGAGTTGCCTATAAACAGGAGACGCAAAAATGGCCAATCCGAATGTCGGTGCCCAAGCGCCGGAACCGGCAGGCGACGCGAATCGGATGCGAATGGAGCTGCCGCCCTGCGGCCTCGCCGAATTCGAGTTCGACCTTGTCACCGCGATCCATGCGCTGCACCGCTGGCTGGTGCGCTCCACCGCCGCCACGCATCTGAAGGATCTGTCTGCGGTCGATGCGCTGGTGGTGCACCAGATCGCCGCCAGCGGCAGCGAGAAAAGTCTGTCTGACCTGAGCTTCATCCTCAACATCGAAGACACGCATGTGGTTGCCTATTCGCTCAGGAAGCTGGTGTCGATGGGCATCGTCAACACCAGCAAACAGGGAAAGGAAGTCATGTATTCCGCGGTGCCGCTGGCGCACGAGTATCTCGACTTCTATCGCCGGATTCGCGAGGCATGCCTGCTGCATCCGGTCGGCACCCTGCAGATCAACCCCGCAGCACTGAAAGAACTGGCGCAGTACCTGCGTCAATTGTCTGGACTCTACGACCAAGCCGCACGTGCGGTCACTTCTCTTTAGAAAGGCGCATACCATGGACCAACAACAAGCACTTACCGGCGACCGCGATCAACGCTGGCAGTTCTGGATCGACCGCGGCGGCACGTTTACCGACATCGTGGCGCGCCGCCCGGACGGCACGCTGACCACGCACAAGCTGCTGTCCGAGAACCCGGAGCAGTACAAGGATGCGGCAGTGGCCGGCATCAAGCGCCTGCTCGGCATCGCCGCCGGCGACACGATTTCGCCGGAACTGGTGGAAGCGGTGAAGATGGGCACGACGGTGGCCACCAACGCGCTGCTCGAACGCAAGGGCGACCCGACCGCGCTGCTGATCACCAGGGGCTTCCGCGACGCGCTGCGCATCGCGTACCAGAATCGTCCGCGCCTGTTCGACCGCCATGTCGAACTGCCGGAGCTGCTGTACAGCGACGTGGTCGAAGTCGACGAGCGCATCGATGCCCACGGCAACACCATCACACCGCTGGACCAGGCGCAGGTGCGCCGCTCGCTGGTCGAACTGTATGCGAAAGGCTACCGCGCGGTAGCGATCGTGCTGATGCACGGCTACCGCCACACCCGTCATGAAGACGCGATCGAGCGCATCGCGCGCGAAGTCGGCTTCGCCCAGATCTCGGTGTCCAACAAGGTCAGCCCGCTGATGAAGCTGGTGTCGCGCGGCGACACCACCGTGGTCGATGCCTATCTGTCGCCGATCCTGCGCCGCTACGTCGACCAGGTCGCCAGCCAGATGGACGGCGTGCGCCTGCTGTTCATGCAATCCAACGGCGGCCTGACCGACGCGCACCGCTTCCAGGGCAAGGACTCGATCCTGTCCGGCCCGGCCGGCGGCATCGTCGGCATGGTGCGTACCGCCAAAACGGCCGGCTTCGACAAGATCATCGGCTTCGACATGGGCGGCACCTCGACCGACGTGTCGCACTATGCGGGCGAATTCGAGCGCGAGTTCGAGACGCAGGTCGCCGGCGTGCGCATGCGCGCGCCGATGATGAGCATCCACACGGTCGCCGCCGGCGGCGGCTCCATCCTGCACTTCGACGGTTCGCGCTACCGCGTCGGCCCCGATAGCGCCGGCGCCAATCCGGGCCCGGCCAGCTATCGTCGCGGCGGCAAGCTGGCAGTCACCGACTGCAATGTCATGCTCGGCAAGATCCAGCCGAAATACTTCCCCGCCGTGTTCGGCCCGCATGCGGATGAAACGCTGGACCGCGACGTGGTCGTGAAGAAATTCACCGAGATGGCCGACGACATCTACCGCGCCACCGGCAACCGCCGCACCCCGGAGGAAGTCGCCGAAGGCTTCATCGAAATCGCGGTCGGCAACATGGCCAATGCGATCAAGTTCATCTCCGTGCAGCGCGGCCACGACGTGACCGATTACACCCTCACCACCTTCGGCGGCGCCGGCGGCCAGCACGCCTGCCTGGTAGCCGATGCGCTCGGCATGACGCGCGTGTTCGCGCACCCGTTCGCCGGCGTGCTGTCAGCCTACGGCATGGGCCTGGCCGACCAGACCGCGATGCGCGAACAGGCGCTGGAAATGACGCTGTCCGCATCCGTGATGACGACGCTCGAAGCGAAGCTGCACACGCTGGCCGACGCCGCGCGCGGCGACCTGCTGGCGCAGGGCGTGGAGCCGCTGCGCATCCGCGTGGTCGAGCGCGTGCACCTGCGCTACGACGGCACCGATTCGGTGATCGTGGTGCCGTATGCCGACATCAACGCGATGGTCACGGCCTTCGAGACCGCGTACAAGAAGCGTTATTCCTTCCTGATGCCGGACAAGGCGCTGGTGATCGAAGCGATTTCGGTGGAAGCGATCGGCCTCGCCGAGGAAGCCTCCGCGCATGTGGAGGAGCTGGAACCGCGCGACGGCGCGCTGCAACCGGCGGAAATCGTGCGCCTGTTCTCCGGCGGCCAGTGGCATGACACTGCGCTGTACCGGCGCGAAGATACGCGTCCCGGCGACATCATCCATGGCCCGGCGATCATCGCCGAAAAGAACGCCACCAACATCGTCGAACCCGGCTGGCGCGCGGAAGTGACGCGGCTGAACCACCTCGTGCTGAACCGTGTCGAAGCGCGCCCGCAGCGCAAGGCGATCGGCACCTCGGCCGACCCGGTGATGCTGGAAGTGTTCAACAACCTGTTCATGAGCATCGCCGAGCAGATGGGCCTGCGCCTGCAGAACACCGCGTTCTCGGTCAACATCAAGGAGCGCCTCGACTTCTCCTGCGCGCTGTTCGATGCCGACGGCAACCTGATCGCGAATGCGCCGCACATCCCGGTGCACCTTGGTTCGATGGGTGAAAGTATCAAGACCATCATCCGCGAAAACGCGAACACCATGCGGCCGGGCGACGTGTTCATGCTGAACGATCCGTACCACGGCGGCACCCACCTGCCGGATGTGACGGTAATCACACCGGCCTTCGACCAGACCGGCAAGAAGGTGCTGTTCTACGCGGCGTCGCGCGGCCACCATGCGGACATCGGCGGCATCACGCCGGGCTCGATGCCGGCGGACTCCACCACAGTGGAAGAAGAAGGCGTGCTGATCGACAATTTCCAGTTGGTCAAGGGTGGACGCTTCCTGGAAGAGGAAACGATTGCGCTGCTCTCTTCCGGCAAATACCCGGCGCGCAACATCAAGCAGAACCTGGCCGACCTGCAGGCGCAGATCGCGGCCAACCAGAAGGGCGTCGAGGAGTTGCTGAAGATGGTCGACCACTTCGGCCTCGAAGTGGTCCAGGCCTACATGCGGCACGTGCAGGACAACGCCGAGGAAGCGGTGCGCCGCGTGATCAGCGCGCTGAAGGACAGCCGCTACACCTACCCGCTCGACAACGGCGCGGTGATCGAGGTGGCGATCCGCGTCGACCACGAGCACCGCACCGCCGAGATCGACTTCACCGGCACCTCGCCGCAGTTGAACAACAACTTCAATGCGCCGAGCGCGATCTGCATGGCGGCGGTGCTGTATGTATTCCGCACGCTGGTCGACGATGAAATCCCGCTCAACGCCGGCTGCCTGAAGCCGCTGAAGGTGATCATCCCGGAAGGGTCGATGCTCAATCCGCGCTATCCGGCAGCGGTGGTTTCCGGCAACGTGGAGACGTCGAGCTGCATCACCAATGCGCTGTACGGCGCGCTCGGCGTACTGGCCGGCGCACCGGGCACGATGAACAACTTCACCTTCGGCAATGCGCAGTACCAGTACTACGAAACCATTTCCGGCGGCTCCGGCGCCGGCAAGGGCTTCAACGGTACCGACGTGGTGCAGACGCACATGACCAACTCGCGCCTGACCGATCCGGAAATCCTGGAATGGCGCTACCCGGTGCGTCTTGACAGCTATGAAATCCGTAGCGATTCCGGAGGGCACGGCCAGTGGCACGGCGGCAACGGCGGCATCCGCAAGATCCGCTTCCTGGAGCCGATGACCGCATCCATCCTGTCGAACAACCGCGTCGTGCCGCCGTTCGGCACGGCCGGTGGGGAGCCTGGCATGTGCGGTCGCAACTACGTGATCCGCAACGACGGTTCGATCGAAGAACTCGGTTTCGTGGCCAGCACCGACATGCAGCCGGGCGATGTATTCGTCATCGAGACGCCGGGCGGCGGCGGCTTCGGCACGGAAGATGGAGCACCGGCTGTTGCGGCAACCGAACGGACTACCGCCGCAAACGTCTGTTCCTGATACGGGCAGCATCGCTGCGAATGATGTCCCCTTCCCGAACGCGACACGGGAAGTTTGTCCCTCCGCCGCCCCAGCGGCGGAGGGGGCTTTTTTGAATTGTGCCGGAATGGACAAACCATCGCTGCAGGTCGAATGAAGCGCCGTAAAACCCTCCCCCTGCAAAGGGGAGGAAACCGTAAAGATGCATTTTTTGCGCAGTAGGAACAGGAACAAACACCAAATGACAAACAAACACGAAGTCCCCTCCTACCTCACCCCGACCGAAATCGGCCCGTGGGGCATCTACCTTGAGCAGATCGACCGCGTCGCGCCGCACCTCGGCACGCTCACCCGCTGGATCGAGACCCTGAAGCGTCCCAAGCGCATCCTGGTCGTCGACGTGCCGATCGAGCGCGACGACGGCAGCATTGCCCACTTTGAAGGCTATCGGGTCCAGCACAACACCTCGCGCGGTCCCGGCAAGGGCGGCGTGCGCTTCCACCAGGACGTCACGCTGTCCGAAGTCATGGCGCTGTCGGCCTGGATGACGATCAAGAACGCCGCGGTCAACGTCCCGTACGGCGGCGCCAAGGGCGGCATCCGCGTCGATCCGCGCAGCATGTCGCAAGGCGAACTGCAGCGCATGACACGCCGCTACACCAGCGAAATCAACATCATCATCGGCCCCACGAAAGACATCCCGGCGCCGGACGTCAACACCAATGAGCAGATCATGGCGTGGATGATGGACACCTATTCGATGAACCAGGGCAGCACCGCCTCCGGCGTGGTCACCGGCAAACCGATTTCGCTGGGCGGCAGCTTGGGCCGGCACGAGGCCACCGGACGCGGCGTGTTCGTGGTCGGCTGCGAAGCGGCGGCCAAGCGCGGTCTGGATCTCCAGGGTGCACGTGTCGCAGTGCAGGGCTTCGGCAATGTGGGCGGCATCGCCGCGCGCCTGTTCGCCGAAGCCGGCGCCAAGGTGGTTGCGGTGCAGGACCATCAGGCAACCGTGTGGAACGGCGACGGCATCGATGTGCAGGCTTTGCAAAAACATGTGACCGCACACGGCAGCGTGGCGGGTTTCGAGCGCGCCGAAGCACTGCGCGAGCGCGGCCAATTCTGGGAAGTCGACTGCGACATCCTGATCCCCGCCGCGCTGGAAAAGCAGATTACCGAAGCCAACGCTGGCAAGATCACGGCGAAGATCATCCTCGAAGGCGCAAACGGTCCGACCACTCCGGCGGCGGACGACATCCTGCGCGACCGCGGCATCCTGGTGGTGCCGGACGTGATCGCCAATGCCGGCGGCGTCACGGTCAGCTACTTCGAATGGGTGCAGGACTTTTCGAGTTTCTTCTGGACCGAAGAAGAAATCAATTCACGACTGGCAAGGATCATGCGCGAAGCGTTCGCGGCCGTGTGGCAGGTGGCGGAGGAGAAGAAGGTATCGCTGCGCACCGCGGCCTTCATCATCGCGTGTACCCGGGTGCTGCAGGCGCGGGAAATGCGAGGGTTGTATCCGTAAGACAGGCAGGGAAATGCTTATGCTCCCCTCTCCCGCGAGCGGGGCGAAAGCGGAGTTTCGCAAAGCATGCTTTGCGCCGCTGTAGCCGGGTTGGCTTGCAAGCCAACCCGTGGGGGTGAGACAGGGGTTTCGGGCAGCATGCTGCCCGCCTGTCGAACGGCATTCGCTTGCAAGCGAACGTGCGCCCTGCAAGGGCGGAGCGGGGGCCGGGGGAGAGGGAGAGGGAGGCAGCCAAGACCGTATAGTGCATTGCGAGCTCCCTCATCTCTAGCCAGGAAAAGAACTCGTCCCTTCTTCATTCATCAACCACCATGTCCGTCATCCTCGGTATCAAACTGCTACTAGTCCCCACCCTCATCGGCGCGGTCACGCTCGCCGGCCGACGCTGGGGGCCGGGCATCGCGGGCTGGCTGTCGGGTTTTCCGATTGTCACGGGTCCCATCCTGTTCTTCATCACCTATGAACACGGGGCGGCCTTCGGCGCAGCTGCCGCATCGGCGGCCTTGCTCGGCGTGCCGGCGATCTTTCTCTTCAACCTGACGTATTCCTGGGCCGCCTCGAAATCCGGGTGGCCGCTCAGTCTCGCCTCGGCGCTGGCCGTCTATGCGGCCGGCGTATTCGTTCTCGTGTCGCTGACTCCCGGCCTGATAACAACCGCCGTCATCGTTGCCGGGGTGCTGCTTCTTGGCGCCCGCCTTTTTCCGCGATTGGAAACGTCGGCGCCAAACCGCGCACGCAGCAGCGGCAACGTAGAAGTCCTCTACCGGATGCTGGCCGCGGCGGCCCTCTGCGTGCTGGTCACGCATTTCGCTTCTTCCCTCGGGCCGCGCTTGAGCGGCCTGTTCGCGATGTTCCCGGTCATCAGCATCGTCCTCGCCTCCTTCTCGCACCACGACGCAGGTCCCGCCTTTGCCACCCGTCTTCTCAAGGGCATCATCTTCGGCTGGTATGCGCTGGTGACGTTCTGCCTGCTGCTCTGCTGGCTGCTACCGTTCGCACCTGTGCCGCTGGCATTCCTCGGCGCCGCCGTCGGCGCCATCCTGGTGCAACTGACAACCCGCATGCTGATGTATCCGCGCAAGGAGCTTGCGGCCGGCCTGCCGTCCGCTGCCGAAGAATGAAAAATTCGGCAATTGAAAGTTTGTCAGCTTCCGGAAAAGTCACAAAAAAGCGCGCGAATTCGATAATTCACATTGAATTTTTACGAAAATTATCCAATAATTTGTCATCGATATGTAGATATAAACGTCAATGTAATATCTTCATTACTCCAACTCGCCCTTCCCGCGGGCGATGTGCACCGGAGACGCCGACGACGGTATTCCGCATGACGATGCAACGGGTTCCCCTCCAACCAGTGTTGTTAAAGGTGCAGACATGAGTATTCGACGGACATTGTGGACACTGCCGGTGATTTCCACTCTCATCTTCGCGGTCGGGCTGGCGGTCAGCGCCTATTTCACCACCTCGGCGCTATCCGGCATCGGCGCCACGGAAAGCATCGACTATCCGGTTCTCGAAAAGACGCGTGCGCTCATCGTCGACGTGCGCAGCATTCCGGCGCAATTCAAGACAGCCATCATCGAAGGCGAACAGGGGCGCCTGCCGCAGATCGACGAGTACGCGGACAAAACCCGCGCCCTCATCAAGGAACTGGGTGTGGTGCCGGGCCAGCAGGCGCTCGCCGCCCGGCTCACTGCTGAATTCGACGACTACTACCTGCCCGCCAGGGCCGGCACCGCATGGATGATGGGTATGGGCACGAAGGATGAAAAGGCCTCGGTCGCCAAGGCGGAATCGGCACTGAAGCTGCTGGAAGCCGACCTGAACAGCGTGAATGCGCAAGCGCAAAAACAGTTCAGGTCAGGCATTGCAAGCAGCGCGGAAAACGTCCGGCTCGTACTCAACAGCACCATCCTGTGCGCGCTGATCGTCACCCTCAGTCTCGTCGCCATCTCCCATTTCGTGGTCCGGTCGGTCTGGTCGCGGCTCGGCGGCGAGCCGGAATATGCGCACGCCATCGCCTCCGCGGTCGCCGGCGGCGATTTGTCGATGGACATCGTCGTGCGCGACGCGGACGACAAGAGCCTGCTGGCCGCAATCAAGCGCATGAAGCAGACGCTCGAAGGCATGGTCGCGGAAATCAAGGCCTCGGGCGCGACGATCAAGGTCGCCAGTTCCGAGATCGCAGCCGGCAACGCGGATCTTGCTGCCCGTACCGAAACCCAGGCCAGCAGCCTGCAGGAGATCGCCTCCGCGATGGAGGAAATGACGGCAACCGTGAAGGACAACGTCAGCAATTCGCACACCGCGAGCAAGATGTCGGCCGCCGCGTCCGAAGTCGCCGTCCGTGGCGGCAACGCCGTCCATCAGGCGATCGCGACCATGGACGAAATCAACAAGTCATCGCACAAGATCGCCGACATCATCAGCGTCATCGACGGCATCGCGTTCCAGACCAACATCCTGGCGCTCAATGCGGCGGTCGAAGCGGCGCGCGCCGGCGAACAGGGGCGAGGCTTCGCGGTGGTCGCGGCCGAAGTGCGCAACCTCGCGCAGCGCAGCGCCTCCGCGGCGAAGGAAATCGAAGCGCTCATCAACGAATCGGTGAGCAAGGTCACCGAGGGCACGACGATCGTGCACCAGGCGGGCGCGACGATGACCGAGATCGTCACGGCAGTCAAGAACGTCGCCGACATCATGACGAGCATCACCGGCGCCAGCCAGGAACAGAGCAGCGGCATCCTTGAAATCAGCCAGGCGATCACCCGCATGGACGGCATGACGCAGCAGAACGCGGCGATGGTCGAGCAGGCGTCCGCCGCCGCCATTTCGCTGGAAGAGCAGGCGATGGTGCTGGCGAAGGCGCTGTCGGTGTTCCGATTGTCGGCGGATGGGAATTCCGTCGATGCGAACGGAGCGGTGGCGGCGATGCCGGCGCTGGTGCGGGTTTCGTCCGGGATGCGCTTGCAATATCAGACGGCCTAGCGGTCCGTCACCCTAAAATTTTCGGGTTGGTTACGACAGCAGCACTCCGCACGGTTCCCTCCCCTTTGCAGGGGCGCCCGGCGTAGGGGGAAGGAGTCCTACGGAGCATCGAGCCAGTTGGGGCAGCGGTGATTTCCGTCCTCGCCGATCATGTGCAACCCGGATTTCCGGAGACAGGCTCGGTTGCCACAATCATGTCGATTTCAACCGAAGCATCCTTCGGCAACTGGTACACACCCACCGATGTTCTCGTGTGCACCCCGGCCTTATCGAAAATGGCGTAAAGGACTTCGGACGCGCCGTCGGCAACTTCGCTCTGCTGCGTGAAATCCTGCGCGCATTGCACATAGACCGTGATGCGAAGGATTTTCCTGACGCGGTCCAGGCTCCCGAGAGACTGGCGCAAGATGGCGAGTGCGCGCATCGTGCAGATTTTTGCAGCGTACTTTCCCTGGTCGAGAGAGACGTCGGCGCCCAGCCGGCCGGTAACGACTATCGTATTTTCGACACGCGGCACCTGGCCGCTGATATACACCTCGTCACCGTTCTCGACGGCAGGCACATAATTTCCGCCTATGCGCATTTCGCCGTCGAAGCTGTGGCCCAGCGACGCGGCGATGCGTTGAAAAGCATGTTCTCTCGATGAATTCATTTGCAGATCTCTCCCGGGCTGTCGGCTTGCAAAAAGCCGACAGCTTACCGTGAAGCCCGCTGCCTGGGGGATACGGCGTTACCGCCGATGCTCACTCGTTCTTCAGATCCGTCACTAACATCTTTCCAGGAGAATGGCTGATACAGAACGGAATCCCGCTCAGTTCCGCGACATATTGCGGCGTCACGCCGCACGCCCAGAACACCGGCAACTCGTCGTCCATCATCTCGACCGCGTCGCCGAAGTCAGGCACGGAAAGGTCTGCGATGCCGATCGCCTCGGGATGGCCGACGTGAATCGGTGCGCCGTGCACCTGCGGAAACCGTGCAGAGATCTCGACAGCGCGTGCAACGTCACGGGACTTGATGGGGCGCATGCTGACCACGAGATTGCCCTGGAAACGGCCGGCAGGACGGCACTCGATGTTGGTGCGGTACATCGCGACATTACGCCCTTGCTGTACGTGCCGCAACGGGATGCCTCCTTCGATCAGCGCGCTTTCGAACGAAAAGCTGCAGCCGATGAGGAAGGTGACAAGGTCATTGCGCCAGTAGCTGGAAATGTCCGTCACTTCCTTCTGCAGCGTACCGTTTTCGAAGATGCGGTAGCCGGGAAGGTCGGTGCGGATGTCGGCGCCGGCGGCACAGGATGGCTCGAACCAGCCCGGCTCCAGGACTTCGACCAGCGGGCATGGCTTGGGATTGCGCTGGCAGAACAGCAGGAAATCGAACGCGTATTCGCGCGGGACGATCATCATGTTCGCTTGCACATAGCCTTTCGCCGCGCCTGCGGTGGGGCCGGCGAAGTCGCCGGTCCTGCACAGTTCGCGCACGTGGACGGGAGACAGCGATGCATCGATTTTTTTCATGGCTTGGATGGTTCTTGACCCAGCAGCATCAAACACCCGTCATCTTCTGCGGAAGCGCAGTGATGATGCCTGGGAAAAAATAAAACAGGATGATCGTCGCGAACATCAGCAGGAACAGCGGCAACGCCGTGCGCGCAATGTAGCCGATGTCCTTCTTCGTCAGTCCCTGCAGCACGAACAGGTTGAAGCCGACCGGCGGCGTGATCTGCGCCATCTCGACGACGACCACGATGAAGATGCCGAACCAGATCAGGTCGATGCCGGCCTTTTGCACGGTGGACATCAGCACCGCCATGGTCAGCACCACCATCGAGATGCCGTCGAGGAAGCAGCCGAGGAGAATGAACAGCGCGGTCAGCGCCAGGATCAGCATGAACGGCGACAGGTTCAGCGCACCGATGAATTCCGCGAGATGCCGCGGCAAGCCGATGAAGCCCATCGCCAGCGTGAGGAAGGCGGCGCCGGCAAGTATCAGGCCGATCATGCAGTAGATGCGCGTCGCGCCGAGCAGACCGTCGACAAAGGTTTTCCACGACAGCGAGCCTTCGATCGCGGACAGGATCAATGCGCCCATGACACCGAATGCGGCAGCCTCGGTCGCCGTCGCCACGCCGGAATAGATAGTCCCGAGCACCATGCCGATCAGGCTGACGACCGGAATCAGGTGCCGCGATGCATGCAGCTTTTCCCTGAATGTGGTGGCTGCGCCGGCGGCGGGAATCTTTCCCGGATTGAACCAGGACCAGACCATCACGTAACCCATGAACAGCGCCGCCAGCAGGATTCCGGGGACGACGCCGGCGACGAACAGTTTCGCGATCGAGACATTGGCGGCGACGCCGTACACGATCATGATGATGGACGGCGGGATCAACAGGCCGAGCGTGCCGGCGCCGGCGAGCGTGCCGAGCACGATGTCGTCCGGATAGCCGCGCTTCTTCAGTTCCGGCAAGGCGATCTTGCCGATGGTCGCGCAGGTCGCTGCCGATGAACCGGACACGGCGGCAAAAATCGCGCAGCCGATGATGTTCACATGCAGCAGCCGGCCGGGCAGACGTTCCAGCCAGGGCGCGAGGCCCTTGTACATGTCTTCGGACAATTTGCTGCGGAACAGGATCTCGCCCATCCACAGGAACAGCGGCAAGGCGGTCAGCGTCCAGCTCGAGGTCGAGCCCCAGATCGTCAGCGCCATGCTGTCGCCGGCGGGCCGGCTGGTGAAAAGCTCCATCGCAAAGATCGCGACGCCGAGCAGCGACAAGCCTATCCAGAGACCGGAGCCGAGTATCGCCAGCAGCAATCCGATCAGGACAAAGGTGATGAGCAGATCCATGTGCTTCCCCCCGGCTATTCGACGCGCGCCATCTCGGCCGCGGGTTCGGTCACGCGTTCCCGCCCGAGCAGTTTCAGCACCAGGTCTTCGACAAATGCCACGAACAGGCCGATGCAGCCGACCGCCATCGCAATCTGCGGTATCCACAAGGGTGTGGCGTCGCTGGCCTGCGAGACATCGTGCATCATGTTGGAAAGCCATACGAGGCGCACCGCAAACCAGGCGAGATAGCCGGATATCCCGACCGCGGCGATGAGGCACCAGTAATCGGCGATTTTTCTGGGCGTGCCGCTCAGCCGGTTCAGAAGCAGGCTGACGCGGATATGGTCGCCGTGCCGCAGTGTGGCCGGCAGTGCCAGGAACAGCGATGCTGCAATGGAATAGCCGGCGTAGCCATCTAATCCGGGAATTTCGAAGTCAAACTGCCTGCCGGCCACGCCGAGCAGGATGCAGGTCAGGGTCGATATCATGCATAGCGCGCCGAGATACAGCAACCCCCGATACAAGCCGTCCAGCAAGCGAAGCATTGACATCTCCCGAATCTATTGAGCGTTCCATAAAATGACAGTCAGAACGCTCAATCCCTCACCCCGGCCCTCTCCCGCAAGCGGGAGAGGGGGAGAACTGCCGTATTCGCTGTCGCGAATTACGGAATGATCAATAACCGTCGCCCG
>CBIHRJ010000065.1:0-29319 GCA_966212445.1 uncultured Noviherbaspirillum sp. | reverse complement strand
CCGCGAAACGGGGTGTTGGGCGTAAAGACCCCTGGGACGCTGTCCCAAATGCCCACCCTCATTCCCCCCCCCCTGCAATATTTTGGCCTGACCCGCGCCCAAAAAAACACGCCCGCATCGCGCGGGCGTTTTTGTTTGTGCTCGGGGACCTGCATGGTCAGGACTTGTTCTTCGTCTTGTAGTCGGCAATGCCCTTGCTCAGCTTCTCGTACTCCTCGCAACTCTTCCCGCAAATCCGTTCCAGCCGCGCCAGGTGTTCTTCCGCCTTCGCCAGCTGCTTCGTCTTCAGGCAGGCCCAACCGATGTACTCGTTAGCACCGCGATGGTTCGGATCCAGCCGCAGCGCCTCGTTGTAGTGCTTGAACGACTGCTCCATCTGGTCCAAGTGACGGTACGAATAGCCCAGGTAGTTATGGATGTCTGGATTGCGCGGATCGCTTTTCACCGCACGGCCGAAGGCTTCCACCGCCGCCGGCCAGTTCTTGTCGGCGACCGCCTTTTTGCCGGCCACGAAATCGGAATTCTGCAGGTTGACCTGCGGCGTTGCCTCGGTGTCCATGGCAACAGCAAACAGGGGAAATGCGAGCAAGCATGCAAACAGCACCTTCTTCATTACAGCCTCCTTGGGGGTTGGGGATGCATGTCTATACGAAGGCTATCCGGATTTATTCCACCATCATGAAGTTTCTGAGGAACGCGCCGAAAGCCGGAAAGCGCCAGTGACCGTTCAGTTATTGAATTTCCAGTGTTTCCAGGCCGCGAGGACCGCATTCGGGTATTCCGCCCGGCCACGGCTGCCGTTGTAACGTCCCAGCGCAAGGAACAGGTTGCCGTGCTCCATGTCGAGATACATGCGCAGGATCGAGCAGCCGTAACGCAGATTGGTCTGCATGTGGAACAGCTTGCGGCGGTCGCCGTCGCCGATGACGCGTGTCCAGAACGGCATCACCTGCATGTAACCATGGGCGCCGACCGGCGATACCGCATATTTGCGAAAGCCCGATTCGACCTGGATCAAGCCCAGCACCAGTGCCGGCTCAAGACCGGCACGCTTCGCTTCGTACCAAGCGGTCTCAAGGAATTCGAGTCGCACCTGGCGGTCGGGCAAGCGCCTTTTCAGCCGTTCCGACATTTCACCGAGCCAGTACAGATACTTGATACGATCGTCGATATCGTCGAATTCCGGTTTCGGCGGACGGGTATCGGTGATCGCGCGGGACAAGGCCAGCCGAACCGAATCGGCCAGTTCCTCTTCTTTCTGATTGCCGGCATGGGCGCCAACGGCGACCGCGAGTGCAGCGGCCAGCGCCAGCCGGCGCGCAAAGCGAAGAATCACTGTGCGCGGAATGATCAGGCCGCCAGCCTGGCGCGCACGAACCCTGCCATCTCCGCCACCGGCACCGCAGTCGCGGCTGCATCACGGCGTCCCTGGTACTCCAGCTTCCCCTCCTTCAGGCCGCGGTCGCCGATGACGACGCGGTGCGGCACGCCGATCAGTTCCCAGTCGGCGAACATCACGCCCGGGCGCTCGCCTCGGTCGTCGACAATGACGTCGACGCCGGCCGCCAGCAGTTCCGAGTACAACTTGTCCGTCTCTGCCCTGACTGCTTCGCTGCGGTCATATCCCATCGGGCACAGCACCACCTCGAAAGGCGCGATTGCGGTCGGCCAGATGATGCCCTTGTCGTCGAAATTCTGCTCGATTGCGGCGCCGAGAATACGGGTGACACCGATGCCGTAGCAGCCCATCTGAATCGGTTGCGGTTTGCCGCTTTCATCGAGATAGGTCGCCTTCATGTCTTCGGAATAGCGGGTGCCGAGCTGGAACACATGCCCGACTTCGATGCCGCGCTGGATCGCCAGCACGCCCTTGCCGTCCGGCGACGGATCGCCGGCGACGACATTGCGCAGATCGGCAACAACCGGTTCCGCCACGTCCCGTCCCCAGTTGACCCCGGTGTAGTGGAAATCCTCCTCGTTGGCGCCGCACACGAAGTCGCTCATGTTGGCGACGCTGCGGTCCGCGACCACCCTGACCGGCTTTTTCGTGCCGATCGGACCGAGATAGCCCGGCTTGGTACCGAACCATTCGACGATTTCGCCTTCGCTGGAAAAACGGTAGGTGCCCAATCCGGGCACCTTGCTTGCCTTGACTTCGTTCAGTTCATGATCGCCGCGCAGCAGCAACAGCCAGACTTCCTTCCCGGCGCCCTCCTTCTCCACGGTGAGAACGAGGGACTTGATGGTCTGCGACAGCGGCAGGTTCAACAGTTGCGCGACAGCCTCGCACTTCGCCTTGCCCGGCGTCGGCACCTTGGTCAGCGCCTGTGTCGCCGCGTCGCGCGTCGCCGTCAGCGCAACCGCCTCAGCCGCTTCGATATTCGCCGCGTAGTCGGAATCGGGGCAAAACACCAGCGCGTCTTCGCCCGTGTCGGCGATGACATGGAACTCGTGCGAACCGGAGCCGCCGATCGCGCCGTTGTCCGCCGCAACCGCGCGGAACTGCAGACCGAAACGGCTGAAGATGTTGACATAGGCGTCGTACATGATCTTGTACGACGCCTGCATGCCTTCGACGTCGCGATCGAACGAATAGGCATCCTTCATGGTGAACTCGCGCCCGCGCATCAATCCGAAGCGCGGACGGCGCTCGTCGCGAAACTTGGTCTGGATGTGATAAAAGTTGATCGGCAACTGGCGATAGGACTTGATCTCGGTACGTACGACATCGGTGATCACCTCCTCCGATGTCGGCTGGATCGCATAGTCGCGTCCGTGACGGTCCTTCACACGCATCAGTTCCGGCCCCATCTTGTCCCAGCGGCCTGTTTCCTGCCACAGTTCAGCTGGCTGCACCACCGGCATCAACAGTTCGACGGCGCCCGCACGGTTCATCTCTTCGCGAATGATGTTTTCCACCTTGCGGATTACACGCAAGCCCATCGGCATGTAGGTATAGATGCCGGAACCGAGGCGCTTGATCATCCCGGCGCGCATCATCAGTTTGTGGCTGACGATCTCCGCGTCCGAAGGAGCTTCTTTAAGCGTAGAAATAAAAAATCGTGATGCGCGCATGACGGTGAATTCTTTTTAAAAAGAGAGGGTTATAATCGACTCAATTTTAAAGGATTAGCTGGCTGATGCATCCATTCCCGACACATTTGATTCACGCTGCCGCTTCTCGCGAGGCGGTGCATGATGCCTGCGCATGTCTGCGCGTGCAAAATTTGTAAGAAAAGGATCGCCCAGCCGCAGAAAGTTTTGAGGTGCAACATGCTGGATCGTGAAGGCTTTCGCCCGAACGTCGGCATTATCCTGCTCAACACCCATAACGAGGTGTGGTGGGGGAAAAGGGTGCGCGAACATTCGTGGCAGTTTCCGCAAGGCGGTATCAAGTTCGGCGAGACGCCCGAACAGGCAATGTACCGCGAGCTGGAAGAAGAAGTCGGCCTGAAGACGGAACACGTCAAGATCATCGGACGCACCCGCGACTGGCTGCGTTATGAGGTCCCCGACCGTTTCATCAAGCGCGAGATCCGCGGCCACTACCGTGGACAGAAGCAGATCTGGTTCCTGCTGCGCATGGTCGGCCGCGACTGCGATATCAATCTGCGAGG
Organism: uncultured Noviherbaspirillum sp.; assembly: GCA_966212445.1. Lineage (GTDB taxonomy): Bacteria > Pseudomonadota > Gammaproteobacteria > Burkholderiales > Burkholderiaceae_D > Noviherbaspirillum. Next base: position 25,702 of record CBIHRJ010000065.1, on the reverse strand, counting down.
TACCGACCACCCCGAGTTCGACGCATGGCGCTGGCACGACTATTGGGTGCCGCTGGACGTCGTCATCGAATTCAAGCGCGATGTCTATCAACGGGCATTGCAGGAATTGTCACGCTTTCTTACCCGCCCGACGAACAGCGGGCAACGCCACGCTGCGCGTTACCTGCGCCAGCATCATGTCGGCCGCAATGTGGCCGAAGCGCTCCCGCCTGTGGCGAAACCGAAGACAGAATAGGCTTTTATGTTGCAAAAAGATCCATCCGCCGCGCCGCGGCCGCAGTTGACGGGAACAGGGAAACCGGTGCGTCTGCATCGACTCCGCTGGCAAGCCGCAGTCCTCCTGCTGCTTGCCGGGGCGGCCTCTGCACAGTCGCATTTCGAGGAGGAGTTCGACGACGCCGACAAGCCGTGGCAGGAAATCGCCATCCAGTTGCCCGCTGCGCCCAAACCGGAAAACCTGCTGTCGTTCTATGTCAGCTCGACCGCGACGCAGATCTTTGCAATCGATGCGGCTTCGATATCCTTGGGCGAGGATGGCGTCGTCCGCTATGTACTGGTTTCGACCAGCGAAGCCGGCGCAAAAAATGTCAGCTACGAAGGCATACGCTGCTCTACGTACGAGAAAAAACTGTACGCCTTCGGACGGCCGGATGGGACATGGTCACGCTCACGCCGCGACCGCTGGGAACGCATCACGACCAATGCGTCGAATCGTCAACATGCCGCACTGGCCAAAGATTACTTTTGCGAGGGATTGACCGTCGCCGGCGACGCAAAGAAAATGGTTGACCGGATCCGTTACAACCGGCCGCTGAGCTCGCAAAACTACCGATAAACCTGCACCGAAAGTGCCCGCACCGTGCGGGCATTCCTGGCGCTCACAGCAGGACCATGTTGTCCCGGTGAATCAGTTCCGGCTCTTCCACGAAACCGAGGATGGCAAGAATTTCGTTCGAGGGCCGGCGCATGATGCGACGCGCCTCCGAGCTTGAATAGTTGCTCATTCCGCGCGCAACCGGACGTCCGCTCTCGTCGGTACAGGTAATCACATCACCGCGGCCAAATTCGCCGGCCACCTCCGTCACGCCGATTGGCAGCAGCGATTTCCCTTCCGCCGTCAGCTTCTGGACCGCCCCCGCATCCAGGACTACTTTGCCTGCAGTCTGCAAATGATCCGCCATCCACTGCTTGCGCGCCGTCAACTGCGCCGTCTGCGCGCTCAACTGTGTCCCGATCAGCTCCCCGGAGGCCAGCCGAGTCAGCACCTGTTCTTCCCGCCCCCAGGCGATGATGGTATGCGCACCGGAAGTCGCCGCGCGCCGTGCTGCAAGGATCTTGGTCAGCATGCCGCCGCGCCCGATCCCGGTGCCCGCACCGCCCGCCATCGCTTCCAGCGCCGGATCACCTGCCTTCGCTTCGTGCACGAATTGCGCATTCGGATCCCGGCGCGGGTCGGCGGTATAGAGGCCCTTCTGGTCCGTCAGGATGATCAGCGCATCGCCTTCGATCAGGTTAGCCACCAGCGCACCCAGCGTATCGTTGTCGCCAAACTTGATTTCATCCGTGACGACAGTGTCGTTCTCGTTGATGATGGGCACGACGCCCAGGCGCAACAGGGTGAACAGCGTCGAACGGGCGTTCAGGTAACGCTCCCGATCGGCCAGATCGGCATGGGTTAACAAAACCTGCGCAGTGCGCAGACCATGCTGCCGAAAGCTCGTTTCATAGATTTGCGCCAAACCCATTTGCCCCACTGCGGCGCAAGCCTGTAACTCATGGACTTCGGTCGGGCGCTTTTCGAAGCCGAGTCGCTGCATGCCCTCGGCAATGGCGCCGGAACTCACGAGAATGACTTCCTTGCCGAGCGACCGGAGTCCGGCTATCTGCTCTGCCCACTTGGCGATGGCCGCCGTGTCCAGCCCCTTGCCATCGTTGGTAACGAGCGAGGAACCGACCTTGATGATGAGGCGCTTGGCTTTCTGGATGACGGAATTCATGTTTTACCTACCCATGGCAATACGGCGGACATGGCAACATCCCTGTCTTTCGCCATGTCCGCCGCGTTGTCGTGGTCGTTGATCTGGTTGATGTCGATTTCGCTATTCTATGACTTTGAAGCGCGGGTCGTCCGGATCGATCGATACGATGCCGCGCGCCTCCTCGACCATCTGCGTCTCTTCGGCACGATGCTCCTGCTGCCGTTGTTCCGCCAGATATTCGTAGATGGCAATGATGAGGTCTTCACACCCCTCGCGCGTGAGCGCGGAAATTTCGTACACCGGTCCCTTCCAGCCGAAACGCTTGACGAAATCCTTGACCCGTTTCTTGCGATCCTCTTCCGGCACCATGTCCAGCTTGTTCAACACCAGCCAGCGCGGCTTGTCGAACAGCGACTCGTCGTACTTCTTCAGCTCCTTGACGATCGCCTTCGCCTCCTTGACCGGATCGACGGTGTCCTCGAATGGCGCAAGGTCGACGATGTGCAGCAGCAACCGCGTACGCTGCAAATGACGCAGGAACTGGTGCCCAAGTCCGGCACCCTCCGCGGCGCCCTCGATCAGGCCGGGAATGTCGGCAATCACGAAACTCTTTTCGTGGCTGACGCGCACCACGCCGAGATTCGGATGCAGGGTCGTGAACGGGTAATCGGCAATCTTCGGACGCGCATTCGACACCGCGGTGATGAAAGTCGATTTGCCCGCGTTCGGCATGCCCAGCAGGCCGATGTCCGCAAGTACTTTCAATTCCAGTTTCAGTTCGCGATGTTCACCGGGCTTGCCGTCGGTTCTCTGGCGCGGCGCACGATTCGTGGACGACTTGAAATGGATATTGCCCCAGCCGCCCTCGCCGCCCTTGGCGAGCAGCACCTTCTGGCCATGCTCGGTGAGGTCGGCAACGATTTCACCGTTTTCGTAGTCGGTAATCAGTGTGCCGACCGGCATCCGCAATTCGATATCATCGGCACCCTTGCCGTAGCAGTCCGAGCCGCGGCCGTTTTCGCCGTTGCGCGCCTTGTGCAGCTTGGAATAGCGGTAGTCGACCAGAGTGTTGATATTGCGATCGGCGACCGCCCAGATGGAACCGCCTTTACCGCCGTCACCGCCGTCGGGGCCGCCAAAGGGCCGGAACTTTTCGCGGCAAAACGACGCAACGCCGTTGCCGCCGTCGCCAGCAATGACTTCAATTTTTGCTTCGTCGATGAACTTCATGTTTTGCCGCCGAAAATGGCGCTGAGAAATGATGCCGCCAAAAGCGACCCTAAAAACCAAAAAGGCTCCACCGTCGGCAGAGCCTTTTGTCGGAAGGCTTTCGCCTTGTGCTGCTGTATCGCTACCGCAATTAAGCCGGAACGACCATCACGGTGTGACGCTGCATTGCGCCCTTGGTGGCGAACTGCACCTTGCCGTCGATCAGCGCGAACAGGGTGTGGTCCTTGCCCATGCCGACGTTTTCGCCGGCATGCACCTTGGTGCCGCGCTGACGGATGATGATGCCGCCTGCATTGATGCTTTGGCCGCCGTAAACCTTGACGCCCAGTCGTTTTGACTCGGAATCGCGACCGTTGCGCGTAGTGCCGCCGCCTTTTTTGTGTGCCATTTCAGACTCCTTGGTATCCGGTTAGCTCGTTCAACAATCAGGCGTTGATCGAGACGATTTGCAATTCGGTGTAATTTTGGCGATGGCCTTGACGCTTCTGGTAGTGCTTGCGGCGGCGCATCTTGAAAATTTTGACCTTATCGTGGCGACCGTGCGCCACTACCGTAGCCTGGACCTTGGCACCTTCGACCAGCGGCGCACCGAACTTGATGGTGTCACCAGCGCCCACTGCGAGCACTTGATCGAGAGTGATTTCGGAACCAATGTCAGCCGGTATCTGTTCTACTTTGAGTTTTTCGCCAGCAGCAACCTTGTATTGTTTGCCGCCGGTTTTTATGACCGCGTACATGTGAAACCTCATCGAATGTTGTAAAAGATCTTTTTCTTCCCAAGAGTCTGCGAAACATCCAGACAGAATCGGGAAAACCCCTGATTATACATGGACTTAGCGCCTCGGTCAAAGACTGTGTTGGAAGTCAAGAAAAACCTTTCTCTACGCAACTTCTGAAGTCCCGTTGCCACACGCGCTGGCGGCGCGGCCACCTTGTCATCGTATAATCGCGGGAATTCTCGCTCCTGCAGGTTTTATCTTGTCCGCCGCCCTTCAATCCGCCAGCCAAACCAGCATTATTCAGCCGATTTCCGCCGACATGGACGCCATCAACGCGGTGATCCGGAAGCAGTTGCATTCCGACGTCCCGCTGGTAAACCAGATCGCTGAATACATTATCAGCGCCGGCGGCAAGCGGCTCCGGCCGGTCCTGGTCCTGTTGATGGCAAACGCCTACGGCTATCGCGGCACCCATCACCATGATCTTGCCGCGGTGGTCGAGTTCATCCACACCGCAACGCTTCTTCACGATGACGTGGTGGATGAATCGTCGTTGCGGCGCGGTCGGCAAACCGCCAACGCGCTGTTCGGCAACGCCGCCTCGGTACTGGTGGGCGACTTTGTATACTCACGCGCTTTCCAGATCATGGTAACCATCGGCAATATGCGCGTAATGCAGATCCTGGCCGACGCAACGAATGTCATTGCGGAAGGCGAAGTACTGCAACTGCTGAACATGCACGACCCCGACGTTACCGAGGAACGCTACCTGCAGGTGATCCGCTCCAAAACCGCGAAACTGTTCGAGGCAGCAGCTGAACTCGGCGCTCTGATCGCTGGCGCTACCGACACGGCTACCGAATTGGCTGCAGAGTACGGACGCTCGCTCGGCACGGCTTTCCAACTGATCGATGACGTGCTCGATTACTCAGGCAACGCGGACGAGATCGGCAAGAACGTCGGCGACGACCTGCGCGAAGGCAAGCCGACGCTGCCGCTGATCTACCTGATGCAACACGGCACGCCGGAACAGCGCAGCTTGGTACGCGCCTGCATCGAGAACGGCGACGAACAGCATTTCGACGAGATTCTGGCGGCCATCACCGCCTCCGGCGCCCTCGATTACACCCGTCACGTGGCCGAGAAAGCCGCGCAACGGGCGGCAGATGCAATTACCGAACTCACCGATAGTAAATTCAAGGATTCTCTGCTACAATTATGCGCTTTCGCGGTCGACCGTAATCACTGAGTGAGGCTCTCTCATCAGATTCGGTGACTATGAATCGGGGTGTAGCTTAGCCTGGTAGAGCGCTACGTTCGGGACGTAGAGGCCGGAGGTTCGAATCCTCTCACCCCGACCAATTCTTGCGGGTCATCTGGAATGATGATCTGATGTGTAAGTCGCAATATTTTCTGCGGCCACAATCACCGCCGGCCGTGCGCCGGCTTCCCAATCCCATGAAAATTTCAATGCGGTGACCCTGTGGATGCCGTGCCTTTATGGGCCCAGATACTCGGGCTAATACTTCTATTACTCCTTTCAGGCTTCTTTTCAATATCGGAAACGGCAATGATGGCCTTGAGCCGTTACCGTGTCCGACACCTTGCATCCAACGGCAGCCGCAGGGCGCAACTGGTCCTCAAACTGCTTGAGCAGACCGAGCGCCTGCTCGGTGTGATCCTGCTTGGCAACAATATCGTCAACTCCGCCGCATCGGCACTGGCTGCAGCCTTCGCCATCCACTACTTTGGGGAAAGCAAGTATGCGCTGGCGGTTGCATCCGGTGCCGTGTCGTTCGCCATCATCATTTTTGCCGAAATCACCCCAAAGGTCGTCGGCGCCGCCTATCCGGAACATATCGCCCTGGCCGTTGCGCCGATTCTGCGTGTTCTCATGTTCCTGATGAAACCGCTGATCTGGTTCACGAACAGAATCGTGAAGTTTTTGCTCCGGGCTTTTCGGGTACCGGAAAAGACATCGGAGACTTCCATTTCTTCGGAGGAGCTTCGCACCATCGTCCTGGAAGGCGGCCATTTCATTCCGCAAAAGCACAAAAGCATCCTGCTCAACCTGTTTGCGCTGGAAGATATTTCGGTCGAAGACGTGATGACGCCGCGCGCGCAGATCGAAGCGCTCGACCTTTCGGCGCCGATCGAACAGATCAGGCATCAACTCGCAACCTGCTACCACAACAAGTTGCCGGTATATGAAGGAGAAATCAACCACATCGAAGGCATTCTGCACATGCGCAAGGCCATCGCGCTGCTGAATCAGGAAGAGGATCTGACCGTAGAACATTTCCGCCAGTTGCTGACAGCTCCCTATTTCATTCCCGAAGGCACCGGCGTGTTTACACAGTTGCAGTATTTTCAGGAGAATCACGAACGGCTCGGCATCATTGTGGACGAGTACGGTGAAGTGCAAGGCCTGGTCACACTGGAAGACATCATCGAAGAAATGATCGGGGAATTCACCACCTCGATGCCGGGAGCGGCCCGCGCCGCATTCTTCAATTGGGACGAAAACAGCGAGTGCCTTGTCGAAGGCGCAACCACCTTGCGTGATATCAATAAACATCTTGGCCTGCAGTTCCCTCTCGACGGCCCCAAGACGCTGAACGGCTTGCTGCTGGAGGAATTGCGGGACATTCCCGAGGCCAGCACCAGCCTCAAAATCGCCGGCACGATCGTGGAAATCGTCCAGGTACAGAACCGGTCGATCAAGATGATCCGGCTGATCAAGCCCGTTTCGGCCCCGCCCGACGCATAAGTATTCGCTTCGGCTTGTGCCGAAGATGTGGCAATGTAGCGCAGCAATGATGTCTGTTTGTCACAATACCTTTACAAATCAGATGCCTATAGGCATTATCTAATGCAACTTGGACGATTCTGACCTATTCCCGGCTTAATTCATGGCGGCGGTTCTCCCCACTCAGGCTACAACTGCGACAATGTCTGGCCTTGCACGCGCTTTGGTGCAAGCCGGGCGGTTGACTGCGCAGCAAGCCGACACTCTGAACAAGCAGGCGCATGGCGAAAAGCTTGCGTTCATCGACGTCCTGCTCGACAGCGGGACCATGGAGCCGCGGGCATTGGCGACCTTTTGTTCGGAAACCTTCGGCTACCCGATCATCGATTTTTCGGCATATAACCTGAATTTCCTGCCGGACAACGTCATCGACGCCAAGCTGATGCAGAAGCAGCGCGTGATTGCGCTGGCAAAGCGGGGCAACAAGGTTTCGGTCGCCATTTCTGATCCGACCAATACGCATACGCTGGACCAGATCAAGTTCCAGACCGAATTGACGGTCGAACCGGTAATCGTCGAACACCCGTTCCTGCTGAAGTTGATTGAAAAGCTGGGACAGAGCGCCGAGCAAAACCTCGATGAACTGATCGGCGACGACCTCGACATCGATTTCAGCGAAGAGGACATGACTGCCGCCGGCCCGAGCGACGCGGTTACGGCGGATATCGACGATGCACCCGTCGTCAAGTTTCTGCAGAAAATCCTGATCGATGCAATCAACATGGGCGCATCCGACCTGCATTTCGAGCCTTTTGAAAAGTTTTACCGCATCCGCTTCCGTATTGACGGCATTCTCCGGGAGATCGCCCAGCCGCCATTAGCCATCAAGGAAAAGCTGGCGTCGCGCATCAAGGTGATTTCAAAACTCGACATCTCGGAAAAACGCGTGCCGCAAGACGGCCGCATGAAACTGGTGGTATCGAAGAACCGGGCCATCGACTTCCGCGTGAGTACGCTGCCGACCCTGTTCGGCGAGAAGATCGTCATGCGTATTCTTGATCCGAGCCAGGCGCAGATGGGTATCGACGCGCTGGGCTACGATCCGGATCAGAAGGAGTTGCTGCTCAAGGCAATCGAACGCCCTTACGGCATGGTGCTGGTGACAGGGCCGACCGGCTCCGGAAAGACAGTTTCGCTGTATACCTGCCTCAACATCCTGAACAAGCCGGGCATCAACATCTCGACCGCCGAAGACCCCGCTGAAATCAACCTGCCCGGCGTAAACCAAGTGAACGTCAACGATCGGGCGGGCCTCACCTTCGCCGCCGCGCTGAAGGCCTTTCTGCGACAGGATCCGGACATCATCATGGTGGGTGAAATCCGCGACCTGGATACCGCCGACATCGCCATCAAGGCGGCGCAAACCGGCCACATGGTGTTCTCGACACTGCACACCAATGATGCGCCTTCGACATTGACGCGATTGATGAACATGGGGGTGGCACCGTTCAACATTGCATCCTCCGTGATCATGATTACCGCGCAGCGGCTGGCGCGCCGGTTATGCACTTGCAAGCAGACAGTATCGATCCCGGATGAAGCATTGCTTGAAGCCGGTTTCAAGGAAGAAGAACTCGACGGCACCTGGCTGCCCTACAAGCCGGTCGGCTGTGAACGCTGCAGCGGCAGCGGCTACAAGGGCCGTGTCGGCATCTATCAGATCATGCCGATATCTGAAAACATCGAGCGCATCATTCTCGCCCATGGAACCGCACTTGAAATCGAGGAACAGGCAAGGCGCGACGGCGTCAAGACCTTGCGCGAAGCCGGCCTGGTCAAGGTCAAGCATGGCCTGACGAGTCTGGAAGAAGTACTCGGTTGCACCAACGAATAACTAGGGGACGCATATGGCAACTGCTGCAGGCAAATCGGTAAGCGCAGGCGCAGCGAAGGAAACGGTTTTTGCCTGGGAAGGCAAGGACAAGGCAGGCAAAGTCGTCAAGGGCGAGTTGCGTGCGGGCAGCGAGACCATTGTCAACGTCACCTTGCGCAAGCAGGGGATTCTCGTTACCAAGGTCAAGAAGAAGTCCTTCTCTTCCGGCAAGAAAATCACCGACAAGGACATCACGCTGTTTACGCGGCAACTGGCAACAATGATGAAGGCCGGCGTGCCGCTTCTGCAATCGTTTGACATCGTGGCCAAAGGCCATGCCAATCCTTCTGTCGCCAAACTGATCCAGGACATCCGGACGGATATCGAAACGGGCAGCAGCCTGAACCAGGCGTTCCGGAAATTCCCGCTGTACTTCGACAACCTGTTCTGCAACCTCGTCGCCGCAGGCGAGCAGGCCGGTATTCTTGAAGATCTCCTGGCGCGCCTTGCCACATACAAGGAAAAAACACAGGCGATCAAGGGCAAGATCAAGTCGGCGCTCTTCTATCCCATTTCCATCCTAGTCGTCGCTTTCATCGTCACCTCCGTCATCATGATCTGGGTGGTGCCGGCATTCAAGGAGGTCTTTACGAGTTTCGGAGCAGACCTGCCCGCACCCACCCTGTTCGTGATGGCGATATCGGACTTTTTTGTTGCTTACTGGTACATCATTTTCGGGGGAGTGTTTGCGGGCCTGTATCTCTTCTTCCAGTCATGGAAACGTTCGGCAAAGGTACAGCGCGTAATGGATAAAGTCTTGTTGCAGGCACCGATTTTCGGCGCCGTGATTCGCAAGGCGACAATTGCGCGCTGGACCCGTACCTTGGCGACGATGTTCGCCGCCGGCGTTCCTCTTGTCGAATCACTCGATTCGGTGGGCGGTGCCTCCGGCAATATCCTTTACATGGATGCAACACGTAATATTCAGACAGAAGTCAGCACCGGTACCAGCCTGACGGCAGCGATGATGAATTCCGGGGTATTCCCGAACATGGTGACGCAGATGGTCGCCATCGGCGAAGAATCCGGTGCGCTCGACCAGATGCTGAGCAAGGTGGCTGATTTCTATGAAGCAGAGGTAGACGAAGCGGTTGAATCCCTTTCGAGCCTGATGGAACCGCTGATCATGGCAATCCTCGGTGTGCTGATCGGTGGTCTGGTGGTGGCGATGTACCTGCCTATCTTCAAACTGGGAGCCGTTGTCTGATGCTCGACCTGATTCTGTTCGCTCCACCGGCGAGTCTTGTCCCTGCAATCTTTGCTGGTGTTTTCGGGTTACTGATCGGTAGTTTCCTGAACGTCGTCATCCATCGGCTGCCAAAGATGATGCAGCGCGAGTCGGACAATTACGTGGCGCAGGAAAGCGGCAAGCCCTTGCCGCATACGGACCGCTATAACCTGGTGGTGCCACGTTCGGCATGCCCGCATTGCGGCCACCAGATTACTGCGTTCGAAAACATTCCCGTCCTCAGCTACCTGTTCCTGCACGGCAAATGCATCGCGTGCAAAGCGTCGATCTCAGCCCGCTATCCAATTGTCGAACTCCTAACGGGCGTTCTGTCTGCCGCCTTGGTCTGGCGCTTCGGGAGCGGAATCGCAGGACTGGCGACGTTGCTCTTCGTCTACCTGCTGATCGCGATGACCTTCATCGACGCAGATACGCAATTGCTGCCTGACGACCTGACCCTGCTCTTGCTGTGGTGCGGCTTGCTGATCAACCTGAACGGCACGTTCGTGCCGCTGCAGGAGGCGGTGATTGGCGCTGCTGCCGGGTACCTCAGCTTGTGGGCGGTGTACTGGCTGTTCAAGCTGACGACGGGCAAGGAGGGAATGGGTTACGGAGACTTCAAGCTGCTCGCGGCGCTGGGCGCATGGCTGGGGTGGAAAATGCTGCCGGTGATTATCCTGCTCTCGTCGCTGGTCGGTGCTATCGTCGGCATTTCCCTGATCGTGTTTGCAAAGCATGGCCGCAACAACCCGATTCCGTTCGGCCCCTACCTGGCTGCGGCAGGGCTGATTGCCTTGTTTTACGGAAAACAGCTTGTCGAGGCCTATCTCGGCGTTGCGATCTAGCATGACTGAAGCGGTTAAACGCAGATTTTCGGTTGGACTGACCGGCGGTATTGGCAGCGGAAAATCCACCGTGGCCGACATGTTTTCAGCGCGCGGCGCTGCGATTATCGATACCGACGAAATTGCACACCGTTTGACCGGGCCAGAAGGGGCGGCCATTCAAGCCATTCGTGAACAGTTCGGCGAATCCTTCCTGATGGCCAACGGCGCGATGAACAGGACGCGCATGCGCGATCATGTTTTTGCCGAATCTGCGGCCAAGGCCCGCCTGGAAGCCATCCTGCATCCGCTGATCAGGGTTGAAACCGAGCGTGCTGCGGAATGTGCAGAGGGTGCGTACCTGATGTTCGTCGTCCCGCTGCTGGTCGAGTCGGGCTCCTGGCGGCAACGCGTGTCGCGAGTGCTGGTCGTCGATTGCTCGGAGCAGACGCAGATAACCCGGGTCGTCAGCCGCAGCAGCCTGCCGGAGGCGCAAGTTCGCGCGATCATGGCGACGCAAGCCAGCCGTGCCGAACGTCTGGCGGCCGCCGATGACGTCATCGACAATGACGGCGACGTGCCGACACTGGTGCCGCAGGTCGACCGGCTGCATGCAGCGTATCTCGCGCTGGCAGCTGCGAACAAATGAGGAGCACGTGGGGAGCGGACTCCTCCTGTGCAGCGCCGCGCTTGTGGACGCGATTTGTAATTTTTCATTGCTTCGGTCAGAATCACGTAATTATTTCCAGCACCACCTTTACCGCTAAAGGGACGCCATTTTGATCACCTACGAATACCCATTCAATGAGCGTATTCGCACGCTGCTGCGGCTGGAAGATCTGTACGAAAAATTCATCTTTTTTTTGCATCAGCCGCATCCGCAGCAGCACCATATTGCGTTGTCGACCATCTTCGAGATGCTCGAAGTCGCCGGCCGCGCCGACCTGAAGTCGGACCTGCTGCAGGAACTGGAGCGCCAGAAGCAGACCCTGCTCGGATTCAAGTCGAATCCCAATGTCATGTCCGAGCGCCTGAACGAAGTCCTGTCCGACGTCGACCGCAGCAGTGCGGCCCTGATGGCGTCACAGGGAAAAACCGGCCAGAACATCCGGGACAACGAGTGGCTGATGAGTATCCGGGGACGCACCATCATCCCCGGGGGCGCCTGTGAATTTGATCTGCCGTCGTACTTTGCCTGGCAGCACGACACGCCTGAGCAACGCTTCAGGGATATTTCAGGTTGGTTTGCGCCGTTGGCGCCGCTGTTCGATGCAATCAGCGTAGTGCTGCGCCTGCTGCGGGAATCCGGGCGTTCTAGCAAGACGATCGCGCAGGCCGGCAGCTACCAGCAAATGTTGCAAGGCAAAACATATCAGATGCTGCGCCTGACCATCGATGACGCACTTGGCGCCATTCCTGAAATTTCGGCAAACAAGTATATGCTGTGGGTACGCTTTACTGCGCAGGACGGCGACATGAAACCGAGGTCTTACGACAAGGATGTCCCGTTCGAACTGACCCTGTGTAATTTCTAGGATTCATCGCATGGTGACCGTTGTTGATTGCCCGACCTGCGGCAAAAAGGTCGAGTGGACCGAGCAGAACAGGTTTCGTCCCTTCTGCTCCGAGCGTTGCAAACAGATCGATCTGGGTGCGTGGGCGGAAGAGAAGTACGCGATTCCCGCCGTAACCCCGCCTGATGAACTGGACGACGATAGCGCTCCACGTCAGTAAAAGTCCTTCCGCCGGAACCCGGATCAAAACTACTGCGCCGAGCCGGGAATATCGTACTTTCGCAGCTTGTTGGCGATCATCGAGTGCGAGGTCTTCAGGCGTGCCGCCAGTTTGCGGCTGGAGGGGTACTGCGGATACAGCCGCTGGAGCAGCGCACGCTCAAAGCCCGCCACCGATGCCTCCCAGTCTTCCGCGCCTGTCTCTGCCCTCACCGGCGCGGCCGCTCCGATGCCTTCGGCGAGGTCGAAATCGGATGCGTCGAGAATACGCTTGTCGGTCATCGTGATTGCCCGGAAAACAACGTTCTGCAACTGCCGAACGTTGCCCGGCCAGTCGTTGGCGACCAGCGCGGCGCAGGCTTGCGCGCTCAGCCGGCAAATCGGCTTTTGAGCCTGGGCGCAGGCGCGTTCGATGAAGCATCTCGCAAGCAACAGAATGTCATCGGGGCGTTCGCGCAATGCCGGCACTTCGAGCTGCAATACATTCAGTCGATAAAACAGGTCTTCCCGGAAGCTGCCGTTTGCGACCATCTTGCGCAGGTTGCGATGGGTCGCACTGATGATGCGGACGTTCACCTTGATTTCCCGGTCGCTCCCGATGCGGCGGAACTGACCGTCGTTCAGGAAGCGCAACAGTTTGGCCTGCAGGTAGAGCGACATCTCCCCGATTTCGTCGAGAAAAACCGTCCCCCCTTCCGCCATTTCAATCAGGCCCGGCTTGCCGCCGCGCTGCGCCCCGGTGAACGCGCCCGGCATGTAACCGAACAGCTCGCTCTCGGCCAGACTCTCGGGCAGCGCGGCACAGTTCAGCGCGAGAAAGGGTGAATTGCAACGCGGGCTGGCGGCATGGCATGCTTGCGCCACGAGTTCCTTGCCGGTGCCGGTTTCTCCCGCAATCAACAAGGGTGCGTCGACGACGGCAACGCGCGCGGCACGCGCCTTCAGTGCACGAATGGATTCCGACTCGCCTATGATGGCGTCGAAACCGCCGCCGGAGTGCTGCAAGGCATGAAGTCGCCCGCCTAGACGGCGCGGAGCATGCAAGGTAAGCACGCCGCCCACTGTCTGCCCCAGCGCCGAATCGACCGGCTCCGATACTGGGGTCACTTCGAGCAGGAAAGGTTCGCCATACAGGCGCACTTCACGCGGCTGCACATGGAATGCTGTGTCCAGCAACTCATCCTGCAAGCCGGTTTCGCCGAACAGTTCCCGCAGGGTCTTTCCATGCAGTTCGCTCTCGTCCAGGTGAGCGACTGCCGCCGCCGCGGCATTGGCGGCAACCAGTCTTCCCTCGGCATCGACTGCCATCACCGGGTCGGCCATTACCGCCATCAGGGTATCGAGGTGCAGACGCCGGCGGGCGCCGGGCAGCACGTCGACTGCTTTCACCGCCAATACTCCGGACACACGCATGACGTCGTCACGCAATGGCGGGAACCCGCTTTCATCCAATCCGGGGATGTCGATGAAAACATCGGAAGAATCGACTTCGACCGCCACGACGTTCAGGTTGCGGCGCGCCAGGACGGCAAGGATTTCATGTGCGATGCCGACGCGGTCGGCAAACTGGACGTCTATCCGCATGGGTCAGGGTCTTCGGGGGCTCGGTAGTCAGGGTAACAGGATCAGCTTGCTGTTACTGCTCATCACTGCGACTTTACCTCCGACCGCCGAACCCGACAACAGGACTTATGCCGGCTCGGCGACGTAGGATCGGGTGCTGGCTTCGAAGTCCCGCAAAGAGGATGACGAGGTTCCGATCGCCTTGAGGCGGCCGAGGTCGAAATCCTGCAGGTGCCGCAGTACTACCTGGTTGATTGCCATTGTCGCCTGCATCAACAGCAGGTCGACGCTTTGCCTGGCCGAGGAACGCACATCATCGGCAACCTGGGCATAGCACTTCTTCCTCCGTGGTGCGGTGTCGGTGACACAACGGAAGACGTCGGCCAGCGTGACGGTTCCCAACGATGCCGGACAGGCCCAGGCGTCCCGGGAATTTTCCTGCAGTCGCACCAAGCCTGCCTCATGCAGCGCCGCCAGCAACGGGCGCACTATGCGCACAGGTTGTGCAACGGCTTCCGCCAGCGCGGCCGTCGTCAACGGCTTGGGATTGGCAATCACGATACGCGCCAGCAGTTCGATGGCCACGGAAAATCTGGTGTGCATTTGCGGATCGCCGAAAATGAATTCGTGGATCCCGCCCCCTTCCATGGCACGCGGGTTCATGCACGCACCTCGCGCGGAGCCGCGACCGGGTGCAAAGCCCGACCATAGCGCTCCATGAACAGACCTTCAGTGTCGATTTCCGGGCGCCTGCCGGATACCAGGTCGGCCAGCAGTCGCCCGGAACCGCAGGCCATGGTCCAGCCCAACGTACCGTGACCTGTATTGAGGAAAAGGTTGCGGTATGGGGTTGGCCCCACGACGGGCGTGCCATCGGGTGTCATGGGGCGCAGGCCGGCCCAGAACTCGGCGCGGCCGACATCCCCGCCGCGCGGGAACAGGTCGACCACCGAATGTTCGAGAGTCTCCCGGCGAGCGTTGCGCAGCGTCAGATCGTAACCGGCAATTTCGGCTGTGCCGCCTACGCGGATGCGATCGCCGAGACGGGTGATGGCAACCTTGTAGGTTTCATCCATGATCGTCGATTCCGGCGCGCATGCAGCGTCGTAGATCGGCACAGTGATCGAATAGCCCTTGATGGGATAAACAGGAATGCGGATGCCGAGGCCGCGCAGCAGCAGCGGTGAGTAGCTGCCGAGGGCGAGCACATAACTGTCCGCCTTCAGGGTGCCGGTCGACGTCCGTACAGAGGTGATTTTCTTGCTGTCGCTCTCCAGTTGCTGGATTGACACCCCGTACTTGAACCTGACGCCAGCCTGCTCCGCCAATGCAGCGAGTTGCTGCGTGAATTTGAAGCAGTCGCCGGTTTCATCGTTAGGCAGGCGTAGCGCACCGATGAACTTTCCCTGCACGTGCGCAAGGGCCGGCTCTGCTTCGATGCAGCCGGCCGGATCCAGCAACTGGTAGGGCACGCCGTAACGCTCGAGCACCGCGATGTCCTGGGCGGCCGCGTCGAGCTGCTTTTGCGTGCGAAACAGCTGCAGCGTGCCTTGCGTACGTTCGTCGTAGCTGATGCCGGTTGCCGCCCGCAAGGCGATCAGGCAATCGCGGCTGTACTCGGCCAGGCGCACCATGCGCCCCTTGTTGGTTTCGTAGCGCGCGGCTGTGCAGTTCATCAGCATCTGGAACACCCAGCGCCACATGTCGGCATCGAAGCCCGGCCGGATCACCAGCGGGCTGTGGCGCATCAGCAGCCATTTCATTGCCTTGAGCGGGATGCCGGGTGCCGCCCATGGCGCCGAGTAGCCGGGGGACACTTCGCCTGCATTGGCAAAGCTGGTTTCCAGCCCGGCTCCATCCTGGCGGTCGACGACGGTCACCTCGTGTCCGGCCTGGGCCAGGTAATAAGCTGTTGTTGTGCCGATGACGCCGCTGCCGAGTACGATGATTTTCACGATGATTCCTTGTGGATGGTCAGATGCTTACTTCAGTCATACGTTGCGCCTCGTGGGCGCTCGCCCCGGCCGCCGCGCGGGAATGGTATTCCCTGTGATAGCGCTTGCCGAGAGAGGTCAGGATTTCGTAGCCGATGGTGCCGGCGAGCGCTGCGACAGCATCGACCGGTTGTTCTGTGCATATCAGGTCGACCGGCGCGCCCGGGAACAGGGACTCTGGCTTGACATCCGTGACATCGAGGGTACAGGTGTCCATCGAGACTGTTCCGACGATCGGCGCACGTATGCCGCCGATCAATGCACAACCGCGATTGCTGAAACTGCGCAGCCAGCCATCCGCATAGCCGACCGATACGGTGGCAAGGCGGCGCTGCGCCGCGGCACGGTAGGTGGCGCCGTAGCCGACGCAGTCACCCGCGGCGATGCTGCGTGTCTGGATGATTTTTGCCTGCAGGCGGACAACCGGGCGCATCGGATTTTCCGCGCCGCCGACCGGCGCAATGCCATACAGGGCTGCGCCGGGACGCACCAGGTCGTAATGAAAATCGGCGCCGAGGAAGATGCCGGACGAGTTTGCGAGACTTCCCGCGCAACGAGGCAAGCGGCTGCGAACCGCGTCGAAGGCCTTCCGTTGGGCACGGTTCAACGCATGGTCGGAATGTTCGGCACAAGCGAGGTGGCTCATCAGGTAGCGTAGTGCGATACCGCGCAGATGATCGGGATCGCTTGCCCATGCATCCACCTCCGTCGTCGACAGGCCGAGCCGGGACATCCCGGTGTCGATCTGAACGATGGCAGGAAGCCGGCGGTCCAGTTCCTGTGCTGCACGCCGCCAGCCGGCAATCTGCTCGGCGCTGTTCAGTACCGGGATCAAACCGTGACGGACGAATTCTTTTTCTGTTGCGACCGGCGGGCCGTGCAGCACGAAGATGTCAAGCGCCGCGGGCAGGTGCTTGCGCAGCGCAATACCCTCGTCGAGATGAGCCACGAAGAAATGGCGGCAGCCTTCGGCGGCCAGAATGGGGGCAACGCGCGCGGCACCGAGTCCGTACGCATCTGCCTTGAGCACTGCTGCGCATGCTGCCTTGCCGACACGCGAACGCAACAGGCGATAATTCGCGCCTATCGCGTCCAGGTCGATGTTAAGCACTGCTCCGGCGTGATCGGCTCCTTGCATGCGTCTCTCTCTTGAATTCATGTTTTCGCGCCGCCGCTTGCGGGCAACGACATTTCCAGGCTATTCAGCAAGCCGCATGCCAGTGCAAAAACAACCGTGAATTCAATGACTTAGCGCAGATCAGGCCAAGGATGCAGGAACCAAGTCTGTACAAGAAATGATACAGTGGTGCCTAAAGGAAGCAGGAAAAATGAAAAAATTCTTTAAAAACAAATACATAAAATCATGTATTTTTTTATGTACACTGTATTCACAAAAATACAGCCAGCGAAGGAGCAAGTGGTAGTCGCACTAAGCCGGCGAATATCGCATCTTGTCCAGCCATTCAATCAGCGGGATCGTCGCCGGCAGAAGCGGTTCGACGCCCACGCTGCCCTGCCAGGCGAACGCCTGCCCTTCCAGGCTTTGCGGCTCGCCCTGCCATGCTCGGCTGATGTAGAAATGCAGCCGTACATGTGCATGCGGGTAGACATGCTCTACCCCGCACCAGGGCTCGGCCGAGAGAACCTGTATGCCGAGCTCCTCGACGAACTCGCGCTTGAGCGCATCGAGAATCGATTCATCCGCCTCGACTTTGCCGCCCGGGAATTCCCAGTAGCCGGCATACGGCTTTCCCTCAGGCCGCTGGCCTAGCAGGACATCGCCGTTCGGTTTCATCAGGATACCGACGGCGACATCAATGGGAGCAGTGGCGGGTAGCGACATTATGGCGCGCTCTTGCCGGCGTAGTCCTTGGCAAACTGCCACGCGACGCGTCCGGAACGCGACCCGCGCTGCAGCGCCCAGCGCAAGGCGTCAGCGCGCGCCTCCTCAATCTGCTGCGCATTGCAGCCGAAGTGGCGCAGCCAATGCGCAACGATATCGAGGTAATCGGCTTGCTTGAACGGATAAAACGACACCCACAAGCCGAAACGCTCCGAGAGGGAAATTTTTTCTTCGACCGTCTCGCCCGGATGCAGGTCGCCGTCTTCGGTATGCACGTAGGTCGCGTTATCCGACATGCGCTCCGGCATCAGATGACGGCGATTGGAAGTGGCGTAGATCAGCACGTTGTCCGACTGCGCGGAGACGCTGCCATCGAGTGCCACCTTCAGCGCCTTGTATCCGCTCTCGCCTTCTTCGAAAGACAGGTCGTCGCAGAAGATGACAAATCGTTCGGGCCGCCCGGCAACCAGGTCGACGATATCGGGCAGGTCGTGCAGGTCATCCTTGTCGACTTCGATCAACCGCAAACCTTGCGACGCATACTGGTTCAGGCATGCCTTGATCAGCGAGGACTTGCCGGTGCCGCGTGCGCCGGTCAGCAGTACGTTGTTGGCCGGACGGCCTTGCACGAACTGTTGCGTGTTCTGGTCGATCTGCTGTTTTTGCGGTTCGATATTGTGCAGGTCGGACAGGGAAATGCGGGCGACGTGGACAACCGGCTGCAGGTAGCCGCTGCTGTCCTTGCCGCGCTTGCGCCAGCGGAAGGCGGGGCCGGCATTCCAGTCGGGCGCCGGACTGGCTTGCGGCAGCACCGCCTCAAGCCGTGCCAGCAGCGTTTCGGCCCGCGTGAGAAACTGGTCGAGCTGGGTCATGTCAGGAGCGATAATCGGCGTTGATGCTGACGTAATCGTGCGAGAGATCGCACGTCCAGATAGTGGCAGCCGCAGCGCCGCGCGCGAGCTTGACACGGATCGTGATTTCGCTCTGCTTCATCACGCGCTGGCCGTCTTCTTCCTTGTAGTCCGGATTGCGGCCGCCATTCTTTGCAACCCATACATCGTCGAGATACAGGTTCAGCTTGCTTACGTCGAGATCGTCGACGCCGGCATAGCCGATTGCCGCGAGGATGCGGCCGAGGTTGGGATCGGACGCATAGAAGGCAGTCTTCACCAGCGGCGAGTGGCCGATCGAATAAGCGATCTTGCGGCATTCGTCGACGCTCGCGCCCTCTTCCACCGTGATGGTCATGAACTTGGTCGCGCCTTCGCCGTCGCGCACGATCATCTGCGCCAGTTCCTGCGACAGCGACGTGACCGCAGCCGACAGCGCTGCATATTCCGGCGAACCGATCTCGTTGACTTCGAGTTGACCGGCGCCGGTGGCGATCAGCATGAAGGAATCATTGGTCGACGTGTCACCGTCGATCGTAATGCAATTGAACGACTTGTCCGCCGCCTCCTTCACCATGTGTTCCAGCACCGGCTGCGCAAGCTTCGCATCGAACGCAAGGAAGCCGAGCATGGTTGCCATGTTCGGCTTGATCATGCCCGCGCCCTTGCTGATGCCGGTCAGCGTGACTGTCTTGCCACTGATCGTCACGGTGCGCGACGCCGCTTTCGGCTGCGTATCGGTGGTCATGATCGATTCGGCGGCGTTGTACCAGTTGTCTTCCTTGAGATTGGCGATCGCCGCCGGCAATCCGGCCTTGATGCGATCCACCGGCAGCGGCTCCAGGATCACGCCGGTCGAGAACGGCAGCACCTGCGACGGTTCGCATTCGAGCAGATCCGCGAGTGCCGTACAGGTGGCGTTGGCATGCGCCAATCCCGCATCTCCCGTTCCCGCGTTCGCATTGCCGGTATTGATCAGCAGTGCGCGAATCGGCGCGCCCGACATGCGCAAGCCTTCCAGGTGTGCCTTGCATACCTGCACCGGCGCCGCGCAGAAACGGTTTTGCGTAAACACGCCGGCCACCGTGGCGCTCGGCGCAAGTTTCATCACCAGCAAGTCCTTGCGGTTGGCTTTGCGCACACCGGCCTCGGCATAACCGAGCTCGATGCCGGCGACGGGTTTCAGGTTGGCGGCGACGGGAAGAGGAAGATTGACGGCCATAAGATTCTGTTGCCTGGGAACGAGGGAAGAAGAGCGATATTGTAATCGGATCGCGCCGGAAGGTGCGGCCGCTTGCGAGGCGGCCTCAAGGCGGGATTTTCAAGGCGCTCCGAAATGAAAAAAGGGCAGGTCACCCTGCCCTTCCGCTTTGGCTTGCCTGCCATGTCACGCAAGCTTGCCGTGACACTGCTTGTACTTCTTGCCGCTGCCGCAAGGGCAGGGGTCGTTCCGGCCAACCTTGGGTACTGCGTTCACCATCGGCTGCTGCCGGCCGTCGCCGGCTTCGGCGGTCGGGGCGAGCAAGTCTTCCGGCGCCGCGTTCGGATTGAAGTCGGCATGCTGGTAGTGAACGTTTTCGACATGCGATTGCGCCAGCTGCTCCTCGGCGGCATCGACTTCTTCGCGCGACTGGATACGCACAGTCATCACGATCCGCACCACTTCGTTCTTGATCAGTTCCAGCATCTGGCCGAACAGTTCGAAGGCCTCGCGCTTGTATTCCTGTTTCGGGTTTTTCTGCGCGTAACCGCGCAGGTGAATCCCCTGGCGCAGATGATCCAGCGCCGCCAGGTGCTCGCGCCAGTGAGTATCGATGCTCTGCAACATCACGCTGCGTTCGAAACCGCCGAACGCTTCCTTGCCGATGACCGCGACCTTGGCTTCATAGGCATCGTCCGCCGCCTTCAGCACGCGTCCGAGCAGGTCTTCGTCGGTCAGGTCAGGCTCGGCTTCCAGCATCTGCGACAACGGCACGTCGAGCTGCCATTCATCGGCCAGGTTCTTTTCCAGCCCTTTGACATCCCACTGCTCTTCCATCGATTCCGCCGGCACGTAGGTGCGGAACAGGTCGGTGAAAAAGCCCTGGCGCAGCGACGTGATCAGTTCCGACATGTCCTGCGATTCCAGCAGCTCGTTGCGTTGCTGGTAGATCACCTTGCGCTGGTCGTTGGCGACGTCGTCGTATTCGAGCAGCTGCTTGCGGATGTCGAAGTTGCGGGCCTCGACCTTGCGCTGCGCGGATTCGATGGAACGGCTGACGATGCCGGCTTCGATCGGTTCGCCTTCCGGCATCTTGAGACGATCCATGATCGCGCGCACGCGATCGCCGGCAAAGATGCGCAGCAGGGGGTCGTCAAGCGACAGGTAGAAACGCGACGAGCCGGGGTCGCCCTGGCGGCCAGAGCGTCCGCGCAGCTGGTTGTCGACGCGCCGCGACTCATGACGCTCGGTGCCGATGATATGCAGGCCGCCTTGCGCTACCACGTGATCGTGCAGCGATTGCCATTCGTCGCGTAGCTTCTGCGCCTGCTGCTGTTTCTCGGCGTCGCTCAGGTTGGGATCGGCTTCGATGATCTGGATCTGTTTCTCGACATTGCCCCCCAGGACAATGTCCGTACCACGGCCAGCCATGTTGGTGGCGATGGTGATCATCTTCGGACGGCCGGCTTGGGCAATGATCTCCGCCTCACGCGCATGCTGCTTGGCGTTCAGCACGTTGTGCGGCAGCTTGGCCTTGTTCAGGATGCCCGACAGCAGTTCTGAATTCTCGATCGAGGTGGTGCCGACCAGCACCGGCTGGCCGCGCTCGTAGCAATCCTGGATGTCGATGAGCATCGCGTTGTACTTCTCTTGCGCGCTCTTGTACACCTGGTCCTGGCGGTCCTTGCGCTGGCTGGGGCGGTTCGGAGGAATGACGACGGTTTCAAGGCCGTAGATTTCCTGGAACTCGTAGGCTTCGGTATCGGCGGTGCCGGTCATGCCGGCCAGCTTGCCGTACATGCGGAAGTAGTTCTGGAAGGTGATCGACGCCAGCGTCTGGTTTTCGTTCTGGATCTTGACGCGTTCCTTGGCTTCCACCGCCTGGTGCAGGCCGTCGGACCAGCGGCGGCCCGTCATCAGGCGGCCGGTGAATTCGTCGACGATCACGACTTCGCCGTTCTGCACGACGTAATGCTGGTCCTTGTGGTACAGCGTGTGTGCGCGCAGCGCTGCGTACAGGTGGTGGATCAGCGTAATGTTGGCGGCGTCGTACAGCGACGCGCCTTCCGGCAGCAGGCCCATGCGGGTCAGGATCTGTTCGGCCTTCTCGTGGCCGGCTTCGGTCAGGAGCACCTGGTGCGATTTCTCATCCTTGGTGTAGTCGCCGGGCACTTCGATCTTGCCCTTGCCGTCCGGCGTTTCCTCGCCGACCTGCAGCGTCAGCAGCGGCGGCACTTCGTTGATCTTGACATAGAGATCGGTGTGATCTTCAGCCTGGCCGGAAATGATCAGCGGCGTTCTCGCCTCGTCGATCAGGATCGAGTCCACTTCATCGACGATCGCGAAATTGAGACCGCGCTGCACCCGATCGCCGGTGTCGTACACCATGTTGTCGCGCAGGTAGTCAAAGCCGAATTCGTTGTTGGTGCCGTAGGTGATATCGGACGCGTAGGCGGTCTGCTTGACGTCATGCGCCATCTGCGACAGGTTGACGCCGGTAGTCAACCCTAGCCAGCCATACAGCCTGCCCATCCATTCCGCATCGCGCTGCGCCAGGTAGTCGTTGACGGTCACGACGTGCACGCCCTTGCCGGACAGTGCATTCAGGTAGGCCGCGAGGGTCGCCATCAGCGTCTTGCCTTCGCCGGTACCCATTTCCGCGATCTTGCCGTAGTGAAGGACCATGCCGCCAATGAGTTGGACGTCGAAGTGGCGCATCTTCAGCACGCGCCTGCTCGCTTCGCGGCACACGGCAAAAGCTTCCGGCAGGATATCGTCCAGCTTGGCACCCTTGGCGATGCGCTCCTTGAATTCCGGCGTCTTCGCCTGAAGTTCGGCATCGGACAGCTTTTCCATTGCCGGTTCGAGCGCATTGATTTCGCGGACGGTCTTTTGGTATTGCTTGATCAGCCGCTGGTTGCGGCTGCCGAAAATCTGGGTCAGTAATGACATGCTTGAATTCTGATAATGGCACCGCAGAACATGCGGAGACCGGACTTTGGGTAAATTGCGGATTTTATCACGCACGCCATAGCACTCTGCGACGCGCAGGTGTTACAGGACAAAATGCTTGCGCGGACTCAGACTACCGGAACATTCTGCCGCTCGCGGACATGACAAACAGATGGGGGTCAAATCGGGGGAAACAATAGCCTTCGCGTTCAGCGAGCAGTGAGCGCTGCAATTTTTGCCTGGTTGGCGCCTGCCGACAGGAATTTGTGCGGATCCTGCGCAACACCTTTCACCCGCACCTCGAAGTGCAGGTGCGGCCCGGTTGAACGGCCGGTGGAGCCGACATCGGCAATATGCTGCCCGCGTCTGACGATGTCACCGACCTTGGCCAACAGACGCGATGCATGCGCGTAACGCGTCACCATGTCGTTTCCGTGATCGATTTCGATCATGTTGCCGTACTGGTAATGGAATTCCGCGGCGATCACGACGCCGCCGGCAGCGGCAACGATGGGCGTGCCAACGGTCGCGGCGAAGTCGATCCCTTCATGAAATGCATTGCGGCCGGTAAACGGGTCAAGCCGCCAGCCGAATCCGGAGGCGTTGTAACTGACGTTGACCGGCTGGGTCGTGGGCAACAGCCTGGACTTGATCCTGTGCGTCATGAGCGCGCTTTCGACCACGTTCAGGTAGTCGGCCCGACGCTCGACGCCCTTTGCCATGACTTCGAGTGTGCGCCGGAATTCGGACATGCTGAGCGGCTGGTCGTTGGCAGAAGAAGGGGCGGCGCCGCCGCGGCCCGGCAACTCCTTGAAGTTGAATTCCTGCGGTTTGACCCCCGCGAGACCCTGCACGCGTTCGCCGAGCGCATCCAGCCGCATCAGTTGCGCCTGCATCTCGCCGAGGCGGGTCGCCATCGCGGCAAGGTTTTCCTTCATGAATTTTTCCTGGCGGCTGGTATCGTCCTGGGTGGCAGCCGCAACGACTTCGCGCACCAGCGGAATGTCCATGTCGGCAGCATGACTGAAGGTAAGGTAGTACAGGAAGGAAGCGACAGTGACAACCGAGAAAAGGAAAAAGAATGCCAGAAACACCAGGTGCCAGCGCGTCAGCGTAAGCGTCTTGGCGCTGAAGCGCGGGTGCAACAGGATTATTTGCATTACTTCTCCTCCGAATCGTCTGGCCGGAATGAGCTGTGATAAGGTTGGAGCATGATGCGCTCGTCCTCATTTCTCTCTGTTCATCCTGGCGGACGGTCTGCACGCTCCGCACAGACTTCGCGCGGCGTTACGGATTTTCTTCGTGCCAACGACAAGATGGCTGCGATCTTGCCGGCCGTAACACGGTTGGCTGCGTTGCAGCAGGATTGCAGCGGGGTACTTCCCGCCCTCTTCGATGCCTGTTCCGTTCTTCAGTTCGAAAACGGCCAACTGGTGCTGGCTGCGCCAAGCGCGGCCTTCGCGTCAAAGCTCAAGCAGCAGTTACCAAAACTGCAAGACGGATTGCTCAGGCGTGGATGGCAGGTTAACGCAATACGCCTGAAAGTGCAAGTTGGAAACATTGCTGAAAAGCAACAGAAGCCAAAACAGCTTGTATTGCCGGCCAAAGCGATTTCGGCGCTTGCGTCACTGAACCAGACGCTGGACGATTCGCCGCGCAATCAGGCATTGAAAGCCGCACTGGATACGATGCTCAAACGGCATCGCGCGGCAAGGTAGGGGTATTCGGCGCACCGGAATCAGCTGAGCGCCCACTCCTGTCCGGCTTGCCGCGCGTAGCTGCGCGGCGCGCCTTCGATGGATTCGAAGCTCACGATCTCGTACGTGTCCGGTTGCGCCAGCAGCTCGCGCAGCAGCAGGTTGTTGAGTGTATGGCCCGACTTATGCGCGACGTAGCTGGCCAGCAAGGGATGCCCGATCAGGTACAAGTCGCCGATCGCATCGAGGATCTTGTGCCGGACGAATTCGTTTTCATAACGCAGGCCGTCCGGGTTCAGGATGCGGTATTCATCCATTACGATGGCGTTTTCCAGCGAACCGCCCTGGATCAAGCCTATGCCGCGCAACATTTCAACCTCGTGCATGAAACCGAAGGTGCGGGCGCGCGCGATTTCCTTCACATAGGATTCGACTTCGAAATCGACTTCGGCGGTCTGACCGGTGCTATCCACCGCCGGATGGTTGAATTCGATGAAAAACTTCAGCTTGAATCCGTTGCAGGGTTCAAGTCTTGCCCACTTTTCCTGTGCACCCTTGCCTTCACGGATTTCGACCGGTTTCTTGATGCGAATGAACTTCTTGGGAGCGTTCTGCTCCTGCAAACCGGCCTGCTGCAGCAGGAAAACGAAAGAAGCCGCCGAGCCATCCATGATGGGGATTTCTTCGGCGGTGACGTCGACATACAGGTTGTCGATGCCGAGTCCGGCGCAAGCCGACATCAGATGTTCTACCGTCGATACTCTTGCACCGTCCTTGTCCAGCACTGAAGCCATGCGCGTATCGCCAACACCGGTGGCGCTGGCGGGCAGGTCGACCGGCGGGTCGAGGTCGACGCGGCGGAAAACGATACCCGTATCGGGCGCAGCCGGACGCAGGGTGAGTTCGACCTTGGTGCCGGAATGGAGTCCGACACCGACGGTCTTGACAAGCTGTTTGACGGTACGTTGTTTAAGCATTGTGGAAGTATAGCAACTAACCCATGGGTCAGTTGTGAGTAGATGTAAGCGCTGTTGGACTCACACCACGTCAAATACGCTGCCAGCCGGTCAACGCAAGTCGACGCCCGTCATTCCAGCCAATGTTGTGCCCGCTGTACGGCGCGCCGCCAGCCAGCCAGTCGCTGCTGGCGCTCGTCGGCCGACATCG
>CBIHRJ010000064.1:0-30139 GCA_966212445.1 uncultured Noviherbaspirillum sp. | reverse complement strand
GCCGGGGCCGCCGCCGCCGGCATAAGCGCCGGTGGGAACCGCGCCGCCGCCGCCGGTTGCATAGTTGTTGGTGACCGTCACATCCTTGAGCGTCAGAGTGCCGGCGTTGCTGATGCCGGCGCCGAACGACGATCCTCCTGCCTGGCCTTTGTTTGCGCCTGCCCCGGACAACAAGCCGTGTTGAATGGTGAGGCCATCCAGGGTGACGGTGCCGGCAGTGATATGCATGACGCGGCTCTGATAGCCGGCGTCGATGGTGACATCCGCAGTACCGTTGTCGTCGAGATCCCCGTCGATGGTGAGGTTCTTGGAGATTGCAAGTTCGCCCGAAGTGAGCGAGACCGTCATGCCTGCATTGAACGTGATCGTATCGCCGCCGTTGGCATCGGTGATGGCCTGCCGCAGCGAACCGGCGCCAGTGTCCGCATTGCTGGTGACGGTGATCGTCGCAAGATCGTGTGCATATGCTGCTTCCGACGTCGCGGACAATACCGGAGCGGCATCGATCTGTCCGGTCGTGATTTCCAGGTTCCAGTCGCTGTTGAGTCCGGTGCGGTCGTTCGAGGCCGCCACGTCGCGGCCGGTCAACTGGGCGAACGAATCGACGAATGTCATGCCCCGGTCGCCTGCCGCCGTGTTGCAGGCGAACAGCAGGATGTCTCCGCCGTCCTTCAGATCGCTGCCGATCTTTTGCAATTCGGCCGCGTGCTGCTGCAGGTTCTCGGCCGACAGGTAGGTATTCCCCAGCCACATGTCGCCGGCGTTGCCGTGCGCAATGATCTGTGCGGAAGCAGCACCCTGATGCGCGTCAAGATAGTCGGCAATCTGCTGCAGACCATCGGCGTTGGATTTCAGGTAGACGATTTCAGTGCCGGCCGCAACATCCTTCGTCAGCGAATCCGCATCTTTCACACGCGAATCCACGAACAGTACATTGCGTGCGCCGACGCTGCTTTCGACGGCAGGCGGTGTTGTTACCACATTGACATCGGAGTGATCGGTTGCATGTGCCGCCTCGGCACCGGTAGCGACTACGGCGCCGTCGAACATCAATCGCGGTTCCAGCGGCATGAGCAGGAGGGGCGGGGAAGAGGCTGCTTTGGCGCCTGTGCCATGGGGCCTGCCGGGCGCGGATACCGTTGCTTTTTTGTTCCGTTTGCCTTGGTTGAAAAAGCGGATCATTTTTGCCTCCTTCGCAGGCCGTAATCGGCGGCTGTTTTGTTTATTCTGGTTTCGGTTGTACGCGGATCACATGTGCAGCGCTCCCAGCACCATCCTTCCAGAACGACAGCGTTGCATATTGCTGGAACAGGTCCGGCGGCAGAATAGTGCGACGCGCTTCCACGCCTACTTTGCGCCGCACCCGATGTAAACCGGATAACCCCAACGCTTGATCGAACTCTGGAGCGTCGTATTCGACATTCTCGAAATCGTGCTCGAACCAGGGTTCTCCGATGAAGTCGTACACCAGCCGCAATACCTGTTCCGGCGACTGCGTCAGCAGGTCGTATTCGATCACCAGCATCGATTTCGCTTGTTCGCCGTAATAGGCTTCCTTCAGCGCCTCCCACGCGAAACCGACCAGCCGGTTGCGTTGGGCCAGCGTTTCGACCCGGCTGGTGACGGTGTTGCGTTCGTTGTCGTCGGCGAATAGTTTGGTGTTCTCGTAGGGATTGGCGCGATACAGCCGTTCCAGGCTGTCCATGATCCACGCCACGTTGCGTACGCAGGCGATGATCTTCGCGTCGGGAAACAAGTCGAGCAGTGCAGGGAGCTTGGCGCACCAGAGTCGGTTCGTGTCGAAAACGACCTCTTTCTCCGACTGGTCGGCATAAAAAGTCTCGAACAAACCACGTGAAAGACGCTGGCGCTGCTCCCTCGTAATCACTGCCCCGAATTCGCTGCCGGCGCTGAACTGATTCAGCATTCCTGAAAATAATGCGCCGACTGGACTGGTCATGCCGGCATGAAAACGCGGATTTTGCAACAGCAATGCCGACAGCAGCGTCGAACCGGAACGCGGCAGCCCTGATATGAAGTGAAACTTCCCAGTCATTGGCGGCAGAAAAAGCGAAAGATGAATAGGATTATGCAGCGAACGATATTTCTCGGCGACAAAATATTGTGGAAGGTCAACAAATCTTCATCGATATGGCCTTTCGCCATGCTGCATGCCTTGCATGAAAAAAGCATGGCCGGTGTAACGATTCGAAAACCCATGCCTCTGACGGCGCTCGCATAAGATAAACAAAAAGAGTTTTACCGCCAGGCATTACCATTAGACGCTGTCTGTTGTTTTCACGCCATGCCATGTTCATGGGATGGCGTTTCCTCCAGTAACACGCTAGGCTACAACATGCCGTTGAGCAACTTTTTTATGATAACAGGGCTCTATCGGCCTCAGGCGGTGTAAATGCTTGTCTTCGGCAGTGCTTTTATCTTTTTCAGCGGAACTATCTTCAGTTATCTGCACAGGCCTTGTACCGTTCGAACTCGGTCGAGGCCAGCCTATGCACTGATCACCGTCGGCCTGTTTTCCTGATAGCAGGAACTTTCATTTTCTTCCAGGGAGGAGATCGCATGGACGTATTTTTGGGCACCATTCTGCCGTTTGGCTTCAGCTACGCCCCGGTTGACTGGGCCACCTGTCAGGGGCAAACAGTCGCAATCAATCAATACAATGCCTTGTTTGCGCTGTTGGGCGTCACTTTCGGCGGCGACGGCCAGACCACTTTCAAATTGCCGAATCTGCAGGGACGTTTACCGGTTGGGGTCGGCCAGGGACCGGCCGGCACTTTGGAGCAGGGTGATGTTGGCGGCGCGGCATCGGTAACGCTGACCCAAAATAATCTTCCTAATGCCACGGTCAATATGCTGGTGTCAAGTAACAACACCGGCAACCAGAACGCCCCCAGCGCCCAATATCCCTATCTCGCGGCTTCCGGCGTAGGGCCAGGCGCTGCTGCGATCTGGTCGAACACGATGACCAATCCGCAAAGCGTTCAAGGTCTGGGATTGGAGGGGGGGAGCCAGGGGTTTTCCATCATGAACCCGTTCCTGGCGTTGAACTTCTGCATCGCCATGCAAGGCCTCTTCCCTCAAAGGCCGTAAATTGGCGCAATCATTCTGTTGCTTGTTTTTCGATACTCATAAGGAGTAAGCATGGAAGCATTTGTCGGCACCATCTTGCCTTTCGGCTTTGACTTCGCACCTGTCAACTGGATGACGTGCCAGGGACAGACACTGCAGGTCAACCAGTACACCGTGGTGTACGCATTGCTCGGCAACAGGTTCGGAGGAAATGGGTCAACCAACTTCATGTTGCCGAATCTGCAGGGGCGAATGCCCGTCGGCATCGGGCAAGGCCCGCTCGGAGTGCTTGTACAAGGGCAGCAAGGCGGTTCGCCTTCCGCCACGCTGACGCAGAACAATCTTCCCAGTGCGATGGTCGACATGCTTGTGTCGAGCAACACCGAGGATAATCAGAATGCGCCCAGTGCCCAGTATCCGTATATGTCTGCGTCGGGTCGCGGCCCCGGTGGAGCAGCCATCTGGTCGAACACGATGACCAATCCGCAAAGCGTCCAGGGCTTGTCGCTTGCCGGCGGCAGTCAGCCCTTTTCGGTCATGAATCCCTTCCTCGCGTTGAATTTCACCATCGCGATGCAGGGCTTGTTCCCGCCGCATCAATAAGCGTCCTGACCGTTTGTTGAGGGAATTTCCAGATTCGGCGTGTGCCAAGAGATTCGACACACGCCGATTTGATTTCAAGATTTCAGGATTGATGCGCAAGAGCGATCTCGCGCTGCAGGAGTAAAACATGCTGAATGCCGTCAAGGCAGACCATTTCCAGGCTCTGGTCGGGCAATCCTTCGAGGTGAGGCCGGAAGCATGTCCTTCCGTGCGTCTTACGGTGGAAAGCGTGCGCCTCCATCCCGGCACGCGGTTTCCGGACGATCCGCCCGATATGCGGGAGCCGTTTTCCGTCATTTTGACTGCGCCTGCTAACGCGCCGCTGGTGGACAGCCTGTGTGCGCTGGAGCTTCCCGCGCTGGGAAAACTGGAGAAATTGCAGGTGAGCCGTATCGCGCCATTGAGCCGCGACCCGGCCAAGGCGTATTTTCAGATTATCTTCAACTGATCACAGTAGTAGTAGGTTGGGGTGACGAAGGAACCCCAACATCGGCGTTCGTCATACGGCCAATGTTGGGGTTCGCAGGGCTCACCCCAACCTACGCAAATCAACTTGGCTGGCCACTGAATCGCGGCGTCCTGCTTGCTCCTGCGTCTGCCGTGATAACGGCGGCCACTCCTATCAGAACGTTCGCAGGCCGGCATCGCTCGTCGGATACCACACCATCCGGTCCGCCACCGCCGTCGACTCTTCCACCTTGAATCCCAATGCCAGATAGTGCCGCTTGGCATCCGGATTGTTGTGCCACACCGTGACCGTCACGGGGGAACCCGCCGTCGCCGCGGCTTTCTGGACGCCTTGCAGGACCGCTCGTCCATATCCCAATCCGCGTGCCTGCGGAATGAACGCCAGATAGACCACGCGCACTTCGTTGTGACCGAAGTCGACGATCAGGCCGCCGACCCGCTCGCCCACTTTTTCGATCACGAAATGCATGGCATTGGGGAACTCGTTGCCGGCCCCCTCCTGCAATACCCGATACTGCAGTTCGCGCACGTTCTGCACCATGTCCGCTTCGCCCTGGATCAGGCCCAGATCGCCTCGCGCGGAATGATAGAGCGTTTCAAGAAAGGGTTTGTCGCCGCTTTGTGCAGGGCGAACCGAGATGCCGTCGGGCATCGATGATGCACTGCCTAAAACCGTCATGAGATGCGTCCTCGCGCCTTCGTTATCGGATGCCCGAAAAAATACCACAGCTCGGTCCGAGCGAGACATTTTGTCCCACCGGGCAGGCCGGGCGTTTTTCAAGCCGCCTTCTTCTGCTGCTGCTCTTCTCCGCCCAATGCTTCCACCAGGTCCGCCATCAGCTTCGCCAGTTCGCCGGTCATCAGCGCGAAATCGGTATCGAAGCGCTCATCCTCGTTCTGCATCGCCGAGTCGGTGTTTTCCTTCAACACGTCCAGCGGCGCGACCCGCTTGACCGCCAGCGATTCGGTCAGCACGAACGAGACGCGATCGCTCCAGGTCATCGCCAGCCGCGTGCACTGCTTGCCGGCGGCGATGTGGCGGCGCACGTCTTCCGGTTCCAGAGTGTGGCGCACGTAGCGCACGGTGGCCTTGCCTTCACCGGTGGCGCGCAGTTCGGTGTCCTGGTCGACGGTAAAGCCGCCCGGCGCTTCGTCGGCGGCGAGCCAGTCGGTCATCGCCGACAACGGGGAAAGCGCGGTCCGCAGCGACGCGAAGGGCAGCGTCTCCAGCGACTTGAGCAGCAGCTTGAAGACTTCATCGGCCTTGGCCGGGCTGGCGGCGTCGACCACCATCCAGCCGTTGACCGGATCGATCCACACGTTGGTGGTGCGGCGGATGCTGAAGGCACGCGGCAGCAGTTCGTCGGTGACCTGCTCCTTGAGTTCCTTCATCTGCTTGCGGCCCGGCTTGAAGCCTTGCTGCTCTTCGATTTCGGCAGCGCGCGCCTTGGTCACCTGGTTGATGACGGTCGACGGCAGCAGCTTCTTTTCGGTGCCGAGCTGCAGCAGCAACTGGCGGTTGACGGTGTGGACCAGCATGTCATTGTCGCGCGGCGACAGCCAGCCCTCGCTCTGCATGTCGCCGCTGGAACAGGCGGCGAATGCCTGTGCGGAGAGCTTCTCTTGCAGCTGTTCGGATGTCAGTGTCCACGGCGCGGTGAGACGGTAGATCTGGAGGTTCTTGAACCACATGATGGCAGGTCCTAAGCGTTCAAAAAAGGGGGCCATTTTACATGCGCAGGCGCGGCGAGTCAGTCGCGATTACACCTCATTACGCCTCATCGGCGCTTGACAAAACCTCCTCTTCCGCGCCGAACAGGCCGAGCTGGCTGTCGTCGTCTTCGTCTTCTTCCAGCCGCACACCGACGCCGAGCAGGCGCACCGGACGCGCCGCGCGCTGATGCGCGGTGTCGAGCAGTTTGCGGCACAGCGATGCGTCGAGCACACTGCTCACGCATTCCGCAGTGGTGCGGCGAAAGTTGTCGAAGCGGATCTTGACGAAGAGTTTGCGGATATGACGCTCGGCGTCCGCGCGCCGCACGCGCTGACGCAGCAGGTCGATCAGCGGTTCCAGTTCGCGCAGGCAGGCGTCGAGGTCGGGCAGATCGGTGACGTAGGTTTCCTCGACGCTGACCGACTTGCGCTCCTGGCTGGGACTGACCTGGCGGCGGTCGATGCCGCGGCACAGGCCATGCAGCTTGCTGCCGAATTTGCCGAAGTGGTGCTGCAGTTCCGGCATCGACCAGCTGCGCAAATCTTCGCAAGTGAAGGCGCCGAGTTTTTTCAGCCTGGCCGCGGTCACCTTGCCCACGCCGAACAGCTTGTCGACCGGCAGCGCGGCGACGAAGGCATCGACCTCCTGCGGACGGACCACGAACTGGCCGTTGGGCTTGTTCCAGTCGCTGGCGATCTTGGCGATGAACTTGTTGGGTGCGATGCCGGCCGATGCGGTGATGCCGACCGTGTCGGCAATGCGCGTGCGGATCTCCTGCGCGATCAGCGTCGCGCTGTTCCTGCAATGCGGCGAATCGGTGACGTCGAGATAGGCTTCGTCGAGCGACAGCGGTTCGACCAGGGCGGTGTAGTCGCGGTAGATGGCGAGAATCTGCTTCGACGCGGCGCGGTACTTGTCCATTGCCGGCGGCAGCACGATCAGGTCGGGACAGCGCTGCAGCGCCTGCGAGGTCGACATCGCCGAGCGCACACTGAACTTGCGCGCTTCATAGTTGCAGGTGGCGACCACGCCGCGCTGGTCGGGCCGGCCACCGACCGCGAGCGGACGTCCGCGCAGCGACGGGTCGTCGCGCATCTCCACGGCGGCATAGAAGCAATCGCAGTCGCAGTGGATGATTTTTCGGAGCGGCGCACTCACGGTGGAAGCACAGGAAACGGGCAGAAGCGGGACTGCCCATTTTACGGCGGGCATGCATTTCATGCTTGTGCGCAAGCCGCAGTGCAATCAAAAAAACGCCGCCGGCACAATGGCGGCGCTGCGGCGGCAATCCGTTACTGGCCGGACGATCCTGGCTGTTTTCCGATCTGCGATACGACCGCGCGCGCCTGCCGGCGTTGAATCAGAGGATCGTTGTAGCCGGTGGCGGACGGGTCGGGAGCGACGATGACGAATTCGCCGGTCGGCACCATGGGCACGCCGTTCACGACTTGCGGCTCTGCCATGAACTGCGCCTGGACTCGCGATGGCGTTGTTGCCTGTGCTTGTTGTTGCTTTTGCGGCTGCTGCGCGCACCCTGCGAGCGCAACGACTGCGGATCCGAAAAGAATTGCCTGAAGTCTTGTCATGGTGAACTCCTCGAAGGTGTGGGACTTGTCAGCGCACCAGCGCTGTCTTGTGGAAAGCCCTTGATTCCTGGAACGGTCCGATCGCCGTTATCAAAGGGACATGACGAGAAAGTGCAAAGTTCCGGAACCAATTGTTTCGATATCTGTATTCCGGATGGAACACGGCGCGGCAAAGCATGTCACAACGCCTATCCATGCCTTGAAGGAGATCACCATGGCAACCAGCACCCTGGACCCGGACAACATTCCCGCACCGGACCGCAAGCTTGACAAGGGACATGGCACGAGCGCGCTCGGGCCGGGCGACACTTCCGATACCGGCAGCGACGTGCAAAGCGGCAAGCGCCTGGCCGAACCGGACGCCGAACTCGGCCTGGACCGCGGCACTACCGACGACCCAGACTTCGTACGCGGCGACGTCAGCGCCGGCCCTGATATCGGTGACGCCGAACTCGACAGCGACACGGACGCGGAGGGCACCGGCGAACGCGCGACTGCCGGACGCGATACCGACATCGAAGCGGGAAGCGACATCGATATCGACCGCATTGACGACATCGGCACCGAGGAAGACATCGAGGACGTGCAACAAGACCTGTTCGCCCCGCGCACGCGGCATCCGAACAGAAACCAGCACAGCCGGCGCTAAGGCTGACATGTCAGTAGTGCAGGCCGCCCGTGCCTGCACTACCTTTAAATGCTTGGCATATCTGCCTGGACAGACGCATGTTCGATTGCATCATCATCGGCGGCGGCGCAGCCGGTTTGTGCGCCGCCACCTACCTCGGACGTTTCCGGCGCAAGGTGCGGGTGCTCGACGGCGGCGCCAGCCGCCTGCTGTCGATCCCGACCTCGCACAACTATCCCGGCTTCGTCGGCGGCATCCATGGCAACGACATCCTTGCCCGCCTGCGCACGCAGGCGGAGCAGTACGGCGCGACGATCAGCCGTACTGCCGTCGACGCGCTGGACCGGCAGGCGGACGGCAGTTTCATCGCGCGCTGCGGCGAGCGGCATTGGCAGGCGCAGTTCGTGATTCTCGCGACCGGCGTGGTCGACGTCGAACCCGATTTCTCAGAAGTGAAACGCGCAGTCGCCGAGGGACATGTGCGCTATTGCCCGGTGTGCGACGGTTTCGAGTCGATCGGCAAGAAAATCGCGGTGCTCGGACGCGGCAAGGGCGGCGCGGACGAGGCGTTGTTCATCCGTCACTTCGCCGACGAGGTCACGCTGTTGACCGTGGACGATCCGCTCGAGCCGGATCCCAATGAACGCGCACGATTGGATCATGCGCAGGTGCGCATCCTGCCGGCGCCGGTGGCGCGGCTGGCTTACGACGATGCGGGCGCCATGCACGTACATCTGCGCGACGGCACGCAATGCCGCTTCGACGTGCTGTACGCGGCACTCGGGACGATCGTCAATTCCGGCATGGCGCGCGTGCTCGGCGCGGAATGGAGCGGCAATGGCGAACTGCTGGTGGACACGCATCAGCAGACGTCGGTGGAGGGCTTGTATGCGGCGGGCGATGTCGTGCGCGGGCTGAGCCAGATCACCGTGGCGATGGGGCATGCCGCCATTGCGGCAACCGCGGTTCACAATCAGCTGCGCGCGCGGCGCACCGATTGAGCGTTCCATAATGGATCACAGGTCGCCTTCCGACACGAGGAAGTCGGTCACCAGCACTTCCTGCACGCGGTCGGTTTGCAGCATGGCGTTGCTGGCGGCCTTCAGCGATTCCTGCAGCTTCTGCAAGCCGCCCGGCGCGCGCACGCGTTCCGGGTCGGCTGCCAGCAGCGCTTGCTTCACGACCTCTTCCAGCGCGAGACCGTGTTCTCTTGCCCAATCCTCGTCGGAACCGCTGGTCCTGACCGCCACCGTGGCCGACATCGAAATGCCATTGTGGCTGATCGCCACCGGCGCCAGCCGCAGATAGCGCACCTCGGCGTCCAGCTTTTCCGCATGCTTCAGATACAGCCAGACGCCGGCAAAGCCGACCGCAAGTACGGCGAGCACAATGGCGACGATGGTCAGGAGCGGCTTGTCGCGGGTGGGCTGTTTCGGCATGGCGGCGTGTCGGTAGGCGGGCGAACCAGCAGCCATTCTACCTGCCGCGGACCGGCGCGGGCAGCGGCGTGGCGAAGTAAGTGGCCCGTAAGTTTTTCGCGCAACAATGCGGCATCATCCGGGCTGTTTTTCCCGCTGCACCAGTATCCATGGCTTGACCACCACGGTCCACAATGCGGCATCTTCGTCCAGCCAGCTACTGGCCTGCGCATCGCTGACCTTGCCGACGCGCTGTTCCGCCATCCACTGCGCGATCGCGTCCTTGTCGTCGCTGGCAACGCGCGTCGCCACGTCAACCAGGTCGAGTTCTTCGCTGACCGCAATGACGGTGCCCGCCGCAAAAAAACGCAACAGTTCACTCCACGGCATGCGCGAGGTTTCTCCGTTGATCTTGGCGCGGAGCAGGTCGCCTGTTTCGAAATTGCTCATGATGAATCAGTAGTGCGGTGGTTTCTCGTTTGCGGGGCCGCTCTCGCTCGCGGTCTCGCGCATTTCCTTGATGCGCCGGGCGAGCGCCGAACACAGCGCTTCCAGCTCATCGATTTTTCTTTGCTGCTGGTAGACCATCTGGTTCAGTGTCTCGACCAGGTCTTCCTGGCGCGCGATCTTGATTTCGATATCGACCAGGCGGTCTTCGTTTGTCATGTTTCTCCTTTGGCTTGTCCTTGCAGTGAAGGCGGCTCCGGAAAGAACTCGAACGCGATGTCGCGAATCTGTCCCTTCCATACCGCCTGCCAGCGCTCGCCGTCGATCCAGCCGACCTCGCCGCCGGTCGGCACGCGCATGCCGGCAATCTGCTGATAACTGTCGAAGCGCCCTTCCCATGGCGTCAGCACATAGCCGCCGCCGACGGTGCGCCAGCGTCCCGGCGTATACACGCCGACGATTTCTCCCTCGCTGTTGAAGCGGAATTCAAGCGAGACCGTAATGCCGGCATCACTCAGTGTCGCCAGCGCGCGCATGTCGTCGATCGCGGTCCAGCGCACCCCGGCCGCGGGCAGCAGCGCCGTCGGATACCACGGTCCCTCGGCGAGGTAGCGCTGCAGCGCCCCGGCATTCATTTCCATGTTGCCGCCCTGCCCGTCCACCGTCAGCGCCGACTGTGCGTACACCTGGCCCGAACCGCGTCCGTTGAGATAGGCATCGCGCACGAGCAGATGCAACGGCCCCGTCAGGCCGACGTGCGCGTCCCATAGAAAACCGTGCGCCGGCGGCGCTACCACCTGTTCTGCATCGAACGGCATCCAGCGGGCGCTGTCGATGCCGGTGCGCAGTTCGCCGCGCTGCCTGTAGCGCGCAACGCGGATCATCGGCTGATTGTCGACGAGCACATGTCGGAAGTAACGCGCGACCGGTGCCGGAAGATACCTGAAGTCAGCGGCGCGAACACGGCCCGTACCCGGCGCGGAAGCCCGCGCGAGCAACTGTTCCCGCATGGCGGCACCCGCACGCACCTGCCGGCTGCTGCCGATACGCAGCGCCAACGCCATGCCACCGCATAACACCGCCAGTCCCGCCAGGATCCATATTGCCCACAGGGCCGCCATCGCGCTCCTCCGTTCATGCCAGCGCGTATTGTACGGCTTGCAGCGATGCCGGGCAGGCGCTCCAGCCCGGATATATCATCAGACCGGCCCTCAACGCGATCGGAAGACGCATGTTTACACGGTTTTCGGCTTGTAGCAGCCGGATCCAATTTGTACCTTCGGCCTACGCGGGCGCTGGCGTGCGATTTGTGGCCAGTTTGCATCTCCGCTTCGCGCCAATAGGTGGACTATTGGCTTGGCGCGGACACGCAAACTGGCTCGCAACTCGCGCGCCATCACTCCGCGTCCTGGCGAAATATCCGGGCTAGGTTTCCCGCCCGGGCTCGCGGCGCGACTTCTTCAGGCAGGCCCGTACGAAATCGGACTGGTGCAGCGCGGCCGCTTTCGGATTCCGGAACACCTCGGTCGCAGCCCCGACCAGGAAAGCGGCATCGTCATCGTCATGCACGAACCAGCGTAACTGCGGCGGGTAGGCCTGGATTAGTTCGATGTCGTCGCGAATGCGGCTGATGAAATCGACTTCGCTCATGCCGTTGTCGCGCGCCAGCGCAGCATTGCGGATGAAATCGCCGCCCTCCAGGCATTCTGTCGGCGTGGGTTGGCGCGCGAAGCCGATCGCGCAAACCAGGCTCATCGCGAGAACTGCAATGATGCGTCTGGATGCAGCGCATAATGGTTGTCTCATGGCTGTCGTCCTCCGGTGGCGCGCGTACCTGCAGGTGTCGGTACGCGCTCGTTTTTCACATCGCTATGTCTTGACTATAGGTTGCACACAGCGAAAGGAAAGGAATTCCTGCATGCACTCTTGTCGGACGGCAGCTTGCGGGTGCAGGAACGCAGACTGCCGCTGCGTTATGATGAAATATCCGGGCCAGCGATTTTGAGAGGATGTGCAATGAGATCGACCAAAGCCAGCGCCGCCATCGCCCGCCTCAACGCGCGCGACAGCGAATTTCGCTATTCGCTCGGCGTGAATGCGAGCGGCCTGTTCTACCTGTTGCGTGCGGCGCCGGGCGCAGCACCGGAAAAGATCAGCGAGGATCTTGCGCTGGATGAATTCGTGGAACTGGTGAATCGCACCGGGCCGCAAAAGAAAGCAAAGGTGAGCAGGTACGACGTGGCGTTCGAGAAGCAGTTGGGTGCGCGCAAGCGAAGCGAATGATCGACGAACGGAAAGGCGGTCGATCGACGCAGGCCGCGGCCCTGGGTCAGAACGATGAAGGCATCACGTTGCCGAGCATCGCCCCCAGGGTGCCGGACACGCCCAGCCGCATAGTGACGCTGGCGCCGACCTGGCCGCCGTTCTCGCCGGCGGTACTCAGCTACTGCCGGCTTCGATCCTGGGCAGCCAGCCAAGGCCGGACACCGCCGGGTCCAACGTGGTATAGCGCGGCCTCGAAATAGCCTGTCGCGCCGCTGCCCACAATCATCATCGCGGCCGCAACTGGTCAGAAGCTGGCCGGCATGGGGTTGCCGAGCGCTTCCCAGATGTAGGAGGTGAGCGTGACGGAGTTGACGCCGTCCAGGCGCTTTCCAGCGGAACAGAATCCGCGCGAGATATCGGCGCACATTTCCGCCTTGATGCGATCCTCGTTGGGCCAGGGCCACAGCTTGACGGCGGTGAGCGTGTTGTAGCCGGGCTCGCCGTAACGCGTGCCGTCCGCGCCGTAGCGATAGACGACATTGGCACCGATGTCCGCACCGCCGTATCCCTTGCCCGCCATTGCCGAACCGGCCTCGATGCGCGGCAGGTACTTCAGCGACGGTGTGGCGCCGTCGGCGCGTGGGTCAGTGGTGGTGCAGCCGATGCTGCACGCGGTCTGGTTGTAGGCGCCCTGCGTAAAGACGCCATGCACATCGACATGGGACGGCGTGTAGGCTGAGTTCACCCCGTAACGGGCGGCCTCGCCATCAATTGCCAGTACGTTGCGCAGGGTGCCGCCGCGCGTGGCAAGATCGGGCCCGACGCGCACGACATCACCGTGGCGCGACATGCCTGTCAGGTTCTCCAGCACGTTGTTGGTTCCTTCGCGATCAAGGTCGAAGGCATCGCTGTAGGCATCCCATATCGCGGCGTTGACCACCTTGGAAGTCG
This sequence comes from uncultured Noviherbaspirillum sp., assembly GCA_966212445.1. Taxonomy (GTDB): domain Bacteria; phylum Pseudomonadota; class Gammaproteobacteria; order Burkholderiales; family Burkholderiaceae_D; genus Noviherbaspirillum. The sequence goes on along the minus strand of CBIHRJ010000064.1, from coordinate 16,969 downwards.
GGTCGAGCGTCGCTCCGACATCGGGGAAGTTGTAGTAGCCGATGTCCGGCGCGTGCAGCGACATGATGCCCAGCCATTCATTGCGGCCGAAGTAGTATTGGGGATCAGGGGTGTGCTGGGCGGTCGCGAAGTCGGCGCCCGGCTGATCGGAGGATGCCAGCACGCGGTCGACGATGAGCATGTTCTGTACCGAGACATCATGCGAATCATAAACAGTGAACCCGACATTGGGGTTGCCGCTGCCGGTGCAGGCTGCGGTGCCACAGCCGTCGCCTCGCACGACGGCGCGCCGCCAGACGTTGCGATGGGCGCGATAGTTGATCGCGATGATACGCTCGCCCGCGGCCCGGACCCAGACATCCTCGATCAGGTTGTCGGTGTTGCCGTTGTCGTGGTCGTTGGTGCCGATGCCGAACGCACCGCGGAAGCCAGTGTCCTTGATGGTGACAAAACTGGTGTTGTACAGGTCGCCGCCGCCGTCGAAGCTCAACCCCTGCACCTTGATGTAGCTGTCTTTCCGAAACGAGCGCCCGATGAACAGCGGCCCCTCGATGGTGACCTTGCCCGGGTTGAGCGCATGCACATAGGTCGGTGTCGACGATGTGCCCGCGGGAATCTGCGCGCTGAACGCGCCGAACGTGCCGGTATCCCAATGGATGACGCCGGTCGCCGGCGCGGTATAGGCGCCGTCCAGGAGCACGAGTTCGCCGCCGGCGGACATGCGCGCGAAAACCGCGGCGAAGGTCTTGCACGCCTGAGCAACGCTCAGACAGTCGGCCGCGTCATTCCCGTCGGGAGAGATGTACAAGGCAGCGGCGCCCGCCGAAATCTGGCTTGGCGCAGGTGTGGCCGGCGTCACGCCATTGGCTGGGGAGGCATCTCCGCTGCCGCCTCCGCAACCGGAAAAGAGAAATGCGGATGCCGCCGTGGCACCCAGGAGCGGCAAACGGCCCAACAGGCTCAATATGTTCATTGGATTGTGCGGCAAGTATGGCGATTGGAGACAAGATGCAAACGAAGTTGCACAAAAAACATTGCCAATCTTGCCATATGTATGCTCTTGGCACAATCAGCAGGGCGCGACGCATCAAGCCCGCTTTGCCGGGACGAATCGCTCTTCCTCGACGACCAGCAACTTGATGCGCTTCCAGCGCACCAGTTGCCATGTGCCAAGCACAACCAGCAAGAGAATCTGCGTTCCCGGACGCCAGGGGGAAAAATTCGATGCAACGATGAGCGTCACCCACGCTGCGGTTTCCGAAGGCGAAAGCGTCAATGCTTTCCTGTCGTAAAGGAACGCCTTGCAATGCGGGCACTGCGGCGTTTGCGTTTGCGGCCGGTACCAGGGAACGTCGGGCGGAAACCAGCTCTGCAACGGTTCGCCGAAACGCTTGCTGCAATGCGGGCAGCGGTGCTTTCCGGCATCGGGACACGCCGGGTCGAATTCATGCTCGCACCGGGAGCAAACGGCGTCCGGCGCGGGCAAGGTGTTTCCGCAGTTTGCACATTCGGCGGCACGATCGCTCATGACAAGCTCCGGGTGACGACTGCGCCCGAGATCTTCGCATTTCTCTTGCATGCGTCAATCTGGGCAATACCCATTTGCATCAAGCCGCCTGCGCCGCCGCCAGTTCCGCATCCTTCGCTCGCGCCCTCGCCACCGACGGCCGTGCATTCACCCGAGCCATGTAGGACTGGATCACCGGCAACTCGGGCACGAGCTTGAACATCGTGGTCCAGGTCAGGGCCGTGCCCCACAGGACATCGGCGGCGCTGAACTTCTCGCCGAGCAGATACGGCCCCTTTTCCAACTGGTCGGTCAGGGTTTTCAGCATGGTATCGTAGTCGCCGTAGGGCGAGGTCGACGGCGGGGCCGGTTCGCGTTTTTGCGCACGGTCCACCAGGGCGGGCTCGAAGCAGGAACCGTAGTACACCATCCAGCGCAGGTACGGGCCGCGCAACGGATCGCCGATCGCGGGCGCCAGCCCGGCTTCCGGGTACAGGTCGGCGAGGTACATGAACACCGCCGGCTGTTCCGTCACCAGTGCATCGCCGTGCCTGATCGCCGGCACTTTTCCCATAGGGTTGATCGCAAGGTACTCCGGCCGCCGCTGCTCGCCCGCTTTCATGTTGAGCACGTGCAGTTCGTAATCGGCGCCGAGTTCGTCGAGCAAAATCAATGTGCCGGCGGAGCGGGTATTGGGGGAATGAAAGAAGGTGATCTGGCGATTGACGGTCATGTCGGATAGTCCTGTCTTGTGGAAGGAATCGCCACTATATCAAGCTCGCCGGCCATCGGCTCGATGCCGCGCAAGGCCCGATATTCAAGCACCGGACCGGGGAGTGCGGACGGATTCATGTTCCGGTTGCCCCGTCCTGATCGTCGCCGTCACGCGCTTCCATATCGAGCACGAAAACCTTGATCAGATCTTCGAGCCTGGACGGCGCGCCGATAAAGCGGCAACCTGCACGCTGTGCCGTCCTGCCATCCGGAAGGACGACGTCCGTGCAATGGCGGACTTCGATGTCGACCTCGATCGCCGTTCCGTCCGGATGCGCGATGACGCATCCTTTCAGAACAATCCCAGGCCGGAGAATGATTGTACTGTCATAGGCGATTGCCCCGATGCCGCCGCAGGCGATATCCGTGATCCGGCATTCAAAGGACACGGCGCTGCCGGCGTCCGCCACACAGCGCAGCGGCACCTCCGGTATCGCCCTGATGCGCCGATGCACGCGGCGCTGGTGCAACATCAAGGTATCCGGAAAATCGAACCGAATCATCGGTGTACCGTCGCGTGTCGCCTCGACCGGATGGACTGCAAGGAATTCCATCGCTCCCAGCATGTGGCTGCAACTGAAGGTCACGCTCGGCGCCGTCAGTATTGCGCCGTTGGCCATCCGGTTGCTGCTGTAGTCGATGAACACATGCCCGCCATCCGGATCGACGTGACGCAATTGGGCCACAAACAGGGCTTCGTTTCCAACGAAGAAAGCGGATACCGGGCATTCGCGCTGCGCTGTTTCGGCCAGCAACCTGGCGATTTCAATCCGAGAGCGCACCAGCACCTGCGTGCTTCCCGCAATGCGCTGCCATTCGTCGTCGGTCTTTCCGGTGTGGGTCATCGTGGGCGTTCCGCGCCGATGATGCGCGGTCGATCAAGGTCAGGCATCCATCATATTCGAGCACGACGGTTTCTGCCACGCTGCGCTTCCCGTCACCCCAGCTTTTCATAAAGACCGGTAATGCGATTCATCGTCTCCAGGATCCGCTCGCTGGTGGTCGCGACATTCGTTGCGAGCTGCCGCTTCATGACGCTCGCTCCCACTTCATTGCGAAGCGCGTTGTCGAAGAACACCCATTGCTGCTGTGCCAGCTCCAGCTCGTCCCTTATCTCTTTTGTGTTGTTCGGCTCGGTGGAAAGTACGCGCATTGCGTCGATGAACTCCTCGCGCGCAACGGCCAGTTTGTTTTTGGCATCGGCGGGAGCGACGCCCCAGTTGATGGCCTGATAGAACTTCGCCATCCGTTGCGAAAGCATGCGCTGCCTTCCCGACAGGTTGACCAGATGTCCCGCCGCGCTCGACGAGACCTTTTCCAGCTGGATGGTCGCGGTGTGCGCAAGCGCCAGTACGTCTTCGCTGGCAGCCAGGAGGGTGGCCGCATCGCGCGGGTTCGGCGCACGCCCAACCAGGACCTCCTTGTACCGCAGCCAGATCTTTTCCAGATCGCTCAGCACCGTCTTGTTTTCCGGAGTCGGTGCAAAGGCTTTCAGCTCGACGAACTGCCGGTCGAACAAGGCCAGCGAGCTGTTCAGTATGTTTTTGGAGTGCTCGAGATCGATGGCCTGGCCGATCTGCAAATAGCTTTTTGCGAGCCGCTGCGACAGCATGCGCTGTCGTCCGGCCTTGTTGATGGCATCGTTCAGATTGACGATCTGCGCAACGGACCACCTTGACGTTACGCTCCCTGCGCCTGCAAGCAGTGCGCCGACGACAAACTGCCTTCTGTTCATTTCTTCTCCATGCTCGAATGCTGGCGGCTGTGGCTGAGCAGGGAAAAGCAATATCTGTTCCATTAGGCAATGGCGGCTTCTTCATGCGGGAATGCACCAAGCCCATCCCCATTACCTCGCACAATCCGCACCAGACTGGTGCGCAGGCTGGCCGCCCGGCGGGTAGCACCGGGGAAGCCGTCACGAGTGACGATCCCCCCGGCCTTCGCCGGTCCGGAGCTGCCCGCGTTACTTGTACACCGTGACCGGTTCGTTCTGCTGTACCGCGGCAGGCTGCGCCTGGGTCGACGCGCCGCGCAGGACGGGTGAGGACGCGCCGGCACGTGGGACGCCGAACTGTGCCATCAATTCGGTGTACGCGGCATCGGCAAGGCTCTTCGACGTTTCCGAAATCACCTTCCCGCGATTGAACACGACGCGGTCGCCCGGCCGCGACAGAATCTTCGTGTCCTGGCCCGAGCCGCTGGCGCTGAACGCGGCCTTTACCTCATATGTCCTGGTATTGATCAGGCTGAAGTCGGCCACCAGGCCCAGGCTCAGGGTACCGGTAAAAGACGATGCTCCCGGCAGTTGCATCGACTCCTGGCGGAAGGCGATATCGCTGACGGTACCGAACAGGACATAGTCGGCGCCGGGATAGAAACCCTTCTTGATGCGGCCGATGATGTCGTGGATTTTTTCGGTCGGCGGGCCGGAGTACGGACGCGCTTGCACCAGGCGCAGGCCGCCGCCCTTGAGCATTGCGCCTTTCAGGTCCGCCGTATAGTTGCGCAGTTCGCCGCGGTCGATGTAGGTATAGGTGCCTTCCGCTTCGAAATAGCTGCTCTCCTGCCTGGCATTGATGCGCTCGCGGCTGGAATAGGTGTTGGGCGTTTCCCGTTCGCTGTTGCTGGCATTGACGCTGCTCTTGCTATGCGCCGATACGACACGGAAGTACTCGCTGACCTTTTCTTCATAGGTGAGATCGGTGACGGCGATCTTTGGTTCTGCGGCCAGGGCCGCCCCGGCCGCAACGGCCAGCAATACTCCGGCTGCGAGGCGCATGGTCTTGATATACGAATTGTGCATGTTGAAGTCTCGATGTGATGTGGAACGTCGGCAAATCAGCGGGTGGAGGTCTTGCGGATTTCTTTTTCCTCCTGCCATTCGATCGATCCCTCTTCCACGTCGTACACCTTCAGCGTCATCTTGTAGAACACGTCCTTGGTCGTGGCGCTCTGCTTGACGATGGAGACGATCTCGCCTTCCAGCGTATACTTGGCGGCAGTCATGTTGCCGATCTTGGCCTTGCCGGCACTCTTGTACAGGCCGCTCTGATTCTGGCGCTGCAGTTCGTCGACGCCGGCCTGCATTTCATCGGCGCTGCGCATGAAGCGCACCTTGCGGCTCTTGACCAGCGCGGTCTGGATCGTATTCATGATGGACTTGGTGTCGATGTACTCGCTGGTCTTGTTACGAACCACAGACAAGGTCATCGTCGGCCGGTTGGCGAGAATCGGGTCTTCCACCAGGGAGCCGACCATCTTTTCCGCGATCATCTGCAGATCGGTGGAACCGAATTCATTGGTGACCGTTTCTACTGCCTTGGCATCGCCATAATTGACCTGGCGGCTGAACTTGACCGTCGGCTGCGAGAGCGTGGCCGGACAGCCGGCCAGCAAGACAGTGGTGCCGAGCACCGTGGCGCAGAGTGCGAGGGAGGAAAGGGATTTCTGTTTCATAAATGCCTGCTAAAAAGGATGATGGTTGTGTACGGATCAGCGCGGTTCGGCGCTCATCTCAATGCGGAAATCGGTCGCCTGCGGTCCGTAGGCGGTACCTTTGATGAACTGGCTTTGCTTGCCGAGGAACACCAGCGGCTTCCATACCTCGCCGTCGCCGACCTGCATGCCGTTGGCATCCAGCCAGCGGAAGCGGTAATACAGGCGCAGATCGCGCGTATCCATGTTCATGATCTCGGCCTGCACCACCATCACGTCGTTGCGGCGTTGTGAACGCAGGTCCACGGTTTGCAGTCCTTGCAGCTCGCCCCGCACGATCAGTTTGGCGGCGATGCCGTTGGAGGCCGCCGGCGGCGCGTCCTGCTGTGCTTGCGCTGTCACGGACAGCAAGGCCGCTGCGCAAAACGCAATATTCTTGAGTAAATGGGTCATGACAATTCCTAGGTTTCGATAAATCGGATAAACAGGTGCCGTGGCTTACGCGCTGGTCTTGTCCGGTGCGGGCTTTACCGGCTTTGCGGATTTGAGGGACTTTGCCGGCTTGGCTGACTTGGCTGACTTGGCCGGTTTGCCGGCATGCTTGGCGGCCGGTTCCGGTGCGGGTTCTTTCGGCGTTTCTTCGACGACCGGCACGGCGGGCGCGGCAATCTGAGCCAGCGCGCCAAGCTTGACGGGCTCACCGAAGTAGGTCTTGTTCTGGAACACGCGCACCGGTATCACCATGTAGCGGCCGGCGACGGTCAGTGTGTGCTTGCCGTCCGGCTGGTCGGGCAGGTTCAATTCATATTCGCCCGGCGCCACGAAGCCACGAGCGATGAACACACGATCGGGCAGGCCGCGCCACATGCGGTCGTCGGCTTCGCCCTCCGTTACGGCAGTGACGACATTGCCGATCAGGCCGCTGAATACACCCAATTTTTTGTTGACCTGGTCCTGTACCAGTCCTTTGCCGATTGCGCGGAGCGCGGCACGTGCCTGCATGCCCGGCAGTTCATCCTGCAATGCTTTGCGTGCCATCACGTTGAAGTCGGTGACCAGCGCGGTCGGCAGCGTCAGCGGGCCCAGATTGATCTGGTTGAGTTGCAGCGCGTCGTTGGCCGGGTAAATGACCGGGAAGGAGAACGATGCGGTAACCAGGCCGTTCGAGGTGGGGACCGGGAACTGGATCTTTTTCGATTGCCGCGCGGGCGCATTGCCGGATTCGACGATGAAGAGCACGTCGGTCATGTCCTTCTTACGACGGAAGCTGGTACGCTGATCGAGTCCGCGCAAGCCTTCTTCCAGCACCGGCAGGTCGGGACGCAGCTCGTTCGCCTTGCGATAACCCGGCGCCGCCAACCCCGGTTCGTTGAGAACTTCATAGACGAAACCGGCGAGGTAATGACTGAGGGCGTTCTGGTAACCGTTCTTGAGCTTCAGTACTTCCGGGTCCTTGAGCGTCTCGATCGGGTAGCCGTTCAGTTCCTTGGTTTCGATCTTCACGCCTTTTTCTTCCGCTTCTTTTTCCGCCTGGGCGGTTTCGCGCGCGCGGAACTCGGCGATGACAGCTTCACGTTCGTGCGTGCGCTTGATGTCGACACGCGCCGTATCGAGATCGCCCAGGTTGATACGGTTCATCGCCATGCGCGTGGTCAGCATCACCTTTTCATAATCCTGCCCCTCATAAGGGCGCGAGCTGTCGCCCATGAACAAGGCACTCACCTGACCCATCAGTTTTTCAGGAGCGGACTTTGCCGTCTCTTCCCATTCTTTGATGTTCTGATCGGCAATTTCGAATGCTGACTGGCTTTCCGCGTAGTGCGTGCCGATGCGCAACATTTCACCCTTCTCCAGATTGAGTAGAAGGTCGGTCTTGTTGGCACCGGCGGCAAGCTGCACATCAAGCGACTTGATCGCTTCGTCGATATCGCCACGCGAGGTGGCGGCAAGCGAGCCGGAAAGTTTGCTGTCGTGGGTGGGCACGCCGGCGCAGGCCGTCAGCAGAATGGCTGCCGCGACCGGAAAAAGATAAGAACGCATAAATAAATGAATCCCGTTGGTAACTGTTGTTTTCATGACAACGCCATGCGGGCTCAAGTATCGCAGCGAACTTAATATTGTTACAAGATGTTTCGTTATAAATTTGGAACTATTTTTTCATCCAGCGCTCTAAGCCCCCCCATACATAGGGGAGTACTGTGCGCCCATCCTGGCGAAAGTCATGGCCAGTGCCGGGAAGCAACAGCATGCGCAGGTTGGTCTTGCGGCGTGCGGCGAACGCGTCCCGGATGAACCAGGCGGACTCGACTGGCACCATCGCGTCGGCTTCGCCCATGACGATGAACAGCGGGATATCGAGCGCGAGCAGGTTATCGGTATGCCGAATCGCCTGCAGTTCCTGCCAGTAACGGCAGGTGCGTTCGGCAGCCAGTGCGCTGGTTTTCGCGTCCGCACACCGCTGTTCGATCTCGTCGAGGCCGTAGCGGAAGCCATGTTTTTCCGCTTGCAGGCGATAGGTGTCGAAAGGATCCATGCCGCCGTTGCCTATCAGGGCGACGTGCGTGACGGCGGGGAAGCGGTGCGCGAGAATCGGGGCGATTTCCGCTCCTTCCGAAATGCCGACAATGGCAATCCGCCCTGGAAACTGTCCGTTGACGCGCGCCGCGTCAAGTTCCGTGCGAATGAACTCGCTTTGGTCGGCAATCCACTGACTGGGATAGTCCGCCTGCACGAAGTCGCCGCTGCAGCGGTCGGACGTTTGCGGTTCAATGAAGCGCTTCTGCAGAATGAAGATTCTGACGCCACCGGCCCGTCCTTCCAGGCCGTCGAAATATCTCGGCAGGACATGTCCCATGCTCATGCAATCCGAGCCGGCGACCACGAACACATAGGTATCGGGAGACAGCCCTGGATCGGCATCTTCCGAACGGCCCTTGTCGAGCACGAAGTAGATGGCTTTACCACCGTCGTCGAAATGGAATTCGAACTGCCTGGCCGGTGCCGTGTGCCGCGACTCTTCCGGTCGGAAATGGCCGCAGGCCTGCAAAAGAAGCAGGCAGGGCAGAAGACTGAACAGGGCACGAACGCAGCGGAGAAATGACATGGCGGCATGATAGCCGCTGGCGTTCAATGCGTGTCGCACCTTACCAGGACTGACAAGATATACGGCGCAAGCAACACTGCAAGTACGTACCAGAACGCGATGTTCATATCGATTATTGACGGACGCCGTCAGGCGCCGTGCTTGAATGAATTGTCTACTCCATCGGTTCGAAGCCGGACTCGCCCCCAAACCGGGGCAGATCATCGCCGATGGCATGCCACGCCGCTTTATGGCTCACGAAGTAATGCGCCTTGGGCTGAAGCGGCAATTCGCCAAGAATACCCGCCGGGACGCCAACGATCTTCGGGTAGCGCACGTCCGATGTGAAAACGTGGGTACCGCAAGCGCTGCAGAAATACCGTGTTACGTTTTGAGTAGCGGCGAAGGAAACAAGTCTTTCCTTCCCGGACAGCGCGAAAGCCCGCACGCTGAAACTCACCCAGGTAGTAAACGCGCTTCCGTTCAGGCGCCGGCACAGGCCGCAATGGCAGTTGATGATGTTCCGGGGAGCTTCCTCTACCGTGAATGCAATGGCCCCGCAACCGCAACTTCCCTCTGCAGCGATTTTCATGGTTTCACTCTTTCTCATGCGCTAAAAGCTCCCGTTTCCCTTCGTGAAAATGCTGGTTGATGGCGGCATGGCGACGGTGTGAGCCCTCGGTCGGGGTGTGCTTTTGCCCCTTCCAGATCACACGAGCAATGAGCCGGAGCTTGCCGCGCAACATCAAGTTGCGGCTCCTCGCCATGAGGTGTCACTACGCCCTGTCTTGCACGGAAATCGACTCCGCCGCAACCGGCTCGGCCTGCCGGGACAGGCTCTTATTCGCAACGACAACATCAATGACGCAACTTCAGCGCTCGGCCTTGCTGTGATGGTAGTAGAGATAGGCTAAACCGACAGGAGCAACAAACAGGGCGAACGTCCAGCACATTGCCATGGTAATGAACTTCGTAATCAACATGAAAATGGCGTTAACGAAGAAGACGTTCTCGCCCATGATGAAGCCAACGATGCTTTCATAGACAAAGCGCGAATACGGGTAAAGCAACGTGCTGACAACAGTGAAAAACAGCATGCCCGCTGGCATTGACCGGCCGCCCTGGGTAGACATGAAAAAGACGAAGGCGGCCACTACAAGGCCAAAAAAGAATTGACGAAAGTAATACTGGGTGGACAAGCCACCGAACGTTTTCTGAATGACTGGATGCATGAAGGTTTTCCAATGGTTGAATTGACGTGTAGAGCGCTGACGAATGGTTTTTGTCTGTCGCTTCAGCGCGTGGCCCAAGCTGCAACGGCAGGTAAGCGCTGTTCCGCTGAACCGCCGTCGATGCCCCGAGCATGGGAATTGTAAGCTGAAATAGTGTTTTTTTGTCAACAATTGACAAATTGAATTTTCGAACTTTCGACTGCGCTTCTGTTCAACACCATTGCGGCGGTGATTTGATGGTCATCGCCATGTTGAGCTTGAGAAAGCGAGAGGCGCAATGAAAAATCCCTGGACCAAAAAGAATCCGTTTCTGAGCATGTGGCTGAGCGGCGCCAATGCGATAGCGGGTTCGGCGCGCAGCCGCGCCATTGCGGAAAGCCGGCGCCAGACAGCCACCATGATGACGAAGGGCGCCAGGCAAATGACGGACTTCTGGACCGGAACGCTGCTGACGACACCGCAGAAACGGAAGAAGAAGCGGCGCTAAGTGACAGTTTTTTCTTTTTGCCTCACGCTATCGTGCCGGATCAATATGGTGCTGCTTCGTAGACATGGAAGCCGTCGTAGTCGCCTTTACCGACCGGCACGCCCAATCGGCGCAGGATGCAGTATGCCGCCGTGACATGGAAGAAGAAATTCGGCAGGGCGTACTGGAGCAGGAATACGCGCCCGGGCATGCAGACCTCCTCCTGCCCTGCCTGACTGCGGACTGCGCGGTTGGCCGCGCCGTCCATCTGCTCCGGCGTCAATGCGCCGAGAAAGGCAAGTGCCCGGTCGATGCGGGTCTCTAGCTCTTCGAAACTGCGCGCATGTTCGCCGTGCGCGGGAACGGCAAGCCCCGCAAGCGGTGCACAGGTCCGCAGCGAAAACTGCGCTGCGATTTCGACTTGTGTTGCGAACGCGTACATGGACGGAAAGAGACTCGCCTCCAGAACGGAGGACGCATCGATGCCGGCGCCGGCTGCATGCGAGCGCGCCAGGGACACGATATCCGCCAGGTTCCCGAGATACCGGGAAAACACCGGGACGGATGCCTCGTAGAGTGTGATGTGCATGGGTCACATAATCGAAGGTTGAATAACTTCAGTCTTGGTCCGGCCCGCTCATGTGACGCGGCCGGCACGTCCTGCGCGTACCGCACTGGGCCACGCGCGCGCTCCGACTTCGTCGCGGATTTCCGCGCAGACCTCGATCACGCGCGCGACCTGGCCGGCGCTCAGCCCGGCATTGACCGACAGCCGCACCAGCGAACGCCGGGCGGCGGTGGCCGGCGCGCAGAACACCGAGCCGAATATCCCTCGGGCTTCCAGTGCGTCGCGCAGCACGATCGTGTGCGGTTCGGATCCCGCCTCCAGTGCAATGATCTGCGACGCGCTGTCGCCGACGGGGTAGCCAAGTTCGCGCAGCGCCTTGCGCAACGACGCGGCGTGCGCGTGCAGCCGCTCGCGGCGTCCGGCTTCCCGCCTGACGATGTCCAGCGTCGTCCGCAAGCCGGCGATTTCGTGAGGAAGAAGCGTCGAGCTGAAGATTGCAGGCCGTGACGTGAACTTGAAGTAATCCGCAAACCCGGCCGGGCAGGCGATCAGGCCGGCGCGCCCGGCAAAGGCCTTGGCCAAGCTGGCGGTCCGGAAGTGCACCAGCGCCTCCAGCCCCAGGCTCGGCACCAGGCCTTCGCCACGGAGGCCGTGCGTGCCGAGCGAATGCGATTCATCGACGACCAGGACGCAGCCGTGCCGCCGGACGACCATGGCGAAATCCGGCAAGGGGCAGATGCTGCCGTTGGTGCTGTAGACGGCATCCACGGCGACGACGCCGGGACCGTGCCGCCGGATCAGGGATTCGAGATGCGCCGCGTCGTTGTGCCGGAACGGCCGGACCATCGCCCCCGCGCTTCGCGCTCCCTCCCACAAAGACATGTGCGCCAGCACATCGAGATAGACCGGCACCGACGCATCCGCGATCGACTGTATCAGCCCGGTGTTGGCGCACCAGCCGGACTGGCACAGCACCACCGCTTCCGCCCCAAGGAAATCGGCGAGCTCCTGCTCCAGGTTCAATTGCGGATTGTCGCCGTGCAGGAAAATTCCCGACATCATCAAGCCATTGCCGCTCCGCAGGAGTTCGCGGCTTTGCGCCTGCACGATGGCGGAATGATTGGCCAGCGCCAGGTAGTCATTGCTGACCAGGAGTATGTCGCCGGGGCCGGGCGTGCGCCCGCGCAGGATGTGTCCTCCACCCCAGCTCTTGCCGACGCGTTCGCTGTAGAACTGCGATACCTTGTCCATGAATACCGGTCGGGCATGGTCGCGGTCTGTCTTCGCCAGAAAACTTTGCATCAATCGCTCCTGCCGCCTATTCGCGCTGTGCATGCCACTTCGGTCGTCTTCAAACATGGCCCGCGTGCACGAAGTCGCTGTCTTTGCGCAACGCACCCGATATTGCTTCATTGCCGTCTTTGCGATGCAGCGTCACCAGATGGGTCAAGCCGGTCAGGTCGCGTATCGCCGTCACATCGGTTGTGGCGGGCAGTCCACCGGCATCGACGATGCGCGCGATATCGTCTTCCCCGCGCTCGATGAGTCGCCAGTCGGCCAGATACTCCATCACGACCCGAATCGGATTGCCGCTGACGATGTTGGTGAAACAAAGCCGCCCGGTATCGCGCAGCAGACCGAAGAGCCTCGGCAACAGGCGCATCAGTTTCCTGTCGGACAGGTAGTCGAACAATCCGCCGGCGAGAATGAGATCGAACGGTGCAAACCTGCGCAAGACCGGCAAGGCACTGAACACATCGCCGGGGACGGCAGTGATCCGGCGAGCGAGCCGCGGCAGATGCGCGAGGGAGTGGCGGAGCGCGTCGGCTTCACAGTCGTTCAGGCAGATGCGGACATCGCGATCCGCGAGCAGGTCTTCGCAGTGGCGCAAGTCGCGCGAACCGCCGCAACCCAGGATGAGGATGCGGGCATCGTCGCGCGACCATGCCGTTGCGAGGATTTGCCGCGCCTGCCATTCGATCTTGTTGCGATGCTGCTGCGCACCGACCGTTTGCAGCGTGTGGTATTCCAGGAAGTAGGCGAGCGTCCCGGGAGCGGCCGACGGTGTGCCATCGCACAAGTGCTCGATGGTTTCGAAATCTCCCGGATAGCCGCGCGGCCAGGTCTGCATGCGCCGAAACAGCGGCGCAGCCGCATAGATCCGGCGGAGTGGATGGATGATGTCGCGGATCGCCTCTGTAGACAGGCCTGCCAGTTCCGCTTCGCGAATGGCGCCGTAGAGTTGGTGCACGGTTGCCGCGCAATGATGAAATGCGGCCTGCTCGTCCCCTGCTTCAAAGTCCGCAAGCTGCAGGAACGCGGCGACGGTTTCTTCCAGTTTTTTCGTCATGACGGCCGATATCCATGATTTACTGCGCGGGTTTTGCCGGCATGCTCTGCCGGCAAAAAATGCCGGAGGCAATGACAAGGGCGGATCCACCCTTCCCTGCAGCCCAGGCATGCTGGTTAATATCGCATTGATAATGTAGTTTAAATACATAAATGTTTCAACATTTATTTTTATTTACTACATTTATCTGGGCACAACCAAGCAACTCCTGGTTGCGGGTACGCGAACCGCGAGACGGCATAGGGTCTCGGGATGCTGCGGATGTACCAGGCGGGATGCACTTCGATGTGCAATGTGGGTTCTCGGCTGCGTCGTCGGCCGCGTCGAAAGTGCGGCGGGATACGGGAGTCCTGCGGAAATGATGGATGGGAGTCGGTACAGGCGGGCTTGTCAGCGCGTCAGGTTGCCATGTGAGCGGATTGCCGCGCTGTCGAGGTTCCGACAAGTGAGTGACGGCCGAGCATCCGCTGCCGCCCTCCCGCCTGCGGGGAAAAGGTCAGCAATAAATGATGGTTAACCATTTATCGGATTCTCCATCATGCGTCAGAAAAACGATCTGCATAAAATCTCGCTAATCGCCGCGACCCAGCCAATACATAAGAAAAGAAAGACATTGAATTTGAACGTGGCCGCCCGATCCTCCCAATAATTTCCCTTCAAGAGAGAAACCCAGTCCCATTGCAGCAGGTAACGCAGTGTTTCACCCAGGTCTTCGTAGTGCTCACCGAAGAACAGCTTCGCCAGGGTCGTATAGACCGGCCAGCTGGATACGCTGACTACCGCCAGAAGGATCGGGTGATCAAGAAATTCCATGTGCGCCTCCCCCTTGCCCTACTAATGTTCCGGCCGAACGACGGTAACCAGCTTCACATCGCCGCACTCGCCTCCCGCATCCGCCTCGACCCCGATTTCGCTCCATGCAGGCGCCGGCACAGATTGCAATGGCAGTTGATGATGTTTCGGGGAGCATCCTCGACCGTGAAAGTAACGCTCCCGCAAACACAATTTCCCTTTGCAGCAATTTCCATGACGTTACTCCCTCTCATGTGCTTGTGACGCAGATTAATTCATGCGGCATTGTCTTGTCTTCCCCGACCTGGCGCCCTGAATTCAGCCAATAGCCAGTAGGGTGGGAACCCTGTGCCCACGCGGTCTCAATCAACCATAGTCAAGCGCGTTAAGGCGCCGCGCAGAAATAAGGTGTGCAATTTGGCGGCCGTCGCGGGATGCAGTGCAAGGCGTCGGGTGCGCCGCGGTACGAGTACCGCAAGCGCCCGACAACGCAGCAATGCGCCCGCTACGGCCAGCAAAATTGTGCAACTTATTCCTGTGCGGTGCCTAACCTCCGCGGCCCCTGCCCAATCAGCCGGATAGGCACCTTCCTTCACGTGGCGATGGAAGGTCGAATACGGCCAATCGGCCACACGGGAAACATACCCGTGTTTGACCGGATTGAAATGGAGGTAATCGAGGTGCCGGGCCAAATCCTCGTCGTCCCGAATCTGGTGTTCCCAGAATCGCCTTTGCCAGATCGTTGATTCGCGATGCTTCCTTTTCGATGCGCTCATCCAATCGTCCCGATGATAGGCATCGCGGCACGCAAAGGAGATTGCGCGCTTGATCATCATCCATCGCGTCGAAAAGTCGGCATCGCCTTCGGGCAGCGACCATATGCAATGCAAATGGTCCTGAAGCAGAACCCAGGCATCGATGACGAATGGCCGAACGATCCGCACATTTTCGATGGATGTGCGCAGTGCGGTACGCATCGATTCATCGCATAGAATCGGCCGACGCCGATAAGCGACGACCGTGAAGAAGTAAGTTGATCCGGCAGTTGAAGCATGACGGTAACGAGACATGCGCAGGATTTTACAGGCAGTGCCCGCACGAATTGGCAAACGCAAATCCGGCGCAAATTCGTAGGGTGGGCACGAAGTGCCCACCCGGCAGACAGTCTCACAACATGAATGGTGGTTAGCGACGCGGCCGGTGACTGCGTGGGCACGGGGTGCCTATCCTACCGAGCTGCGTCCCCGCTATGACAACTTGCCGACGTTGGTCTCCCAGTTCTGACCATCGAAGGCGACAACATCAGGTTTCTCGGTGAGAACGTCGTAGTTGTCCAGGACGCGCACGTTAACCGTGTAGAGATCCGGCGCTGCCCGGGGACGCGTGAAGGTCTGAATACCGCAAACTCGGCAAAAATGATGCTTTGCCACGAAGCTGCCGAACTGATACGTCGCGAGCTGAGCTTCACCTTGCAACAGTTCGAAGTTTTCCGGAGCCACACGGTGATGCAAGACACCTTTCTTGCGGCAGATCGAGCAATTGCACTCTGTAACCTGAGTGATTGTCGTTTCTATGGCGAAGCGAACGGCACCGCAGTGGCAACTTCCGAAATAGCGAGCCATGGCGTTTCCTTGTTCCTTATGCTTTATTGACAGGCGCCGTCGGCATCATTGTTGAATTATTGAGCGCGACATAATCAGCGGCGACGACTACCACCGCTGCCGCTTCCCTAACCCATGGCTGCTCGTCAAGCGCAGCTTCATACAGCAATGGCCTCAGATCGCCAAACGATACGGAATTAACAAGGTGCTCTTGGGGAGCATACGCATACAAGCCCGCAACCAAGTCCGAAACGTTCCCGGCAACGACATAGATGTGAAGGGGATACTCTGCGCCAGCCGACGGAACGGCTCTCTCCCCGGATTCTCCCGTAATGCATTGCGCTGCCCACAGCAGTTGCGAAATCTCTTCAAGCGTGACGGCCTTGTCCGAGTACTTTCGTACAGTTCTTCGCGCTCGCATCACCTCTTCCAAGGTCATGGTTCGCGTGTAGACAGGCTGGGTGAGTTTTTTGCTTATTCGCATTTTTTTAAAACCGTATAAATCGAATCAGAAAAAGCGGCAAGCAGTCCATGCGACCGCCTACTTCAACCATCACGCCGCCTTCGGCTTCGACAACAAGGCCTTCAGATTCGCCAGCCGATCCTGCGGCGTGATCTTTTCCTCTTCCGTCGGCACCGCATCCCCTTCATCCAGCTTCATCTCCTTGATGAAGCGCGACACGTCGCAGTTGACGCTTTCGCGCGCCCTCTTCCGCTTCTTGCACCAGGTGATGTGCAAGGACCGCTGCGCGCGCGTAATGCCGACGTACATCAGCCTGCGCTCTTCCTCGATGCGCGCGGCCAGCGTCTCTATCGGCGCATCGGGGTCGCCCTTGTGCGGCAGGATGCCCTCTTCCACGCCAACCAGGAACACGTGCGGGAACTCCAGCCCCTTCGATGCATGCAAGGTGGACATGCGTACCGCATCCGGCTCTTCGTCCTTCCCTTCGAGCATGGTCATCAGCGCGACCATTTGCGTGAGTTCGAGCAGGCTCTTTTCTTCGTCGGTGCCGTCCTTGCCGCCGGTGCCCTTCTCTTTCAGCCAGGTGGTGAAGTCGATCACGTTCTGCCATTTGCTTTGCGCCTGGCGATCGTCGAAGCTGTCGTAGAGGTAGGCTTCGTAATTGATCTCTTTCATCATCTCGTCGAGCAGCTCGGCGGC
>CBIHRJ010000063.1:0-30249 GCA_966212445.1 uncultured Noviherbaspirillum sp. | reverse complement strand
CTTCCAGGGCCCAAAGGAAGGAGTTGCTCGTCATTTCCCTGTTTTTCATGTTGCTGTCGCGCAAATAATGCACATTCACAAATTTCAATAATGGCAACATTAATCGAAAAATTATGAATTTGACAATCCCTACTTTATGGGAGATCTGCGGCGCGATGCTGTTTTGAGCTGGGCGGATCGAGAGATTTATCGGCAAGCCAGTCCTACAGGTATTTCACAGCCCTTGCTTTGCTTGTTATCAATAAGTTAATTACTCTTCGGATTTGAATCGTCGTTCGTTCGAACAGAGTGTCGAGGTCCGCCTGGTGGTGCATCCATAAATCAACTCACATTGCAAAGGCGTGTCGATCTCGTAGGCGGGGTGTCGGCGGTGAAAGCGATGGCCGGGCTGAAAAGCGCGGTCGCGGCCTGGGACATGTCGGACATGGATATACCTGTAAGCGTGGGGCAGTGCATATGGGATAGCCGACGCATTTCAACATAATATTGTCTTTTTGCAATTAACATGGCGCAGCTCACGCCCGTAAAAATTGAAACTGGAATAGTATTGAGGCTCAATTGCGCACGAACGTGCTTTTCCATTCTCCATCCGGACGATTTCGCATGACTGCCACCACCACGATCGATACTGTTTTCGAGCAGGATTTTCAGGCGCTTCCCGACCTGATCCGCCTGCATGCGCGGATGCGACCCGCTCATCCGGCACTGATCCAGAACGAGCGTGTGCTTACTTATGCGGAACTTGATGCAATGATGGATCGTGTCGCGGCGACGCTGCAGCGCGACGGCGTACAGCCGGGCGAAGCGGTCGCGGTGTGCGCGGCGACGTCGATCGCGTATGCAGCGGTGTTCCTCGGCAGCCTGCGGGCCGGTGTCGCGGTCGCGCCGCTGGCGCCGTCGTCGTCGCCAGAAAGCCTGGTGTCGATGGCGAAGGATGCGGATGCGCGTCTGCTGTTCCTTGACCAATCGGTGGGCGAGGCGCTGGAACCGGCGCAGGCCGCGTTGCCGGCGCGTGTCGTCGCGCTCGACGACGGCGCAGCGGGACAGCGCTTCGGCGACTGGCTCGCATCGCAGGGAGTTGCGCCGGCTGCGGTCGCCATCCAGCCGGACTGGCCGTTCAACATCATCTATTCCTCCGGCACCACCGGCGCGCCGAAGGGCATCGTGCAGCCGCATGCTATGCGCTGGACGCATATCCAGCGCGGCCGCGACAACGGCTACGATGCGAGTGCGGTGTCGCTGATCTCGACGCCGCTGTATTCGAACACCACGCTGGTGTGCTTCTTCCCGACCATCGGCGTCGGCGGCACGGTGGTGCTGATGGCGAAGTTCGACACCGACACCTACCTCGCGCTGGCGCAGCAGCATCGCGTCACGCACGCGATGCTGGTGCCGGTGCAGTACCAGCGCATCATGGCGCGCCCGGATTTCGATCGCTACAACCTGTCATCCTTCCGCATGAAGTTCTGCACCAGCGCGCCGTTTTCGGCGGCACTGAAGGCGGATATCGTCAAGCGCTGGCCGGGCGGCCTGATCGAGTATTACGGCATGACCGAAGGCGGCGGCACCTGCGTGCTGGCCGCGCACGCGCATCCGGACAAGCTGCACACCGTGGGCCAGCCGGCGCCGGGCCACGACATTCGGCTGATCGGCGACGACGGCAAGGAGGTGGCGCCGGGCGAACTGGGCGAGGTGGTCGGCCATTCGCCGGCGATGATGGCGGGCTACCACAAGCAGCCGCAGAAGACCGCCGAGGCAGAATGGTACGATCCCAACGGCAAGCGCTTCATCCGTACCGGCGATATCGGGCGTTTCGACGCCGATGGCTTCCTGACGCTGATGGACCGCAAGAAGGACATGATCATTTCCGGCGGTTTCAATGTGTATCCGAGCGACCTGGAGGCGGTGCTGCACCAGCATCCGGACATCGCCGAAGCGGCGGTGGTCGGCGTGCCGTCGGCCCGCTGGGGCGAAACGCCGGTCGCCTTCGTGGTGGCGAAGCAGGACCGCGCACTCGATGCGCAGGCGGTGCAGGAATGGGCCAATGCGCGCCTCGGCAAGACGCAGCGGCTGGCGGCGGTGAAAGTCACCGGGTCGCTGCCGCGCAGCGCGATCGGCAAGGTGCTCAAGCGCGAGTTGCGCGACAGCTTGCGCATCGCGGCGGACGCCTTGTGAGCGCACTCAAATCAACCTTTCAGAGCGATTAGCATGCTGGACAACACCCTCTTCAATACCCCGGAAATCCTCGATCTCCTGAAGCTGGAACAACTCGATACCGACCGCTTTCGCGGGCAAAGCCATTTCATGGGCAGCCCCAACGTGTTCGGCGGCCAGGTGCTGGGTCAGGCGTTGTACGCGGCGGGCGTGACAGTGCCGGAGCGGCGCGTGCATTCGCTGCATTCGCTGTTCATCCTGCCCGGCAACCACCGGCTGCCGATCGAGTACGACGTCGAACGTGTGCGCGACGGCGGCTCGTTCAGCACCCGGCGCGTGGTGGCGACGCAGGAAGGGCGGCGCATCTTCGTGATGTCGGCGTCGTTCCAGCAAGAGGAAGAGGGCTTGTCGCACCAGAAGGCACCGCCGCCCGCGGCCGACCCGGAGACGCTGAAATCGAGCATCGCTGCCTGGAAGAGCCGCGCCGCCAGCGGCCGGCGTCCCTTCATGCCGGTGCCGGTCGATTTCCGCGCCGACCATGAAGGCGACATCTACGACGGCCACAGCGGCAAAACGAACAAGCAGGTGTGGACGCGCACGCCGATTCCTCTGCCGGACGACCGGCTCACACATGAAACCCTGTTCGCCTACGTGTCCGACTACGGCTTCCTGTGGACCTCGCTGCAGCCGCACGGCATCGTGATTGGCGACCCGCGCCTGCAAATTGCCAGCCTTGATCATACAATCTGGTTTCACCGGCCGTTTCGCATGGATGAGTGGCTGCTGTTCGTGATGGACAGCCCGAATGCTTCCGGCGGACGCGGCCTGTGCATCGCCTATGTGTATAACCGGCAGGGCGAACTGGTGGCGACGATGGCGCAGGAGGGCTTGATCCGGCTGCGTGAGAAGAGCGCCTGAACAGCATCTCGTAGGGCGGATCCCACCCGCCATCGCCATTGGTGTGGCGGGCGGGACCCGCCCTACGCGTTCTGCGGTACGTGTACGGTCAACGCTTCACTACAAGGACAACAATGGATCTGGTTTTATCGCCTGAAATACTGGCGATGTTGTTTGCTGCCGCCGCGGTGGCGGGATTTGTCGATGCGATCGCCGGTGGCGGCGGGTTGATCACGATACCGGTGCTGCTGCTGGCGCAGGTGCCGCCGCTGAATGCGCTGGCAACCAACAAGCTGCAGGGCAGCTTCGGTTCGCTGACCGCGTCGCTGATGGTCTTGCGGCGCAAACTGGTGCGCTGGTCGGAAATGCGGATGCTGTTCGTGTTCTCGCTGGTCGGCGCGGCGCTGGGTGCGTTCGCGGTGCAGTTCGTGCGCACGCAGACGCTCGATATCGTGATTCCCGTGGTGCTGGTCGGCATCGCGCTGTATTTCCTGCTGGCGCCGAACGCCGGTGCGATCGAGCGCAAGCCGCGCATGGAAAGCGCGACCTATCGCGGCACCGTGGTGCCGGCTGTCGGTTTCTACGATGGTATGTTCGGACCGGGCACCGGTTCCTTCTTTTCGCTGGCCGGCGTCGCGCTGCGCGGCCACAACCTGGTCACTGCAACCGCACAGGCGAAGATCCTCAATTTCGCCAGCAACATTGCGTCGCTGGCAGTGTTCATCGCTGGCGACAAGGTGTTGTGGGCGGCCGGGGCAACGATGATCGCCGGACAGGTGATCGGCGCCTGGGGCGGTTCGCACGCGATGGTGCGCGGCGGCACCAGGCTGATCCGGCCGATGATCGTGACGGTGTGCGTGGTGATGCTGGGGAAATATTTGTGGCAGAAGGGATTGGCGGGGATGGTGTAGTCGCGTTCGCCTGGCGGGAATGCCGCCCCGGCAATCCTGTCCAAGTCTCACAGCCCGCCGACGAGGTGCCGTCATGAAACAACACAAGTCGATTCCGCTCTCCATCCTCGACCTGGCTCCCATCCGTGCCGGTGGCACCGCTGCCGACGCGCTGCACCGCGGCCTCGACCTGGCGCAGCATGCAGAGCGCTGGGGCTACAAGCGTTTCTGGCTTGCCGAACATCACGGCATGCCGGGTATTGCCAGTGCCGCGACGGCCGTGGTGATCGGCTACATCGCGGCGGGCACGTCGACAATACGGGTCGGTTCCGGCGGCATCATGCTGCCCAACCATGCGCCGCTGGTGATTGCAGAACAGTTCGGCACGCTGGAATCCCTGTATCCCGGACGCATCGATCTCGGCCTTGGCCGGGCGCCGGGCGCGAACCAGTCAACCGCGCGCGCCTTGCGCCGTACGCTGTCCGTCGACGACGGTTTCCCGCAGCAACTTGCGGAACTGCGCGGCTACCTGCGCCCGCGCGGCGACAGCCACGGCGTGCGCGCGGTGCCGGGCGAAGGACTGGACATCCCGATCTGGCTGCTCGGATCCAGCGACTTCAGCGCGCAGCTGGCGGGACATCTCGGCTTGCCCTTTGCGTTCGCCGGCCAGTTTTCGCCGGCCTACATGCAGGCGGCGCTGGCATTGTACCGGCAATGCTTCCAGCCGTCGGACGTGCTCGCCAAGCCGCATGTCATGGTTGGCGTCAACGTGTTTGCGGCAGATAATGCAGATCAGGCACGCTTTCTGTCCACCACGCAGCAACAGATGCACGTCAACCTGATACGCGGCATTCCCGGCCAGATGCCGCCGCCGGTGGAGAGCATGGAAGGCTTGTGGTCGCCGCATGAACAGGCATCGGTCGAGGCGACCCTGCACGCATCGATCGTCGGCGATCCGGCAATGGTGCGCGAGCAGCTGCATGCTTTCATCGACGCGACGCAGGCCGACGAACTGATCGTCAATTCGATGATCTTCGACCATGCGGCGCGCCTGCGCTCCTATGAGATCGTGGCGCAGGCGCAGGAGCACTGACGCGGGAGGGCGCGATGTACATGGTGTACTGGACGGTGATGGAAAACGGCCTGGCGCTGCCGCAGTCGCACGAATTCGACTCCAACGACATGGGCACGGCGATGAAATTCATGGAGGAACTGCGCGCCCGCCAGCGCGAAGGCGGCCCCGAATGCTTCATCACCATGTGCTCGGAAAACCCGCACTCGGTCGGCCATCCCGGCGTCGCCGATCCGCATCCCGATTACAACTGGAAAAAGCGCCGCAAGTAATAGCATTCCGACTGCGGATTCCCATGCGCGGCGCTCGGGTTCTAGCCGCCATGCGGTGACGCACTGAGGTTGCAGTGCTCCGTCCGCACGGTGGATCGACAGGATACTGCTCGTGGAAACGCACCAGACCTTACCCTATCTGCGGGAAACCCTGCTGTTTCTCGCGCTCTCCGGCATCCTCATCCCGCTGCTGCAGCGCCTGCGCGTGAACCAGGTGCTCGGGTTTCTTGCCGCCGGCGCGCTGCTCGGTCCTTTCGGTCTCGGCCTGTGGACGGACGAGGTGCCCTGGCTCGCATATTTCTCCTTTCCGCGGCATGAAGGCGCGGTCGCTTTGGCCGACCTCGGCGTGCTGTTCCTGATGTTCATGATCGGATTGGAACTGTCGGCGGAACGCCTGTGGGCGCTGCGACACTGGGTATTCGGCGCGGGTGGTGCGCAGGTGGCAGCCTGCGGAGCGGCAATCGGCGGTCTTGCCTATTTTTTCGGCAATACGTTGGAAACGGCGGCCATCCTCGGTTTCGTGCTGTCACTGTCGTCGACGGCGGTGGTCATGCAATGGATGACCGAAAAGCGCACGCTCGGCACCCGTCTGGGGCAGGCCGGATTCTCGATCCTGATGCTGCAGGACCTGGCGGTGTTGCCGCTGCTGATCCTGGTTGGCGTGCTCAGCCACGGCAGCAGCGAGGGCTTGGTCGCGCTGATCGGCCTGACCCTGCTGAAGTCGGCCGGCGCCCTCGTGCTGATCTACCTGCTCGGACGGCGCGTGATCCGGCCGCTGTTCCGTTCCTTCGCGCAACGCCGCCAGCCGGACGCCTTCACAGCGCTGACGCTGCTGAGCACGCTGGGCATCGCCGGGCTGACCGAGATGGCGGGGCTGTCGATGGCGCTGGGCGCCTTCGTCGCCGGTTTGCTGCTGGCCGAAACCGAGTTCAAGCATGAAGTGGAAGTGACGATCGATCCCTTCAAGGGCTTGCTGATGGGCCTGTTCTTCATGTCGGTAGGCATGGCAATCGACTTGCGCGAAGTCGCGCGCTCGCCATTGTGGCTGTCGCTGTCGGTGATCGGCCTGTTCGCGATCAAGACGCTGATCACGGCGACCATTCTGCGCGTCGGCGGCTTCCACTGGGGTCGCGCGGTGGAAGGTGGCGCGCTGCTCGGACAGGGCAGCGAGTTCACCTTCATCGTGGTCGGCTATGCGCTGTCTACGCAACTGATGCCGGTGCCGACCGGCCAGTTCATCATGCTGGTGGTCAGCCTGAGCCTGTTTTCGACGCCAGTGGTGGCGAAGGCCGGACGCCTGTTCGGCGACTGGTGGGAGCACCGCCATCCGGAACACCGGGCCGGCATGGACGCCGCGTCGGCCGAGCCGGTCGCAGGCCGCGTGATCATTGCCGGCTTCGGCCGGGTCGGACAACTGGTCGGGCAACTGGTGTCGGCGCAGGACGTGCCCTACGTCGCCTTCGAGAACGATCCGCGGCTGGTGGCAAAACTGCATCCGCTCGGCATCCCGGTCTACTTCGGCGACGCGGCACGGGTGGAACTGCTGCGCAAGGTGCATGCGGAACAGGCGGCAGCGATCGTGTTGACGATGGACCATCCGGCATCGGCGCTGCATGCGGTCAAGGCGATCCGACGCGAGTATCCGCAGGTGCGCCTGTTCGTCCGTTCGCGCGACGAGAAACATGCGCTGGCGCTGAAGCAGGCGGGTGCGTCGTATGTGATCCCCGAGACGCTGGAAACGGGGCTGCAACTGTCCGCGTTCGTGCTGCAGGCGTTGGGGGTGACGGAGGGTGCTGCGGCGCGCTTGATCCAGATTGAACGCGAGCGGCGGATTGCGGAGTTGATGGGTTAGTAAAGCGTTCAGATGAATTTGCAGAGTGCACGGAGCGATTCCTGCATCGATTCGCAAACCGCTCCAGGCAATACTCCAGGCAAACACCGCATGTTCTGTTATTTCAGTATTGACAGAAATTACCGCAAGTCCTAAGCTGGACTCATGAAACTCACTCCTGTATCCCAACGTTTCATTACCCACTGGGGCGAAATGGGTTCGCGCTGGGGCGTCAACCGTACGGTCGCGCAAATTCACGCGCTCTTGTACCTGGCGGGACGTCCGGTTGATGCGGAAGAAATTGCCGAGACCCTGGGCGTGGCACGTTCCAACGTCAGTACCAGCCTGAAGGAGTTGCAGTCGTGGCGGCTGGTGCGGATGACGCATCTGATGGGCGACCGGCGTGACCACTTCGAAACATCGACCGACGTCTGGGAATTGTTCAAGCTGATCGTCGAGGGGCGGCGCCAGCGCGAGATCGACCCGACCATCGCGGTCTTGCGCGACTGCCTGGACAGCCCGGATCTCGCGGCCGAAACGGACGGCGCCGAGCAACGCATCCGTGAGACCCTGGAATTCATTGAGATCCTGACCACGTGGTCGGACGAAATGCTGCGCATGAAACCCGAATCGCTCATGAAAACATTGGGGATAGGCGCAAAAATCAGCAGAAAAATGCGGGGCAAATGAGGGCAATCACTTGAACAGCGGGGCGGCCGGATCGCCCCTTTTTTTGGCTCGAAAATTTCTGTCAATACTGAAATAACAGAATTAAAAGCAGCGCAAGGAAAAGCGATGAAAGTACTGATATGCGGCGGTGCCGGTTTCATCGGGAGCGCCATCGCCGAGCGGCTGACCCGGCAGGGACACACTGTCGTGCGCGGTGTGCGCAGCGTGCATCTTCCGGCCGGAGATGATCAGATCGCGGTCGATTTCACGCGAGACCTGACTGTGGAAGACTGGCTGCCGCGGCTGGCCGGCATCGACGTGGTCATCAACGCGGTCGGCATCCTTGTCGAACAACCGGGGCAATCCTTTGCTGCGGTACATCGTGACGCGCCGATTGCACTGTTCCTGGCCTGTGCCCAGGCCGGTATCCGGCGCGTGATACAGGTATCCGCGCTGGGTGCGGACAAGGGTGGCACTCCGTATTTCACGACCAAGCGTGCAGCCGACGAATTCCTGATGCAGTTGCCGCTCAACTGGCAGATCGTTCGTCCGGCATTGATCTATGGCGATACCGGTGCATCGGCAACATTTTTTCGCACACTGGCGAGCCTCCCCATCATCCCGCTGCCCGCCGGCGGCCATCAATTGGTGCAACCGCTGCATATCGATGACCTGGTCGCCGCCGTGCTGACCTTGATCGCTCCCGAAACACCGGGGCGGCAGTGTGTCGAACTCGTTGGCGCAACCGTGCTGGAATATCGCGACATGCTCCGCACGTATCGCACCTCCATGGGTTTTGCGCCGGCGCCGGCAGTATCCATTCCCGGCGCGTTGATCGGGCTGACGGCAAAGGTTCTGGATCATCTGCCGGGATCGATGCTCACCAGCGACACGTGGAAAATGCTTCAAGAGGGCAATACCGGCGACCTGGCGTCGACCATGGCCTTGCTTGGCCGCATGCCGCGAGGTGCGGACGACTTCATTCGGACCAACGATGCCGCGTTGTTGCGCGCGAACGCGCTTTCCACCTGGCGCGGCCCGCTTTTACGACTGGCTCTCGCAATGGTGTGGATACTCACGGCCATCATCAGCGTGTTCGTCTATCCTGTCAGCGACAGTCTGGCCCTGCTCGAAGCGGTCGGGCTCACCGGCTCGCCCTCGCTGGTTGCCTTGTATGGTTCCGCCGCCATCGACCTCGCGCTCGGCATCGCAACCATTGCACGTCCGGGCAGGCGCCTGTGGCTCATGCAGATCCTCCTCATCGTCACGTACTCCGTGATCATCATTTTCGCGCTGCCCGAATTCCTGGTGCATCCGTTCGGCCCGGTTCTCAAGAACCTGCCGATCCTCGCACTGCTTATTGTGCTGATTTCCGAAGAACATGAGAGGAAAGTATGAATATCTACCTGACCATCAAAACGCTGCATATCCTGTCATCTGTGCTGATGGTAGGCACCGGTTTCGGGACCGCCTTTTACCTGTTCTTCGCCAACAGAAGCAAATCCCTGGAAACAATGTCGGTGGTATCGCGCCTGGTATGCCGCGCGGACTGGTGGTTCACGACGCCCGCCGTCATCTTCCAGCCATTGTCGGGGCTCTGGCTTGCGCATGAGGCAGGCTTTTCCTGGACGGCTCCCTGGCTGGTTGGGTCGATCGCGCTGTATGTGGTCGCCGGGATTTGCTGGCTGCCGGTGGTCTGGCTGCAACTGCGCATGGCGTGCATGGCAGGCAACGCGGTCGCGAAACAGCAACCGCTGCCGGAGCGCTACTGGCACTACGCGCGCTACTGGGAGTTGCTGGGTTATCCGGCGTTCATCGCAATGGTGGTCGTCTATTTTCTGATGGTGACCAAGCCGGGAATAGCTTGAGTCCCGTCGCCGCGCATCAGCGGCGCACAAAGTGGCGCGCGGCTTGCATATAAAGGTGCGTGATACTTTGCTACGTCCGTTGCATGCGCTGGCTACGCGGCGCCATGCGCCCCCTCCAGTTCGTTGGTACTACCGAACACGGTTTTGCTCCTGGTACTCTTTGAGAAGCCCCTCATACGCCTCAAAGGGCGGAAACTTTTCAAAGCTATGGACTGCCGGTGTAGTCGCCCAAGGCAGCTTTTCGCTCGTATACGTCTCAATGAACGGCAAGAACCAACTGGAATCGTCGAGCATCGTCGGACGGATATTAACAAAGGCATCGGTAACCTCGGGCCGCGTAAACATCCAACTCATGCAATGCGGACAGAAGAAATGCCGTGTTGCGCCGTGCAGGCCACCAATAACCGGCTCGCCTTTCGTGATCGAAAACCCTGCGCTTGGAATTGCAGCACTTAGTGAGTAGGCACTGGCACTCATTCTCTGACATCCGGTGCAGTGGCACGCCATGGTGAGCAACGGCGGCGCATCAATACGAAACCGTACTTGTCCGCAACGGCATCCGCCTTCAAGAGGTAGCAACTTTTCGCTCACGGTCTTGTCCTTTTCAGTTTGATTAATAAAAGCAACAACTCACTGGGTCGGAAGCGGATATAGCGGCTGCCGCTACACATGCCTCCGGACTGCATTACGTTGGAGGTACCCGACGGACCATAGGCGGGCGAAGTTCGCTACGAGAGCGTCCGTCTTGATTGACCTGCTAGAGCACATGCTCAGAGCTTCTCCGGCAAAGGAAGACCCTGAGAGCGAAGAAACGAAAGCTTGTCCCAGTATCCCCGCTGAAACACAATCTTGCCATTCACCACATGGAAAAATCCACACCCTCTCAACCCGAGCGGATCGCGCCACTCCAAGATAGCCCACTCTCCTTCTTCAAAGATGTTCTCGGGAATGCAGACCATGGTGGCTGCTGCAAAACCAACTGCGAACATCTCGCGTATGGCTGCGCGTCCGTGCACAGGTGATTCGGCGACTTGGTGGTTCACCGCATCTTCGGTATAGAAAGCGGCAAGTGCATCGGGGTCAGCGCGGTTGAAGGCGTCTACCCATTCGCGAACGAGCTCACGTGGTTTCATGTGCTCTGACGATTTCGTTAAGTGCAGCTAGAGCACTAAGCATGACGAGCACTGGCCGTTTGGTTAAAGCGAACGAATACATAGCCAGAGATTGCAGCTGCCACGATAGCGCCGACAAAAGTAAAGATGTCGAGAGCAGGGGTTACGTCCCAAAGAAGCCATTGATCGAGGCTACATCGAACTGCAAGTCCGTTGTGCTTGTAGCACGTGCCCGTGTACAAGCTTGGATCTTTCGAGGCACGTGCAATGGCTCTGAACCAAAGAATAGCGCCGGCCCAGGCAGCCCAAGGGACAGCGCCAAGCAAGATGTAGACCGCTTTACGAAAGCCTGCGCTCATACGTCCTCCTGCACCTAACGAATAGGGTGAAAAAATTTCTATCTGACCCGGCAAGCTGTCCGCCTATCCTGGCTCGCCAATTTGCCCGAAACCCTTGCTGCGCTTTATTTTCGACAATCTACTGCATTTATACGGTTATAAATAACCGAGAAAGGCAGACAGCTTCCATGGATGCTGCCCACCTCGTCCTCCAGCCCATTTCCAAGCCGCCCAAACTGCTCGACCAGGTCAGACGTTGCATCCATGATAAGCACTACAACTTACGGACCGAGGAGGCATATGCCGACTGGACCCGATGGTATATCCGCTTCCATGGGCTCCGACATCCCATGGACATGGGAGCTGCCGAGATCAAGGCCTTCCTGTCCTATCTGACCAACGAACGCCCCGTCAGCGTTTCTCTGACCGGCTGGTCCGGGCCGAATCGAGACTTCCCCAGCCCCCCGTCGGCAAAGTCCCGCCTCCACCTGCTTGTTAAAGCGCTATCATTCACTTTTCCCCCGCAGACGAAAAGGAGAACCCATGAACATCGCAAATGACGTCACGCAACTGATTGGCAACACCCCGCTGGTGCGTATCCGCAAGCTGGCGCCCGTGGGCGGCGCGGAGGTCGTCGCGAAGCTGGAGTTTTACAATCCGGCGCATAGCGTGAAGGACCGGATCGGCGTCGCGATGATCGATGCCGCCGAGCAGGCCGGGCTGATCAAGCCGGACACGGTCATCGTCGAGCCGACCAGCGGCAACACCGGTATCGCACTGGCAATGGTGTGCGCGGCGCGCGGCTACCGCTGCGTGCTGACCATGCCGGAGACCATGAGCAAGGAGCGCCGCATGCTGCTGCGCGCGTACGGCGCGGAGCTGATCCTGACGCCGGGACCGGAAGGCATGAACGGCGCGATCAAGAAGGCGGAAGAACTGGTGGCGTCCGATCCGCGCTACTTCATGCCGCAGCAGTTCAAGAATCCCGCGAATCCGGAAATCCATCGCAAGACCACGGCCGAGGAAATCTGGCGCGACACCGACGGCAAGGTCGACATCCTGATCTCTGGCATCGGCACCGGCGGCACCATCACCGGCGTCGGCGAAGTAATCAAGGCGCGCAAACCGTCATTTCAGTGCGTCGCGGTCGAACCGGATGCGTCGCCGGTGCTGTCGGGCGGCCAGAAGGGCCCGCACCCGATCCAGGGCCTCGGCGCAGGCTTCGTGCCGGAAATCCTGAACACCGGCATCTATGACGAAGTGGTGCGGGTGAAGAACGAAGATGCGTTCGACTATGCGCGGCGGGCCGCGCGCGAGGAAGGTTTGCTGGTCGGCATTTCGTCGGGTGCTGCGTTGTGGGCGGCGGCGCAGGTGGCGCGGCGGCCGGAAAACCAGGGCAAGCTGATCGTGACGATCATTCCGTCATTCGGCGAGCGCTATCTGAGCACGCCGCTGTTTGCGAATCTGGCGGATTGATCGTCAGGCGCGCGCCAGGATCGACTCGGCGACGCGCCGCGCGCTCGGCAGGAAACGCGCGATGGTGGCGAGCAGGTCGTCTTCGCTGACCGGCTTGCCGAGATAGGCGTCGCAGCCGGCCCAACTGCCGCGAAACTTGTCGAAGGCGGATGACTTGCTGCTCAACATCACGACCGCCGCGCCCTTGGTCGACGCGCTGGACTTGATGCGCTTGCATACCTGGTAGCCGTCCATGCCGGGCATCAGGATGTCGAGGAAGATGCAGGTGTAGTTCTTGGCCTGCGCCATGTCGATCGCGCGTTCGCCGTTTTCCGCATAGTCGACATCGAAGCGGAAAGGCGCGAGCTTGGCGCGCATGAAGGCGCGCACGGTTGCGCTGTCGTCGACCACCAGCACCGATTCGACCGGCCTTGGTTCGATGAAGACCGGGTCCGGCAGCGCTTCCCTGTCGCTGGCGCGACGGCGCGTACTGCCGTCCCAGGGCTCGCCGCTCGCCTGGCGGCGTGCGCGCTCCTGCAGCGCAGCCTTCATGAGCGCATCGAGCTGCTCGAACAGGCGCATCCAATGGATGGGCTTGACGACCAGCGGCCACGGACTGTCGACCGGCTGACGCCCAACCAGCAGCGCCGGCGCATGCACATTGGGCGCGCGCACCTGCAACTGCCGCATTCCATCCGCGCTGTCGGCGTTGACGAGGTAGATATCGGTGCGCTCGTCGGGTGCGCCGGCTTCGGCATAGCAGAATACGCGGCGGCTGGTGAGGCGGAAGGTGGAGGAAAGCAGGCTCTTTTCAGCGTCGCTGAAGCCGAGCATCGCTATCACGAAGCGGCGGCTGCCGGTTTGAGAATAATCAACAGGATTAGGCATGTTCGTGGGGAACAGCAAGGTTTTTCGGGAGATTAACCACTACGGACGCGTGATAATTAGCGAAATAATAACAGAATCGGACGCGCGTCGGCCTTTTGCAAAACACGGATAATGGCGGCTCGTGAACTTGTTGAGGCAGACCATGAGCGACTTTCGAAGCGACACCGTCACGCAGCCGACCGCGGCAATGAAGCAGGCGATGATGTCGGCGCCGCTGGGCGACGATGTGTTCGGTGACGACCCGACCGTCAACCGCTTGCAGGACATGGCGGCGGAGATGCTGGGTTTCGAGGCGGCGCTGTTCGCACCGAGCGGCACACAAACCAACCTGATCGCGCTGATGACGCATTGCCAGCGCGGCGATGAAGCGATCGTCGGCCAGCAATGGCATACCTATCGCTGGGAAGCGGGCGGCATGGCGGTGCTCGGTTCGATCCAGCCGCAGCCGCTGGAGAACCGTGCCGACGGCACGATTGCGCTGGCCGACATCGAGGCGGCGATCAAGCCGGACGATCCGCATTTTGCGAGGACGCGGCTGGTGGTGCTGGAAAACACGACCGGCGGCAAGGTGCTGCCGGCGGCCTACATGCGCGAAGTGCGCGAACTGACGCAACGTCATGGCCTGCGCACGCATATCGACGGCGCGCGCCTGTGCAATGCGGCGGTGGCGCTGGCCGATGGCGGCGATGCGATGGCGCAGGCACGCGCGCTGTGCGCTTCCTGGGATTCGCTGTCGTTGTGCCTGTCGAAAGGACTGGGCGCGCCGGTCGGTTCGCTGCTGCTGGGTTCGCGGGAATTCATCGGCCAGGCGAAGCGGGTGCGCAAGATGCTGGGCGGCACGATGCGCCAGGCGGGCGTGCTGGCGGCAGCCGGCATCCACGCGCTGCAGCATCACGTGCAACGCCTCGCCGAGGATCACGCCAATGCGGAAGTGTTGGCGGCGGGCCTGGCGGACGCTGTTGTTTCGCATCCGGCGCTGGAAGGCAAGGCGGTTGCGCACGCGGCGAACACGAATATCGTGTTCTTCGACGTCGACGCGACGATTGCCGACCGCCTCCTGCAACATCTGGCGGCCGGCGGCATCAAGGTCACCAGCGGTTATTACAAGACGCCGGAACGGGCGATGAAGCGCATCCGCTGGGTCACGCATCTGGACGTGAACCGTGCGGATGTCGAACGGGCGGTGGAAGCGGTGCGGGCGTTCAGGTAAGGCCGGGGCAGCCTTCTTCGTCTTCTCCGGCCACGCCTTACTTTTCCAGCAGCGAGCGCAGCATCCACGCGGTCTTTTCATGCACCTGCATGCGCTGCGTGAGCAGGTCCGCGGTCGGCTCGTCGCCGGCCTGGTCGACCGCCTTGAACATGGTGCGCGCGGTGCGTGCCACCGCTTCCTGGTCCTGCATCAGTTGCCGGATCATTTCCTGCGCCGGCGGCACGCCGTCCGGTTCCTTGATCGAACTGAGCCGCGTGAATTCGCTGTAGGTGCCGGGCGCCGGGCTGCCGAGTGCACGGATGCGTTCGGCGATCAGGTCGACCGCCGCCGCCAGTTCGGTGTATTGCGTCTCGAACATCAGGTGCAGCGTCTGGAACATCGGGCCGGTCACGTTCCAGTGAAAGTTGTGCGTCTTCAGGTATAGCGTGTAGGTATCCGCCAGCAGATGCGACAAGCCGTCGACGATGCTGCTGCGCTCCTGCTCGGAAATGCCGATATTGATTTCCATTCCTGTTTTCTCCCGGTCGTGGATGGGTGCTTCACTACGACCGTCGCGTCTGCGCCGCGTTCGCGCCGCCGTCACGCCGTTTGATCAAATCGGGATGGCAGCCGTGTGATCGCCAGCATGCAACCGAGGCTCGCCACCACGCATGCGGCGTGGAACAGCGCAAGCCATAGCGCGTTGCCGCCGATCAGCGGCGCAACCGTTCCGGCCACGAGCGCGAACAGCAGCATCTGCAGGAAGGCTTGCATCGACGCGGCAAGGCCGCGCATGGCGGGAAACACGTTGAGCGCCAGCACCATGGCGCTGGGCGACGCCAGCGCCATGCCGAGGGTGTACAGGAACAGCGGCATCACGGCCCACGGCACTTGCGCGGGGAACAGCAGGTTGTAGCCGAGACCGAGCAGCGCGGCGGCCGACATCAGCGCATAACCGGTCTTGATCAGGCGGGCGGTTTTCCAGCGGTGCGCGAGCCTGCCGGCAGCGGTGGCGCCGACAACCAGGCCGCTGACCAGCGGGATGAACAGCCAGCCGAACGCCGTTTCCGGCAAGCCCAGCACGTCGATCATGAAATGCGGCGCCGAAGCGATGTAGACGAAAAATCCCATCGAGGCGAACGCCATTGCGATGGCGAGCAGCAGGAAACGCGGGTGGCGCGCGGCGATGCCGTAATTGCGCAGGATCTGCATCGCGCGGAACGGCTGGCGCTGCGCCGCCGGCAGGCTTTCCGGCAACGCGTACCAGCACAGCAGGCCGACCAGCAGGCCGGCTGCTGTCAGAAACACGAATACCGCGCGCCAGCCGAACCAGACCTGCAGCCAGCCGCCGAGGATGGGCGCGACCGCCGGCGCGGCCGCGAACACGATGGTGACGTCGGACAGCATTTTCTGCGCCTTCGGGCCGGACAGGAGGTCGCGGATCATCGCGCGTCCGACCACGGTGCCGGCACCGGCCGACAGTCCTTGCAACGCACGAAAGGCGATCAGCCAGCCGAGTTGCGGCGCCAGTGCTGCGCCGACCGACGCCAGTGTAAAGACGCCGAGCGAGGCGAGGATCACCGGCCGCCGCCCGAAGGAATCCGACAGCGTACCGTGGAACAGCATCATGCCGGCGAAGAACACCAGGTAGACGCTGAGGGTTTGCTGGACCAGCACCGGCGCCACGTCGAAATCGCGGGCGATGGCGCCGAAAGACGGCAGGTAGGTATCGATGCAGAACGGCCCGAGCATGGCGAGGCCGGCCAGCATCACGGTGAGCGATGGCGGTTTTTTCATTCTGGGTTCCAGACACCTACTGTACCGCGCTCCGGGGCGCAGATATAGACGCATGCGGGAAGCGCATTGTTTCCTGTTTGTTGACGTGGATTGTCAATGTTCAGGAAATGGTGTCGTTCCTACGTGCGCATTTATCCCTTGCAGGCGCGGAAATAGAATGCATCTGGTCATCTTCGCGTGCAGAAAGGCTTGCATGCACCCGACATCCAACCATTCGTTTTTCAAAGGAATCAGCATGTCCCATATCGCCTTCCCCCGCGCCTTCACCCGCCGCTCCCTGGCGACCGCCATCGCTGTCGCCAGCCTCGCCTTCTCCGCTGTCGCGTCCGCTGCGGCGCCCGCCGGCAATTACAAGATCGATCCGGTGCACTCGGTTGCTTACTTCGAAGTCGGCCACGCCGGCGGCATCAGCCGCTTCATGGGCCGTTTCAACGAGATGAACGGTGACCTCGTGGTTGATGCGCCGGAAAAGAGCAAGATCAAGGTCGACATCAAGACCGACAGCATCGACACCAAGCATGAAGGCCTGAACAAGCACCTGAAGAGCCCGGACTTCTTCAACGCGGTGCAGTTCCCGACGCTGAGCTTCACGTCGACGGCGGTGACGCTGAACGCGGCAGGCGAGGGTACGGTCGCCGGCAACCTGACGCTGCACGGCGTGACCAAACCGGTCACCTTCAAGCTCAAGCAGATCGGCAGCGGCTCCGGCCCGCGGGGTGACACCCGCGTCGGCTACGTTGCGACGTCGACCATCAAGCGCACCGATTTCGGCATGGGCTATGGTGTTCCGAAGGCCGCGACCGATGAAGTGGATCTGCACATCAACATCGAAGCGGTCAAGCAGTAACCGTCCGATAGCGGCGCAGGCAACCGTGCCTGCGCCGGCCGCCTGCCTCACCGAGAAACGCCGCCATGCCCGATCCTTCCTTCTTCATCCCCCTGTTCCTGCAAAGCGCCGTGCTGCCTTTCGGCATTGCATTCGCTCTGTTGCTTGCCTTGCGCAAACCTGCGCCGGCACTGGCGGCAGGTTTTCTCGCGTCGTATTTCGCGGTGTTCCACGCGCAATGGTCGCCGCTGCCGCATCAGGCGCTCGACTGGATGCCGTGGATCGCGCTGTTCGGGGCGGCGGGTGTGCTGGCCGCCGAGCGGGCATCCTTTGGATTGCGGATCGTTCTGCGCCTTGTGCTGGCGGCGGCGATGGCGCTTGTGGTGGTGCTGCCGGCGCTTGCCAGCCTCGGCATGGCGAAGGCGGCACTGATTGCGGCGGCAGCCGCGGCCCTGGTTTTCCTGGCATGGAGCTGGCTCGCACACGCGGCGCAAATCCGGCCGACGCCCGCGCCGTTGATGATGATCGTTGCCGGCGGCTCCGCGCTGGCGATGATGCTGGATGCGAGCCAGGCGATCGGACAGTTGAGCGGCGCGCTTGCCGCTGCATTGGCCGCCTGCGTCGTGCTCGGACTGTCGCGCCTGCGCATCGCGCTCGACGGTGCGGCAGTCGGCTTCGCGGTCTTGCTGCTCGGCGCGTTGCTGACCAACGCGTATCTGTACGCCGGCTTTTCCTTCGGCTATGTCGCCTTGCTGGCCGGCGGCCTGCTGGCCGATCCGCTGGTAGCGGGCATTCAGGCTCTGCGCGGCCGTGAAGGCGGTACGGGCGCGTGGGTCGGCAGCGTCGCGCTTGCCGTGGTTCCCGTTGCGGCGGCATTGGTGCTGGTGTTCAAGGCGGTGCAGGAATCGGGCGGGTATTGAGTCGCACGGCCGGCGATTTGCGCAGTTTCTTCACTACCATTCGCTACCATTCGCTACGCAAGGCGAATGCCGCCGCAAGATAGTCGACAAAGGTGCGCACCTTGGCCGACAGGTGCTTGCGGCTCGGGTACACCGCATAGATGCCAAGGTCTTCGGTGCGGTACTCTTGCAGCACTTCGACCAGGCGTCCGGCGCGGATGTCCTCGCCGCACAGGAACAGCGGCTGCCGTATCAGGCCGACGCCGCCGAGCGCGGCGAGGCGCACCATGTCGCCGTTGGAGGCGCGCATGGTGCCGGATACCTTGACCACATGCTCGCCGTCCGGCCCGCGCATCTTCCAGTCATCGCCCGAGGCGGCGTAGGTATAGGTCAGGCAGTTGTGCCGCGCCAGCTCGGCCGGCGTTTTCGGTGTGCCGTGGCGGGCGAGGTAATCGGGCGCACCGCAGATGACGACGCGGTCGGACGCCAGCTTTTTCGCAATCAGGCCGGACTCCCGCAACGCGCCGATGCGCAGCGCCAGGTCGAGACCTTCTTCGAACAGGTCGATGCGCCGGTCGGTCAGCAGGACGTCGACCTTCACTTCAGGGTGTTGCATCAGGTAGCCGGACATGACGGGTCCCATGTGCAACACGC
The DNA here is from genome assembly GCA_966212445.1 of uncultured Noviherbaspirillum sp. Lineage (GTDB taxonomy): Bacteria > Pseudomonadota > Gammaproteobacteria > Burkholderiales > Burkholderiaceae_D > Noviherbaspirillum. Next base: position 11,438 of record CBIHRJ010000063.1, on the reverse strand, counting down.
CGAATGAGACCGGCACGGTCAGGCGCAAGGTGCCGCGCGGTGTCTCCGTGTGATGCAACGCACCTTCTTCGGCTTCGCTGATGTCAGCCAGGATCTGCACGCAGCGTTCGTAGTACGCGGCGCCGGACTCGGTCAGCGTCAGCTTGCGCGTGGTGCGCTGGAGCAGGCGGGTGCCGAGATGTTCCTCAAGATGGGCAACGTACTTCGACGTCATCGCGCGCGACATGTCGAGCCGCTCCGATGCGGCGGCAAAACTGCCGGTGTCGACCACCGCAGCGAAGACCTTCATGCTCGTCAATGTATCCACGTATTGCCCTGTGACCGCCCTGTGACTCGAATGGGAGGCATCTTGCCACGGGTCGCGGGGATGGGCAATGCGCCCGGTTTTCTGGTTGCTTAGTGCCCGACTTCCGGAAAACGCGGATCCTCGCCGCCGGAGGCCGCGTTGCCGAGCCGGCCGCCGCCGCTGCTTTGCAGATCCGGTTCGTCGCGCCGCCGTACCGTCTCCACGCCGTCCGGACCGATCACCACAGTGGTGTCGGCGCCGTGCCGCGTGATGGTGCCGTAGCCGGATGGCATCCTGTCCATGCCGTCCGTCACCTGGCCCGCCCAGTCGTCGGCAGGCGCCTGGACCATCAACCGCGGCGGCCGCTTCGGTTGCGGGAACTTCGCCTTGGCGTCAATCAAATGCGCCTTGAGCGTGCTGCGGAAGAAATCGCCGACCAGCAGTGCCGCGTTGTGTCCGCCCTGGCCCCAGTAGTCGCTGCGCATCGCCACGCGCTGGTCATTGAAACCGACCCAGGCGCCGGCGACCAGGTTGGGATGCATCAGGATGAACCAGCCATCGGTGTTGTTTTGCGTGGTGCCGGTCTTGCCTGCGATATCGGCGACGATCCTGAACCGGTCGCGCACTTCGGTGCCGGTCCCATGCCGCACCACGCCGCGCAGCATGTCGATCAGTTCGATCGCGGTATCGCGCGACATCGCACGCTGCGCTTCGGTGCCGAACTCTGCCAGCACGTTGCCGTCGCGGTCGGCGATGCTGCGGATCATCAGCGGCTCGCGGTATTCGCCGCTGCGGGCAATGGTGGAATACGCGGATGCCATTTCGAGCAGCGTCACGGGACTGGTGCCGAGCGACAGCGATGGAACAGGTTCGAGCCGGCTTTGCCGGATGCCGACGGCCCGCGCGAGGCCGATCACCTCCGTCGCGCCGACGTCCTGCATCACTTGCGCGGTGATGGTGTTCTTCGACAGGATCAGGCCTTCGCGCATGCTCATCATGCGGCCGCTGAAGCCGCTCATGTCGGTCGGTGTCCAGATGCCGCCTTCCGGCGTGGGGATCTGGACTTCGCCGTCCGGATACACGCGCTCGGGATCGAAACCGTGCTCCAGCGCCGCGCCGTAGACGATCGGCTTGAAGGTCGATCCGGGCTGGCGCTCCGCCTGCGCCACATGGTCGAACTGGTCGCGCACGAAATTACGGCTGCCGATCCAGGCCTTGACTTCGCCGTTGGCGGGATCGATGGCGATGAAACCGGCTTCGAGGCGGGTCTTGCCTTCGCGCAGGCGTTGCATGAATTTCGCATCCGCCTTCAGCGTCGCCAGCGCCTCCTGCCCGCTGCGACCGGCGGCGACCGCCTTCCGGTATTCCGCGCTTTCGCGGATGAAGGCGTCGAGCAGACCGGCGCGTTCGGACCAGAAGTAGCGGAAGGGTTCGACCTTTTTGCGCATCGCTGCGTAGGCCGACGGCGAATGCGATGCGACGCCGTCGCCGCGCTGGCTCCACTCGACATCGGCAATGTCCTGCAACACTTGCGCCTGCCGTTCGACCGCTTCGATTGCCGCTTGCTGCAGACGGTCGTCGATGCTTGTCGTGATCACCAGGCCGTCGGTGTACAGGTTGTAATCGTTGGCGTCGGCCCATTCGATCAGTTGCCGGCGTACATGCGCGACAAAATGCGGCGCGCTGCCGAGCGGATCCGCCTGGCGCGTCAGCGTCACCTGCAAGGGCTTGCCGCGCAATGCCGCAAGCTCGTCGGCGGCCAGCATGCCGCGCCTGGCCATCTGCGACAGCACCACGTTGCGCCGCTGTTGTGCGCGCTCCGGATTGAGCACCGGGTTGTAGTAGCTGGTGCCCTTGAGCATGCCGATCAGCGTCGCGCTTTCCAGCATGTCGAGGTCGGATGCCGGTTTGTTGAAATAGGTGCGCGCCGCCATTTCGATGCCGACCACGTTGTACAGGAAGGGCACCGAGTTGAGGTAGGTTTCGAGGATCTGGTCCTTGGTATAGGCCTGTTCGATCTTGATTGCGGTAATGATTTCGCGCAGCTTGCGCTCGATCGTGCGCGAGCGTCCGATTTCCTCCGGGAACAGGTTGCGTGCAAGCTGTTGCGTGATGGTCGACCCGCCCTGCGCGTCGCCACGCGCCGTGTGCAGCAGGGCTGCCGCGGTGCGCAGGATATCGATGCCGCGATGATCGTAGAACCGATGATCCTCGGTGGCGATCAGTGCATCGATCACATGCGGAGAGATCCGGTCCAGCGTGACCTGCTCCTGCACGCCGCGACTGAAGGTGCCAAGCAGGCTGCCATCCGCCGACAGCAGTATGCTCGGTTGGCTGACGCGGGCATCGAGCAACTCCTCAATGCCGGGCGTGTCGGGAATGAGACGGGAGACGACGCTGCCGATCGCGACCAGGCCGGCGATTGCGGTGAGCAGCAACAGCGCGATGGCGATCTGTGCATTGCGTATCCACTTGCGGCGCACCGGTCTCCGGCGGTTCGGTTCAGGTTGCGGGCCTTGCCTGCGCGGAAACTCGTGTTCCACCGTCGACACCCTTTTTCTGATTTGATGGTCGTTTGGACCAGTCCGGCAATGTTTGGTTTTACCCGGAGGTTGGAAACACGACAAGATTTATGCGGGTGCGGCGGCAGGCAGCCGCTGAAAGGCGGCATCGGGTTTGAGAAAAATCAAAGCTTGGTCGGATGCCGGGCGTCAGGCTTTTGACTCCCATAGACATGGGAGTACACGCTCAGTAACATCGCCCTTTCCATTAAGCATTGCCAATCAAAAGGAACTTGAAAGAATGACGACCGGAGCCTCCATTCCGGAAGATGTCATCCGCTTCGTCCTCACCAGCATCCCTTCCGTGCCGTACCTGGAAGCAATGCTGCTGTTGCGCGAGCGTGCGGACCAGGCATGGGACGCCGCATGGCTCGCGCAGCGGCTTTATCTAGGCGAAAAGGCGGCCGGCGACCTGCTCGAAGAGCTGCTGGCCGCCGGCGTGCTGCGCAAGGATTCACAGTCGCCGCCCTGCTTTTGCTACGACCCGGGTTCGGAAGAGCTGCGGCAGATGATCGACCGTCTGGCGGCCGTCTATGCCGCGCATCTGGTGGCGGTCACCCACCTGATCCACTCGAAAACCGGCAAGAAGGCGCAACAGTTTGCCGACGCGTTCATTTGGCGAAAGGAAACCTGACATGGCAGCAGCCATCTATGCGCTGTGCGCGCTCACCTCGATGTTATGCACCTGGCTGCTGTTTCGCAGCTACAGAAGAAACGGCTCCCGGCTGCTGTTCTGGAGCGGCTTGTGCTTTGCGGGCCTGTCGGTCAACAACCTGTTGCTGATCGTTGACCGCTTGATCTACCCGGAGTCGGTGAACCTCAGCACCTGGCGCCTGGTGGCGGCACTGGTCGCGCTGCTGCCGTTGCTGTACGGCCTGGTATGGGAAGAGGAGTAAGCGCGGCATGAACGATATCCTGCTCGGTGCGATCCTCACCGCATCTGTCATCATCAGCCTGTTCTTCCTGCGTTTCTGGCGCAGCACAGGCGACCGCTTCTTCCTGTTCTTCGCCCTGTCGTTCCTGATCGATGCGCTCAGCCGCGCGTTCGCGGTGCGGTCGGCATACCTGAACGACGAGACGCCCGGGTACTACGTGCTCCGCCTGGTCGCGTATGCGCTGATCGTGTTCGCGATCCTCGACAAGAACCGGCCGCGGAACAAGGACAAGTAGGCGAGCGGACAGCACCTGGCGTGCCGGCGGATATTCCCGCCGGCACGCCAGTGCGAAGCGGGTTCCAGGCGCCACCGCTTTTTCTTTGGCGGCACGGCGGTTTATGATGGTACTGCCTTAATCATGCCGTAACCGCCATGCCCGCAATCCTTTCCTGCTACTACCTCGACGAAGCGCTTGACGACGCCGAAATGCAGTTCGCAACCCGCGCGCTGGTCGGCCACTGGGCGAAATTTCGCACCGGCGCCGGCGCACTGACGCAAAAGCGGGTGCCGGCGGTCTTGCCGCTGCCGGACGAAAACGGCATCTACGCACAGAGCCGCGAGGAGCGGGCCGAAGGCGTGCGCGCCAACCTGCGCCACGCCGGCATCCGTGCCGACCGCGGGCGGCAAGTGGTGTGGGTGACGCCATACGATCCCGACTGGGATGCCATCTTCCAATTCGCCATTCGCGAGGAAACCGGCTATGCGCCGTTCGTCGCGCAACGCTGGTTCAACGAAAACGGGGTGCTGGTGCGCGGCAGCCTGCGGGTGGTCGATACGCAGATGCTGCTGAGCCGGCTATGAGCGCTTCAACCCCGGAGTCATCATTACAAGTCAGCCGTATAACAGCCACCTATGTTGCGACGCAATAAAAAACCCCGCGCGGCCGGAGCCGGGCGGGGTGAAATCCATTCCTTGGAGAGGGGGAGGAGGAGACAGGGTTATGCGCGGAAGTCGCGGGCCGGCTTCAGGCGCAATACGGTACGTCCGTGATTGGCGGTGACGCGCGCCGAGACGGCGGTGACATCGCCAACAGCGAGGCCCGGCACGTGCGCGGCGCGGCGCTTTGTGCGCACCGACAGCCAGGCACTGGCTTTCAGCAGCGCCGAACCGAGCAGGTAAGCGATCGGGAAGGCGATCGGCCAGGCGACCAACCAGTTTTCCATGAACACGCGGGTAAAGCCCTCGGCATCCGTGCCGCGCAGCGGATGCGCAATCCACGTATAAACCAGAGTCACCAGACCGCTGGCCAGCAGCGCCGGCAGCATCGAGGCGAGGCTGCGCGAACGGCGCACGAACCACGCGCATTCGGCCAGCAGGCTGGGCGGGAGTTGGTGACGGGCAAGCGTGTTCATGGCGTTCTCCGATCCGGATTGGTTGCGTGGGTTCGGGCGTGCTTAGGCGCCGCGCGGAAATAAGGTGTGCAATTTGGCGGTCGTAGCCGAATGCGATGCAAGGCGTGTGACGCGCCGCAGTGCGAGCACCCTCGGCGGGCCCCTGCAAACAGCGCACAACGCAGCAGCGCGCCGGCTACGGCACAGCAAAATTGTGCAACTTATTCCTGAGCGGTGCCTTAGCCGCGCGCAGCGATGGAGCGCAGTTCGGCGGCCAGGTTGGGCTGGGTCGATTCGAGGTCGCGCGCCATGCGGTTGAGCATCAGGATGCTTTCCAGCGTGCGGCGCGAGGAACGCTGTTCCAGCGTCTGGCGCGGCTTGACGACCAGCAGGGCGGCGCGCAGCAGGCCAACCAGCAGCGGCTTGAAGGCAACCAGGATGGCGGCGACCACGCCGAGACCGATCATCGGACGGGCGGCGGCGACAGCGTTGCCGGCAAAGGCTTGCAGTGCGGGCAGGGCGGCTTCTACAGGAAAGGCGATTGACAGGATAGACATGGTTTACTCCCAAACAATAAATGACTCGACGAATTTTTCCTCTTTGGTGCAGTGCAGTATATGCAGCCGAAATCCGGAAAACCAATTTCCTTTCGGCATACCAGCTATAATTCGCGTGAATATCTGAAGCGGATTCCTATTTCCCTCAATCCATCTGCGGGTGCCTGAACCATGAGCTTCCTGACCCTCGACCTGAACCTGCTGCGCGTCTTCGACGCCGTGATGACCGAACAGAACCTCACGCGTGCAGCCAGCCGACTGGCGATGACGCAGCCGGCGGTATCCAATGCGTTGCGGCGGCTGCGGGATGCATTGCATGATGAGCTGCTCATCCGTACCGCCCACGGCGTCAAGCCGACTCCACGCGCGGAGGCGTTGTGGCCGTCGGTACGGCGCGCGTTGTCGGATCTGGAAGAGGCGATTGCGCCGGAACAGAATTTCGACATTGCCAGTGCGCAAAGCACATTCCGCATGGCCATGGCCGATGCGACCGCGGCCTTGTGGCTGCCGGCACTAGTGCGTTCGATCGAGCGCGAAGCACCGGGATTGACGATACGCATGGTGCCGCTGACCACGCGCGAGCCGCGGCCGATGCTGTTGCGCGGTGACATCGACCTGGCGGTCGGATTCTTTCCGGGCGTGGTGGCGCAGCTTACCGGCGGGCAGGGCGCATCGGTGTCGCCGATTCGCCATGAACAGTTGTATTCAGGCCGCTACGTGTGCGTGATGCGCAAGGATCATCCGCTGGCGAACGAGGAATTGACGATCGACAGCTACTGTAACGCCAATCATCTGCTGGTGAGTTTTTCCGGTCGCGCGCACGGCTTGGTGGACGAGGCGCTGGCCCAGATCGGGCGCGAGCGCCGCATCCTGCTGACGGTCAACCAGTTCTTCACCGGCGGTCGCGTGGTGGCGACTTCGAACCTGATCACCGTGCTGCCGCGCCACCTGATCGCATCGACCGGCATCACCGGCGCACTGATCACCAAGGAACTGCCGTTCGAGATGCCGCCGGTACACATCGACATGTTGTGGCACGAGCGCGATACGCGCAGCCCCGCGCACAAGTGGTTGCGCGGGCATCTGAGCGGCACGACCAGCGACACCTTCGTGAAGACCGGCATCACGCGCTGAGCAGTGCAAAATTTGGGTAGTGCAGGCACGGAGGCCTGCACTACTTGAAGTGTCGAAGATTTATGCATACCAGCATGGCCAGCGAAGCGGCGTTCACGCGCATTCGCCGGCGCCGCCGCTCAGCCAGACCCGCAGCAGCGACAACATCTGCTCGACATCGACCGGCTTGGTGATGTAGTCGGAGGCGCCGGCGGCAATGCACTTGTCGCGATCGCCCTTCATCGCCTTCGCGGTCAGCGTGATGATCGGCAGCGTACGGAATTGCGGCAGGCGCCGGATTGCGCGCATCGTCGCGTAGCCATCCATCTCCGGCATCATGATGTCCATCAGCACGATTTCAATCGACGGGTTGGACTGCAGCATGTCGATGCCGTCGCGTCCGTTTTCCGCGTACAGCACCTTCATGTGCTGCCGCTCCAGTACCGAACTGAGCGCGAAGATATTGCGCAGGTCGTCGTCGACCACCAGCACCTTGCGTCCCGCCAGCACCGTGTCCGCATGCTGCACTTCTTCCAGCATGCGCCGCTGCGGCTCCGGCAGACTGGCCTGCGGCCGATGCAGGAACAGCGAGGTGGCGGCCAGCAGCCGTTGCGGCGAACGGACGTCCTTGACGATGACGCTGTCGGCGATATGCAGCAGCCGTTCCTCCTCTTCGTCGCTCAGGTTCGCCGCCGTGTACACCACGATCGGCAGATCGTGCAGGCGCGCGTCCGCACCGATCGATTCGAGCAGGTAAAAGCCGTCGATGTCGGGCAGTCTGAGGTCGAACACGGCGCAGTCGAAGCGTTCCTGGCGCAGCAGGTCGAGTGCCTCGCGGCCGCTGCCGACGGCATCGATCTGCACGTCGGCAGCGGCGATCAGGTCGACCATGGCCTGCCGCTGCGTCGCATCGTCCTCCAGCACCAGCAGCCTGCGCTTGCTCCTGGCGCCGAAGTCGTGGATGCGGGCGAATTCTTCCTGCAGTCGCGCGGCACTGAAAGGCTTGCCGATGTAGGAGAGGGCGCCCTGGCGCAGCACGGACTCGCGCTGCGCCTGCCGGGAAAGGACATGCACCGGAATATGCCGCGTCGCCGGGTCGCGCTTGAGACGGTCGAGCACCGCCAGGCCGTCCGTTTGCGGCTGATCGACGTCGAGCAGGATTGCGCTCGGCAGATAGTCGCGCGACAGCGCGAGCGCCGCGTCCGGCTGTTGCGCGACGATGGCCTTGAAGTTGTTCTCCCGGGCTTGTTCAAGCAGTGCGAGCGCCGTATTGCGGTCGTCCTCGACGATCAGGACCGATGAGTCGCCGGGCGCCACCAGCGCGCGATCATCGAATGCAATTTCTTCCGGCAACGCAGCCGCGCCCTCGTCGTTGGCAGCCGGCATGGATGCCGGAGACGGCAACGCTTTGAACCTGCCTGTATTCTCCTGCGCCTGGTCGATGGTCCCGGACGCGGTACCGCCCCCGGCCAGGCCCTCGCGCCGGTAGGGCAGGAACAGCGTGAAGGTGCTGCCGCTCCCGGGGGTGCTTTCGACACGGATTTCGCCCTTCAGCAGACGTGCCAGTTCACGGCTGATCGACAGGCCGAGTCCGGTGCCGCCATAGCGGCGCGCGGTGCCGCCGTCGGCTTGCTGGAAGGCTTCGAAGATCAGTTGCAGTTTGTCCGGCGCGATGCCGATGCCGCTGTCGCGCACTGAAAATGCGAGCACGGTGTCGGCTTGCGTCAGGTTCGGATTATCGGCAGACCAGCCGCCCTCGGCCAGGCCGATGCGCAATGCGACACTGCCGTGCGTAGTGAACTTGAACGCATTCGACAACAGGTTCTTCAGGATCTGCTGCAAGCGCGTGGTATCGGTCATCATCGATGCCGGCAGGCGCTCGTCGAGTTCCACCGAGAACGCGATCTTCTTGGCGTCGGCCATGTGGCCGAAGGTACGCTCGACATAGGTGCGCAGATGTTCAAAGCGGTACTCGCTCATCTCCAGCGTGACGGTGCCGGATTCGATCTTCGACAGGTCGAGGATGTCATTGATCAGCGTCAGCAGGTCGCTGCCCGAACCGTAGATCATGCGCGCAAACTCGACCTGCCGCTCCGACAGGTTGCCGTCCGGATTGTCGCTCAGTTGCTGCGCAAGGATCAGCAGGCTGTTGAGCGGCGTGCGCAATTCGTGCGACATGTTGGCGAGAAATTCCGACTTGTACTTCGACGACAATGCAAGCTGGGTCGCCTTTTCCTCCAGCGCCAGCTTGGCCTGTTCGACTTCACGGTTCTTGCGTTCCACCTCGCTGTTCTGTTCGTACAGCAGACTCGCCTTTTCCGCCAGCTCCAGGTTGGTCTGCTGCAGTTCCTGCGCCAGCGACTGCGATTGCGTCAGCAGGCTTTCCGTGCGGCTGTTGGCCTCGATCGTGTTCAGCACCACGCCGATCGATTCCATCAACTGGTCGAGGAAGGACAGGTGGGTTTCGGTGAAACGGTCGAGCGATGCAAGTTCGATCACCGCCTTGACCTGCTGTTCGAACAGGATCGGCAGCACCACGATGTTGGTCGGGGGCGCGGCGCCGAGCGCCGACGTGATCCGGATGTAATCGCGCGGCACATTGGTCAGCCACACGCGCTGTTTTTCCAGTGCGCACTGGCCGACCAGGCCTTCGCCGGGCAGGAACGAGGTCGGCAACGCAGCCGACGAACGATAGCCGTAACTGGCGACGAGTTGCAGGCGCGCGTCGTCCGCCGGCGCCTCCATCATGTAGAACACGCCATGGTGCGCGGAGACCAGCGGCGCCAGTTCCGACAGGATCAGGGTGGTCACTGCCGTCAGGTCGCGCTGCCCCTGCAGCAGGCGGGTGAAGCGGGCGAGATTGGTTTTCAGCCAATCCTGCTGCGCATTCTTTTGCGTGGTCTCCTTCAGGTTGCGGATCATCTCGTTGATGTTGTCCTTGAGGTCCGCAACTTCACCGCGCGCCTCCACCTGGATCGAACGCGACAGGTCGCCGCGCGTCACCGCCGTCGCCACTTCCGCAATCGCCCGTACCTGCGTGGTCAACGTCGCCGCCATCCGGTTCAGGTTTTCGGTCAGGTCTTTCCAGGTGCCCGCCGCCCCCGGCACCGAAGCCTGGCCGCCCAGCTTGCCTTCGACGCCGACTTCGCGCGCCACCGTCGTGGCCTGGTCGGCGAACACCGCCAGCGTGTCGGTCATCTCGTTGATGGTGTTCGCCAGCGCCGCGATCTCGCCGCGCGCCGCCACCGTCAGCTTCTTCTTCAGGTCGCCGTTCGCCACCGCGCTCACGACGCCGGCGATGCCGCGCACCTGCGCGGTCAGGTTGGCTGCCATGAAGTTCACGCTATCGGTCAGGTCCTTCCACGTGCCGGCCGCGCCCTCGACCTGCGCTTGTCCGCCAAGACGGCCTTCGGTGCCGACCTCGCGCGCCACCCGCGTCACCTCCGATGCGAACGAACTCAACTGGTCCACCATCACGTTGATGGTGTCCTTCAGTTCCAGGATCTCGCCCTTCACATCCACCGTGATCTTCTTCGACAAGTCGCCGCGCGCCACTGCAGTGGTAACAGCAGCAATGTTGCGCACCTGCCCGGTCAGGTTCGACGCCATGAAGTTCACGTTGTCGGTCAGGTCCTTCCAGGTGCCGGAGGCGCCAGGCACGTTCGCCTGGCCGCCGAGGCGGCCTTCGGTGCCGACTTCGCGCGCCACCCGCGTCACTTCCGACGCGAACGAACGCAACTGATCCACCATCGTGTTGATCGTGTCCTTCAATTGCAGGATCTCGCCGCGCACGTCCACCGTGATCTTGCGCGACAGGTCGCCGTTCGCGACCGCCGTCGTCACGTCGGCGATGTTGCGCACCTGCGAGGTCAGGTTGCCGGCCATCGAGTTCACCGAGTCGGTCAGGTCCTTCCAGGTGCCGGCGACGCCGGACACGTTCGCCTGGCCGCCGAGCTTGCCTTCGGTGCCGACTTCACGCGCGACACGGGTGACTTCCGAGGCGAACGAGCTCAACTGGTCCACCATCACGTTGATGGTGTCCTTCAGTTCCAGGATCTCGCCCTTCACATCCACCGTGATCTTCTTCGACAAGTCGCCGCGCGCCACTGCAGTGGTAACAGCAGCAATGTTGCGCACCTGCCCGGTCAGGTTCGACGCCATGAAGTTCACGTTGTCGGTCAGGTCCTTCCAGGTGCCGGAGGCGCCAGGCACGTTCGCCTGGCCGCCGAGCTTGCCTTCAGTGCCGACTTCACGCGCGACCCGCGTCACTTCCGAAGCAAACGAGTTCAACTGGTCCACCATCACGTTGATGGTGTTCTTCAGACCGAAGATTTCACCACGCACGTGCACCGTGATTTTTTTCGACAGGTCGCCGTTCGCCACTGCGGTGGTGACGTCGGCGATGTTGCGCACCTGCGCGGTCAGGTTGCCGGCCATCGAATTCACCGAATCGGTGAGATCCTTCCAGGTGCCGGCCACACCGGGTACGTTCGCCTGGCCGCCGAGCTTGCCTTCGGTGCCGACCTCGCGCGCCACCCGCGTCACCTCCGATGCGAACGAACTCAACTGATCCACCATCACGTTGATGGTGTTCTTCAGTTCCAGGATCTCGCCCTTCACATCCACCGTGATCTTCTTCGACAAGTCGCCGCGCG
>CBIHRJ010000062.1:0-30554 GCA_966212445.1 uncultured Noviherbaspirillum sp. | reverse complement strand
CAGCGCGCCGGCTACGGCCAGCAAAATTGTGCAACTTATTCCTGCGCGGTGCCTATGTGTTCGAACCGCAGAGCCGGCAGTACACGACGCACGGCGATTTGTGGGATTACCTGTATCTGCAGGCGACACGCGACACGGATCGCGTATTCCTGCCGCTGACGCTGGAAATGGGTTCATGGATGTGGGTCAGGAAAAGTCCGCGCCAACTGTTCTCGATGCTCGGCCTGTTCAACCCGCTGCCTGCGCACCGGCTGCGGCGGGTGCTGCGAAGACATCAAGACATCAGCTTTGGCTGGATTTCCTGGGGCGCGCCGCTTGCGGCTACCGGCACTGGCTGCCGGGCGAGGCGGAACGGGTACGGCAGGGGGAACGGGCAGTGGCGCGCTGGTATCCGGGGACGTAGTATGGAGACAATACCATGCGCCGTCCGGCGCAACAAAGCGGATGTGCCCGGGAGATTGACCCGGTCCCAACCAGAAGGAAACTGCGTGCGCCATATCATCAAACCGCTGCTCGCCTGCTTTGTCGTACTCGGCGCCGTACTCGGTTTCGGCAGCGCCGCCTGGTTCGCCTGGCAGCTCAACCGTTCCCCGATTCCGGCTATTGACGCACTGCCCGGCCGGCCTGCCGCCGCGGAGCAGGCCGGCGCCCTGCGCGCCACCTTTCTCGGCGTCGCCACCGTGCTGTTCGATGACGGCCGGACCGCGATCCTGACCGACGGTTTCTTCAGCCGGCCACCGAAAGCACAGGTGCTGTTCGGCAAGGTTGCGCCCGACACGGCAGTTATCGCACGCGCATTGCAGCGTGCGGGCATCAAGCGGCTGGCGGCGGTGGTGGTCGGCCACTCCCACTACGACCATGCGATGGATGCACCGGAAGTGGCACGCCGCACCGGCGCGGTCGTGGTCGGTTCTTCGTCGACCGCGCAGGTGGCGCGCGGCTGGGGCTTGCCGGAAGAGCGCATCCGCATCGCGCATGACGGCGACACCCTGCACTTCGGCGCCTTCGACGTCACGCTGATCCGTTCGCGCCATATACGCTCGCTGGTGACCGGCGGCGAGATCGATGCGCCATTGGTCCCGCCGGTGCGCGCTACCGAATACCACGAGGGCGGCACCTGGTCGGTGCTGATCCGCTACGGCGACAAAAGCGCACTGGTGCAAAGCTCGGCCGGCTTCATCGACGGCGCGCTGCGCGGTCGGCATGCGGACGTGGTGTTTCTCGGCATCGGCCTGCTGGGCAGGCAGGACCGTGACTATATGCGCCGCTACTGGCAGGAAACGGTGATGGAGGTCGGCGCGGCGCGCGTGATCCCGATTCACTGGGACGATTTCACACTGCCGCTCGACCAGCCGCTGGCGCCGCTGCCGAAACCGCTCGACGACGTCGAAGCGTCGCTGGCTTTCCTGAACGCGCAGGGGCGCGCGGACAAGGTCGACGTCAAGCTCGCGCCGGTGTGGGCCAGGATCGATCCGTGGGCGGGGTTGGAGAAATAGCGTCAATCCGTCGACGCAGACTGCCGGAGCGAAAGCTTTACCCTTGCGGCGGCCTCGCCCGCCTGTCTTGTCGACTTGCACGCTACGTCACTCCTGGCTGGCGATCCACAGGATTTCGGCGTCCTTCTCACTCACGGACACGAGCGCATGACGCATGCCGCTGTCGAAATAAACGCTGTCACCCGCCTGCAAACGGCACGGGGCGTAATAGTCCGTGTGCAGTTCAATCTCGCCTGAGAGAACGTAAACGAATTCTTCACCTGCATGGCTCGCGACATCCGGCGCATCTGCTTGAGACAGTTGCGAGATGCGTGCAGTGATTGTCGCCCGCAACGGGAAAAACTTTTTGTGGGTCAGTTCGGTTGCCAGTGCTTCGTACTTGTATTGCGGCGTGACATGCATGCTTCCCGCACCGGCCCGGGTGATGGCACGACGTCCGCTCGGGAGCACATGCTGTTGGGTATCGAACAAGTCACCGTACTGGACCGCCAGCCTGATGCCGGACAGGAGACCAGTTTCGCAAATGCAGGAATGGTCACTGTAGGATATGCCTCACCCTGGTCCGCGCCCGGCCTGCCGCTGAAGGCGCTCAAGTGGGCTTTCAGCGGCGACAGCCCGATGCTGTTCAAGCCGCGACCAGATCCGGCGATGGCGGCCTGGATCTGGCAGTGGTGGCGTCACTGTTCCGAATCGCGATACATTGAAAACAAGAGCCGCATGATGCGCCTGGCTGCCTATAGCCTTGAATGCCTGGGAGCATTGCGCGAAGAAACTGGCATCCAGTATGACCAGCGCCTGCGAGGAACGCTCCATCTGTTTCGTACCGTTGAACAACGCATCGCCGCAGAAAAGGACATTATCGCCTTGCGCAACTTCAAGGTGGATTTCGAACTGCTGGATGCCATGGCGTGCGTCGAACACGAACCGGGACTGGCGGCAAGCAGCCGGCATATTGCCGGCGGCATCAGGCTGCCGATCGACGAGAGCGGCGATTGCCTCAAGTTTACGCAGGCAGTTGCATGTCTGGCGAAGCAGCGCGGCGTAGAATTTCAATTCGGAGCAACGGTACAACGGCTTCTGCATAACGGGGAGCGCATCGTTGCGGTCGAGACAAACGCCGGGAACATAGAGGCGGACGCCTTCGTCATGGCGTTGGGCTCGTATTCGACTCGCTTGTTGCGACCGCTCGGCATTCAGATCCCGGTGTACCCGCTCAAGGGATATTCATTAACGATCCCGATTGTCGATGCAGCGCGCGCCCCCTCCGCAATGCTTCTCGACGAAAGCTCGAAGGTCGCGATCACCCGATGGCATGCGGCTCGGGCCGCATCATGGCAGACCTGATTTCAGGCGTGCGTCCGGCCATCGAGATGACAGGCCTGACGATCGATCGATACCAGTAAGGCACTGACATCGGCAAATACGACACATCACTTAAGAGGAAGAACGAAACATGCGAATCTTAGACGCCAAGCAAACGACAGAGGCACTTCCTTATGCCAAGCTCGTTCCGGCGATTGCACAAGCAGCCATCGAAAAGGCAACCGGTACAATCGTGGCGCCCGAGCGCCAGGTAGTCCGAATCGGTGATGGCAATACACTGCTGTCGATGCCGGCGATCGGGAAGGATCTTAGCGTGACCAAGCTGATTACGGTACACGTCAACAATGCGTTGAAACAACTTCCTGCGATCCAGGGTGAAGTCGTTGTCTTCGATACCGCAACCGGACGCAGGTTGGCCATTCTCGATGCTCCGGCCGTCACCGCGAGGCGAACGGCTGCCGTATCACTGTTGGGAATTCAACGCCTGGCGAAAACGAATCCGGAATCCGTCATGATCATCGGGACCGGGACACAGGCGGCAGCGCATGCGGAAGCATTCATTGATTTCCTTGGCGTCAAGCAGTTTTGGGTGAAAGGCCTGGATCGCAACACCGAGATCGCCTTCTGCAATCGGCTTCAGGAGAGCCACCCGGGCGTTTCCGCAAAGCCTGCCTCCGGCGCTTGCTCTACTGCCGAGATGGGTGTGGATGTCGTCATTGCGCTGACAACGTCGAAAGAACCGGTAATTCCAGTCGATTTGGAGGACCATGTCCTGGCGATTGGAGTCGGTGCATTTACGCCGGAAATGGCGGAATTCCCCACGCAACTCCTTCACGCACGCGCGATTGTCGTTGACGACCGCCAGGGCGCCGCACACGAAGCGGGAGACCTGATTCGTGCAGGGATCGACTGGGCCAAGGTACGCGAGCTGTCTGAAATAACCGAGGCGGATCGTATTCAAAGAGTTGTCACACCCGTACTGAAAACGGTGGGGCAAGCAGCTTGGGATCTGGCGGCTGCTCGCGTTGTGGCCGCATCGTTGTGACACGCAAGCCTAATGCTGCAGGTAATTCTGCCTGACCCGCTTGGCGACGAGCAGCGGCAGGTAATCCGTGATGCGCGCACCTGGTTTCAGGTCGCCCAGCACTTGCTCGTAGCGCTCCGCGACCTCGTCGACGGGACGTCCGAGTTCTTCCGCGATCGCGCGGATGGCGCTTTGATGTTTCTGCTGGTCGTGAAGGTCGGTGTAGAGCGTGTCGCTCACCGTGGAGGAAGGGGCTGCGGCGTAACCGAGGTGGATGTTCATGTCGACTGGGCTCCGGTCGGGTGAATACGTCCTGCGCTGCGGTGGTCTGCGGGACGGCACCCGCCACCGCACTCTCATGCAGCATGCCGGCGCCCGCCTGACGCAACCCTCGTCATCATAACCATCCTTCAGGAAAATCCATTATCAAACGCGCAAACATATTGAAAATTCCGATTGAAATTTCCTAAGGATTGCCGGTTGCCGATAAGACGGGATACCATCTACTTTCCGGCCAGCAGCGACGGCGACATCGCCGCGTGCAATACCACTTGCATTTCGCCGTCACGCTCGCGGGTAGTGAACCACCAGATCGCGCCTTTTCTGATCGTCCATTCCGAGTCCTGTCCCGACAACAGCAGCGCCGCCGCCCGGTTCAGTGCTGGCCGGTGGCCGACCACGACCACGGTGCCGTCGGCGTCGGGCCAGCCGGCGGCGGCGAGCAGCTCCTCGGGATCGCGATCCGGTGCGCAGGCTTCGCTGATGTCGTAGTCGCGGCCGAGCGCGTCCATGGTTTGCTGGCTGCGCCGGGCGGTGCTGGCGATCAGGCGCGCGTCGTGCGGCAAGTGTTGCTGCAGCCAGTGCGCCATGTCACGCGCCTGCCGCCCGCCCTTCCTGGTAAGGCTGCGCGCGAGGTCGGGCGAGCCGTCGACCGCTTCCGCGTGACGCCAGAGAATCAGATCCATGCTTTACCTCCTGTCTTCGATCACCTAATTGCTCGGCAGCCGCACCGGCTTGAAGCGCTTCCACAGCTTGCGCACCCGCCGGTCGTCATGCTGCACGCGCGATGCCAGGTAGCCGCGCGCAAAAGCGGCGGCCGCGGCCATCCCTTCCTGCTGCTCCTGCAGTTGCCGCAGCAAGCTGTCGGCCGCCGCAACATCGTTGAGCCAGCCGAGTTCGTCCTGCAGTACGGACAGCGCATCGACGTAGCGCCGCACGCGCCTGGCGGGGTACAGCGGCTGGAAGAATTCGGCAACGTAACGAGTTCTCTTGACGGCAATCCGCAGCTGATGGCGCACGCCGGCATCGGCAGTGTGCAGGCGCCTGCCGCGCTTGCGCAAACGCCGCTGGTCCTTCGCCAGCGTCTTGTCGGCGAATGCCTTCAGCGGCACTTCACATTGCCTGCGTTGTTCTTCCGTCATCGCATCGCGCCACTGCGCCCCCAACAGCCAGCGCCCGAAGCCGAGCATCAGTCGTGTGTAGCGCATCGATGCGATGGCTTCAGCAGCCTGCCTGCGATGCATCCCGGCGATGGCGGCCGCCGCCTGCCGCAGATCCGCGATGCCGCTGTCCGGCTCCTCCACGTCAACCGCAGTCAGCGTCGACGCCGACAGCACCTGCCAGTCGCGCGCCACGCCGAGCCGGGCAGCGAACCAGCCGAATTCCTCGACCATGGCCTCCGGCGCCGGAAGCACCTTGCCGAACAGCTTGAAAACGGAACGCAGGCGACGCAGGCCGACACGCATCTGATGCAGGCCTTCGGGATCGCAGCCGTCGGCCAGCGCGGCTTCGTTGCCCTGGATGTGGACAATGCAGGCAGAAACGATGGCCTGGAAGCCCTGCTCCAGCGTCATGTGCCGCGACAAAGACGGCGGCGACGCTTTCACGACCTGCGGCGACTGCGGTGCGTACAGCGCGTAACCGCGTTCGGCTTTACTGACGTTGCCGATGCGCATCGGCACCTGCTCGATCAGTTGCAGCGCGAAATCGAACAGGCTTTCCGGCGCGCCGGATTTCAGTTCCAGTTCCAGCTCGCTGACCAGCTCTTTGCTGGCCGCGTGCTCGAGCGTGCCGCGATCGAGCGCGCATTCGATTTCGGCGCCGTCGGGCAGCCGCACTTCCCAGATGGTGCGCGTGATGCGCGTGGTGAACACCGGCACCAGCCGGCCCATCAGCTCCTCGTCGCGCAGCAGCTTGCCCCATGCGGAGTCGCTGTCGGCCATCTCGCGCAATGCTGCCATATCCAGTGCCGGTCCATCGACACGCCCCTCCCACTCGTTGCGTCGGTGCAGGCCCGCGGCAACACCGCCGCCGCCCTTGAGCGCCTGCAGCCAGCCGTGCCCGGTCTTGCGCACGCGCAGTGCGGCATTGTGCTTGCGCACCTGCAAGTCGGGCGTGTCGTAATAGGTGCTGACCATGTCTTGCTCATGCGGCGGTTCCACCGCCTGCGCTTGCAGCAGGGGATGCGAACGCAGGCTATCGACCTGCGCCGGATCGACCAGCAATTTCAACTCGATTTCCATGCGCTTATCGGTTCATTCATGGGGATGCGGATACCCCGCGGGCCCGTGCGGCGGATGGTGCTTCAGGTGTTCCAGATGCTCCAGGTGCGCGATCACCGCCTTCACGACCGCGAACATCAACGCGCGGTCCCTGCTCGGATGGTCGCGGAAATGCACGACCATCGGCCCGACCGCCACTGCGCTGTCCTGCGTGTCCCCGGGGTCGCGCCGGTAGCCGACAGTGAGCCCGTACTCGGTGATCAGCGGCCCGCAGGCGCGCCAGTCGCGCGTCCACTGCGGCATCACTTGGTCGCGATCCCACAACTGGCCCGCGCTTTCGTAAAACTCCTCGACTTCATGGCCCAGCAGTTGCGCCAGGCGGCGCTCCTTTGCAACGCAACTGCGGAAATATTCTTCGTCGCTCATGCGCATGGTCGTCTCCTCCAGTGAGTTTTCATTAGACGGCAAAAACAGGGCGTATTCAATGCGCAGCGTCATGTCTTTCCCGCCGGATCGAATATTGCCAAAAATACCATTATTGCGATTACAATTCCTGGCGGCCACACGCGCCGTCCTCAACCCGACAAAAGGAAGCACGCTCATGTTCATCACCAACATCGAATCGATCCCCGGCAAGACCATCACCACCTGCCATGGCGTCGTCTCCGGCAGCACGGTACGCGCCAAGCATGTCGGCCGCGACATCATGGCCGGCCTGAAGAACATCGTCGGCGGCGAGCTGAAAGGCTATACGGAACTGCTGAACGAATCGCGCGACCATGCGATCGAGCGGATGAAGGCGCAAGCCAAGCAGATGGGCGCCAACGCGATCGTCAACGTGCGTTTCTCGACTTCGTCGGTAGCCGCCGGCGCTGCGGAAATCTACGTGTACGGCACCGCCGTCACCGTGGGTTGAGCGGTATGGAAACCCTCGTCTTCTGGGTCGTGCTGATCTCGCTCGGCTACTTCTTCGGCCGCCGCGCGGAGAGCAAGCACTACAAGTCCATCCACAAGCGCGAAAAGGAATGGCTGCAACTGCCGGCAACGTCAAGCAAGCATCCGATCGGCGACGTGCCGCCGGTGGCGCGCGCCGAACTCGCGCTTGGCAGCGTGGTGGTGTCGGTCGACTACTTCAAGCGCATCCTCGCCGCCTTGCGCAATCTGCTGGGCGGTTCGGTGCAGTCCTACGAAACCCTGCTCGACCGCGCCCGGCGCGAGGCGGTGCTGCGCCTCAAGGAAAGCTGTCCCGACGCCGACCAGGTCATCAACCTGCGCCTGGACACGACGTCGATCTCGAAGGGCGCGAAAAACAGCATCGGTTCGGTCGAAGTCCTCGCCTACGGTACCGCGCTGTATTTCGAACCGAAGCAGTGAAATAGTGAAACGGACGCCCCGACATGGACTACCGGCCCTCGCTGCCCGAACATAACGACAACGTCACGCACCAGCATCCGCTGCGCGAGTTCTTCCTGATCCTGGGCGGACTGGCGGGCGTGGCGCTGACGATGTTCTGGTGTCTCGGGCTGCTGATCGATGTCGGGGTCGACCATCTGAGCGCGGAAACGGAAGCGGCGATCAACAACGCCGCGCGTTTCCGCTGGGACGGCAAGGCCTCGTTCGCGCCCGACAAGGAAGCGAAGCTGCAGGCGCTGGCGGACGAACTCAGGCAATGCGCGGGCGTGCCGTATCCAGTCACTCTGCACCTGCGCGAGTCCGAAGACGCCAATGCCGCGGTCTTCCCCGGCGGCCATATCCTGGTGCTGTCGGGCCTGCTCGACAAGGTCACGTCGCGCAACGGCCTGGCCTTCGTGCTGGCGCATGAACTCGCACACCTGCAGCATCGCGACCACCTGCGCGCAATGGGACGCGGCATCGTCCTGGTCGCGGTCTCCTCGGCGCTCACCGGCGCCCACTCCGACCTCACG
Organism: uncultured Noviherbaspirillum sp.; assembly: GCA_966212445.1. Taxonomy (GTDB): domain Bacteria; phylum Pseudomonadota; class Gammaproteobacteria; order Burkholderiales; family Burkholderiaceae_D; genus Noviherbaspirillum. Next base: position 22,285 of record CBIHRJ010000062.1, on the reverse strand, counting down.
CAACTACTGATGCCGCTCGACCGGCTCGGCAGCGCCCACTACTCGCAGGAGCGCGAAGCGCTGGCCGACCGCAGCGCGCTGCACAGCCTGAACTGCCTGTACGGCCACGCCGGCGGCGCGACCGAATTTTTCGAAGCGATGAAAAAGGATGGGAAGGATAGCGGCCTGCCGCTGTCACACTACTTCGCGACGCACCCGCAACTGGAAAAGCGCATCGACAGTTTGAACCGCACGATCAGCGACATGAAGCTACGCGTCGAACAGGTCCAGCCGTTCTGAGAAAAACGCTGAAGAGCTCTGTCAGATTTTCCCGACCCCGCCGTCCCTACTTCTGGCCGAAATACCGTGCTCCGGGCGACTTCGCCTGGAATGCGCGCTCTTCCAGACTCCACAGCCTTTCGGCGCGGGCGGTGCGCTCGATGACCGGCTTTTTCCTGCGCTCGTTCGCCTGTTGCACTTCCATCTCCTGGACGGACGCCACCAGCTGTTCCCGGAAGGCGGTGCGGAATTCCTCCGACTTGAAGCAGGTATTGCCCTTCTTGCCGACGACAATCGTCATACCCTCGTCGGTCTTCGCGAATCCGCAATTGGCGGAGGCGACCAGCGGCGCGGTCAACAGCAAGAGGAGGAATAGTGCTTTGTTCGGCATGTACGCTCCCGGTTAGCTGGTTAAGTTAAGCAGGCATGCCAAAAACAGAAGCTTGGCTTCGCTTCGGAAGGCGGCCCCGCTGCCATGAGAGAACTCTCTTTTAGGCCGGAAGCTTTGCGTCCCGGTCTTTCGACCGGTTTGCCCTGCGTGGTAGGTGTTGGGGCGAGTATAGCAGTTCGCGCCGGCCGGCGTCGGCCGCCGCAGCGGGCGTTAATCCGCACGCACCGCACGCCGTTTTTGCGGAAATGCATCCGCTAATCCGACAGATATTCCGCATGCGTACGCTATTGAGGCGGCTCGCGCGCAGGCACGGAATCTGCTGTAGCTGATCCAAAAGAGTGCGAGCCAGACAGCCAAGCGCGAAGGCCTCGTATGCGTTTCTGCGACATGATCGGGAACAGATCCAGTGAAATTTCAGAGTCCTAACTTGCTTGCGCTGTATGCAGAGGCGACGAACAGACTGCGCCCCCTCAACGTCGCGCGCAGGCGTTGCGCCGGTTGCGCGACGATGCGCAGCGTTGGCCAGTTCCAGCCGGCGGACAACGCCTACTGCCTGCAGTGCACGCGCCGCAATGTCTGTACGCCGAAGACATCGAAGCGGCGTCCGGCGACAAACGGCCGGGATGCGGTGCACGTGTCGGCGATCGAGGATTAGGCGCGGCGCAGTCTCATTGCCTTTCCCGCCGCCCGCCGCTAGAATCGACGACGGAACACTTCCATCGCAAGAGGAAATCCCCGTTCCAACGTCGCTCGGACGGTTCCGGGCGCTTACGTGAAAGAGATCAGATGTCCCAATCCGACAAGCCGCGGAGCTTCCCGCGCATCAATCGCCTTCCCCCTTACGTTTTCAACATCACCGCCGAACTGAAGATGGCTGCACGCCGTCGCGGCGAAGACATCATCGACATGTCGATGGGGAACCCCGACGGCGCCACGCCGGCGCACATCGTCGACAAGCTCACCGAAGTGGCGAAACGTCCCGACACCCACGGCTACTCGACGTCCAAGGGCATCCCGCGCCTGCGTCGCGCGATCGCCCACTGGTACAAGGACCGCTACGATGTCGAGCTCGATCCCGACGGCGAAGCGATCGTCACGATCGGTTCCAAGGAAGGTCTGGCGCACCTGATGCTCGCGACGCTGGACCGCGGCGACACGGTACTGGTACCGAATCCCAGCTACCCGATCCACATCTACGGCGCGGTGATCGCCGGAGCGGACATCCGTTCGGTGCGCATGAGTCCCGGCGTCGATTTCTTCTCCGAGCTGGAGCGCGCGATCCGCGAAAGCTATCCGAAGCCGAAAATGATGATCCTCGGTTTCCCGTCGAACCCGACCGCGCAGTGCGTCGAGCTCGAATTCTTCGAGCGCGTGGTCAGGCTGGCGAAGGAACACGACATCCTGGTGGTGCATGACCTCGCGTATGCGGACATCGTGTTCGACGGCTGGAAGGCGCCGTCCATCATGCAGGTCCCCGGCGCGCGCGATGTCGCGGTCGAATTCTTCACGCTGTCCAAGAGCTACAACATGGCCGGGTGGCGCATCGGCTTCATGGTCGGCAACAAGGAACTGGTGGCGGCGCTGGCGCGCATCAAGAGCTATCACGACTACGGCAGCTTCACGCCGGTGCAGGTCGCAGCGATCGCCGCGCTGGAAGGCGACCAGGCCTGCGTGAAGGAAATCTGCGCGAAGTACCAGAGCCGGCGCGACGTGCTGGCGAAGGGACTGATCGAGGCCGGCTGGCCGGTCGACATTCCGAAAGCGTCGATGTACATCTGGGCGCGCATCCCTGAAGCCTACCGGCACCTCGGCTCGCTCGAGTTCTCCAAGCTGCTGCTGGAAAAAGCCAAGGTATCGGTATCGCCCGGCATCGGCTTCGGCGAGTACGGCGATGAGTATGTGCGGTTCGCACTGATCGAGAACGAAGCGCGGATCCGGCAGGCGATCCGCGGAATCAAGGCGATGCTACGCGAAGGGCCGTCCGCGCCGGCAGCCTGACCGCCGCGTATTTGAGCGGGCGGTCCATACCACTGCCCGCTCAGCCGAAGCGCATGTCCGCCACAAACGGATTGCTGCGCCGCTCGTCGCCGAAGGTGGACGTCGGCCCATGCCCCGGCACGAACACCACATCGTCACCGAGCGGCCATAGCTTGTCGCGAATCGAACTAATCAGCGTGTCGTAATCCCCGCGCGGGAAATCGGTACGTCCGATCGAACCCTTGAACAGCACGTCGCCCACCAACGCCAGGCGCACATCGCGGTGGAAGAACACCACGTGGCCGGGCGTATGTCCCGGGCAGTGCAGCACTTCCAGCGTCTGCGCGCCGAACGACACGGTGTCGCCATCATTCAGCCAGCGGTCCGGCACGAACGGTTCCGCCGGCGGAAATCCCATGCGCCGCGTCGCCTCGCCGAGCTGGTCGAGCCAGAACTTGTCTTCGGCCTGCGGGCCTTCGATCGGCACGCCAAACTCCTTGCGCACCACGTCGGCGGCAGCGCAGTGATCGAGATGGGCATGCGTGAGGAAGATCTTCTCCAGCGTGAGACCGTGCTCCTGCAACGCGTCGCGCAGGCGCGGCACGTCGCCGCCGGGATCGACCAGGGCGGCACGCTGCGTTTGTTCGCAGATCAGGATGCTGCAGTTTTGCTGGTAGGGCGTGACGGGGGCGATGGCGCACTTCATGATGGGAACGGGAAACCGGATGAGTCCGCAAGTATGCCGGATCGGATTGCGCTCTGCACAAACCCGGAGAGATGCCGCCGGTTGCCGCGATACCTCATCCTTTGCTGGTGGGCGGCAACATTTGTTAATGCGCTGTCGCTGTTTCAGTTGCAATGCGCAACACATGCACTCAGGGACGATACGGCGTAGCGAGACGCAAGCCGTGAGCGAACTCCACGCTTCATCCGTCAAGGAACTGATGTTGGCGAGCGCTTGACGGTGTTGCGTTGAAATTCATCCAAAAATATTATTTCTATTGCAATATTTTTAAGATATTCCTAAGCTACCGGTTCGTCGGCCATTTTTGAACAGACAGCGATCCTCGTCGAAACCGTCGCCGATACATCAGGGAGAAACATGTACAACTGCACCTTTGAACTCAATGATCAACCGCTCAGCACACTGAAAGTCGCCGGCACGTCGTTTCCGGCCTTTTCCGGACTTGATCCGCACGTCAACCGGCGCGTTTCTGCCTGCATCGCGGGCGTTGGCCCGATTCCGCCCGGTCGCTACTATATTTGGGACCGTCAATCGGGCGGTCTGCTCGGATCGGTCTACGATATGTTTGGACAACGCAGCGAATGGTTTTCTCTATACGCAATAGATGGAAAAATCGACGATGAAACCTTCTGCCAGGAAGTCAAGCGCGGCAACTTCCGACTCCATCCCAAGGTTGGACGCGGCATCAGCAAAGGATGCATTACGATCGACTCGCAGGCGCAGTTCAATCGCTTGCGCGCACTTCTCAAGACCGCCAAGCAACAAGCCGTTCCGGGTTCGGTATTGCTTGCGTATGGAACGGTGGAAGTGAAGTGAGCCGTCTCACAAAAACTGCCGCCATTATTGCGTGGCTGATCTTTGCCACGCTTGCGTATGCATTTGTCTGGAGCCGCAATCTGGATTTTTTCCCGCAACTCCCCAATGCCGTCGGACATTGGGTGACTTATCTGACCGGAATGCAGAATTCGGACGATGCCGAAGCCCTGACCTTGTACTACATGCTCATTGTTTCATTCGTGGCGGCGTCAGTCCTGACGTCGCTTGCAATGCTGCTCTGGACTGTATTTCGTCACCGCATCGATAAGGTTTCCCGCTGAACCCGCCCATCGGTCAACCTTACACGTCGTCAGGCCGCGATTTTGGAATTTCTATCATCCGGAACGGCGGACGGTCGGGGTACGTCCTTTGCAGCAAGGGTTTGGCAACGTTGTAGACCGGAATGTTATTGGCCGTCTTTCCCTCCGGATAACCGCGGTGTGCATGTCCGTGAAAAACCGCAGTGACCGGATAGCGCAGCAGCGGGTCTTCCAGGCGGCTGGTGCCGAGGAAGGGGAAGATTTCCACCGGCTCGCCCTGCACCGTCGCTGCGATCGGCGAGTAGTGCAGCACTGCAATGCGTTCGGTGGTGCGCAGCTTGGCGAGCGCGGACTCCAGCTTCAGCGCTTCCTGGATCGCTTCGTTGACGAACAGCTTGATCGCTTTTTCTCCCCACGGCCCGAGCGCACCGCGACCGTATCCGCCGGCGAATCCCTTGGCGCCGGCAATACCGACGCCATGGATCTCGCAGGCTTCGCCGTCCAGCACGCGCACGCCGGCCTCGGTCAGGATGCGGCGCACTTCGTCGGGCTGGTCCGATTCGAAATCATGGTTGCCGAGCACGGCGACGATGGGCACGCGGGCTACCGACAGTTCTTCTACGAGCACATGGGTTTCTTCCGGCAAGCCGTAGTCGGTCAGGTCGCCGCACAGCAGGATCGCGTCGGCGGCTTCCGCCGCCTGCGCGAACAGGTTGCGCAAATCTCCCGACGATTCCTTCGTGCAATGCAAATCGCCGACGGCGGCAAAGCGGATTTTTTCTTGTGGCCTCACGATTCCTCCTCGTTGTGGACGATATTTTCCTCGGTCAAGACTGCTTGCCCGGCTGCGCAAGGACATGAAATCTTTCCCACCCAGGATAAAGACCGTGACTCCGTGGCATAAGTTTTGCTGATTCTTGCCGTCACATCCAATGGGATAGCACCATGCGAGATTCCACACCGGCATCGCTGTGCGGCGATGACCTGCACCCGGAGACAGCGGCCTTTTACCGTCACGTGCTGCAGACGCTGAAGCTGTCGTCGGTACCGTTCCTGGTCGGCGGTGCTTATGCGTTCAATCAATACACAGGGATCAACCGGCATACCAAGGACCTCGACATCTTCATCCGCCGCCACGACTTCGACCGCACGGGCAACGTGCTGCGTGAGGCCGGCTACGACACCGAGCTGACCTATCCGCACTGGCTGGGCAAAGCGCACTCGGGCGATACCTTCATCGACCTGATCTTTAGCTCCGGCAATGGTGTTGCCGAGGTGGATGATGCATGGTTCGAACATGCGGGCGAAGCGCAGGTGATGGGCGTGCACACCGCGATCTGCCCGGTCGAGGAAATGATCTGGTCCAAGGCCTTTGTCATGGAACGGGAACGCTTCGACGGCGCCGACATCATGCACCTGCTGCGCGCGCGTGGCGGGCAGCTCGACTGGCGGCGCCTGATGCGCCGCTTCGATCCGCACTGGCGGATACTGCTGAGCCACCTGGTGCTGTTCGGCTTCATTTATCCCTCGCACCGCGACCTGGTGCCGGCGAGCGTCATGGATGAGTTGCTCGACCGCCTGCGACACGAAACCCACAGCGCGCCGCCGCGACACGACATCTGTCTCGGCACGCTGCTGTCGCGCGAGCAGTACCTGAGCGACATCGAGCAACAGGGTCAGATCGATGCACGGATCGAGCCGCTCGGCAACATGACGGAAAAAGATATCGTCAAGTGGACACAGGCGATTCCGGGAAAGCGGAACGAGACGTGACACCGGCGGCGCCAGCCTGACCGTCGGCGGAAACATGAGGCAGCGACGAATAGTGTGAAAGAACGACAACTGAGTGCCATAATCCAACGCCACCGCCTTCGTTCGGGCGTTCACCACTCGGGAGTCGATTCATGCAGCAAGCCGCCGCCAACGAGCATCTGACGCTCGAATCCGTCGTCACCTCCAAAGTCGCAGCCGGCCGGCTTGCGCTTGGCCTGTTGCAGGGGCTGGTGCTGTACTTCCTGTACCACGCCGCCAAGACCGGTGGCTGGCCGGCCACCCAGCCCGCGCTGTTTGCGCCCTTGCTGCTGGTGTGGCTACTCGTGCCCGTGATCCTGATTTCCAGCCTCGGCCATCTTTCCGCACGCACCGCCGTCGTCTGGATCGCGCTCGCCGCGGCGGTCATCGCCGGACTCGCGTTCCATGACTTCTGGCGCGGCAGTGCAAGCGCGGATTACGGCGCCGGCGTAACGCCGGACTGGCGCAGGCTCCTGCCGTCGGGACTGCTGATTGCCTTCAGCATCGCCGGCTTTTATATCGCCCACGCGCTGGTGCTGGCGGGAGCGCAGGACCGGCGGCGCATCGCCCGTTACGCCACCTACTTCGAAGCGGCGTGGAAGCTCGCGATCCAGCTGGCCTTCTCCGCACTGTTCGTCGGCGCGTTGTGGCTGGTGCTGTCGCTCGGCGCTGAATTGTTCATGCTGGTGCAGCTCGACTTCCTGAAGATGCTGCTGCGGGAAGCATGGTTCAACATTCCGGTGATTGCCTTTGCCTTCGCCTTTTCCTGTGCGATGTACATCACCGATGTCCGGCCCGCGATCGTGCGCGGCATCCGTACACTGGTGCTGGTGCTGCTGTCGTGGATCCTGCCGATCGCGACGCTCATTGTCGGCGGTTTTCTGCTCAGCCTGGCCGGAACCGGTTTGCAAGCGCTGTGGGCGACCCGTCATGCGACCTCGGTGTTGCTCGGCGCGCTGGCGGTCCTGGTGTTGCTGATCAATGCCGCATTCCAGAACGGCGAGGCAGGCCTCGGCGTTGCGCGCGCAATCCGCGTCAGCGCGCGCATCGCGGCACTCCTGTTGCTGCCGATGGTGGCGATCGCCGTCTATTCGCTCGGCTTGCGCGTGAACGACTACGGCTGGACCAGCGATCGCGTCATCGCCGCCGCCTGCCTGCTGGTGGCCGCCTGCTACGCCGCGGGATATGCGTGGGCCGCGCTGCGCCGGGACGGCTGGCTGTCGGCGATCGCCGAAGTCAACGTCGCCACGGCGTTCGTGGTGCTCGCGGTGCTGCTTGCACTGTTCACGCCGCTCGCCGATCCGGCGCGCTTGTCGGTGGCAAGCCAGGTCGCGCGGCTGGAATCCGGCAAGGTCGGTGTCGACAAGTTCGACTTCAACTTCCTGCGCTTCGATGGCGCCCGCTACGGCCTGGCGGCGCTGGAGCGGCTGAAGTCACATGCCCGGGGACCGGATGCGGCGCGGGTGCAAAGACTGGCGCAGGCAGCGCTCGACATGAAGTCCCGCAGCTATCCCGGTGCGGCAAGCGTCCAGGAACAGGCGACGCCCGCCGACATCGCCGCCAACCTGCATGCCTGGCCGCCCTCGGCCACGCTCCCCGAATCGCTGCTGCAGGAACCGTGGCACAAGAACCAGCGGCAATGGGAATTGCCGCGCTGCCTGCTGCGCAAGGCGCAGGCGTGCGACGCCTACCTGTTGGATTTCAGCGGCGACGGCAAACCGGAGCTGTTGCTGGTCGGCGTGGAACGCGCGACCGGTGCGGCGCTGATGAGAGAAGACGACAGCGGCCGCTGGATCGTCGCCGGGCACATGCCGCCCGACCTGGCCGGCTGTGCCGTGCTGCGCGAACAACTGAAGGCCGGCGGCTTCCGCCTCGTCGCGCCGCGCCTGCGCGACCTCGAGGTAGCCGGACAGCGGATCGCGGTGCAGGAGACGAACCAGCCGGCCATGACCTGCCCGCGCTGAGGGCCGGCCCCTTATACCTGCTTCGGGAACCGGGCGTATGCATCCAATGCATTGGATGCATACATCAGCGACAGCGCGGCACGTCCGGCTTCACGGCCGGGTCCAAACTTGTATGTATTTTTTTACAACATTGTCGTGGTAGTATGTGTAAAGTTGTCAAAACAATACTTTCCACATAATGGAGGCACTGCATGAAAATCGTCGCTACCGACCATGATCCCGCCTCCCTGCTCGCGATGCAGAATGCACTGCGCGAATGGGGGCACGACTTCGCGCCTGCCGCCGACCTGCCTGCCATCTGGGATGTGCTGCTGCAGTCCGACGCGCCGATCATTGCGATCATCGACTGCATGGCGCCGGGCCTGGGCGGACTGGACGTGTTCAGGAATATCCGCGCCACGATCAAGCGCCGCAACATCTACCTGATCATGCTGACCTCGCGCACCGATGCGTCATTCATCGACGAATCGCTCGAAGCCGGCGCCAACAGCTATCTCACGCGGCCGATCGGAATCACCGACCTGCGCATCTGCATCGAAAGCGGGCGACGCCTGCTCGAACTGGAAGAGGCGCTCACCGTCCGCGCCACGCGCGATACGCTGACCGGGTTGCACAGCCGCGACGCGATCATGGAACATCTGCGCAAGGAAACGGTGCGCTGTCAGCGCGAACGCTCCGCCCTCTCGATCATCTACACCGACCTCGACCGGCTGCAGGAGATCAACGACCGCGACGGGCACCTGGTCGGCGACGTCGTCCTGCGCGAAGTGTCGCGGCGGCTGGGCACGGTGCTGCGCTCCTACGACCACCTCGGGCGCTGCGGCGACGACGAGCTGCTGATGATCCTCCCGAAATGCAACACCGCCGGCGCGCTGGAAGTGGCCGAGCGTGCGCGAATGGCCATCGCCACCTACCCGGTCAATGCGGTATCGAGTAAAGTCCTGGCATCGATCACCAGCGTGACGGCAACGGTCAGCGGCAAAAAAGACGTGCCTCCGGACACGCTGCTGCAGCTTGCGGAAACGGCGATGTACCGCGCCAAGGACGAAGGGCGCAACCGGGTGGGATTGGCGAACCTGTATTGTTCGATACTGTAGCGGTTCATGCCGCGCACAAGACCCGGGTGGATCACGGCTTGCCTGTCTGCGGGTCGGACAGCATCTTTCCCGAAATGAACGCCAGGAACGTCTCCACCTTTGCCGGGTAGGTGCGGGCTTTCGGTAGTACCGCGAAGATGCCCGGTAATGCGGAGCGCTTGCGCACCGTGAATTCGTCCAGCAAGGGCAGCAGCCTGCCCGCCTGCAAGTCCTGCGCAACCAGCCATGCCGGCTGCCGGGTGATGCCATGCCCCGCCCGCGCCCAAGTCAGCAGGGCATGCGATTCATTGCTCCTCAGCTTGCCCTTGACCGGGATCTTCTGCACGGAGCCTTCGATCCAGAAGTCCCAGTACACCGGCTGCAGGTCGTGCTGATAGAGCAGGCATCGATGCGTCGACAGGTCGGCCGGAGTCCCCGGCGCGCCGTTTGCCGCCAGGTAGCCGGGGCTTGCGCAAACCAGTCGCTGATAGTGCATCAATGGCCGGGCAATCAGATCCGAATCCCGCATGAACCCGACGCGCAACGCCAGGTCGAAACGGTTTTCGACCAGGTCGACCACACGGTCATTGACCTGCAGGTCGAGTTCGATCAGCGGATAACGCGATACGAACTCATCGAGATGCGGGTACACGAACCCCATCGCCACGCCAAGCGGCAAGGTCATCCTGAGGACGCCTCGCGGCTCGGATGCGAGACTCCGCACCGCGTTCTCCGCCTCCATCGACTGCTCAAGCATCTGCTTCGCATGCACATACCAGAGCCGGCCCGCCTCGGTGGGATTGATCCGTCTGGTCGTGCGATCCAGCAGGCGGACACCGAGCTTCTTTTCGATCCCGGCCAAGGCATTCGTCACGGTCGCCGGCGACAGGCCCATCGTCCGCGCGGCTTCGGCCATGCTTCCGGAATCGACGATCTGGCAATACACCTGCATGACAAAAAGCTGGTCCATGACGTCCTTCATTCAAATTTCATAAACAATCCATTCATATATACCCGATTTATTTTCGTTCGGCCATGCAATAACCTCTCGCAACAATCCATTTTCACTACGAGGGACGACCATATGGTTCAGCTTGTCATCGGTAACAAAAACTACTCTTCCTGGTCCTTGCGGGCGTGGATAACGCTGCGCAAGGCAGGAATCCCGTTCGAGGAAATCAGGGTTCCGCTCTATGTGGAAGGGTACAAGGACGAACTTCTACGCCACGGCCCGGCCGGCCTGGTTCCGGTCTACAAAGATGCGGGCTTTGTGCTGTGGGACAGCCTGGCGATTTGCGAATTCGTCGCGGAGGCGCATCCGCAACTCTGGCCGATGGACAAGCTGCAGCGCGCCCATGCGCGCGCCATTTGCGCAGAAATGCATTCCGGGTTTCGCGGCATTCGCAGCCGGCTTCCGATGAACTGCCGGGCAAAAAATCGCCGGGTCGAACTCGATGCGGATCTCGGGCAGGAAGTCCGCCGGGTCGAAACGATCTGGACCGAATGCAGGCAGCACCGCGATGCAACGGCGGGGCGCTGGCTGTTCGGCCAATTCAGCATTGCCGATGCCATGTACATCCCGTTGGCGCTCCATTTCCACACTTACGGCATCAACATGAATGCCACCGCGGCCGCGTACATGGAGAACGTTCTCGGCGACCCCGACGTTCAATCCTGGGTCGCCGGCGCGCTGGCGGAGCACAACATCATCGAGGAATGCGAAGTCGGGGGCGATTGAAAAGGAAGCGGGGCCGGTTCATCCCGCTTCCGTCATGCCGACAAAAAACCCGCCGCAGCGGGCGGGTTGCGAAACTGGTGCTGGTATTGCTTCCGACCGCCAGCTCCGGTGGATGCAGCCTGTTCTTCTGAAAACAATGTCTCACTCCGATGACTGCATGGCGTGACATCTTACAGAAATCGTTTCGGACAAATGTTACTTTGCGTAACGGCGTCGCACCGGCGTTGCGCGTGTGCCACCATCTCGCCACCATCCCCTCACCATCAGGCCGCCTGCAATTCCTCATACAGCGCCAGATACTCCTGGCTCAGCTTGTGCCGGGCATCGAGATGGATCATCGGCAGGCCGCGATCATGCGATTCGCGGATCTTGATCGAGCTGGAGATCTTGCTGTCGAATAGAGGCAGCCCCTCGGCCTTCAGCTCGTCCACCATGCGCTGCGGCAGACTGGCGCGTGCCTGGAACTGGTTCACCACGATGCCTTCGATCTGCAGTTGCGGATTGTGGTCGGCCCTGATCTCGCCCACGTTGTTCATCAGCGTGTAGAGCGCTTGGCGCGAGAAGTCGTCGCAATCGAACGGGATCAGACAACTGTCGGCGGCGATCAGCGCGGACTGGGTGAAGATGTTGTAGGCCGGCGGCGTGTCGAGGAAGATCTCGTCGTATTCCTTGGCCAATTCGTTGAGCATGTCGCGCAGCTTGTAGATCTTGTGGCGCGACTCCAGCTTCGATTGCAGCTCGCCGATCAATGGATGCGACGGGATCAGCGCCAGGTTCTCGAACGGCGTTTCATGCACGAAGCTGTTGGCCGGTTTCGGGTACAGGATGAACGCCAGCGTCTGTTCGAAATAGTCGGCCAGCGTCGGCGCCGCGTCGGCAGCGGACTCGCCCAGCAGGTAGCGGCTGGAATTGCATTGCGGGTCGAGATCGACCAGCAATGTCTTCTTGCCATGCCGCGCTGCAATAGCTGCAAGATTTACCGCAATCGTCGATTTCCCGACCCCGCCCTTCTGATTGAAAATCACGCGTTTCATGCGGCATTCCCTTGGTGATGGAGAGTCCGAAGATTCTAGCATTTGCTGCTTTGCAGCAGGAACAAATCCTGGGAGTGTGGCGCAAGATGAACGATATGGAATCGCAGCCGGCGCTGCTGTTTGTCATTTCGGCCAGAGCAGGCAACGGCACGCGTCTCACCGCGCCCGCAACAGTTCCACGATCTGGTGCGCCCGCGTATGGCAGGAAGGAATGGCGAGCGTGCGGCGTTCGATTTCGATTCGGGCAGCGACAGCCGCCCTACTGAAAACTTGAAGCCCTGCGGATCGCCCGAGCGGATGCCCATGCGCGACAACTTCGTTGCGCTCCCCGAATTCGGTGACCGCGCGCACGTCGTGCGGATTCTGGCCGACCGGCGTCAATGCCCCTTCATCCGGAGAAGCCGCCCTGGACATGATCATAGAAACACACACCTTTCCCATGAAGGCGTTGCGGCCGGACATCCTGCTTGCCGCCGGCATGCCATCTGCGCATCCATTGATATCATGCAACACAGAATTGCAGTATGGGATGCAAATCGCTTTGTACAAATCAGGTTGAACTGCGAAAATGTGCCGGGCGAATCGCGCCGGAACTTGCTGCCCCCGGTAAACCCGAACACGAACAGCGTCGCCGGTCCATGGCGAGAAACCATTCCCCTGCCGTCCTGTCTCACCGGCGGACAATTTACCGGAACCGAAAATGAAGCAGATATTCAAGACACTTTTCATCCTCTGCGGCTTTGCCCTGATGTCCGCGGCTTTCGCCGCTCCTTCGGTGCAGGAAGCGCCGGACGTTCTTGTCAAACGCATCACACGGGAAGTGATGGACACGGTCAGGCACGATTCGGCGATCCAGGCCGGCGATCCTGAGCGGATTCGCGAGGTCATCAATTCCAAGATCCTGCCGTATGTCGACGTGCGGCGCGCCACCTCGATTGCAATCGGGCGGCACTGGCGCGAAGCGACGCCGCAGCAGCAGGAACAACTGGTCGACGAGTTCCGTGCACTGCTGATGCACACCTATGCGGGCGCCATGTCGCAGATCCGCGACCGCAAGGTGGTGTTCCAACCGATGCGGGACGACCCCGACGATACGGAAGCCGAAGTGCGCTTCCTGGTCGAACGGCGGCAACGCGGGGAGATGGCGCAGGTCAGCTACCGCCTGCACCTGACGCCGGAGGGATGGAAGGTGTACGACGTCAACGTGCTCGGCGTATGGCTGGTGCAGACCTACAAGAGCACGTTTGCGGCTGAAATCGACAAGAGCGGAATCGACGGGCTGATCCGCACGCTGCAGGAAAAGAACCATACCCTGGCCGCACAGACGGCACAGGGCTAGCCCTGATATTTCACGCCCGGCAGGTCCTCAAATAGACTTTTGAGGACCTGCCTGGAGCCTCTGTCAAAACCTTGATTTACATCAATCGACGCGGAATCGCAGCTCCCTACAGCTTCGCGTCCTTTTTCAGCTGCCTGACCGCACCGGCCATGGTGACGAAGGCCCTGGTACACGGCGTGCCGTTGGCCAGCATCGCTTCGGCCTGCGCATACTCGCCGAGGTTGATCTGCCGTACCACTTTTTCCAATTCGGCATGGAAAGCGTCATGGGCTTCGACGCAGGGGCCGAAACTTTTCACAAACGGGAATTTGCGCTCTCCCTCGCCGTGCAACCAGTTGCCGAGCATGCATGCATCAACCTTGGCGACGGCCTTGGGGTCAAGCTGGTGCTTCCCGGCGATTGCGGCGAGGAGCTTTGGCTTCATTTCTCCGTCTTTGGCCAATGCTTCGTCCAGATTCATGGCATCCTCCTCTTTTGCAGCTTGCGCTCCGCTTTTGCCGGCGGCGGAGCCTGTTGTGAACCACGTTGGGGCGCGAACCCGGAAGCGGTTCATCATAGCAGGCTCACTATGTGATGTTAAGCAAGTGCTGCGCCGCTGCACTCGGCAGCGATTCAGGACATTGCGACCGATGCGGCAACTGCCAGCATGCAGATGCCGAACACCCAACCCTGTATCCGCATCGCCTTTTCCGTCCTGATCCGGTGGAACAGCATCTGTCCGCCTTGAATCCACAGATAGTGGCAACCGAAGCCGACGAACACGAATGCCGCCGTCATCTGCAGCACCTGATCGGCAAGCGGAATCGCGGGGTTCAGGAACTGCGAAAACATCACCAGGATCATCGAGTGCACTTTCGGATTCAGCGACAGCGAAACGAAACCGTCGATAAAGCCGAGCGGCCGCAGATCCTTCCGGTCCGCCAATGATGACGAGCGGAAGAATCCCCAGGCGAGATACAGCACGTACAGCGTGCCGGCCCATTTCAACACCGCGTATGCCTGCGGATGCGCACGGAAAACCTGGCCCAGTCCGAACCCGTACACCAGGCACCATACCAGGTTGCCCGCCTCGAACCCCATCCAGAACGGCACCGATCCCTTGACGCCGAAACGTCCTCCGGATGCGGCCAGTATCGTGTTGCCCGGTCCCGGACTGATGATCATCGGCACCGCAAATCCCAGGATCAATATCCAGACTTCCCATGCAATCATGCTGTTCTTCTCCTTCGTTTATCAGGTTGCGAGCAAACTCGAACAGCGATTAAAGCCGACTTCCTCGCCCCTTCAAAACGATGTATTCTCACCCCCTCGATAAGAAAAACTAATGCAATGCCGCGTCGCCTGCCGCCCCTCAATGCCTTGCGTGCCTTCGAAGCCGCCGCGCGGCACCGCAGTTTCACCTGCGCCGCGAACGAACTGCATGTCACCCAGGCCGCCATCAGCCACCAGGTGAAGCACCTTGAAGACTGGCTGGAACGCAAACTGTTCGAACGCAGCGGACATACGCTCACGCTGACGGAGGATGGCAAGCGCTACCTGCCGGACGTCACCGGTGCGCTCGACGCGCTGGCGGCGGCGACGGCGCGGCTCGCCGACGACGCGCTCGCCGGCACGCTGCGCGTCAGCGTGCTGCCCTCGTTTGCCGCCAAATGGCTGATGCCGCGGCTCGGCCGCTTTCGTGCGGAGCACCCTGGCATCGACTTGCAGATATCGAGCTCGACCGAGTTGTGCGATTTTTCCAAAGGGAATGCCGACGTCGGCATCCGCTCCGGACTCGGGCGATGGCCGGGCCTGCAGGCCGATCTGATTTCGCGCGAGTGGCTGGCGCCGCTGTGCAGTCCGGCGCTGCTCGCCGCAGGGCAGCCGCTGACCATGCCATCCGACCTGTGCCGGCATACACTGTTACACGACCGGCCGGCGGATCTGTGGCCGCGCTGGCTGGACGCCGCCGGCGCGGCCGAAGTCGATACCCGGCCGGGTCCGGGCTTTTCCGATTCCGGCCTGGTGCTGCAGGCAGCGATCGACAGTCACGGCGTGGCGCTCGGCCGCCTCTTCCTTGCCGCCGACGACATCGCCGCGCAACGGCTGGTTCAACCGTTTGCGCAGCGTCTGCCGAACGACTACAGCTACTGGCTGGTCTATCCGAAAGCGGCAGCCGAAAAGCCGCGTATCGCTGCGTTCCGCGCCTGGCTGCTGAACGAGGCGGCCGGGCGTCCGCCGTTGCCCGACCGCTAGCGGCACAACGAACAAGGGGCATCCATCCATGCAAAAAGCTGCCATCCATGCGTTGTCGGCGGCCTTGTTGTTCGGCGCCAGCACGCCTTTCGCAAAAATGCTGGTCGGCCAGGTTGCCCCCGTCATGCTTGCCGGTTTGCTCTATCTCGGCAGCGGTATCGGCTTGCTCACATGGTTTCTTGCGCGAAGTGCGAATGCCGATGCGCGCCTGACCGCCAAGGATGCACCCTGGCTGGCCGGCGCGATTCTCTTTGGCGGCATCGCCGGTCCCGTGCTCCTGATGACCGGACTGGCCCTCACACCCGCTTCGGCGGCGTCGCTGTTGCTCAATACGGAAGGCGTCCTGACCGCATTGCTCGCATGGTTCGTGTTCAAGGAAAATTTCGATCGGCGCATTTTCCTGGGGATGGCACTCATCGTCCTTGGCGGCACGGTGCTGGGCTGGGAGCAGCGACCCGCCGTCGGTGTGCCATGGGGACCGCTGGCCATAGTCGCAGCCTGCCTGTGCTGGGCCATCGACAACAACCTCACCCGCAAGGTGTCGGCAAGCGACGCGGTGCAAACAGCGGGGATCAAGGGCATGGTGGCAGGTATCGTGAACCTGTCGATTGCGCTCGCACTCGGGATGCCCTTGCCGCGAATCGATACGGCGCTCACTGCGGGGATCATCGGCTTCTGCGGTTACGGGCTGAGTCTCGTGCTGTTTGTACTGGGGCTGCGCCATCTGGGCGCCTCCAGGACCGGCGCCTATTTTTCGGTCGCGCCATTCGTGGGCGCTGTCATATCACTGCTGATCCTGCGCGAAGCTCCCAGTATCGCGCTGCTGGCAGCCGGCGCGCTGATGGGCGTCGGGGTGTGGCTCCATTTGACGGAGAGACACGAACACACGCATACCCATGAGCCGATGGAGCATACGCATGAGCACATGCACGATGCCCATCATCAGCACGCGCACGATTTCCCCTGGGATGGAACGTCGCCTCATGCCCATCCGCACCGGCATGAACCGGTCACGCATTCCCACACGCATTTTCCGGACATTCATCACCGGCATCCGCATTGAGGCGTCGTGCCGGATCATGAAAGTTGCAAGCGCGTGCTGCCCCGACCCCGGAGCTTGCGAAATGTCATATTCCTGCCATCCGGCTTCGGTAATATCCCGGCATTCACGCTTTTCGGAGTGAGCAAGTCTCAGAAGAAGAAGGTGTTTGTACCGGAGCTGGCGGTATGCAAATATTCCAGCACCAATTTTCTCACCCCTCCTGCGGCACCCGCGCAGGAGGGTTTTTTATTTCCTGGCAAATGCGCGCGTGCCGCGCGCCGGCCCGCTCATTGGCATCAGATTTTCCTTCCGCTACCGCGCCAGTACGCATCGCGCAGCTTGCGCTTCGCCACCTTGCCGTTATCGTCGCGCGGCAGTTCGCTCACCAGGTCGATGCGGCGCGGCACCTTGTAGCCGGCGAGGCGCGGCTTGAGGAACTGACGGATATCGTCTTCGCTCAGGTCCGCTCCGGCCATCGGCACCACCGCCGCCGCCAGCGCTTCGCCGTACTCGTCGTCGGGAATGCCGAACACCGCGCAGTCGGACACGCTCTGCATGCGGATCAGCACGTGCTCGATCTCGGCCGGGTAGATGTTGACGCCGCCGGAGATCACCATGTCGGAGGCGCGGTCGCAGATGTACAGGTAGCCGTCCTCGTCGAGGTAGCCCATGTCGCCGATGTGGATCATGCCGTCGTGCTCGACCGCACGGCGCGCCGGTTCGTTGTTGTTATAGGTGAAGTCAGCGTAGGCCGGCTGCCGGACGTAGATCATGCCGGTCTCGCCGGTGGCGCAGGGGCGCCGTTCGGCGTCGAGGATGGCGACCACGGCGTTGCCGATCGGCTTGCCGGCGCTGCCGGGCTTGTCCAGCGATTCGAGCGGGCCAATGGCGGTGACCAGGCCGGTCTCGCTCGATGCATAGGTTTCGAAAATGATCGGGCCGAGCCAGGCTATCATCGCGCGCTTGACGTCGGGCGCGCAGGGCGATCCGGTGGAAGCGACGAAGCGCAGCGACGACAGGTCGTAGCGAGCGCGCACTTCTGCAGGCAGGCGCAGCAGACGCACGTACATCACCGGCACCAGGTACACGGTCTCGATGCGATGTTGTTCGATCAGCGCGAGCGTGCGTTCGGCATCGAACTTGGGCTCTACCACGAAGCACGCACCCTGCAGCAGCGATTGCTGCGCGAACAGGCTGGGCGCGCTGTGGTAGAGCGGCGCGGAAACCAGCGTGCGCACGCCGGCGGAAATGCCGAAGGCGATACGCACCGCTTCCAGCGCGAGCGCCTGCTGTGCGGCCTGCCGTTCCGGCGGCACGGCGAAGCGGCGCACGCCTTTGGGGTTGCCGGTGGTGCCGGAGGTGTAGGCCATGTGGCCGCGCGGCGTGCGCGGCGGGCCGTCGTACGGCGCCTGCTGCGCCAGCCAGATGTCGTAGCGGCGGTAGCCTTCGACGGCGCCTGCCGGCGCCAGTTGATAGGCTTGCGCCACCTGCGGGTGGGGATGGACGACGATCACCGTGACGCCGATCGGCACGATGCGCCGGATCGCAGGCAGCAAGTCTTCGTGCACGAACAGTACCCGGGCGCGCGAATCCTTGAGCAGGTATTCGACTTCGTTCGCCTTGAAATGCCAGTTGATCGGACAATAGAAACTTCCGGCGATGCGACAGGCCTGGATGATCTGCGCCCAGACGGGGTCGTTGCGCAGCATGACCGCGACCACGTCGCCATCATCGACGCCGAGCCGTGCCAGCCCGCCTGCGAGTTGCTGCGCCTGCCGGTCGATTTCCTCGCCGGTCCACCGGCTGTCGCCGAATATCAGTTCTGCGGTCATCTGTCTGCCTCTTCGCTCTGGTGAGCGCTTCTTGTTGTCGCGAGCGCTGGGAATGGTGCCAATGTAACGCGCGGACCGCGCTTGAACAATCCCGCAAATCGACAACATAATGTCTCAATCGGTTCAACAATCGGAGGCGGTGCGATGGACATGAATGCGCTGAAGCTGCTGGTGGAAATCGTCGACGCCGGCTCGCTGAGCGGTGCCGCGCGACGGCTCAACACCACGCGCTCCAACGTCAGCCACAGGCTGAAAGCCTTCGAGCAGACGATCGGCGTGCAGCTCCTGCGGCGCACCACACGCCGCATCGAGCCGACGCAGGTCGGCTATGCGCTGTATGAACACGGCGCGAAGATGGTGCAGGAGATGGAGGCTGCGCGCGAGGTGGTGGCGACACAGGGCACGAAGCAGCGCGGGCATGTGCGCATCAGCGTGCCGGCGGCGTTGGGACAGATGGTGCTGGGGCCGCTGCTGATCCGGTTCGCGCAGCAGTATCCGGAGATCTCGCTGAACGTGGTGTTCAGCAACCGCATCCACGATCTGGTGGCGGCCGAAGTGGACATTGCCCTGCGTATCACTTCCGATCCGCCGGAGGCGTATGTGGCGCACGAGATTGCGGCGGTCGCATGGACGCTGTGCGCATCGCCTGCCTATCTGAAGGCGCACGGCACGCCGCGACGAGCATCGCAACTGGCGCAGCATCAACTGGTGTCGACGCCGGAACAAGGCAGCCGGCAAGGCGGACGCTACCGGATGCGGTTGCGTGCGCGCGGCAAGGAGCACGAGATCGCAGTGCCGGCGCGGCTGCAGTCGGAGAATTTCCTGTTCCTGAAGGAAGCGCTGCTGGCAAGGATCGGGATCGGGCTGCTGCCGTCGTATGTGGTGCAACAGGAGATCGACGACGGCCGGCTGGCGACGGTACTGCCGGATCATGCGGTCGACACCGTGGGCGACAAGCTGTACATGATCACCGCGCCGAACCGGTATCCGACGATGGCAGCACGGACCTTGATGGAATTTTTGAAGGAGAGCGTGTTGAGATAGGAGCAGCGCAACGCCGGCTAACGGCGCGACCATCACGATGAACGCCGACGGCAGATCAGCTGCCCTACGCCAACCACGACACGCTCAAGGGCATCGCGCAAGTCGACACCAATGAAAGCACTCTCAATGTTTCGCGATGCATCGGCCATTCCATTTCTTCATCGTCAAGTAACCGGTAGCCAATAGCCGATACTGATTCTCCGTTTCATGCCGCACAAGAAAAACCGGCATGTCGTGCAATAGCAACGAATCTACCTCTCCCTCTGTGCGCATCCTCGCGTTTTCAATTTACCGTGGAGCATGCCTTGCTTATATTGGGATCGTTCACCTTCTCGTGAACAGTGCAAGTAACGCAAGTAACAAAATAGCTATACCGGCATATCATCGCCACCTTGGAGACAAGCACATGACAATCAAATCTCAAGTACTACTCGCAACACTCGCCATATCCGCCGGAGCCGCCGGAGTTTCAGCACAAGCGAAAGAAGTGACCATGATCTTCGGACTGGCACTGCCGCCGTATGTGATCCAGGAGAACAATAGCGGCTTCGAGGTCGACATCATTCGCGCCGCACTGGCAGTCAAGGGCCACACTCTCAAGCCGAGCTATTCGTCCTTCCTGATGGTTCCGAAGATGTTGAAGGAAAAGCAGGCCAATGCAGCCCAGCGCGGCAGCCCGGACTTGCGTGAAGCGGACGGCTTCTTCTACGCCAGCGAGCCGACGGTCGTCTATCAGGACAATGCCATCTCGCTGAAAAAAAACAAGCTCAAGATCGACACGCTCGCCGATTTGCAAGGCAAGCGCATCGTCAGCTTTCAAGGCGCAACCCAGTTCCTCGGCGCCGGGTTTGCAAGCGCAGTGAAGGGAAACCCGAACTATCAGGAGAACAGCAACGAACGGCGCAAGCTGCAGATGTTCTATGCGAACAGCACCCAGGTGTATACCGGTGACGTGAACATCTTCAAGTATTACCGCGATTTGGTGAAGGGAGACGTCGATACCAGGCAGGAGGTGGTCTACCACAAGGTCTTTCCGACCAACACTGACGTCACGCGCAACGCCGTCTTCCTGGACCAACAGATCCGCGATGACTTCAACGCCGGCCTCAAACAGTTGAAGAGCAGCGGGCAGTATCAGCAAATCATCAACAAGTACGTTTCGGATTAATGCCGTGACATGAGAGGCGGACTGCGGAGTCTGCCCGCTTCGCACCGGATTGCTTCTGCCGTATCCGGCGATGCGTTTACTGCGCTATGGGAGCTGCCCGCTCCCATAGCCAAGACCATCGGCAATCAACCGCAGGCGCCAATCGCCCCGCAAACGGTACAGAACTCGCACCCATCCTTCTTGATCACCGTGCTGTTGCCGCATTCCCGGCACAGCTTGCCGTGCATGGCCGGCACCGCCCTGGCCGCCCGAGTTCGACAGTTCGCGGCAGATTTCGGCCACTTTGCTGAATCACGGTCCATATAAATCAGTCACTTACCTCCATTTTTCGGTCCATTTCCTGAAATTCGTGTAATGGCACGTTTCGTCAAAAATACCGTAAATTTACATTCTTGATGTGCCGTTTTAGAGTAACGGCATGTTTATCAAAGTCACCGCCTCCGGTCCACGGCGCTACGTTCAACTGGTCGAAGCGTATCGGGACGACCAGGGCCGCCCCAAGCAACGCACTGTCGCCACGCTGGGCCGCCTCGATCAGCTCAGTGCCGAGCTGGAGTCGGTCATTTCCGGCTTGTTGCGCGTGACCGGCAGAACGCTGCCGGAAGCACCGCCGCAGCCGACCGTCCATTTCGAATCGGCACGCGCCTACGGCGATGTCTGGGCGCTGACCGAGTTGTGGCATGCACTGGGCTTTGACCAATTGCGCCGGATCTTTCGCCGCACCCGCCACAGCGTCGACATCGAGGCATTGGTCCGGGTAATGGTGTTCAATTGGCTGTGCGATCCAGACTCGAAGCTGGACGCGCAGGACAACGGCAAACATAAGCGCGGCCGCAAGCTCTCTGACGGCGGCGCCCGCGCCCGTTTCTATCACGAGGTATGCGAGGCGCATCTGACCCGCATCATCCGGGTCGACCTCAAGAGCGCATTGTTCACCTACGATATTGACGAAGCCGCGCTCACGCATGCGCGCATGATGGACGGCAAGCTGCTGTTGGTCACCAATACGACGGACCTGACGCCGGATGATGTCGTCAAACGGTATAAATCGTTGGCCGATATTGAACGCGGGTTCCGGGTGCTGAAATCGGAAATCGAGATCGGACCGATCTACCATCGATTGCCGGATCGTATCCGCGCGCATGCCGCGATCTGCTTCATGGCGTTGATCCTCTACCGCGTCATGCGCAGCCGATTGCATGCCGGCGACACGTCGCTGTCGCCGGAACGCGCGCTGTCAACGCTACGCCGCATTCAACATCACCGCGTCACCTTGAATGGCGCACAACCTGCCACGGGAATCTCATCCATCAGCAAGGAGCAAACCGACATCCTGTCTGCACTGACCATCAAAAAACCGACCCTGAACACGCAATTGACCCTCTTGTAGTGGAGCGTTTCGACGTCGCTTCTATATAAATCAATCACTTACGCGTTTAACTGTCGAACTCGGGTGACCACCGCATCGACCCGGCAAGCTGGCGCGAACAAGGCGCCCGCCCCTGAACTGTTGCTTCCTCCGCAAACGGCGCAAGAACAGTACACGCGCCAGATCACACTCGACTTCCTGGTCGA
>CBIHRJ010000061.1:0-30568 GCA_966212445.1 uncultured Noviherbaspirillum sp. | reverse complement strand
GGATCGCCCGTGAACTGGTCGTGCCCTGGTCCAGGGCTAGGATGTAGGTGGTCATGGGAAGTCCCCGATGGATCAAGAATTCGAACGTCTTCGCCAAAAAAGGCGCGGCTCGCGCCGCGCCTTTTCGTCAGGAAGCAAACTACAGGCGCAATTACTTCACGCGGCCTTCTTTCCAGGCCTGCAGCAGCTTGTCGTAGGCAATCGTTTCACCCTTCGGCTTTTCGTTTGCCACCTTCTTCCACGGCGCGCCCTGGTCCGACAGGTACTTGTTCGGATCGCCCTTCGGATTGAGCTTCGGCGCGCAGTTCTTCATGCCCGCACGTTCCAGACGCGCCATCACCCGGTCCATTTCGTCCGCCAGGTTATCCATCGCAGCTTGCGGCGTCTTCTCGCCCGTCACTGCGGTGGCAACGTTCTTCCACCACAACTGCGCCAGCTTCGGATAGTCGGGCACGTTGGTGCCGGTCGGCGTCCATGCCTTGCGCGCCGGGCTGCGGTAGAACTCGATCAGGCCGCCCAACTGGTCCGCATGCTTGGTGAAGTAGTCGTGATTGATGTCGGATTCTCGAATGAAAGTCAGACCGGTGATCGACTTCTTGAGCGAGACTGTCTTGGCGGTGACGAACTGCGCGTACAGCCATGCCGCGGCACGGCGGTCCGGAGGCGTCGACTTGAAGAAGGTCCACGAACCGACGTCCTGGTAACCGTTCTGCATGCCATCCTTCCAGTACGGGCCGTGCGGAGACGGCGCCATGCGCCACTTCGGACGTCCCGCCGGCGTCACCACCGGCAAGCCGCCCTTGATCATGGAGGCGGTGAAGGCGGTGTACCAGAAGATCTGCTGCGCAATTTCACCTTGCGCCGGCACCGGGCCTGCTTCGGAGAAGGTCATGCCCGAGGCTTGCGGCGGCGCGTACTTTTTCATCCAGTCGACGTACTTGGTCAGCGCGTACACGGCGGCAGGCGAATTGGTGGCGCCGCCGCGGGCGACCGATGCGCCGACCGGCGTGCACTTGTCGTCGGCGACGCGAATGCCCCATTCGTCGACCGGCAAGCCGTTCGGGATGCCCTTGTCGGCGCTGCCTGCCATCGACAGCCAGGCATCGGTGAAACGCCAGCCGAGCGACGGATCCTTCTTGCCGTAATCCATGTGGCCGTAGACACGCTTGCCGTCCAGCTCTTTCACGTCATTGGTAAAGAATTCAGCAATGTCCTCGTAGGCAGACCAGTTGACCGGCACGCCGAGTTCGTAGCCGTACTTGGCCTTGAACTTGTCTTTCAGGTCCTTGCGCTCGAACCAGTCGGCGCGGAACCAGTACAGGTTGGCGAACTGCTGGTCGGGCAACTGGTACAGCTTGCCGTCCGGCGCCGTGGTGAAGCTGGTGCCGATGAAATCCTTCAGGTCGAGACCGGGGTTGGTATACGCCTTTCCTTCGCCTGCGATGTAGTCGGACAGCGGGATGATGGCGCCGTAGCGGTAGTGGGTGCCGATCAGGTCGGAATCGGAAATCCAGCCATCGTAAATGCTCTTGCCGGACTGCATGGACGTTTGCAGTTTCTCGACGACGTCGCCTTCCTGGATGATGTCATGATTGACCTTGATCCCCGTGATTTCTTCGAACGCTTTTGCCAGCGTTTTCGATTCATACACGTGCGTGTCGATGGTTTCCGACACGACGTTGACTTCGTTGATGCCTTTTGCCTTGAGCTTGGCGGCGGCATCGATGAACCATTTCATTTCATCCAGTTGCTGCTTTTTGTTCAGGCTGGAAGGCTGAAATTCCTGGTCTACCCATTTTTCCGCTGCCTTCATGTCGGCCCAGGACGCACCTGAAGCCAGCATCGCCGCGGCAGCAGCCAGCGCTGTCAGTCGTAGTCTCATATCTCCACCTTTTTATTGCCTTCCCGTTGACGGTAACGCAGGGCGGAGGGGAAGGTTCCCGTCCTGCATCGAAACGCGGGTCAACCCCAACGCATCACAATCAGTAGAACAAGCACGCCGAGCACCGCACCGATTCCCTGGTGCAGCTCGGTCAGTCCGGCCCATGCCAGATTCAGGTAGGCCGCGGTCAGCAAGCCGATGAACAGGCGGTCGCCGCGTGTCGTGGCGATCGGCAGAAAGCCTTTCCGCTCCACTGTCGGCGAACGCAGCTGCCAGACCGTCATGCCGATCAGCATCAGCACGATCACGGTAAAGAAAATGGCGACCGGCTGGGTCCATGCCATCCATCCAAATGCGCTATCCATATCTGTCTCCTTACACCCTTCCCATCGCAAAGCCCTTGGCGATGTAATGCCGGACGAACCAGATCACCAGCGCGCCGGGAACGATCGTCAACATGCCGGCCGCCGCCAGCACGCCCCAGTCCATGCCGGCCGCCGATACGGTGCGCGTCATCGTCGCCGCGATCGGCTTGGCGTTGATCGACGTCAGCGTCCGCGCCAGCAGCAGTTCGACCCAGCTGAACATGAAGCAGAAGAATGCAGTCACGCCGATGCCCGACTTGATCATCGGCAGGAAGATCTTCACGAAGAATTTCGGGAAGCTGTAGCCGTCGATATAGGCGGTTTCGTCGATTTCCTTCGGAATGCCGGACATGAAGCCTTCCAGGATCCACACCGCGAGCGGCACGTTGAACACCATGTGCGCGAGCGCCACCGCGAGGTGTGTATCCATCAGGCCGACCGTCGAATACAGTTGGAAGAACGGCAGCAAGAACACCGCTGGCGGCGTCATGCGGTTGGTCAGCAGCCAGAAGAACAGGTGCTTGTCGCCGAGAAAGGAGTAGCGCGAGAACGCGTACGCCGCGGGCAACGCAACCGACACCGACAGCACCATGTTGATCGCCACGTAGATAATCGAATTGATGTAACCGTCGTACCAGGACGGATCGGTGAAGATGGTCTTGAAGTTGTCGAAGGTCAGGTTGCTCGGCCACATGGTCAGCGCGCCAATGATTTCCTCATTGGTCTTGAGCGACATGTTCAGCATCCAGTAGATCGGCAGCAGCGACAGCAGCAGGTAGATCGCGAGGATGGGGGCCGTGAGGCGTTTGCTCATCATTTTTTGTCTCCCGTTCCGACACGTTGCATCCAGTTGTACAGCACGAAGCAGAACAGCAGGATGATCAGGAAATAGATCAGCGAGAATGCCGCCGCCGGTCCGAGGTCGAACTGGCCGACCGCCTTCTGCGTCAGGTATTGCGACAGGAAGGTGGTGGCATTGCCGGGGCCGCCGCCGGTCAGCACGAACGGTTCGGTGTAGATCATGAAACTGTCCATGAAGCGCAGCAGCACCGCGATCATCAGCACGTTGCGCAGCTTGGGCAACTGGATGAAGCGGAACACTGCCCAGCGTGACGCGCCGTCGATCTTCGCTGCCTGGTAATACGCATCCGGAATGGCGCGCAGGCCGGCGTAGCACAGCAGAACGACCAGCGGCGTCCAGTGCCAGATATCCATCACCAGCACGGTCACCCAGGCGTCGAAAGAATCGCCGGTGTAGTTGTAGCGGATGCCGGCATTGTTCACCGCGTAACCGAGCAGGCCGATGTCGCCGCGGCCGAAGATCTGCCAGATGGTGCCGACCACGTTCCATGGGATCAGCAGCGGCAGCGCGATCAGCACCAGCGACATCGATGCCTTCCATCCCTGTGCGGGCATCGTCAATGCGATCAGGATACCGAGCGGGATCTGGATCGCCAGCACCGACAGCGAGAACAGCATCTGGCGGTAAAGCGCGCCGTGCAGTTCGCTGTCACGCATCACCATGCGGAACCATTCGGTGCCGACGAACACTTTTTGCGTCGGGCTGAGAATGTCCTGCACCGAATAGTTCACGATCGTCATCAGCGGCAGGATCGCCGAAAACGCCACGCACACGATGACGGGCAGGATCAGGAACCAGGCGCGGTTGTTATAGGTTTTCATCAGACCACCCGTTTGTCATTGACGTAATAAAGAGTCCGACTGCTCGGCAGGCGCAGCCATACCTGGTCGCCGGCCGAAGCGGACAGCGCGCGCATCTTGGCCGCGATGACGTGTCCGCCGAGACGGAACTCGGCCAGGCAGTGTGTGCCCAGGTCGCGTACCGATAGAACAGTAGCGGCTGCGGTGTCGGCCTGCTGCGTGGCTTCGCATTCGACGAATTCCGGGCGGATGCCGAGGGTCAGCTTGCCGCTGGCCGATTGCAGCGCGGCTTTTGCCTGCGGCGACAGCGCAATGCTGCTGCCGTCGATGTGCGCGGCGCCGTCGGCGATCTTGCAGGGCAGCAGGTTCATGCCCGGATTGCCGATGAAGTAGCCGACGAAGGTATGCGCCGGCTCTTCGAACAATTCCTGCGCGCTGCCCGCCTGCACCACCTCGCCTTGCGTCATCACCACCACCTTGTCGGCGAAGGTCAGCGCTTCGACCTGGTCGTGCGTCACGTAGATCAGCGACAGCTTGAGTTCGTGATGGATTTCCTTGAGCTTGCGGCGCAGCAGCCATTTCAGGTGCGGGTCGATCACGGTGAGCGGTTCGTCGAACAGCACCGCGGCGACGTCCGGGCGCACCAGTCCGCGGCCGAGGGAAATCTTTTGCTTTGCGTCCACCGCCAGGCCGCTGGCGCGGTGCTTGAGGTCGCTGCTCAGTTCCAGCATGGCGGCGACCTGCTCGACCCGCTTGTTGATGTCGGCGGTTTTCCAGCCGCGGTTGCGCAGCGGGAAGGCCAGGTTGTCGAATACGGTCATGGTGTCGTAGATGACCGGGAACTGGAACACCTGGGCGATGTTGCGCGCTTCCGGCGGCAGGTCGGTAACGTCCTTGCCGTCGAATAGCACACGTCCGTGCGAAGGACATACCAGGCCGGAGATGATGTTCAGGAGCGTGGTCTTGCCGCAGCCGGATGGGCCGAGCAATGCGTAGGCGCCGCCGTCGTTCCACTCCATGTTCATCGGCCGCAGCGCATAGTCGCTGGGCGCGGACGGATTGGGCTTGTAGGCGTGCGCGAGATTGACGAGTTCGATACGGGCCATGCTTACACTCCGGCGTGAGACTGGTTCGGCGCGAACAGCAATGCGCCGTCGGGGGCGAACAGGAACAGGTCGTCGGGCCGGCAGGTCATGCTGCATTGGGAACCGATTTCGAGATCGTGCACGCCGGGCAATTGCGCGACCAGCGCAATGCGACCGCGATGCACGTGGACATAGGTTTCCGAACCGCTGATCTCGGCCAGATCGACTTCACCTTCGATAGGGAAATCGCCGGGTGCCTTGGCATCCAGGTGCAGGCTGTGTGCGCGCAGGCCGAGCATCACGTCCTTGTGCTGCGCCGCGCGCTGCGCCTGGGCGGCATTCAGTTGCAGTGTCACGCCGCTGCCCAGATGAGCCAGGCCGGAAGCGTCGACCGTGGCATGCATCAGGTTGATCGGCGGGTCGCTGAACGTGCGCGCAGACTGGATCGAATTCGGTGCATTGAATACGTCAATGGTCGGACCGTCCTGCAGCAGCCGGCCCTCGTGCAGCACGGCGACGTGGCCGCCGAGCTGTAACGCTTCCAGCGGCTCGGTGGTGGCGTAGACGACCGTCGTCTTCCCTTCAGAGAACAGGTCGGTCAGCTCGCGGCGCAGTTCCTCGCGCAGCTTGTAGTCGAGATTGACCAGCGGCTCGTCGAGCAGCAGCAGGCCGGCGTCCTTTATCAACGCCCGTGCCAACGCGGTGCGCTGCTGCTGGCCGCCGGACAGTTCGGCCGGCGAGCGCTGCAGGTAGGGCGTGATGTGCAGACGCTCGGCCATGTCGGTCACCCGCTTCGTGATTTCCTGTTCCGGCACGCGCTTGATGCGCAGCGGCGACGCGATATTGTCGAATACGGTGAACGACGGATAGTTGATGAATTGCTGGTACACCATCGCCAGGTCGCGCTCGCGCACCGGCACGCCGGTGACGTCGCGGCCATCGACCAGCACGCGTCCGCCGCTTGGGCGGTCGAGTCCGGCCATCAGCCGCATCAATGATGTCTTGCCGGCCTGGGTGGTCCCTAGCAGCACGTTGATCGTCCCCGGCACCAGCGAGAGCGACAACGGATAAATGTGATCTTCCGCGCCATGTTTCTTGCTGACGTTTTCCAATGCTAGAAGCACTTGTCTTCCTCCTAAAAATTCCTCGCGCCCTTCTTGTCTTTTTGTGCGCACACCTGCTGCTACCGTTGCATGCGATTCGCCAGTATCCACGCATTGAGCCGTGCCTCGGTATCGGCCGGCAAATGCAGGCCCAGCTTGGAACGCCGCCACAGGATGTCGGCGGCATCGGCTGCCCATTCCTGCTGCATCAGGTAGTCGACTTCCGCCGCGAACAGGCCGGGTGCGATTTCCTCGCCCATGTCGCCGATCCGGGAGCGGCCGGCAAGCAGTTTATGGATTCGCGTGCCGTAGGCGCGGGCGTAACGCGCTACCGTCGCGGCCGGCAGCCACAGGTACTTGCTTTGCATCTCATGCACAAAACCGTCGAACTCCAGCACCGAGCGCTTGTCCGGTTGCGCGCCATACAGGTCGCCGCCCGGCAGGCAGGCATCGGCCGTCCATGACCCGCGCCGCACCGGCAGCTCGCGCGCCAGCATATCGACCGCCTCTTCCGACAGCTTGCGGAACGTGGTGATCTTGCCGCCGAAGACCGATAGCAGCGGCGCACCCTCTGTATCGATTTCCAGCCGATAGTCGCGGGTCACGGCCGATGCGTTCGATGCCTCGTCTTCCACCAACGGACGCACGCCGGAATAGGTCCAGACCACGTCGGCGGGAACGATGGGCTTGCGAAAGTAGCGGCTGGCGAGATCACACAGGTAAACGATTTCATCCTGGTCGATCGCCACCTTGTCGGTATCGCCGTGGTAATCGATGTCGGTAGTGCCGATCAGCGTGAAATCGTGTTCGTAGGGTATCGCAAATACGATGCGGCCGTCGGGATGCTGGAAGATGTACGCGTACGGATGGTCGAACAGGTGCTTGACGACGATGTGACTGCCCTTGATCAGGCGCAGCGATTTCTCCGAGGGGCGGTGCGCGGCGGTCTGCAGGAAGTGCGCGGTCCACGGGCCGGTGGCATTCACCAGGCAGCGCGCGTTGACCTCGATGTTCTTGCCGCCGGCAGTACGCAGTCTGGCGTTCCAGAGCTTGCCGTTGCGTTGTGCCGACTCGCAGCGAGTGCGGGTGAAGATTTGCGCGCCCTTTTCCGCAGCGTCCACCGTATTCAGTACCACCAGCCGGGCATCGTCCACCCAGCCGTCGGAATACACGAAGCCGCGCGTGAACTCCGCTTTCAGCGGTTTGCCAGCCATGTGGCGGCGCAGGTCGACGCCGCGCGAGCCGGGCAACAGTTCGCGCCGTGCCAGGCCGTCGTACAGGAACAGGCCGGCGCGAATCATCCAGCCCGGGCGCTGGCCCTTGTCCTGCGGCATGACGAAACGCAGCGGCCACATGATGTGCGGCGCTGCGCGCAACAGCACTTCGCGCTCGATCAGCGCCTTGCGTACCAGGCTGAATTCATAGTGCTCCAGATAACGCAGGCCGCCGTGGATCAGCTTGGTCGATGCCGAAGAGGTGTGCGAAGCGAGGTCGTCCTTTTCGCACAAAACAACCGACAGGCCACGGCCGGCCGCATCGCGTGCAATACCTGCGCCGTTGATGCCGCCGCCGACTACCAGCAGGTCGCAATCGATGTTGTTCCGACTGTTTTCCATCCAGATCTCGCCCTTGCAGAGGAAACTATGTAAGATGACAGGCGCTTAAGATACGACACAATACGAACTTAAATCAACAATTATTTTGATTTTATTTTTTCGTTTTTGTTCGTTTTAAATAAATTTAGCTATTTCATCACTCTTATCCGGAGAAAACGAATGACCCTTAACCCACGTCAAAGGCGCTTGCTGGAGGTGGTCAGGCAGCGGGTGACGATGTCGGTCGAAGACCTTGCGCAGGAATTGGACGTGACACCGCAGACGGTGCGGCGCGACGTCAAGCAGATGGAGGAAGCCAAGCTGCTCGCGCGCTACCACGGCGGCGTGGGTTTGCCCTCCTCGGTGGAGAACATCGACTACAGCCAGCGCAAGGTGATGAACAGCGACGCCAAGCAGCGCATCGCGGCGGCGGTCGCCAAACAGGTGCCGCCGGGTTGTTCGCTGCTGATCAACATTGGCACCACGACAGAAGAGGTGGCGCGCGCGCTCACGCATCACCAGGGTTTGCATGTGGTGACCAACAACCTGAACGTGGCGGCGATCCTGGCCGACAATCCGGATTGCGAAGTGATCCTGGCCGGCGGCGTGGTGCGCGGGCGCGACCGGGGCATCGTGGGCGAGGCGACGATCGACTTCATCCGCCAGTTCAAGGTCGACATCGGCATCATCGGCATTTCCAGCATCGAGCCCGATGGCACGCTGCGCGATTTCGACCCGCGCGAGGTCAAGGTCGCGCAAGCCATCATCGAGCAGTCGCGCGAGGTATGGCTGGTGGCCGACCATGACAAGTTCGGCCGCCAGGCGCTGGTGCGCATGGCGCATGTGTCGCAGATCGACATGCTGTTCACTGACGCCCGGCCGCCGGAAGCGTTGGCGAAAGCACTGAAGGATGCACAGGTGAAGCTGGTAGTCGCTCCATAAAGCACGAATGGAAAAGACCGCAGCGACGGCCCTGAATGCAGCAGCTAAGCAGCTAAGGCACCGCACAGGAATAAGTTGCACAATTTTGCTGGCCGTAGCGGGCGCATTGCTGCGTTGTCGGGCGCTTGCGGTACTCGTACCGCGGCGCACCCGACGCCTTGCACTGCATCCCGCGACGGCCGCCAAATTGCACACCTTATTTCTGCGCGGCGCCTAACAGCTATCGCGGCGTCAGCGTGTGCTACTGGTTCGCGGGAAATGTTGCTTATACATTGGCAGGCGAAGTGTCGCAGGCAGAGCTGGTGGCACTTCGCCTGCCCCGCCGCCGCGTCGGTTCGCGCAGCCCGTCCATAGATGCGATACAAGTGGTGCTGCAAAGAAAAACGGCGCACGAAGCGCCGTTTTTCTTTGTGCTGAAACGTCTTAACCGAGTTGTGCCAGCAGCGTTTCCGCGTTCGAGACTTCGAACTTGCCCCCCTCTTCGACATTCAACTGCTTGACCACGCCGTCCTCGACCAGCATCGAATAGCGCTGCGAGCGCGTGCCCATGCCGAACTTGCTGAAATCGGCGTCGAGACCCAGCGCCTTGCTGAATGCGGCGTTGCCGTCGGCCATCATGCGCACGACGCCGGTCGCCTTCTGGTCCCGGCCCCAGGCGCCCATCACGAACGCGTCGTTGACCGAAATGCACCAGATTTCATCGACGCCCTTGGCCTTGAGCTGGTCGGCGCTGGCGACGTAGCCGGGGACATGCTTGGCCGAGCAGGTCGGGGTGTAGGCGCCGGGCAGACCGAAGATCGCAATCTTCTTGCCCTTGGTCAGGTCGCTGACGTTGAACGTGTTTGGGCCGAGGGAGCAGCCTTCGGATTCGACTTCGATGAATTCCGAAAGGGAACCTTCCGGCAGGCGGTCGCCGATCTTGATGGTCATAATGGTGTCCTCTTGTCTGATGATGTGAGGCAGGATTGCCAAAGAAAAACGCCGCGCGACCCATCAGGAGGCGCGGCGTACAGACCGCAGTATGCCTTGTTATTGTCATCCTTGCAGCGCGCAAGGATGGTGCCCCTACATGGCGTAGGGGCAATGCCGAACTTGTATCAGTCGGCCTGCTTGCGCAGGAAGGCCGGGATGTCGTAGGTTTCCATGCCGTTCTTTTCCAGCGCGCGCACCGTTTCCGATGCGGACTCGCGACGCCACACCGCCGGCTTGCTCAGGCCTTCGAACGAACCTGCCGGTTGCACCGCACCCTGAGTCATACCGCCATGGTGCATGATCGGCTCATTGTGCGTGCCGGTGCGCAGCATCGGCGTCTGCACCAGTTGCACGTTCTTGCGCGCGCGGCCGAGACCGGTTGCGACCACGGTGACACGGATGTCGTCGCCCATGGTATCGTCGTAGGCGATGCCTTGCGCGATCGATGCGTCGGGCGCGGCAAAGGCGCGCACGGTAGCCATGACTTCCTTGATTTCCTTGCCCTTCAGGCTGCGGCTGGCGGTGACGTTGACCAGCACGCCGCGCGCGCCGGACAGGTCGATGCCGTCCAGCAGCGGCGACGCGACCGCCTGCTCGGCCGCGATGCGGGCACGATCGACGCCGGAAGCGGTGGCGGTACCCATCATCGCCTTGCCCTGCTCGCCCATGATGGTCTTGACGTCGTTGAAGTCGACGTTGATGTGGCCCGGCACGTTGATGATTTCGGCGATACCGGCAACCGCATTGTTGAGCACGTCGTCGGCGTGTTGCAGCCACTCGATCATGCTGTCGTCTTCATAGATCTCTTCCAGCTTCTCGTTCAGGATTACGATCAGGGAATCGACGTGCTGGCTCAGCGCTTCCAGGCCTTCGTCGGCGATTTCCATGCATTTCGCGCCCTCGTACGAGAACGGTTTCGACACCACGGCGACGGTCAGCGCGCCCTGCTCCTTCGCCACCTGCGCGACGATCGGTGCGGCGCCGGTGCCGGTGCCGCCGCCCATGCCGGCGGCGATGAATACCATGTGCGCACCGCGCAGCGCATCTTCGATGCGGGTACGCGACTCTTCCGCCAGCTTGCGGCCGACGTCTGGCTTCATGCCCGCGCCCAGGCCGGTCTCGCCGATCTGGATCACGTTGTCCGCTTTCGATTGCGCCAGTGCCTGCGCATCGGTGTTGGCGGCGATGAATTCGACGCCGGACACACCCTTGTTGATCATGTGCTGTACTGCATTACCACCTGCGCCGCCCACACCGACAACCTTGATCACGGTGCCGAGATTCGCGTTATCGATCATATCGATTTCCATGATGACTCCCTTAGTGAAGCAGTTTTCAGTCGATAGTCACCACGCGGTGGGGCGACTAGCAACTGCAAACTGCGGTTTTTACAAGAACAGAAAATTATTTGCTTTATTGCGCTCAGAAATTACCCAGGAACCACTCTTTCATGCGCTGCCATACCGCTTTCACCGATCCATCCTGGCGAGTGACGATATGGCCGCGCAGGTACTGCTTTTTCGCTTCCAGCAACAAACCCAACACGGTCGAATAGCGTGGGCTGCGCACCACATCGGCCAGTTGTCCGCTGTACTCCGGCACGCCGAGGCGCGCCGGCTTCAGGAAAATGTCTTCCGCCAGTTCGATCATGCCCGGCATCATTGCCGAGCCGCCGGTCAGCACCAGGCCGGAAGACAGGACTTCTTCGTAGCCCGACTCGCGCACCACCTGGTGCACCAGTGCGAACAGCTCTTCCACGCGCGGTTCGATCACTGCCGCCAGCGCCTGGCGCGACAGGGTGCGCGGACCGCGGTCGCCGAGGCCGGGGACCTCCAGCGACTCGCCCGGATCGGCCAGAACCTGCTTGGCGACGCCGTAACGCAGCTTGATCTCTTCCGCTTCCGCGGTCGGCGTGCGGACCGCCATCGCGATGTCGTTGGTGATCTGGTCGCCGGCGATCGGGATCACCGCCGTGTGGCGGATCGCACCTTCGGTGAAGATCGCGACATCGGTGGTGCCGCCGCCGATGTCGATCAGCACCACGCCGAGTTCCTTCTCGTCCGGCGTCAGCACTGCGTCGGCGGACGCCATCGGCTGCAGGATCAGGTCCGACACTTCAAGTCCGCAGCGGCGCACGCACTTGACGATGTTCTGCACCGCCGACACCGCGCCGGTGACGATGTGCACTTTCACTTCGAGACGGATGCCGCTCATCCCGATCGGCTCGCGCACGTCGTCCTGGTTGTCGACGATGAATTCCTGCGGCACCGTATGCAACAACTGCTGGTCGGTCGGGATGTTGACCGCCTTCGCGGTCTCGATCACGCGTGCGACGTCGGCCGCGGTCACTTCCTTTTCCTTGATCGCCACCATGCCGCTGGAATTGAAGCTGCGGATATGGCTGCCGGCGATGCCGGTGTAGACGTTCCTGATCTTGCAGTCGGCCATCAGTTCGGCTTCTTCGAGCGCACGCTGGATCGATTCCACCGTCGCCTCGATATTGACCACCACGCCCTTCTTCAAGCCCTTGGATTCGTGTTGTCCAAGGCCGATCACCTCATGCCTCCCGTTGGGCATGACTTCGGCAACCACCGCCACCACTTTCGAGGTACCGATGTCGAGGCCGACGATCAGGTTTTTCGCGTCTTTTGTCATGTTTATCGCTTGATTTTTTTTGCTTCGTTACCGAACGTCAGTCCTTGGGCCTTCAAGGCGAGGCCGTTCGGATAACGCATGTCCACACTTTCAATCCTGTCCTGCAAACGCTCCACCAACTGCGGGTAAATCCCGATCAGGCGATCGACCCGGTCCTTCAGCGTTGTCGCGTTCTGCTCCCTGCCCAGTTCCACCGTCATGCCGTCGTCAAGCTTGACAGCCCACGCGTAGCGGCCCGACAACTGCACCGATTCCGGCGCCAGTCCGATCGGCTTGAACCAGTCGCGCAATTCCCGATAGCGCGCCACCACTTCCTTCTCGCTGCCTTCCGGTCCGGAAAACGCTGCGAGGTCACCATCCTCTTCCGCCTCCGCCAGGTTCGCGGTAAACACGTCGCCCTTCACCGACAGCAGGCGCCCGTCTTCGCCCCAGGTGCCGAGCGCAATATGCTCGTCGACCGTCACAATCAGCTTGTTCGGCCATTCCCGCCGGACCGATGCCTTGCGCACCCAGGGCACTGCTTCGAACGCCAACCGAACCGCATCCAGGTCGGTGGTGAAGAAATTGCCTTTGATGCGCGGCACCGCCGTCGTGCGCACTGTCGATGGATTAACGTGCCGCAATGGCCCTCCGCCGACACTTTCAATACGAATTTCCTTCAGCGTAAACATCGGCCGCTGCGCCACCCACCAGATACCCGAAGCGAACAGCGCCAGCACCAGCAGCCCAAGCAAGGCGTTGGTGGTTGCGTTGAGCATTCTGATGTCATGCCACATATCCGCTCAGGTCGGCTGCCAATCGTTCGACGGTTTCAGATCCAGATCCGCGGAGCGCAATATCTCGACGCACAAATCTTCATAGCTGACACCGGCGGCCTTGGCCGACATCGGCACCAGAGAATGCCCGGTCATGCCCGGCGAAGTATTGATCTCCAGCAGGAAGGGCTCGTTGTCGGCAGCGCGCAGCATGAAGTCGACGCGCGCCCAGCCCGAACTGCCGACCGCATTGAAGGCACGCACGGCCAGCGACTGGATGCGCCTGGTCAGCACATCGTCCAGCGGCGCCGGGCACAGGTACTGCGTATCGTCGCTGAAGTACTTGTGCTGGTAGTCGTAGTTGCCCTGCGGTGCGCAGATCTCGACGATGGGCAGCGCACGTGCGTTGCGGCCGCTGCCAAGTACCGGCACGGTCAGCTCGCGGCCGGTGATGAATTCCTCGGCGAGCACCACTTCGTCGTACTTCGCGCAATGCGTGAAGCCTTCCTGCATCTCGGAATAGCCGCTGACCTTGCTGATGCCGATGGTGGAGCCTTCATGCGGCGCCTTCAGCATCAGCGGCAAGCCGAGTTCATCCGGCACCTTGCGCAGTTCGTCCTGCGTTGCTTCCTTCGAATCGAGCACGATGAAGCGCGGCGTCGGCAAGCCGTGGCTGAGCCAGATGCGCTTGGTCATCACCTTGTCCATGCCGATCGACGACGCCATCACGCCGGAACCGGTGTATGGAATCCCGAGTTGTTCGAGCACGCCTTGCAGCGTGCCGTCCTCGCCGTAGCGGCCGTGCAGCGCAATGAACACGCGGTCGAACTTCTCCGCCCCCAGTTCGGCGATGTTGCGCTGGCCCGGATCGAAGCCGTGTGCGTCGATGCCCTTGTCCTGCAGCGCCTTCAGCACACCGCTACCGGACATCAGCGATACCTCGCGTTCGGCAGAACGGCCACCGTACAGCACGCCGACTTTCCCGAATTCTTTTTTCAACTCTGCGCTCATGATTGATCCCGTCAGCTCGATTGCGCCAGCTTGCCCGGCACGGCACTGATCGATCCGGCACCCATGGTGATCACCACGTCGCCATCCTTTGCCATGTTCATGATCGTGGCCGACATCTCGGCGATGTCTTCCACGAAGATCGGTTCCACCTTGCCCACCACGCGCAATGCATGCGCCAATGCCCGGCCATCGGCGGCCACGATCGGTTGTTCGCCGGCGGCATAGACTTCCGCCAGCACCAGCGCGTCGGCCGAGGACAACACCTTCACGAAGTCCTCGAACAGGTCGCGGGTGCGGGTGTAGCGATGCGGCTGGAAAGCCAGCACCAGGCGCCGTCCTGGATAGGCGCCGCGCGCCGCCGCCAGCGTCGCCGCCGTTTCCACCGGATGATGGCCGTAGTCGTCGACCAGCGTGAAGGAACCTCCGTCAGGCAACTTGATGTCGCCATAGCGGGTAAAGCGGCGGCCGACACCGTTGAACTCGCCCAGCGCCTTTTGCGTGGCGCTGTCGTCGACGCCGAGTTCGCGTGCGATCGCTATCGCCGCGCAAGCGTTCTGCACGTTATGCATGCCGGGCTGGTTCAGACGCACCGCCAGCGGAGCGTAACCATCCTGGATCACCGTGAACTCCATGTGGCTGTTGACCGCCTTCGCCTCGATTGCACGCACCTGCGCATCCTGGTGGAAGCCGTAGGTGAGGATGGGCTTGGAAATGAACGGCATGATCTCGCGCACGTTCGGGTCGTCCATGCACAGCATGGCGACGCCATAGAACGGCAGGCGTTGCGTGAACTCGACGAAAGCCTGCTTGAGGCGGGCAAAGCTGTGGTCGTAGGTTTCCATGTGGTCGGCATCGATGTTGGTGATGACTTCGATGCACGGCGACAGGTTGAGGAAGGAGGCATCCGACTCGTCCGCTTCGGCCACGATGAAATCGCCCGCGCCGAGTTTCGCATTGGCGCCTGCGCTGTTGAGGCGACCGCCGATGACGAAGGTCGGGTCCAGCCCACCCTCCGCCAGTACGCTGGCGACCAGGCTGGTGGTGGTGGTTTTTCCATGGGTGCCGGCGATCGCGATGCCCTGTTTCAGGCGCATCAGCTCCGCCAGCATCATCGCGCGCGGCACGATGGGGATGCGCTTCGCGCGCGCGGCAATCACTTCCGGGTTGTCGCCCTTGACGGCGGTAGAGGTGACAACGGCGTCGGCGTTTTCGATGTTTTCGGCGGCATGTCCCTGCGTCACCTTCGCGCCCAGTTGCGCCAGGCGTTGTGTGGCGGCGTTGCTGCCGAGGTCGGAACCGGACACGGTGTAGCCGAGATTCAGCAGGACCTCCGCAATCCCGCTCATCCCTGAGCCGCCGATGCCGACGAAATGAATGTTTTTGACTTTGTGTTTCATGCGTGTTTTGCCAATTCTTCCAGTATGTTCGCGATGGCTTCGTTGGCCTCGCGTCGGCCGATACCATAGGCGGCTTCCGCCATTGCCCGGCACTGCTCCCTTGTAGTCGACTGCAGCAAGGCTGCAAGCCGTTCCGGCGTCATCTCGCTCTGCGGCAAGTGGACCGCCGCATGTTGTTTCGCCATCCACTGCGCGTTGTCACGCTGGTGCGAGGTGGTCGACGCCACCAGCGGCACCAGTACGCTTGCCACGCCTGCCGCCGTCAGTTCGGACACCGTAATCGCGCCCGCGCGGCAAATCACGAGGTCGGCTTCCGCATAGCGGCGCGGCATGTCGTCGATGAAGTCCACGACTTCCGCCTGCACACCTGCGTTTGCGTACGCATTGCGCAACACCTCGATATGCTGCTTGCCGGACTGGTGCGTCACGCTCGGCCGCATCTCGGCCGGAATGCGCGCCAGGGCCGCGGGCAGGCAATCATTGAGTGCCTTGGCGCCAAGGCTGCCGCCGACCACCAGCAACCTCAGCGGGCCGCCGCGCACCGCATAACGCTGCGCGGGTGGCGACACGTCGATGATTTCCTTGCGCACCGGGTTACCGGTGACAAACGCCTTGCCCGCGGCACTGCCGAAATCAGCGGGAAAACCGAACAGCACACGCTGCGCCAACGGAGTCAGCGCCTTGTTCGACAGCAGCAATGCCGCGTCGGCATTGACCAGCGCCAGCGGCACGCCGCGCAGCTTCGCCATCATGCCGCCCGGCACGGTAACGTAGCCGCCCATTCCCAACACCACGCTGGGCTTGCGTCGGCCGATGATGCTGAAACAGGAAGCGAAACCGGCAGCCAGCTTGAACACGCCGCGCACCGTGTGCATCAATCCCTTGCCGCGCATGCCTGCGAAGTCGATGGTATCCATCTCGATGCCGTGCTTCGGCACGATGTCGCGTTCCATGCCATGCTGCGTGCCGAGCCACGACACCTGCCAGCCGCGGGCGCGCATGGTCTGCGCGATCGCGAGGCCCGGGAAGATATGGCCGCCGGTGCCGGCCGCCATGATCAGGAGATGCTTCATATGCGCCCTCCCTTCATCAGCATGCGATTCTCGTAGTCGATGCGCAGCAGGATCGCCAGCCCGATGCAATTGATGAGCACGCCTGAACCGCCATAGCTCATCAACGGCAAGGTCAGCCCCTTGGTCGGCAGCAGGCCGAGATTCACGCCCATGTTGATGAAGGCTTGCACGCCAATCCAGATGCCGATGCCCTTTGCCGCCAGTCCGGCGAAAGTCAGGTCCATCGCGATTGCCTGGCGGCCGATCTCGAAGGAACGCTTGACGATCCAGTAGAACATCACAACTACCACAAGCACGCCGACGAAACCGAGCTCCTCGCCGATCACCGCCAGCAGGAAATC
Organism: uncultured Noviherbaspirillum sp.; assembly: GCA_966212445.1. Taxonomy (GTDB): domain Bacteria; phylum Pseudomonadota; class Gammaproteobacteria; order Burkholderiales; family Burkholderiaceae_D; genus Noviherbaspirillum. The sequence continues at coordinate 13,730 of CBIHRJ010000061.1, read as the reverse complement.
GGTGTGCGCCTCCGGCAGGTAATGCAGTTTCTCGACGCTGCCGCCGAGGCCGACGCCGAACAGTTCTCCGCGGCCGAAGGCGATCAGCGAATGCGAAAGCTGGTACGCCTTGCCGAGCGCGTTTTCTTCCACCCAGGGATTGAGATAGGCAAAAATCCGTTCGCGCCGCCATGGCGACAGGACGATGACAAGACTGAAAATGCCGACCAGCGTAGCGCCGATGCCGCCGAACCAGATGCCGTTGATGCCGCCCAGGAACAGGATGCCCATCGCGATGCAGACGATCACGCCGAATGCGCCGAGGTCGGGTTCCAGCAACAGCAGCAAGCCGACGAAGCCGATCGCGACCGTCATCGGCAGGAATCCCTTGGTCAGCTTGTGCATGAACTCCTGCTTGCGCACCGTGTAGTCGGCTGCATACAGCACCACGAACAGTTTCATCAACTCCGACGGTTGCAGGTTGAACACCTTGAACGACAGCCAGCGGTGCGCGCCGTTGACCCCCTTGCCGATGCCCGGAATCAGCACCAGTACCAGCAGCAGCAAGGTGCCGACAAACAGGTAGGGCGCAAGGCGCTGCCAGATTTCGACGCGCACGCGAAATGTGAGCAGACCGGCGAACAACGCAATGGCAATGAAAATGGCCTGGCGCACCAGGAAATGCGATGTCGTGTAACTCGCATACTTCGGCGAATCCGGCAGCGAAATCGAGGCGGAATACACCATCACCATCCCGAACAGCATCATCAGCACGACCACCCACACCAGCGGCTGGTCGTACTCCATCATCTTCGAACGTTGCACGACGCCGGGGAGCGACGCCTGTTGCGAAGACGAACCGAAGGATGGCAGCGCAAATCTCATGCGATCACCTCACCGCGCGCCAGGGCGACCTCGCGCACCGCGTCGACGAACACCTGCGCGCGATGCGCATAGTTGCGGAACATGTCGAGGCTGGCGCATGCCGGCGACAACAGCACGGCATCACCGGCCTGTGCCAGTTCAGCCGCCTTTTGCACCGCCTCTTCCAGCGTCGCGCAATCCGTCATGCCGACGCCGCTCTGCTCGATGGCGGAACGGATTGCCGGCGCATCCTTGCCGATCAACAGTACCGCGCGCACGTATTTGGCGACAGGTTCGGCCAAGGGCGAGAAATCCTGCCCCTTGCCGTCGCCACCGGCGATCAGCACCAGCCGGCTGGCGCCGCTCTGTTCCAGTCCGAGACCGTTCAGCGCGGCGACGGCAGCGCCGACGTTGGTACCCTTGCTGTCGTCGTAGTAATCGACACCGCCGACATTGGCGACCAGTTCAACACGATGCGGCTCGCCACGGTATTCGCGCAGGCCGTGCAGCAAAGGCGCCAGCGGCAGGCCGATAGCGCGGCACAGCGCGACTGCGGCCAGTGCGTTGACGGCATTGTGCTGGCCGCGAATCCTGAGCGCATCGGCAGGCATCAGCCTGTTGACGATGACCGGCAGTTCACTATTGTCTTTCTTGCGGCGGCGCTTCTCGCCGTCTTCGGAAGCGATCGCGACCGACAGCCATTGCATGCCATTGTCGTCGACCAGGCCGAGGCAGTCCGGCTGATCCGGTTCGTCGGCGCTGAAACTGATGTTGGTAGCGAGCGGCGACGCCATCTGCATCACCCGCGCATCGTCGCGGTTCAACAGGCGGATCGTACGCGCGCCGAAAATGCGCGCCTTGTCCGCCGCATAGGCATCCATGTCGCCGTGCCAGTCGAGGTGGTCCTGCGTCACGTTGAGCACGGTCGCGACATCCGCCTGCAGGCTGTATGTCGAATGCAGCTGGAAACTCGACAGTTCGAGCACCCAAGCCTGCGGCAAGTCATCGTTATCCAGCGCGGCGCGCAGCACATCGAGCGCGGTCGGGCTGATGTTGCCGGCAACGGCGGTCTTCAATCCGGCGCGGCGGCACAGCAGCCCGGTCAGACTGGTCACAGTCGTCTTGCCGTTGGTGCCGGTGATGGCAATCAGTTTCGGCGTATATGTACGTTCCGCGCGCAAGGCGGCGAGCGCCTGCGCGAACAGTTCGATTTCGCCCCACAACGGAATGTTCTTTTTCCCCGCCGCCGGTCCGATGTCGGCCAGTTCGCGATTTGGCGCCAGGCCTGGACTGACCGCGACGAAGTCGATGCCTTCCAGCAGATCGGCAGTAAACGGCCCGCCGACGAATTCCACGTTCGCGACCGCCTCGCGCAATGCGGGCAAGCGCTCCGGCTCGTTGCGCGTATCGGCGACACGCAGATGCGCGCCGCAGCGCGCAAGCCATTTCGCCATCGCCAGGCCTGATTCGCCAAGTCCAAGCACGAGGACGCGCTTGTCCTGGTACCCGAGACGCTCCTCCAAGCTGATGGCTGGCTCGACGACCACTTCCTCGGCCGCTGCTTCCGTCACCGCCTCCGGCATCGCATGCACGACGGGAATGGCAACGGCGGCCTCGTCGGCGGCTCTGCCCGCGCCGTCCTGCAGGAGGTCGTTGTCCAGATCGTCGTTCACGTTGTTTTCCACGCCGTTTTCCATTACCGCAGTTTCAAGGTTGAGAGTCCGAACAGCACCAGCATCATCGTGATGATCCAGAAGCGCACCACGACCTTGGTTTCCTTCCAGCCCTTCTGTTCGAAGTGATGGTGCAGCGGCGCCATCAGCAGGATGCGGCGGCCGACGCCGAAGCGCTTCTTCGTGTACTTGAAGTAGCCCACCTGCAGCATCACCGACAAAGTCTCGACGACGAAGATGCCGCCCATGATGAACAGCACGATTTCCTGGCGCACGATGACGGCGATGGTGCCGAGTGCGCCGCCCAGCGCCAACGCGCCGACGTCGCCCATGAACACCTGCGCCGGGTGCGCGTTGAACCACAGGAAGGCTAGACCCGCTCCCGCCATCGCGCCGCAAAAGATGATCAGTTCGGCCGCGCCGGGAATATGCGGAATGAACAGGTACTTCGCATACACCGCGCTGCCGGTCAGGTAAGCGATCAGGCCGAGCGCGGAACCGACCAGCACGGTGGGCATGATCGCCAGTCCGTCGAGGCCGTCGGTCAGGTTGACCGCATTACTGGTGCCGACGATGACGAAGTAGGTCAGCGCGATGAAGCCCCACACGCCGAGCGGATAGCTGATGGTCTTGAAGAACGGAACGATCAGGTCGGCCTTGGGCGGCAGGTCGAGACTGAAACCGGACTGCACCCATGCCAGGAACAATTGCCATACCTTGGTATTGGTCGGCGCCGATACGGAAAATGCCAGGTACAGCGCGGCAATGATGCCGATCAGCGACTGCCAGAAGTACTTTTCCCTCGACCGCATTCCCTCGGGGTCCTTGTAGACGACCTTGCGGTAATCGTCGACCCAGCCGATCGTGCCGTAGCCGAGCGTCACCACCAGCACCACCCACACGAAGCGGTTGCTCCAGTCCGACCACAGCAGCGTCGAGATGCCGATCGAGAGCAGGATCAACGCGCCGCCCATGGTCGGCGTGCCGGATTTGACCAGGTGCGTCTGCGGGCCGTCGGTGCGCACCGCCTGCCCGACCTTCAGCCGGGTCAGCATGCGGATCATCGCCGGTCCCGCCATCAACCCGATCGCCAGCGCGGTCAGCGTGGCGAACACCGCGCGGAAGGTAATGAAGTTGAAGACCCGCAGCGGTCCGAGGTCCTGTTGAAAATATTGTGCCAGCCAAAGCAGCATGTCAGTGCGTTCCCTGTCCTTGTGATTGATTGACGAGGTGCTGGACCACGCGCTCCATCTTCATGAAGCGCGACCCCTTCACCAACGCCGTCGTGCCGGCGGAAACCAGTGCCTCGGCTGCCCGGTTGATCGTGTCGATATCGTCGCAATGCTGCGCGCGGTCGCCGAACGCGACACTCGCATGCCGCGCCAGCTCGCCCAGCGTCAGCAGGTGCTCGATGCCGCGCTCGCGCGCATAGGCGCCGATCTCGACATGGAACTGCGGACCTTCGTCGCCCACTTCGCCCATGTCGCCCAGCACCAGCACGCGCGGACCCGCCGCGGCGGCCAGCACATCGATGGCCGCGCGCACCGAGTCCGGATTCGCGTTGTAGGTATCGTCGATCACCAGGGCACCGCTCTTTGCAGTCTTGCGCTGCAGGCGGCCGTTGACGGGCGCAAATGCTTCGAGGCCGCGGATCACCGCCTCCTCGGGCACGCCGATCGCCAGCGCGCATGCAGCCGCAGCGAGCGCATTACGTACGTTGTGTACGCCTGCCGCAGAGAGCCTCACCTGGAAATGTTTCCCGCCGGCAGCTATGGACAAGTTGCTGCCGAAATCGTTCACCTGAAACGTGCCGCTCACATCGGCGTCCTGCGACAGGCCGAATGTCATTGTTTTACGTTGGCTGGCGCAGGAACGCCACAGACCCGTATACGGATCGTCCGCCGGGAACACCGCGACGCCGTCGGCCGGGAGGCCGGCAATCACGGCACCGTTCTCTTTTGCTACCGCCTCCACGCTTTCCATGAATTCCTGATGCTCACGCTGGGCGTTGTTGACCAGGCCCACGGTCGGTTGCGCGATCGCTGTGATGGCGGCGATTTCTCCCGGATGATTCATGCCGAGTTCGATCACGGCCGCCTTGTGCGCGTCGTCGAGCCGGAACACCGTCAGCGGAACGCCGATGTCGTTGTTCAGGTTGCCACGCGTGGCGAGCGTGCTGTCGGCGCCGAACGCCGCTGCGAGAATGGAGGCGATCATTTCCTTGACCGTCGTCTTGCCGTTGCTGCCGGTGACGCCGATGACCGGCAGCGCGAACTGGCGGCGCCAGCCGGCGGCGATTTCGCCCAGTGCAATGCGGGTATCCGGCACCACCAGCGCCGGCACGGTCAAATCCTGCGGAAGGCGTTCCACCACGACGGCGGCAACGCCGCGCGCGGCGACATCGCCCAGAAAATCATGCGCGTCGAAACGTTCGCCGCGCAATGCGACAAACAGATTGCCGGCGCCGGCCTGACGGCTGTCGGTCGACACGCCGCCAAACACCACGTCCGCCGCCGCGTCCGCCGCGGCGTTCACCGCGACGGCACCCGAAATCCATGGCTGAATCCCAGCCAAAGATGATTTCATTAATGCATCCCCTTCATTGTTGCCCTCGCAGCCAGCGCCAGTGCGGCGTGGTCCGCGTCCAGAAACGGCAATTTCTTGCCTTTTATTTCCTGATACGGTTCGTGGCCTTTGCCGGCCAGCAGAACCACATCGTTTCTCCCTGCGTGCCGCACCGCCCACAAAATCGCGGAAGCGCGGTCTTCAATCACATGCACCTCATCCCTGGCCAGCCGCGCGGCATCGATACCCTGGAGGATCTGTTCGAGAATGCTTGCCGGTTCCTCGCTGCGCGGGTTGTCGCTGGTGACGACGATGTGGTCGGCCGCCTGCGCCACCGCGCCCATTTGCGGACGCTTGCCGGGATCGCGGTCGCCGCCGCAGCCGAACACGCACCACAGCTTGCCGCTGCGCTGTCCCGCCACCTGGCGCAGCGTGGCGAGTGTTTTTTCCAGCGCGTCGGGCGTGTGTGCGTAGTCAATCACGACCAGCGGCGCTTCCTGGCCGCCGAGCTGCTGCATGCGGCCAGGTACCGCGGTCAATGCCTCCACCGCTTCCACCGCCGCCTTGAATTCGCACGATTTGGCCATGAGCACACCGAACACGCCGAGCACGTTGCTGACATTGAATTGCCCCACCAGTTGCGTCTTGATCTGTGCTGCGCCATAGGCGGAATCCAGCCGGAACACGGTGCCGCCGTGACTGGTGCGCATGTCGCTGGCGCGCAGCGTGATCACGCCCGGTTCCGCATGCTCGGTGACGGTGTAGCCGATCAGTTGCAGCGACGGACGCGTTGCCTTCAGGTGTGCGATCAGGCGCAATCCCATCGGGTCATCGAGGTTGACCACTGCATGCCCCAGCCCGGACCATTCGAACAGCATCGTCTTGGCCGCCTCGTAGGCGTCCATGTCGCCGTGGTAATCGAGATGGTCGCGCGTGAAATTGGTAAACAGGGCGACATCGACGTGCAATCCGTCCAGGCGTCTCTGTGCGAGGCCGATCGACGACGCCTCGATCGCAAGCGCCCGCGCGCCGCCGTCGCGCAACTGCGCCAGCTTGCGCTGCAGGAGCACGGCATCGGGCGTGGTATAGCCGGTCGCGTTGAAACCGGCATGCTCGCCGCGCTCGTACAGGCCGACACCGAGTGTGCCGATCACCGCTGTCGACTGGCCCAGGCGCGACAGCGCTTTGCCCAGCCACTGGGTGCAGGAGGTCTTGCCGTTGGTGCCGGTCACCGCCACGCTGAACATGCCGGCGTCAGGCTGGCCGTAGTAGGCGCTGGCGATGCCACCTGCCACCTTCTTCAGGTCAGCCACCGCCAGATGCGGCCGGTTCCAGTTGTCATCCCATGCAAAATCATCGGCATCGAAAACCACTGCGGCGGCGCCGTTCGCCAGCGCAGGCGCAATATATTTGCGGCCATCGGCGGTATCGCCGGGATACGCAAAAAACACATCGCCGGCGCCGACGGTGCGCGAGTCGGACGACAGTTGTGCGCCCGGCGCAGCCGCATGCAGCCAGGCCAGGATGTCATTCGGGGAGAGAGTTGCGGCTGTCATCACATGCTCTCCTTTACGCTTTCAGCAGGAATGATGATGTCGGTCACCGACGAATCGGGAGCAACGTTCAACGCGCGCAGCGCATTCGCGGTGACGGCGGCAAATATCGGTGCGGCCACCTCGCCTCCGTAGTAGGCTCCGTTCGACGGTTCATCGACCATGACGGCAACGATGATGCGCGGATCGGATACCGGCGCGAAACCGACGAACGAGGCGACATACTTGTTCACATACTGCCCGCCCGCCAGCTTGTGCGCGGTGCCGGTCTTGCCGGCGACGCGATAGCCGGGAATCTGCGCCTTGGGTGCGGTGCCGTTGGGTCCGGCCGCCAGTTCCAGCATCTCGCGCACCTGGCGCGCGGTCTTCTCCGATATCACGCGACGGCTGATCGGCTGGTCGCCGGCCTTCTGGAAGGTCATCGGAATCATGTCGCCGTCGCGCGCGAAGATCATGTACGAATGCGCCATCTGGATCAGCGAGGTCGAGATGCCGTGGCCGTAGCTCATCGTCGCCTGCTCGATCGGACGCCAGGACTTGTAGGGCCGCACGCGTCCGGCGACGGCGCCGGGAAAACCGACCTTGGGCTGCTGTCCGAAGCCGACGGTGGTAAACATATCCCACATCTGCTGCGGTTCCATCTGCAGCGCGATCTTGGTGGTGCCGACGTTGGACGATTTTTCCAGCACTTCGCCCACGCTCAACAGACCGTGCGCATGCGAGTCGTGGATCGTGGCGCGCCCGATCGTCAGGTAACCCGGCGCGGTCTGGATCGTGGTGTTTGGCGTAATCACCCGGTTTTCCAGCGCCAGCGCAATGGTGAACGGCTTCATGATCGAGCCCGGCTCGAAAGTATCGGTCAGCACGCGGTTGCGCAACTGGCCGCCGGTCAGGCGCGAGCGGTCGTTCGGGTTGTAGGTCGGCAGGTTGGCCAGCGCCAGCACCTCGCCCGTTTTCACGTCGAGCACGATGATGCCGGCAGCCTTCGCCTTGTGCTTTTCGACGGCTTCCTTGAGGTGCGAAAACGCGATGTACTGGATCTTGCGATCGATCGACAATGCCAGGTCCTTGCCGTCGTGCGGTGTGCGTCCCGCGCCGATGTCCTCGACAATGCGGCCGAGGCGGTCCTTGATCACGCGGCGGCTGCCGGTCACGCCTGCCAGGCTTTTCTGGAACGCCAGTTCCATGCCTTCCTGTCCGGCGTCTTCGATATTGGTGAAGCCGACCACGTGCGCCAGCACTTCGCCTTCCGGGTAGTAGCGCTTGTATTCCTTGCGCGTCTCGACGCCGGCGATGCCGAGTTTGACGATCTTTTCGGCGATGTCGGTTTCGACCTGGCGCTTCAGATAGACGAAACTGCGGTCGGAATCGAGCTTCTTTTTCAGGTCGCGCTCGCTCATGTCGAGCAGCTTGGCGAGCTGGCGCAGTTTTTCCGGCGGCGCTTCGGCAACGTCTTCCGGAATCGCCCAGATCGCTTTCACCGGCAGCGACGACGCCAGCACCTGGCCATGACGGTCGGTGATCTTGCCGCGCGTGGCGGGCAATTCGAGTGTGCGCGCATAGCGCGATTCACCCTGCTTCTGCAGGAAGTCTGTGGAGATGCCCTGCAGCCAGAGCGCGCGTCCGGCCAGCGCGGAAAAAGCGGCGAACATGCCGAACAAAACGACGCGCGAGCGCCATACCGGCAGCTTGACGGCCAGCACCGGGCTGGCCGTGAACTGGACGCCTTTGCCGACAGCGGTACGGGAGGCGGCGCGCGTCATCTCGTCTCCGTCGTCGTCAGGTACTGGGTGCGCGCCGGCGTCACCTGAACCATGTTGAGGTCGCGGCGGGCGTTGGCTTCGATGCGGGCGTGCTTGCCGAGCGTGGACTGGTCGAGCTGCAGTTGCGACCATTCGATTTCGAGCTGGCGGGCGGCAGCTTGCGCACGCTCCAGTTCGATGAACAGGCTGCGCGCCTGGTATTGCGCGTTAACGACGGAAAGCGCGCACAGCACGAGCACGGCGGTCAGCACGATATTGATGCGGCCGCTCATGCTGCATTCCCCAGCGGCGCCGTGGTGCGCTCGGCGACACGCATGATGGCGGAGCGTGCGCGCGGGTTGGCGGCGATTTCCGCGTCGGTCGGCTTCATTTTCGCCAGCAGCCGCAGTTGCGGCTGCGGCAGGTCGACCGCACGGATCGGCAGGCGACGGTCGAGCTGCGGCGCGTTGGCCTTGGCGGCCATGAAGCGCTTGACGATCCGGTCTTCCAGCGAATGAAAGCTGATCACAGCCAATCTCCCGTGCGGAGCCAGTTTTTCCAATGCGGCGTCGAGTCCTATTTCGAGTTCTTCAAGCTCTTTATTGATGTAAATCCGGATAGCCTGAAATGTGCGAGTGGCCGGATCCTTGCCCTTCTCGCGGGTTTTGACGGCGTGTGCCACGATCTCGGCAAGCTGTCGTGTGCCTGAAATTGGGTGGACTGCCCGGCGAGCAACAATCGCCTTTGCAATCTGAAAAGCAAACCGTTCTTCCCCATAATCTCGTATAACCTTTCCAATCGTCTGTTCTGACTCGGTTGCGAGCCACTCTGCCGCCGACATGCCGCGCGTGGTGTCCATGCGCATGTCAAGCGGTCCGTCCAGTCGAAAACTGAAACCGCGCGCCGCTTCATCCACCTGCGGCGACGAGATCCCGAGGTCCAGCAAAATTCCATCCACCCGCGCGACGCCACGCGCTGCCAGCGCTTCGCCCATCGTGGCGAAGCTGTCGTGCACGATCTCGAAACGCTGGTCCGAAATCGCCTGCGCGGTCGCGATCGCCTGCGTATCCTTGTCGAACGCGATCAGGCGGCCATGGCCGCCGAGGCGTTCCAGGATGCGGCGGCTATGGCCGCCGCGGCCGAAAGTACCGTCGACATACACGCCATTGGCGCGCTCGCCGTCGATCTGCAACGCATCGACCGCTTCTTCCAGCAGCACCGTACGGTGCTGCAATTCCGGCACCGCTTGTTGATTCATCACGGGCCGTCAAAACGAAAAGTTGCTCAAGACATCCGGCATGCCGTTCGCAACGGCCTGCGCCTCGCTTTCGGCCAGCTTTTCCGCATCCCAGATCTCGAAATGGCTGCCCATGCCGAGCAACATGACGTCGCGCGTCAGGCCGACCGCATTGCGCAGTTCGGGTGCAATCAGGATGCGGCCCGCGGTGTCCATGTCGACATCGGAAGCATTCCCCAGGAAGATGCGCTGCCAGGCGCGCGCCGACATCGGCCAGGCGGCGATCTGTTCGCGGTGGTTTTCCCAGACCGGGCGCGGGAAGAACAACAGGCAGCCGTGCGGGTGCTTGGTCAGCGTGACGCGGCCTTCGCACTGAACCGACAGGGCGTCGCGGTGCTTGGCCGGAATCGTCATCCGTCCTTTCGCATCGAGACTCAGTGCTGAAGCGCCCTGAAACACCCTGATTACCCTCGTGATTGTCGTTTTTGGTGGTTGCCGTGATCCGTGCATGCCGGGCGTTTATGAGTATTTCGCCCCACAAAAATACACTTTTTCACACTGTCGCCCACTTTAGAGGATGGTTTATTTGCGGTCAAGTAATATCCGGAAACAAAAATGAGATTTTTCTCAATGAAGTCAATGACTTAGCGCGTTTCGCTAAAGCAACCTCTTGAGTGAATATTCAAAAAAATTAAGCACTTACCGCAGACACTGAAGGTGACATCTCAGCATTACACATGTGTTTGCGGAGAAAGACTGCCGGACGGCAATGCGTCAAGATGTTGGGAAATTGCGCAGAAGTGCCGCTATGCCGCGCCCGAAACCGCGCCGGCGCTTGCTTCACGTCATTTGTTGGAGTGGGGAAAGGGGAGATTGGTTCTGCGAAAGCATGCAGCGCGGTGCTTTCGCGAAACGCCTGAAATGAAAACGGGGTTCCCGGTCCGCAGGCCAGGAACCCCGCTGCTACGAACTACCTGCTATACGCAGGCGTTCTTGTTGGCGCTGACGTCAGCAACGGCCAGCGCGGTCATGTTGACGATGCGACGCGAGGTCGATGCCGGGTTCAGGATGTGTACCGGCTTGGCGGCGCCCAGCAGGATGGGGCCGACGGTCACGCCCTGCCCGCCGGTGATCTTGAGCAGGTTGAACGCGATGTTGGCGGCGTCCAGCGTGGGCATGATCAGCAGGTTGGCGCTGCCCGCCAAGCGCGTTTCCGGCAGGAAGTGGCGGCGCACTTCTTCGGATAGCGCGGCGTCGCCCTGCAGTTCGCCCTCGACCTCCAGCTCCGGCGCGATGCGCGCGAGAATATCGCGCGCCGCCCGCATCTTGCGTGCCGACGGCCGGCTGGAGGAGCCGAACATCGAATGCGACAGCATCGCGACCTTCGGTTGCAGGCCGAAACAGCGGATCTCCTCGGCGGCGAGCTTGGCGATGGCGGCGAGTTCCTCGGCGCTGGGATCGTCGTTGACGTAAGTATCGGCGATGAACAGCGTGTACTTTTCCAACATCAGCGCGTTCATTGTCGAGAACACATTGACGCCGGGCGCCAGGCCGATCACGTCGCGCACATGTTCGAGGTGGGCGTCGAAGCGGCCGACCGTGCCGCACAGCAAGGCATCGGCATCGCCCATGTGCACCAGCATGGTGCCGATCAGGGTATTGGAGCGGCGCAGCGCGGTCTTGGCCATGTCGGGCGTGACGCCGTCGCGGCCGCGCATCGCATGGTAAGCCTCGTGGTAGCTGCGGTAGCGCGGGTCGTCCTCGGGATTGATCAGTTCGAAGTCGACGCCGGCTTTCAGGCGCAGGCCGGCTTTCTCGATGCGCATGTCGATCACGTGCGGACGACCGATCAGGATCGGCTTGGCGAGGCCTTCGTCGACCACCGTCTGCACCGCACGCAGCACACGTTCTTCCTCGCCCTCGGCGTAAGCGACGCGTTTTGGCGCCGCCTTGGCGGCGGAAAACACCGGCTTCATGATGAGACCGGTGTGGTAAACCAGATGGCTCAGCTGCTGGCGGTACGCATCCAGGTTCTCGATCGGACGCGTCGCCACGCCGGATTCCTGCGCCGCCTTGGCGACGGCCGGCGCGATCTTCTCGATCAAGCGCTGGTCGAAGGGCTTGGGAATGATGTATTCCGGGCCGAAGGTCAGTTCCTGGCCGGCATAGGCGACCGCGACCGCGTCATTGGTTTCGGCTTCCGCCAGTTCGGCGATCGCCTTCACGCAGGCCAACTTCATCGCTTCCGTGATCTTGGTGGCGCCGCAATCGAGCGCGCCGCGGAAGATGTAGGGAAAGCACAGCACGTTGTTGACCTGGTTCGGATAGTCGGAACGGCCGGTGGCGATGATGCAGTCAGGGCGCGCCGCTTTCGCGACTTCCGGGCGGATTTCCGGCTCCGGGTTGGCGAGCGCGAGGATGATCGGCCGCTCACCCATGGTCTTGACCATGTCGCCGGTCAGCACCCCGGCGGTGGAGCAGCCGAGGAACACGTCGGCGCCGGCGACGATATCGGCCAGCTTGCGGGCGTTCGTGTCCTGCGCGTAGCGCGCCTTGTTGGCTTCCATCTTGGCGTCGCGGCCAATGTAGATCACGCCCTTGGAGTCGGCGACGTAAATGTTTTCGCGCTTTGCGCCCAGACTGACCATGGTGTCGAGGCAGGCGATGGCGGCGGCGCCGGCGCCGGAGACGGCGATCCTGACCTTGCCGATATCCTTGCCGACGACTTTCAGGCCGTTGAGCAGCGCGGCGGTCGAGATGATCGCGGTGCCGTGCTGGTCGTCGTGGAAGACCGGGATGTTCATGCGCTCGCGCAGCTTCTGTTCGATGTAGAAGCACTCCGGCGCCTTGATGTCTTCGAGGTTGATGCCACCGACCGTCGGCTCCAGCATCGCGATCGCGTCGACCAGCTTGTCCGGGTCGTGCTCGGCCAGTTCGATGTCGAACACATCGACGCCGGCGAATTTCTTGAACAGGCAACCCTTGCCTTCCATCACCGGCTTGCCGGCGAGCGGGCCGATGTCACCCAAGCCGAGCACCGCGGTGCCGTTGGTGACCACGGCGACCAGGTTGCCGCGCGACGTATATTCGGCAGCGGTGGACGGGTCCCTGGCGATTTCCTCGCAGGCGTAGGCGACGCCGGGCGAATAGGCGAGCGACAGGTCGCGCTGGTTGGACAGCGCCTTGGTGGAAACGACCTGGATCTTGCCGCGGGTCGGGTTGCGGTGGTAGTCGAGCGCGGCCTCGCGCAATTGATTGTCTTTGGCCGAATTGGAATCCGTCATGGTGGTGGGGGACCTCGTTACGATGGGAAAAGTGCTTCCGGCAGGGGGGTGCCGAGGTCAGAGATCGTAGCAACAGTTTCCTGTTACGTAAATGCCGGAAAATAATTAACAGGAGGCAACGTCGACCGCACGGGTGTGCGAAAAATGCGTTTCTGCAATGAAGCCGTGCTGAAGAGAAGCGGCATGAACGCGTGCATTGTTCCATACAACCCGCGCTCAGCCGGGAATGGGCGAGAGAAGAACCTGCTGGTCGTGGGATGAAGTTTCGGAAGCGGGAAAGCGATCCTGCATGCGCCTGGCTTTACTGCTTTTTAGCGGCCGCTAATCGAAAGGACATGGGTTTTCGCGATCCTCCACCATTCACGGTTTTCCATCCCACGGCCAACAGGTTCTAGAAACGGACTCTACCGGATCAGCGGTACGGCGAGTTGAGGTCTCTCAAGTTGCAGTGGATGGCGCACCACAGAAAATTGCACGCCATTCAATTGCGAAGAAGGAAAAATGAAGCAAGCCGATAGGCCGGATTCTGTTACGACGCGTGAAGTTGCCTCCGCGCGTTATGACAGCCATTCCTCTAGGCCGTGGATTGCCCCACGGCTCAAGCTTCCTACCCGCACGCTCCGCGAGCAACATCAATGCGTGCCTATTTGGAATTGCTCCGGGTGGAGGTTACCGCGTTTCACCGTAACTTAATACGCTCGTCTCTGTGGCCCTGTTCCTCGCCTTATACCTTGCGGCTTTCGGCGGACGGCCGTTAGCCGTCACCCTGCTCTGTGGAGTCCGGACCTTCCTCCCGCCGTCTTGCGACGGCCAGCGGCTGTCTGGCTTGCTTC
>CBIHRJ010000060.1:0-33348 GCA_966212445.1 uncultured Noviherbaspirillum sp. | reverse complement strand
CACCTAAAGCCAAAACAGAAATGACTTGCAAACCGGGAGGAGTCCATATACGGAATCAGCGTCAGGCCATGCTTCTCGGCCAGATCGCGCCCGATCCGCTCGCGGTCTTCCTTGTAGCGGTCGTAGATCACGACGTTGCTGCCATAGCCCTTGGTCGCCGCTATCTTGGCTGCCGGCGCATCGTGAGGCATGACGATGGTCGCGGGGATGCCGAGGATACTGGCTGACAGCGCGATCCCCTGGGCGTGATTGCCGGAGGAGAATGCGACGACACCGGCCTTGCGTTGATCGGGGCTGAACTTCGACAGGGCATTGAATGCGCCGCGGAATTTGAAAGCGCCCATGCGCTGCAGATTCTCGCACTTGAAGAAAACCTGCGCGCCGAACTCTTCGTCGACGGTGCGAGACGTCATCACCGGCGTCCTGTGGGCATGGCCCTTGATGCGGTCCGCCGCTGCGCAAACGTCATCGAAAGTGGGAAGATTGATCATTGGAGTCCTTTCCTGGCCTGGTCACCACGACCATGCAATGCTGGTGCCCGCGCCGGCCGCGGACGCCTTCTGAAAAATGCGCCGCGCCACGGTCAGGTCCTGCAGCGCGATGCCGGTCATATCGAATACGGTGATACGCAATGAGGACGGCCCGTCGCCGGATCGAACAACAGGATGGTGGCCTGGTGCGGTTCTCCGCCGAGTTGCCGGTTGCCTGGCCAGAAGCCTGCCGCCTTGAAACCGAGCAAGGACTGAGACTGCACCTCGCCAGCCTTGATGCCGAAGATGCCGCCGGTGGACAGTTGCTCGCGTATCACCGGGAACACGCGCCCTTCGCGCCGGCTGTGCAGCTCGAAAGCCTCGCGCACGGTCTGCACGACGTCATCCGGGACGAGCAACGCGTCGACCGCATTCTTGTCCACGAGGAGAAGGCAGGCGTCATTTCGCATAGCTGTACACCGATGCGCGAGAGACACCCAGGTGCGCAGCGACGATTTCCATCGCGCGGCGCAGATCCAGCAGGCCGGCCGCCTTCAACTCCTTGACCAGGGCGCGACGGTCTTCTGCCTTGAGCGCGCGCGGCGTGGTGGCCAGGCGCGCCGCGAACTGGTCGATGCGGGCACGGATCCCTTCCGCACCGGCGGGGTCGAGCGTCTCGTTGGCGGGCGCGTCCGTCTGCAGTGCGACAAACTGGTTCAGCATGCCCTGGAAGCCCTGGAACACCGTGAGATCGATGTTCATGCAGAGTGCGGCGATGTACCGGCCCTCGGAATCCTTGATTCCGATCGAGGTGCTTTTGACCTGGCGCCCGTCCGAGAAGCGGTTCGGATAGTTGGCAATGACCTGCTCGAACCCGGGGTCCATGATGCGGGCAAGTCCGAGCTCGGTGGCCGGATGGCCGACTGCGCGACCGGACAGATTGTTGTGGATCGCGAGTACGGCATGCGCAGGGTCCAGCAGGTCGTGAACCACCACTTCGCAAAACGGGGCGAAAGTCTTGGCGAGCCCGTCGGCGATCTGTTTGACTTGTTCGAGCAGCAGCCGCTGCTCCGGGGTGCGCTTTTTCATGATGGACATTTTGTATGGTATTGGACAAAATGTCAAACGGCCTCGATTCTAAGCTCGACTTTATCCATTTGCAGAGATGTTTATTAAGCGCAAACCCGGTCAACGCGGTCTATGTATTACCACTCCAGCACGAGAGGTCAATCATGTCGACCTTGCCAACCGGGTTTGCTCATCGGGCTGTATATCGATCCATCGGTCAAGGCCATGGTCCTGTGCGTTGACGAGAAGAGCCAGATTCAGGTACTGGACCGGACCCAGCCGATTCTGCCCCTGGCGCCCGGTGTTGCGGAACGGCGCACGCGGAAAGTCGCTTTTGGTGTAGTGCAGGACCACGTAGCGCACGCGGCTGTCCTGGGAGACGGAAGCATGGCGGTGATCGATCGGGGGGCCGCCTGCGCAGCCAGTCAGCAGCGCCATGCAAATGATCGGTAGCAGATATTTCATCGGGGCGGACAGGCGTAATGGCGGTGGGCGCGACGTGGGGAATTGTAGTGCCATAAGAGCCTATCACAGTAGGGATAGGCTCCAAGGCGGAAAAGCGAAGCATGATCCGCCGCGCGATTGGAATCCTGGCTGAGGGCGCTTGAGTTCAGTCCAAATCCCAGCCGGGCTTGCCGCCGAACCGTTCAACCAGAAAATCCAGCATGCTCCGTAGCGAGACGGGGAGATGTTTTCGAGACAGGTAGACGCCCCAGATGGTCAACTCCGTCCTGGTGACCGGGAAGCAGGATGCGATGCTGATCGATGCGCAATTCACCCGGGCCGATGCACATCGCCTCGTAGCCGACATTCTGGCGAGCGGCAAGGCCCTCAAAACGGTCTATGTCAGCCATGGCGATCCCGATTACTATTTCGGTCTGGAAGTGATCAAGGCCGAATTCCCCGACGCGAAGATTTATGCCAGCGAGCCGACCATCGCCTGGATCAAGAACACGGTTCAGAAAAAGGTGAGCTTCTGGGGCCCCAAACTGGGCGCGAATGCACCGCGCATGCCGGTCATCCCGGAGGCGCTGCCGAAAGAAGGCCTGGTGCTGGAGGGGCAGAAGCTGGAAGTGTTGGGGCTGGACGGCGAACTGCCGTCGCGGAGCTTCGTCTGGATTCCGTCCATCAAGGCGGTGGTCGGGGGCGTGAATGTCTTCGGTGGGCTGCATGCCTGGACTGCGGACACGCAAACCAGGGCGCAGCGTGCCGCCTGGGTCCGGACTCTGGACCGGATCGAAGCCCTGAAGCCGGCAACCGTCATTCCCGGGCATGCTCTCAATCCGGGAAAGGCGGGGGTCGAGGCTGTGCAATATACACGGGCTTACCTGCAACGGTTTGAGGTGGAACTTGAGAAGGCGCCGAATGCGGCTGCGCTCATCGAAACGATGAAACGTGTTTATCCCGAGGCCGGTCTGGACATCGCGCTGAACATCGCCGCCAAGGTCAACAAGGGCGAGATGAGGTGGTGATGTGGTTTTTCCGAGTGATTGCTCCAAGCTGATAGAAAGAAATGTCATGAACAAGCCTGTACTGCATTACATCTACGACCCGTTATGCGGTTGGTGTTATGGCGCCGCTCCTCTGGTTCGCGCTGCAAGGGAGGTGATGGTTGTTCAAGCCCATGGCGGCGGGATGATGACAGGAGACCGTCGCTAGCAGGTGTCGCCTGAACTGCGCCGATACGTCATGCAGCATGACAGGCGCATCGCGAACCTTACCGGTCAGCCTTTCGGCGAGGCTTATTTTGAAGGCCTGCTTCGAGATAACGACGCGGTCTTCGACTCGGAACCGCCGATTGCCGCCGTGCTGGCTGCCGATGCCATTGCCGGCCGGGGGCTGGACCTGCTGGCGCGCATTCAGGCGGCGCACTATGTCGAGGGGCGCCGGGTCAGCGAACTGTCTGTCCTGATCGACCTCGCCGTGGAGACGGGATTGGAGAAGCAGGCCTTCACTGCATCGATCGAGGCAATGATGGGCGAGCGTACGCAAGCGCACATCAATGAAAGCCGTGCCTTGCTTGCAAGATCGGGAGGGCACGGTTTTCCGACGTTTGCAATCGAACAGGGCGGACAGCTTCGTGCGATCGATGTCTCTGCCTATTTCGGCTCAGCCGATGCCTGGATGGCCTTCCTGAAAACACAGGCATCGGTGTAGCGACGGCTTTCACCCCAATCCGATGGGTTCCCTGTACTCGCGCGCCTGCGCCTCCAGCCAGATGCGGAAGGTTGTCAATGCCGCATTCTCGGACTTGCGTTCCGGGTAGATCAGGTAATAGGACCGGTCGCTCAGGTACTCGTGTTTCGCAACCTGGATCAGGACGCCGTGCTCCAGCTCGGTTTCGACAAGAAAGCGTGGAATCAGGGCGATGCCCATGCCCTGGATCGCTGCCTCCACGTGCATGGAAAACAATTCCAGGCGTGGCCCCGACATGTCGCCTTCGACCTGCATGTCGCGCGATGCGAACCAGTCCCGCCATGCGTAAGGTCGTGTGCTCTGCTGCAGCAGCGGTTGACGATGCCAGTCCGCCCGGCCTATCGTTGTGCGGGGCGCGATCAGCTTCGGACTGCACACGGCGACAAGGTTCTCGTGCATCAGGAAAATGCCTTCCGTTCCCGGCCATGTGGATTCGCCTGCATGGATGGCGGCATCGAACGAGGTGTCGTCGAACAGGAACGGCCTCGTTCGCGCGGTGAGATTCACTGTAATGTGCGGATGTTCTTTTGAAAACGACGGCAGGCGCGGCAGCAACCACTTTGTCGCGAAGGTCGGCACAACACCCAGTTCAAGCGCGTCGCCATGGCCGCCCTTGGCCATGAGATCCAGCGTGTCGCGCTCCACTTCGTCCAGCCGGGAGGTGACTTTTCTGGCATAGGCCGTTCCGGCCTCCGTCAACACCACACCGCGCCGGCTGCGGCGGAACAGCTTTACCCCGAGAAAATCCTCCAGTGCACTGATCTGCCGGCAAATCGCGCTTTGCGTGACGGCAAGCTCGTCCGCGGCCTTGGTAAAACTCTGGTGGCGTGCTGCCGATTCAAAGGCGGACAGGGCGGCGGTGGAGGGGATTTTTCGGCGCATGACATCGGCTCCGTGAGGGAATCAATCAACAAGTGCGATTTTCGCACAAATCAGTGCAAACAAATCGTTTGTGGCGCTGCTTGGCAGATTGTAGAGTAGCGCCACGACAAACCAATTAGTGAGTACGGAATGAGCACAAAGCATAAATCTGCGGCGTTCCAGTGGGATGACCCACTGTTGCTGGATCAGCAATTGACCGACGAAGAACGCATGGTGCGCGACTCGGCCAACTCGTATTGCCAGGAGCGCCTCGCTCCGCGCGTGCTCGAAGCATTCCGTAATGAACAGACCGATGCCGGCATCTTCCGCGAGATGGGCGATCTGGGCCTGCTCGGGGTGACGATCCCCGAGGCTTACGGCGGCTCCGGCCTCAATTACGTCAGCTACGGCCTGGTGGCGCGCGAAGTCGAACGTGTCGATTCCGGCTACCGCTCGATGATGAGCGTGCAGTCTTCGCTGGTGATGGTGCCGATTTATGAGTTCGGCAACGAAGAGACCAAACAGAAATACCTGCCCAAGCTGGCCAAAGGTGAATGGATCGGTTGCTTCGGCCTGACCGAACCCAACCACGGCTCCGATCCGGGCAGCATGGTCACCCGTGCGCGCAAGGTCGACGGCGGCTACAAGCTGAGCGGCAGCAAGATGTGGATCACCAACAGCCCGATCGCCGACGTGTTCGTGGTCTGGGCCAAGGACGATGAAGGCGCGATCCGCGGCTTCGTGCTGGAAAAGGGCTGGAAGGGATTGTCGGCGCCGGCCATCCACGGCAAGGTTGGCCTGCGCGCCTCGATCACCGGCGAAATCGTGATGGATGACGTGTTCTGCCCGGAAGAAAACGCTTTCCCCGATGTGCGCGGCCTGAAAGGCCCGTTCACCTGCCTCAACAGCGCACGCTACGGCATCGCGTGGGGCGCGCTGGGCGCGGCGGAAGATTGCTGGCATCGTGCCCGCCAGTACGTGCTCGACCGCAAGCAGTTCGGCAAGCCGCTCGCCGCCAACCAGTTGATCCAGAAGAAGCTGGCCGACATGCAGACCGAAATCACGCTGGGCCTGCAAGGCTGCCTGCGTCTCGGCCGCATGAAGGATGAAGGCACTGCGGCGGTGGAGATCACCTCGATCATGAAGCGCAATTCCTGCGGCAAGTCGCTCGACATCGCGCGCATGGCGCGTGACATGCTGGGCGGCAACGGCATCAGCGACGAGTTCGGTGTCGCACGCCATCTCGTCAATCTCGAAGTGGTCAACACCTACGAGGGTACGCACGACGTGCACGCCTTGATCCTGGGACGCGCCATCACCGGCATCGCAGCTTTCTGATCGCCGATGAACACGACACTTCCACAAGGCGCGCTGTCGGGCCTGCGCGTGCTCGACCTGTCGCGCGTGCTGGCCGGTCCCTGGGCCGGTCAGTTGATGGCCGATCTGGGCGCGGATGTGGTCAAGGTTGAACGTCCCGGCGCCGGCGACGATACGCGCGCCTGGGGCCCGCCGTGGCTCAAGGACGACGAGGACCAGTCGACCGGCGAGTCTGCCTACTACCTGAGCGCGAATCGCAACAAGCGCTCGGTGACGATCGATCTCGGGAAACCCGAAGGGCAGGCACTGGTGAAGCAGCTTGCCGCCAAGGCCGACATCCTGCTCGAGAACTTCAAGGTGGACGGACTCAGCCAGTACGGCCTCGATTACGCCAGCCTCAAGGAGATCAATCCACGGCTGATCTACTGCTCGATCACCGGCTTCGGACAGACAGGGCCTTACGCGCCGCGCGCGGGCTACGATTTCCTGGTTCAAGGCATGGGCGGGCTGATGAGCCTGACCGGGCGCCCCGACGGCACCGAGGGCGAGGGACCGATGAAGGTGGGCGTCGCACTCACCGACGTGATGACGGGCCTGTATGCGACGGTCGCCGTGCTGGCGGCGCTGGCGCATCGTGAGCGCACGGGTAAGGGACAGCATATCGACCTCGCGCTGCTGGATGTCCAGATCGCCTGCCTGGCCAACCAGGCCGCCAACTACCTGATCGGCGGCGTGGTGCCCCGGCGTATGGGCAACGCGCATCCGAGCATTGTGCCGTACCAGGATTTCCCGACCGCCGATGGCTACATGATCATCGCTATCGGCAATGACGGTCAATTCGCCAATTTCTGCCGTACCGTGGGCCGGCCCGAATGGGCGGCGGATGAGCGCTTCGCGACGAATCCGCAGCGGGTGAAGCACCGCGACGAACTGATCGCATTGATTCGCGGCGTCACCGTCACCCGGGCTACTAGCGAATGGGTTGCCGCGATGGAAG
The DNA here is from genome assembly GCA_966212445.1 of uncultured Noviherbaspirillum sp. Taxonomy (GTDB): domain Bacteria; phylum Pseudomonadota; class Gammaproteobacteria; order Burkholderiales; family Burkholderiaceae_D; genus Noviherbaspirillum. The sequence continues at coordinate 26,439 of CBIHRJ010000060.1, read as the reverse complement.
CGGCCGGCGTTCCCTGCGGTCCGATCAACAGCCTCGACAAAGTCTTTGCCGATCCGCAGGTGCAGGCGCGCGGCATGCGCATCGAGATGCCCCATCCGCTTGCGGACAAGGTGCCGCTGGTCGCCAACCCGATCCGGATGTCCGAGTCGCCTGTCCAGTACCGGAATCCTCCACCGACCCTCGGCGAACATACGGACGAAGTGCTCGACAGCTGGCTGGCCATGAGCCAGTCCGACATGGCCGATCTTCGGCTGAAAAAAATCGTTTGAGGGAACAAGGAGAAGATCATGAAAGTACTGGTCGCGGTCAAGCGCGTGGTGGACTTCAACGTCAAGGTGCGTGTGAAATCCGACGGCACGGGTGTCGATATCGCCAATGTGAAGATGTCGATGAACCCGTTCGATGAAATCGCCGTGGAAGAAGCCACCCGCCTGAAGGAAGCCGGCAAGGTCACCGAAGTGGTGGCGGTGTCCTGCGGCGTGACGCAATGCCAGGAAACCCTGCGCACCGCGATGGCCATCGGCGCCGACCGCGGCGTGCTGGTCGAGATCGATGCCGAACTGCAGCCGCTGGCGGTGGCCAAGCTGCTGAAAGCGCTGGCCGACAAGGAGCAGCCGCAACTGATCATCCTCGGCAAGCAGGCCATCGACGACGACTGCAACCAGACCGGCCAGATGCTCGCAGCCCTCTTGGGCTGGCCGCAGGCGACCTTTGCGTCCAAGGTGGTGATCGAAGACGGCAAGGCGGTCGTGACGCGCGAAGTCGACGGCGGCCTGGAAACCCTGTCGCTGACGCTGCCGGCGATCGTCACCACCGACCTGCGCCTGAACGAGCCGCGCTATGTGACCTTGCCCAACATCATGAAGGCCAAGAAGAAGACGTTAGACACTTTCAAGCCGGCCGACCTGGGTGTGGACGTGACGCCACGCCTGAAGACGCTGAAGGTGGCGGAACCGCCGAAGCGCTCCGCCGGTATCACGGTGCCGGACGTCGCCACGCTGGTGAGCAAGCTCAAGAACGAAGCGAAGGTGATTTAAAAGCGAAGGTGATTTAACCCACCGGCCAGCTCCTTCCCCCTCTTAGGGGGAAGGTTGGGATGGGGGCGCCCGGCGAGGGGTGGTGAGGTTGAGCAATCGCAGTCGATAGCTCGACCTTCACACCCCTCCCTAACCCTCCCCCTAACAGGGGGAGGGGACCGGTAGTCAATAACCTCGGACGCATTTACCGCATAACAAACAGGATTCCATCATGACCGCACTCGTCATCGCCGAACACGACAACGCTTTGCTCAAGGGAAGCACTCTCCACACCATCACCGCTGCCGCCCAGTGCGGCGGCGACGTCCATGTCCTCATCGCCGGCCACAACGCCGGCGGCGCCGCCGAAGCCGCATCGAAGATCGCCGGTGTGTCCAAGGTGCTGGTTGCCGACGCACCGCACTTCGCCGATGGCCTGGCCGAGAACATCGCCGAGCAAGTCATTGCGCTGGCTGGCAACTACTCGCACATCCTGGCTCCGGCCACCGCCTACGGCAAGAACATCCTGCCGCGTGTCGCTGCGAAGCTCGATGTCGGCCAGATCTCGGAAATCACCAAGGTCGATGCACAGGATACCTTCGAGCGTCCGATCTACGCCGGCAACGCGATCGCGACCGTGCAGTCGACTGATGCGGTGAAAGTCATCACCGTGCGCACCACCGGTTTCGACGCTGCTGCCACCGGCGGCAATGCAGCGGTGGAAACGATCCCTGCCGTAGCCGATTCCGGCAAGTCCGCGTTCGTGTCGCGCGAAGTGGCCAAGTCCGACCGTCCGGAACTGACCGCCGCCAAGGTGATCGTGTCCGGCGGGCGCGGCATGGGTTCGGGCGAGAACTTCAAGATCCTGGAGCCGCTGGCCGACAAGCTGGGTGCGGCGATGGGTGCCTCCCGTGCAGCAGTCGATGCCGGCTTCGTGCCGAACGACTGGCAGGTGGGGCAGACCGGCAAGATCGTGGCGCCGCAGCTGTACATCGCGGTGGGTATCTCGGGCGCGATCCAGCACCTGGCCGGGATGAAGGATTCGAAGACGATCGTCGCGATCAACAAGGACCCGGAAGCGCCGATCTTCTCGGTGGCCGACTACGGCATCGTGGGCGATCTGTTCGAGATCGTGCCGCAACTGGTTGAGGAACTTGCCTAAGCAAACAGGTAGTGCAGGCCTCCGTGCCTGCAGATCAACGCGATGAACCGGATATGCGCTTTCCGAAGTAGACCGTCATGACGACGGCAACGCCGAAGGTGAGGGTGAGGGCATCCAGCCGTTCGCCGAGCAGCGGTACGGAGAACAGCATCGCGAAAAAGGGCTGCAGCAGTTGCACTTGGCTCACCTGAACGGTGCCGCCCAGCGCGAGAGCCCGGTACCAGGCAAAGAACGCAATCCACATCGAGAACAGGCCGACGTAGACGAAGCCGAGCCAGGCCCATGGGCTGACCGGGCCAGCCGGCCAAGTCAGCAGCGAACCGGGCAGTGTGATCGGCAGCGATATCACCGTGACCCAGCAGATTACGCGTTCGGCCCCGAGGGCTGGTGTAATCAGCGCCCCTTGCACATACCCGATCGAGGCCGCAAGCACTGCTGCAACGAGCAGGATATCCGCCCACTCCAAGTGAAATACCAGGCTGCCCTGACCGGAGCGCAGCAATGAATAGGCGACCACCAGCGCGGTGCCCGTAGCGGCGCAAATCCAGAAGCTGGAAGCCATGCGCTGACGCAGGCTCCAGGCGGCAATGACCGCCGTGACGAGAGGAAGCAGTGCGGTGATGACCGCTGCATGGCTTGCGGTCACGCTGCGCAAGGCGAAGGCAAGCAGCAGCGGATAGCCGATCGCATTGCCCAGAGCAGCGAGGATAAGCGGACGCCAGTGCTTGCGGTCAGGCCACGGAGACCGGGTGAAGCCGAGCAGCGCGATGGACAGCGCTGCCGCCAGGACTGCCCGGCCAAAGGTGACGAACCAAGGCGACAGTTGCGGCGCCGCCTCGGATCCGATTGCCATCCGTGTCATCGGCAAGGTAAGACCGAACAGCGCCATCGCGAGCAGGCCGAGCCACAGGCCTCTTGTTTGCGGCTGTAGTGCGCCGAAACGCTGCTGGAGTGGAATCGTCATTCGCTGTGTCTACAGTTCGGCGGCGGTGATGCGGCGGCGGTGATGGTGTTTCCCTTGAGCGAAGCGTTGTCGTGTTCGGCGATGACGAGTGCGGTCATGATGGAATCCTGGTGATTATGCGGTAAATGCGTCCGAGGTTATTGGCTACCGGTCCCCTCCCCCTTGTAGGGGGAGGGTTAGGGAGGGGGTGTGAAGGTCGATCTACTGACTGCGATAGCTCGACCTCATTACCTCCATCCCAACCCGTCCACCTCGCAGCTTGCAAGGGGGAGAGAACCGGCAGGCGGGTTCGATCACCTATCCGTGCGACGAAAGACTTAGCGTCCGATCGACACCACCACCGGAATTTCAGTCGCCGGCGGCGTATTCCGGCTGCGTCCGCAACGGACAATGCCGTCGATCATCACCATACCAATGCCGGGAATGTCGCCGAGCTGCAGGCTGTCGAGCAGGTCACGTCCCGCCGAGTGCTGCGCCTTGTCCATGAAGACGAAATCCGCCGCGCGTCCGACCTCGATCAGGCCGCATTGCAGGCCGCGGATGCGGGCGGTATTGCCGGTAGCGAAGCAGAACACGAGTTCGGCCGGTATGCGTGCCAGGCTCGACAACAGTGCGATCATGCGCACCATCCCGAGCGGCTGAACGCCCGAGCCTGCCGGGCTGTCGGTTCCGAGTATCACGCGATGCGGACATTTGAGCTGGATGGCCGCCTGGGCGGCGGCGATGGCGACACGCTCGTTGCCGTTATGGACAATCTCGATCGCACGGCTCGATTTCTCGCACAGCTCGCAGACATGGGCTTCCGGTAGCGAGGTATGGCCACCGTTGATGTGGCCGATCACATCGGCATCGGCTTCAAGCACCACGTCCTTGTCGATCAAGCCGGAGCCGGGAATGGACGGGCCGCCGGTGTGTATCGTGCTCTGGATACCGTATTTGCGTGCCCATGCCACCATTTTCTGCGCCTCTTCACCGGCCTTGACGGAGCCGAGGCCGACCTCGCCAAGCAAGGTCACGCCGGCTTCCGCCAGGTCCTTGAAATCTTCCTCGGTCATGCCTTTTTCGATGACCGGCGCGCCGGCGATCACCTTGACGCCGCCTGGCCGGAAATTGTCGAATGCGCGCTGTGCCGTAATGGCGAGCGCCTTCAGGCCGACGATATCCTTGGGGCGGCCGGGAAGATGTACCTCGCCGGCGGAAATCATCGTGGTCACCCCGCCATTCATGTTGGATTCGATCCAGCCGAGCTGGTTCTGACGCGGCGTCCAGTCACCGAAAACCGGGTGCACATGGCTGTCGATCAAACCCGGCGCCACGCAAGTCTTGCGCGCATCGATGACGACGTCTGCCTGGTCAGTGTCGCACTCGGAAGCGTTGCCGACAGAGGTGATCACGCCGTCATTCACCACGATCGTGTCAGCCTGCAGGATCGGTTTGTCGATGTCTCCCGACAGGAGAAGGCCGATGTTCTTGATCACGACCTTGCCGGATTTCTGGGTGGTGCCTGCGTCTGCCATGTCTACTCTCCTGTTGTGAAACGGTTGCGGGGAAAATCCGCCGCGCTCCAGCTTGATCAGGCGCGTTTTTTGTCGGACTTTTGCGGCGAGGCCGCCACTGCGTCTTCTGCGTTTACTGTGACTTGCCGTATGACGGCGGAGGTAATGAACATCTCCCAATGCGCGAGCGATTCCGGCGCCCCCAGGTCCTCGCCAAGAAAGGCCGACAGCGTATATCGGTTGGAAAGATAGAAGTAGGCGAGGGCGGCGCTCATGAGATAGATATCACGTGCCTGCAGGTCTTTGCGGAATACCCCTGCCTCGGCGCCACGCGCAAGGACACTGGCCATCAGTGAAATGGCCGGCGAGGAGTATTCTCGCGCGCGCAGGGATTTCGATATGTGCTTGCCGCGATGCAGGTTTTCGCTATTGAGCAGCGTGATGAAGTCCGGGTTCTGCTGGTAGTAGCTCCACATGAAGCGCACCAGCGTCTTCAGGTCTTCGATCGGGTCGTCCATCTTCAGGACGACCTTCGACTCCGCTTCGTTGAAGCGCCGATACGTGTCTTCGATCACGGCGATGAACAACTCTTCCTTGTTGCCGAAGTAGTAATAGATCATGCGATCGTGCGACTTGGCGGCCTTGGAAATCTGTTCGATGCGGCCGCCTGCGAAGCCATGCTTTGCAAACACTTTCGTCGCTGCACGCAGAATGTTTTCCTGCGTTGCCTGTGCCGCGAGTTCACGTACGCGCGGCCGCTTTGCTGCCGTTGCACCGGTGCTAGCGCGGCGAGGGGATGTTGTTGCCATATTCAGCCATTATCGAAAGTCGCTCAGACCGCTCTTCGTTACGAAGGGGGCCGAACCTGTAGAAATCATTGCTCGGCGAAGGCGCGTTCGATGACGAAATCGCCCGGCGTCGAGGTATTCCCTTCCTTGAAGCCGTTTTGCTCGAGCATGATCTTGAGGTCGCGCAACATGCCGGGGCTGCCGCAGATCATGACGCGGTCGGCCGCCGGGTTGAAGGCGGGCACGCCCAGGTCGGAGAACAGCTTGCCGTTGGAAATCAGGTCGGTGATGCGCCCCATGTTCTTGTATTGCTCACGGGTGACCGTCGGGTAATAACGTAACTTGCTGGTCACCAGCTCACCGAGGAATTCGTGGTTCGGCAAATGTTCGACAAGCACGTCATGGTAGGCGAGTTCATCGACTTGCCGTACGCCGTGGACGAGGATGACCTGCTCAAATTTTTCGTAGGTCTCGGGATCGCGAATAATGCTCATGAAGGGCGCCAGGCCGGTTCCGGTCGAAAGCAGATACAGGCGTTTTCCCGGCAGCAGGTAGTCGATGACGAGGGTGCCGGTCGGCTTGCGCCCCACGATCACGGTGTCGTCAACCTGGATGTGCTGCAGCCGCGATGTCAGGGGGCCGTCCGGCACCTTGATGCTCAGGAATTCCAGGTGGTCTTCATAGTTGGCGCTGACGATGCTGTATGCACGCAGCAGCGGCTTGCCTTCCACGCGCAGGCCGATCATGGTGAAATGGCCGTTGGAAAAACGCAGCGAAGCGTCTCGGGTCGTCTTGAAAGTGAACAGGCGGTCGGTCCAGTGATGAACACTCAGGACGCGTTCTTCATTCAGGGCACTCATGTTTTCTCCGTATTCAAAACATAGAAATGGTTCAGGCCGCGCTTTACCGCTCCAGGCCAGCCAAATGTGCAAGTTTACCTGCTTGCCCGACCCAATCCTCGGCGTCGGGAAGGGCGCCCTTGCTTTTCGAGATCGTCGGCCAGTTCTTTGCCAGTTCCGCATTGAGGGCGATGAACGGCTTCATCGCTTCGGGAACATCTTCTTCCGCATAGATCGCCTGTAACGGGCATTCCGCGATGCAGACAGCGCAGTCGATGCATTCATCGGGATCGATGGCAAGAAAATTTGGGCCTTCCTTGAAGCAATCAACCGGACATACATCGACGCAGTCGGTGTATTTGCAGCGGATGCACGCTTCGGTGACTACATGGGTCATCGTGATCTCCTTGCAATAGGCCCCGTCAACAAGGGGCAAAGTCAAATACAGATGTCGTTTCCCGGAACCCGCAGCGATGAGGCGCTGCGGCCATTCCACCGGGCGCCTCAGCATGCCGGCAGTGTCGCCGCCGCAAGATTTTAATGTAGTGTACACTAAACGAAAATGTAGTGTACACTACATTCAATCGAACGTGACGTATATCCAATTCGAAGAGGAGACGCGAGCACCATGACCGAGCACACAAAGACCGATGGTCTGCCGGAATTCGAACCGCAGGTGCTGGAGCGCGCCAAGCCGCGCAGCGAGCGCATGGCGGGCGACAAGATCGAGTGCAATGCGTGTCCTGTGCTGTGCCAGATCACGGCCGGACGTTCCGGGGCGTGCGACCGCTACGCCAATGTTGATGGAACCCTGGTGCGTGTCGATCCTGTGGTGCTGCTGAAGAAGGCTGCGGATTCCGCAACCGGTGCGGTAGTCCCTTTCTCGGGCCGCCCCGGTCTTCAACATGATGAGGCCGGTGGCGAAACCGCGAAGCAGGAGTGGGACGGCGATTTGCTCCGCGCGAATGAAATCTTTGTCACCGGCGTCGGTTCCTCCACTACCTATCCCGACTACAAGCCTGCGCCTTTCATCGTCTCGTCGAAGGCTGATGGCGTCGATATGGTGACGGTGGTGACCGAGGGAATCTTCAGCTATTGCAGTTTCAAGGTGAAAATCGATACCGACCGCTACCTCGGTCCCGAACAAGCCAATGTGCGTTACAAGGGCGAGGTTGTCGGGCACGTGACAACGGCCGAATACGGTTCCCAGATGTTGTCGCTTGGAGGCGTCCATCACCTCACGGGCGGCAGCAAGAAAGAAGGCCGCTTTACTCTCGAACTCATGCAACTCATCGGCAACAAGCGGGCAGCCGAAGTGACCATCGACGGTGGATCGCAGGTCGTTATCCAGGCCGGCCGCGCACCCATCGTCAACGGTGTGGAAGAGCAGCGCATGCGCGTCGGATGCGGCTCGGCGACAATCGGGATCTTTGCCAAGCAGTTGTATGGCAAGGTCGACGAAGCCATCGTCGTGGACGACCACATCACCGGCGTACTGACCGAGCACCAGGCAGGACGATGCCTGGACATTCCGCCATCCGGCATCAAGATCCGGGGCCGCAAGTCAACGCCTGGCCGTTACTTCCAGGTCGCCAATCCCGGCACCGGATGGGGCGGCACCGACATCGCCGACCCGCTTGCCATCATCGAAGGATGGGATGCGCAAGTGGCACGGCCGGGACTGCGTTTGCTGATGACGTCGACCACAGGAGAACATTCGGCCTGGTTCGTTCTCGATGAAAACCTGTGCCTGGTCGAGCAGCCGATGCCCGCGGAGGTGAAGAAGGTTGTCGAACGCATTGGCGAAAACTGCGAACCCTCCCTGACCACGGTGCTGTTCCTTGGCGGTGCGGGCGGCAGCCTGCGTGCCGGAGTGACCGAAAATCCGATCCTGCTGACGCAATCGATCAAGCAAGCCTTGGTCAACGTCACCTGCGGCGGTGCGCCGGCCTATGTATGGCCGGGCGGAGGCATTACGGTGATGACGGATGTGATGCGCATGCCGGACAACAGTTTCGGCACCGTGCCGACGCCGGCCATCGTCGCGCCGATTGAATTCACCATGCGTCTCGCCAATTACCAGGCGCTCGGTGGTCACATGGACTATGTGCGCACGCTGTCCTCCGTGCTCGATACCGGAGCCTGGCACAACGAAGGTGCGCCGACGGCCAGGAAATGGGCAGGGCAACCAGCAGAGAACGCCTGGCCCGTCGCTTCCGGCCCGATGCTTGGCTGAGTGGAGCGGATTTCATGAGACCCCAGTGCGCTTCTCTCCCGAATGGACGTTTGCATTTCTCTCATGGGCCAATCGATCTGGTCATACAGGCCGATGGTCCGCTGGAAGAGATCAATGCCGCCCACGAGTGCGCATGGCAGCGATTCGAAACCGTGTTGTCTGAACTTGTGAGCGAACTTCCGGCGCTGCAGCGCCCGGTCGATAATGCGTGTCCGCTCAATGGCGTCGTCGCGCAGCGCATGTGGCGCGCATGCTTTCCGTTCCGCGCCGGCTACATCACGCCGATGGCGGCGGTAGCAGGAGCCGTCGCCGAGGAAATCATCGCATGTTACGCGCGGCCGCGGATAGAGCGGGCGGCCGTCAACAACGGCGGCGATATCGCGCTTTATTTGAGCGCGGATGCATCGTATCGGGTGGGGGTCTGCACCGATATCGACACTGCGACGGCAGGCGCGATACGCGGAGAACTGCTGGTCGACGGCGAACTGCTCATCGATGCGCATTCTGGAGTACGCGGCATCGCTACCAGCGGATGGCGCGGGCGCAGCTTTTCACTCGGAATTGCCGATAGCGTGACAGTGCTCGCTGCAACGGCAGCGCAGGCGGACGCCGCGGCTACGGTTATCGCCAATGCAGTGAATGTGGACGATGGTCGCATTGCACGGCGTCCCGCATGCGAGCTGAAGGACAACATCGATCTTGGCAAGCTGCTCGTGACCGTGGATGTTCCGCCGCTTGAATCCGATTTGATCGACGATGCGCTACACGCTGGTCTTGAACAGGCACGGCATTTGCAAGAGACAGGACTGATTCGCGATGCGGTGCTGGTATGCCAGGGGCGCGTTGCGCATCTGGCACAGTTGACCCGGCGGCACCAATACATGAACGAAGCGCTTTACTCCCGTCGTCTTGTTCCCGGAGCCACGGCGCCGGGCATGAAAAAACCTGCTGCAGTATCGTAGCGAGACTGTTGAAGCACATTCAGGAGCAGCCCATGACGACACCAATCGAACCGAAAACAAGGATATGCCCATGATCGAGATACGCCGCCTCTTCAGTCACGTCGAAAATATCTTTCATGAATTCGGACCGCTGCCGGCGCAGCCTCTGCGGCGCGGATACATCGCAGGCATCCTCACCAATCCGTACGCGGGACGCTACGTGGCCGATATCGTTCCGATGATGGAACGGCTCAATGATGTCGGCATCATGCTTGCGCACGAACTGCTCGCCCGCCTCGACGTACCCGCGGAGAGTATTGAAGCTTACGGCAAGGGCGCGCTGATCGGCTCGGCGGGGGAGCTTGAGCATGGCGCGCTCTGGCATGTGCCGGGAGGGTACGCGATGCGCGAACTACTCGGATGGAAAGGCGACCGGGCCGCCTATGCGGCGGGGAAGGGAAGCAGCACCAAGGGACAGCCCGGCAACGCGCTGGCGATCGTGCCTTCCACGAAAAAAGTGGCAGCGCCCGGAGCCACCCTCGATGTGCCCCTGACGCACATCAACGCGGCCTATGTGCGCAGCCACTTCGACGCGATCGAAGTGCGGATTCCGGGAACGCCGCGCCCCGATGAACTGGTGGTCATTCTCGCCATGAGTACCGGCCCGCGTGTCCACGCGCGCGTCGGCGGATTGAAGACGGCCGACATTGCCCAATGGGACGGCTTGCGCTGACCGCGCAGCGTATTGTCCAATTCATTTACGGAAGGAAGCACCATGCCAGCAAAGATTCGAAAACTGATCGTGCAGCTTGAAGAGACGCGCATCGAGATGGGCAAGCCGGTCGTACCGCCCACCCGCAAGGCATTGGCGATGGCCGTCATCGACAATCCCTATGCCGGCCGCTACGCCGAGTCGCTCGACGAACTAATCAGCATCGGCGAGGAACTCGGCGGCTTGCTGGGTGCGCGCTGCGTGCAGGCGCTCGGCATCGCGCCCGAGCAGGCACAAAGCTACGGCAAGGCCGCCATCGTCGGCGAAGCAGGGGAACTGGAACATGCGGCCGCCATTTTGCATCCCAAGCTCGGCGCGCCCCTGCGTCAAGCGGTGAGCAAGGGCGCGGCGCTCGTCCCGTCGAGCAAGAAGCTCGGGGGTGTCGGCACGGCGGTCGATGTGCCGCTCGGCCACAAGGACGCCGCGTTCGTCCGCAGCCACTTCGACGCAATGGAAGCGCGGGTGGCGGATGCTCCGCGCTCGAACGAGATTGTCGTCGCCGTCGTCGTTACCGACAGCGGCCGGCCATTGCCCCGTGTGGGAGGGCTGCAGTCCCACGAAATCAAAGGCGAGGATGGCTTGCGCTAGAAAAAGCACGAACGCCGCATCGATGAGTCCACAACGAAGGAGAGCTACATGAAGAAGACTACCAGCCTGCTCGTAACTGCCGCAGTCCTCTGGGCTGCCGCGAGCACTGTTGGCGCATATGCGCAGGGTGTGATCAAGATCGGAGAGGTCAACAGCTACAAGGCGCAGCCCGCCTTCCTGGAGCCGTACCGCAAGGGTCTCGAACTCGCTGTGGAAGAAATCAACGCGAGCGGCGGCGTGAATGGCAAAAAGCTGGAGCTGATCACGCGCGACGACAACGCCAATCCGGGCGATGCGGTGCGCGCCGCCGAAGAACTGGTATCGCGCGAGCGTGTCGATGTACTGACCGGCTCCTTCCTGTCGCACATCGGACTGGCGCTGACGGACTTTGCGAAGCAGCGCAAGTTCTTCTTCCTCGCGGCCGAGCCGCTGACCGACAAGATCGTCTGGGGAAACGGCAACCACTATACCTTCCGCCTGCGTCCGTCGACCTACATGCAGGTTGCGATGCTGGTGCCGGACGCCGCGGCGCTGAAGAAGAAGCGTTGGGCGCTGGTCTATCCGAACTATGAATACGGCCAGTCGGCGGTAGCCACCTTCAAGACACTTCTCAAGGCCGCGCAGCCGGACGTGGAGTTTGTCGCCGAGCAGGCGCCTCCGCTGGGCAAGGTGGACGCGGGCAGCGTGGTGCAGGCGCTGGCCGATGCCAAGCCGGACGCGATTTTCAACGTGCTGTTCGGCGCCGACCTGTCCAAGTTCGTCCGCGAGGGCAACACGCGCGGGCTGTTTCAGAAACGCGAGGTCGTGAGCATGCTGACCGGCGAACCGGAGTACATGGATCCGCTCAAGAATGAGAGTCCGAACGGCTGGATCGTGACCGGCTACCCGTGGTACGGTATTCAGACCCCGGAACACAACGCATTCCGCAAGGCATATGAAGCAAAATACAAGGATTACCCGCGCCTCGGTTCCATCGTCGGCTATAGCGCGATCATGTCGCTGGCGGCGGGCATGAAGAAGGCGCAGTCGACGGATGTCGAGAAGCTGGTGAAGGCGTTCGAAGGACTTTCCCTGTCGACGCCGTTCGGCCCGATCACCTATCGTGCCGAGGACCATCAATCCACCATGGGTGCCTACGTGGGCCGCACCAAGAACGAAGGCGGCAAGGGCGTGATGGTCGATTACCGCTATCTTGATGGCGCGAAGTACCTGCCCGCTGCTGACAAAGTGAAGAAATTGCGGCCGGCGGACTGATGCTCGTCAAGATACAGGGGCCGGTTCGGGAGACGTCGGCCCCTGTATCGCTGCAGGTGCCTGCGGTCGCCATGGCAGGCACAGTCGGTTCTGAATTCATCCCGCTGAAAGAAAGAACGTTTCATGAGCTTCTCAAGTTTCGCGGTACAGTTACTCAACGGTTTGGCGGGTGCGTCGTCACTGTTCATGGTGGCCGCCGGGCTTTCATTGATTTTCGGCGTGACGCGTATTGTCAATTTCGCGCACGGCTCGTTTTACATGGTCGGCACCTATGTCGCCTATACGTTGGTCGAACGGCTGAGCGGCGGCGTCGGATTCTGGCTGGCCTTGCCGCTGGCCGCGCTGGCGGTCGGCATCCTCGGCGCACTGGTGGAAATGATCCTGTTGCGCCGTATCTACCGGGCGCCGGAACTGTTCCAGTTGCTGGCAACCTTCGCGCTGGTGCTGGTCATCAAGGACGCGGCGCTCTGGATCTGGGGCCCCGACGAACTGCTCGGCCCGCGCGCTCCCGGATTATCCGGCGCGGTGGAAATCCTCGGCCGCCGGTTCCCGACCTACGACCTGTTCCTGATCGTGGTCGGACCGACCGTACTTGCACTGCTCTGGCTGCTGCTGACCCGCACCCGGTGGGGCACGCTGGTGCGCGCCGCCACCCAGGACCGCGAAATGGTAGGTGCGCTGGGCGTCAACGAGGCGTGGTTGTTCACCAGCGTGTTCGCGCTGGGCGCCATGCTCGCCGGCTTGGGCGGCGCGCTGCAGTTGCCGCGCGAACCGGCAAACCTTGAAATGGATCTGATCACGATCGGCGCGGCATTTGTCGTGGTCGTGGTCGGGGGCATGGGGTCGATCACGGGCGCGTACGTGGCCGCATTGCTGATTGCGGAATTGAAAGCGGTCTGCATCTGGCTTGGCCTGGTTGACGTGATGGGGATCCCGATCTCTTTTTCCAAGCTCACCCTGGTGGTGGAATTTCTTGTCATGGCGGTGGTGCTGGTGGTGCGTCCCTGCGGATTGCTGGGAAGACCGCAGGCGCCGACCCGCAATTCGGGTGAGGCCGAAGCGCCGCTGCGGCCTGCCGGCAAGCGCTACAAAAGCGCAGGCGCGGCGATTGTCGCGGTGCTGGTCATCCTGCCGTTGTTCCTGACCGATTCGCCGTACATGACGGTGCTGGCGATCGACCTGATGGTGGCGGCATTGTTCGCTGCCAGCCTCCATTTCATCATGGGTCCGGCCGGCATGCATTCGTTCGGCCATGCCGCCTATTTCGGCATCGGCGCCTACGCCGCGGCGCTGCTGGTGCGCAGCGCCGGTGTCCCGATGGAGGCCGCGCTGTTCCTGGCGCCGCTGGCCGGCGCTGCCGGCGCGCTGGTGTACGGCTGGTTCTGCGTGCGGCTGTCCGGCGTCTACCTGGCGATGCTGACCCTCGCATTCGCGCAGATCACCTGGGCCATCTGCTACCAGTGGGACAGCGTGACCGGTGGCAGCAACGGCCTGACCGGCGTATGGCCGGCCCCCTGGCTGTCGGAGAAGAACGCTTACTACTACCTGACCCTTGCCGTCGTTGTCGCGGGAGTGCTCCTGTTGCGCCGCGTCCTGTTCTCGCCATTCGGATACGCGATGCGCGCCAGCCGCGATTCGGCCCTCAGGGCGGATGCCATCGGCATGGACGTGAAGCGCTTGCAGTGGGGCGCCTTCGTCCTCGCCGGCCTTGCCGCAGGCGTGGCCGGCGCCCTGTATGCGTTTTCCAAGGGCAGCATATCGCCGGAAACCCTGTATGTCGGGAAGTCGGTGGATGGTATCGTCATGGTGATGCTTGGCGGCATTCAAACCCTGATCGGCCCGATCGTGGGCGCGGTCACGTTCAACTGGCTGCACGATGTCGTTGCGCGCAACACCGATTACTGGCGGGCCATGCTGGGCGGGATCATCCTGCTGCTGGTGCTGCTCTTTCCACAGGGGATCGCCGGCTTCGCCCGGCAACTGTTTGAACGCAAGAACGCAGCGAAGGAGGCCCGCTGATGAGCCTGATGACAGTCACCAATCTCGGCAAGTCCTTCGGCGGCGTCAAGGCCGTCGACGGCATCAGCTTTACGCTGCAGGCCGGCGAATTGCTCGCGCTGATCGGCCCCAACGGCGCCGGCAAGTCCACCACGTTCAACATGGTCAACGGTCAGATCAAGGCCGATGTCGGGTCCATTCTTCTGGACGGCAAGGAACTGGTGGGGCTCAAGCCGCGCGAAATCTGGCGCCTGGGCGTGGGCCGCACCTTCCAGATCGCCGAAACCTTCGCTTCGCTGACGGTAGTTGAAAACGTCCAGATGGCGCTGCTGTCGGCCGACAGCAAACTGTTTTCGATGTGGCGCAAGGCCGCCGCGCACAAGCGGGCGGAGGCGCTCGAACTGCTGGACCAGGTCGGTATGGCGGCGCAGGCGGATCGTCCGTGCGGCGTGCTGGCCTATGGCGACGTCAAGCGCGTCGAACTCGCCATCGCCATGGCCAACCGGCCGAAGCTGCTGCTGATGGATGAGCCCACCGCCGGCATGGCTCCCAAGGAACGCAACGAATTGATGGCGCTGACCAAGAAACTGGTGGTCGAACGGAAGATGGCCGTCCTGTTCACCGAGCACAGCATGGATGTCGTGTTCGCCTATGCCGACCGGATGATCGTGCTGGCGCGCGGGCGCCTCATTGCAGAGGGCGCGCCCAACGAGATCCGCGACCATCCGAAGGTGCAGGAAGTGTACTTCGGCAGCGGCAAGACATTCGAAAAGCAGAAACACTCCAGGGAGGTCGCGTAATGCAGGCCACGGCAGCAAGCACAGCAACGGGAATGCAGGCGGCTCCCTCAACTGCCGCCAAAGACACACTGCTGGACATCAAGGGGCTCAATTCCTGGTATGGCGCGGCGCAGATCCTGTTCAACGTCGACCTGCACGTCCGCCGCGGCGAGGTGGTGGCGCTCATGGGCCGCAACGGCGCGGGGAAATCGACCACGCTCAAGGCGGTCATGGGGCTGGTGCCGAAACGGCGCGGCAGCCTTGCCTTCATGGGCCAGGACATTTCTTCCGCGCGCGCGCATGAGATCGCGGTGCGCGGACTGGGCTTCGTGCCGGAAGACCGCCGCGTATTCACCGACCTGAGCGTGATGGAAAACCTCGACGTCGGACGCCAGCCCGCGCGCCGCTGGCCCGACGGTTCGGCCGCACCGGAGTGGACGCCGGAACGCCTGTTCAAGCTGTTCCCCAACCTGGGCGAGATGCCCCACCGTCCCGGCGGACGCATGAGCGGCGGCGAGCAGCAGATGCTGACGGTGGCGCGCACGCTGATGGGCAATCCCTACCTGGTACTGCTGGATGAGCCGTCGGAAGGCGTCGCGCCGGTGATTGTCGAGCAGATGGCGCAGATGATCATCGAACTGAAGGAGAAGGGCGTCAGCATCCTGCTGTCCGAACAGAACATGCACTTCGCCGAACTGGTTTCCGACCGCGCCTATGTGCTCGAAAAGGGCCAGATCCGGTTTGAAGGATCGATGGAAGAACTGGCTGCAAACGAAGCGGTCAGGCAGGCCTATCTCAGCGTTTGAATCAGCGTTTGAGCCTGCCCGCGATGCCAATGCCAACCCCACTTCTCTCGCTGAACGTCAACGGAGAGTCCCATAACCTCGATGTGCCGGGCGATGCGCCGCTGTTGTACGTGCTGCGCAACGACCTCGGACTCAACGGGCCGAAGTATGGCTGCGGACTTGGGCAGTGCGGCGCCTGCACCGTCCTGATCGACGGCAAGGGAGCGCGCTCCTGCGTAATCCCGGCGGCTGGCGTCGCGGGGCGGAAGGTGACGACCCTGGAAGGACTGGGCAGCAGGCAAGTGCCGCATCCCGTGCAGCAGGCCTTCATCGAGAAGCAGGCGGCGCAGTGCGGCTATTGCCTCAACGGCATGATCATGGCGACCGTGGCGCTGCTGCAGACGACGCCGCGGCCGACCGATAGCGAAATCAGGAATGCATTGGCACACAACCTGTGCCGCTGCGGCACGCACGTTGAAATTCTGCAAGCCGTCCATAGAGCAGCGGAACTACTGGCCGCAAGCAAGGAGGAATTGCAATGACGCGCCGTGCCGATACGCCGTACAACCGGCATGATTTCCACGAAGCGACCGGCGTATTGCTGATCACGCGCGAGCCGCCTGCGCCACCGCCTGCGGTGAAAGGACAGCCGGCCGCCGTGCCCGGCAATCCTGCCGAGGGCGTCGAAATCCTGATCGCTGTATGGGACGACGGCAGCGTGACCGCCCTCAACGGCCACGTCGACCTCGGCACCGGCATTCGTACTGCGCTGGCGCAGATCGCGGCCGAAGAACTGGACGTCCGCATGGACCAGGTCAACATGGTCCTTGGCGACACCACGCGCGCGCCGAACCAGGGCGCTACCATCGCCAGCGCATCGATACAGATCCACGCGGTTCCGCTGCGCAGCGCCGCCGCGCAGGCGCGTGCCTGGCTGGTATCGCAGGTAGCCGAACGTCTCGCTGTCGCGCCGGAAGAACTGGCGGTCAACGAGGGCATCGTGTCGGTGCGAGGAAGGCCGGAACATGCGATCAGCTACGCCGACCTCGTCGGTGGCCGCCACGTCGAACTGCTGCTCGACGCCGGCGCATCGGTGAAGCGGCCGGAAGACTATCGCCTCGTGGGGCAGAACGTGCCGCGCGTCGATATTCCCGCCAAGGCGGCGGGCGAGTTTACTTTTGTGCATGACGTGCGTGTGCCGGGCATGTTGCATGGCAGGGTGGTGCGGCCGCCCTATGCCGGCGCCGACCACGGGGACTTCATCGGCAACACGCTGGAGTCGGTCGATGAAAAATCGATCGCGCACATTCCCGGCATCGTCGCGGTGGTGGTGATCCGCGACTTCGTCGGCATCGTCGCACAGCGCGAGGAACATGCGGAACGCGCAATGCGCGAGCTGGCGGTGAAGTGGAGGGAATGGCCGGCCCTGCCGCCCCTGGGCGACCTCGAAATCGCGCTGCGCGACAATCCCTCGAACAAGCGCGTGGTCGCCGAACAGGGCGACGTAGACGGCGCGCTCGCCAATGCCGCAGTGCGCATGGACAGGACCTATGTCTGGCCTTACCAGCTGCATGCCTCCATCGGCCCGTCCTGCGCCGTCGCCGACTGGCATCCCGAGCGCATGACGGTATGGACCGGCAGCCAGAACCCGCACGTGCTGCGCGCTGATCTCGCCAGGCTGATGGACATGCCCGATGTCGCAATCGATGTGATCCGCATGGAAGCGTCCGGCTGCTACGGACGCAACTGCGCCGACGACGTGGTGGCGGATGCGGCGCTCCTGTCGCGTGCGGTCGGCGCGCCGGTGCGGGTGCAACTGACGCGCGAGCAGGAGCATCAATGGGAACCCAAGGGGGCGGCCCAGCTCATGAAAGTGCGCGGCGGCCTGAATGCCGACGGCAGCGTAGCGGCCTACGACTTTTCGACCTCGTATCCGTCGAACGGCGCCGTCACTCTGGCGCTGCTGCTGACCGGAAAGGTGAGCCCGCAACCGATTGCGTATGAAATGGGCGACCGCACCTCCGTGCCACCCTACGATTACCAGAACCTGCGCGTGACGATCAACGACATGGCGCCGATCCTGCGCGCGTCGTGGCTGCGCGGCGTCTCCGCCTTGCCCAATTCCTTCGCCCATGAATGCTATATCGATGAGCTGGCCACCGAAGCCGGCGTCGATCCGGTCGAGTACCGCCTGCGTTACCTGAAAGACGACAGGGCGGCGGACCTCGTGCGCGCGACTGCCGAGCGCGCCGGATGGATGCCGCATACGCAGCCGCAACAGCAGGAAGCGGACGGTGAGTTTTTGAAGGGGCAGGGCTTCGCCTATGCCCGCTACACGCACAGCCGCTTCCCCGGCTTCGGCGCGGCCTGGGCCGCGTGGGTCGCCGACGTCGAGGTCAACCGCAATACCGGCGAAGTGCACGTGCGCCGCGTCGTGGTCGGCCATGACGCGGGCCTGATGATCAATCCTGCCGGCGTGCAGCAGCAGATCCACGGCAACGTCGTGCAGACCACCAGCCGCGCCCTCAAGGAAAAGGTGGAGGTGGATACGCTCACCAACACCGTCGTCGGCAAGGAATGGGGCAGCTATCCGATCCTGAATTTCCGCGAGGTGCCGGTCATCGATGTCATGATGATGCCGCGCCCCGATCAGCCTCCACAGGGCGCGGGCGAATCTTCGTCCGTGCCGGGAACGGCCGCCATTGCGAATGCGATCTTCGATGCCACCGGAGTGCGTTTCCGGCAGCCGCCGTTTACGCCGGACGTGGTCAAGGCCGCGTTGCATCCGCCGCCGGCGCCTGCTGCCGCACCACGCACGCGGCGACGCTGGTGGACGATCCCCGGTGCGCTGCTGGCCGGTGTTGCCGGCATCGGCGCCGCGGCAATCGGCTGGAAACCGGTCATCGCGGAGGTGGCACGCACAGATCCATCGATCTACACGCGGACCGTCATCGAGCGCGGCCGCGTGCTGGCGGCGGCAGGCGACTGCATGGTGTGTCACACGGCTCCGAACGGCGTGACGAATGCCGGCGGAAGGGCGCTCGATACGCCGTTCGGCAAGATCTACACCACGAACCTCACTCCCGATCCCGAAACCGGCATCGGCAAATGGTCGTTCACCGCGTTCCAGCGCGCGATGCGCGAGGGCCTGTCGCGCGACGGCCGGCATCTCTATCCGGCTTTCCCGTATACCGCATTTACCAAGACCAGCGATGAAGACCTGATGGCGATCTACGCCTACCTGATGTCGCAGAAGCCGGTACGCGCCGAAGTGCCGAAAAACAAGCTCGCATTTCCGTTCAACATGCGGCCGCTGATGGGCTTATGGAACGCCTTGTACCTGAAGCCCGGCCCTGATGCCGCCGACCCCACGCGTTCGGCGCAATGGAACCGCGGCGCCTACCTGGTCAACGGCCTGGGCCACTGCACTGCATGCCACAGCCCGCGCAATGCATTGGGAGCAGAAAAGGACGGCAAGCACTATCTCGGCGGCGCGATGATCGATGCCTGGGAAGCGCCGCCGCTAACTTCCATCACGCATGCGCCGGTGCCGTGGACGGAGCAGGAACTGTTCCGCTATCTGCGTCATGGACATACCCGGCATCACGGCGCGGTTGCCGGACCGATGTTGCCGGTCGTGCAGGAACTGGCGATGTTGCCGGAAGAAGACGTGCGCGCCATGGCTCACTATCTGGCCTCGTTCAATACAACGGTCACCGATCAGCAGGCGGCAGCAAGAGCGCGCGACGTGGTCGCGCTTTCCAGGACCAAGGCGGAACAACTTGTCAACGCCGACAGCCGCCTGTTTTCGACAGCCTGCGGGAGCTGCCATCACGACGGCAACGGTCCCGTCCTGCTCGGCCTGAACCTGCCGCTGGCGCTCAGCAGCAAACTGCACAGCAGCGCGCCCGACAATCTCGTGCAAGTCATCCTGAACGGCGTGAGGGAAACCACGAGCCGCGAAGGCGGCTTCATGCCTGCATTCAAACACAGCCTGACTGACGAGCAGGTTGCCCGTATTGCCGCGTACATGCGGCAGCGCTACGCATCGGACAAGCCGGCGTGGACGGATATCGAGCGTACGGTGGCCAGGTTGCGTGCGGCCGACGTTGCGCATTAATGAATTGAAAGATAAGAATGTCATCCAAGGAATTGCCCATGAAATCCAACCTGATCAACGGCGAATGGATCGCCGGCACCAGCAGCAAGCCCAACATCAACCCCTCCGATACGCGCGACGTGATCGACGAGTATGCTCAGGCCGATGCCGTCCAGGCCGGACAGGCGATTACCGCCGCCCGCCAGGCTTTTCCGTCGTGGGCGATGCGCTCGCCGCAGGAGCGCGCCGATGCGCTTGACCGCGTCGGCGCAGAGCTGCTGGCACGTGCCAGCGAACTGGGTGACCTGCTGGCGCGGGAAGAGGGCAAGACGCTGCCGGAAGCAATTGCTGAAGTCAGGCGAGCCGGACAGATCTTCCGCTTCTTTGCCGGCGAGGCGGTCCGCATTCCGGGCGAGCGGCTGGCGTCGGTGCGGCCGGGTATCGATGTCGAAATCACCCGCGAACCGATCGGCGTGATCGGCATCATCACCCCCTGGAATTTTCCGATCGCGATCCCGGCCTGGAAAATCGCACCGGCGCTGGCTTATGGCAATTGCGTGGTGTTCAAGCCGACCGACCTGGTGCCCGGCTCGGGCTGGGCGCTGGCGGAAATCCTCCATCGTTCCGGACTTCCTGCGGGTGTGTTCAACCTCGTGATGGGACCCGGCCGCGTCGTCGGCCAGTCATTCATCGACGATCCGAGGGTGGACGCGATCACGTTCACAGGCTCCGCGGCGACCGGCCGGCGGGTACTCGAAGGCACCAGCCGGCGCCTGGCCAGGGTGCAACTGGAGATGGGCGGCAAGAATCCCCTGGTGGTGCTGGATGATGCCGACTTGCCGACGGCGATCGAATGCGCAGTGCAGGGATCGTATTATTCAACCGGCCAGCGCTGCACCGCGTCCAGCCGCCTGATCGTCCAGCGCGGCATCCATGACGCCTTCGTCGATGGCCTGCGCAAGCGCCTGGCAAGTCTCGCGGTCGGCGACGCGCGCCATCCGGACACGCAAATCGGGCCGGTGGTCGACCAGCAGCAACTGCAGACCGACCTTTACTACATCGCCATCGGCCGCGACGAAGGCGCCGAGCTGGTACAGGGCGGCCGCGTGCTCGAACGTCCTGCGCCCGGCTTCTACCTCGAACCGGCGCTGTTCGTCGGTGCGCGGCCGGAAATGCGGATCAGCCGGGAAGAAATCTTTGGTCCGGTGGCCTGCGTGCTGAAGGCAGACGATGTCGAGCATGCGCTGCAGCTTGCCAACGACACCGAGTTCGGCCTGTCGGCCGGCATCTGCACCACGTCGTTGAAGCATGCGACACACTTCAAGCGCGGCGTACAGGCAGGCATGGTGATGGTCAATGCACCGACCGCCGGCGTCGATTATCACGTCCCCTTCGGAGGTCGCAAGGGTTCCAGCTATGGGCCGCGCGAACAGGGGCGTTATGCCGCGGAATTCTACACAGTGGTGAAGACGGCATACACGGCGGCGGGATAAGGTAGCTTGCGCACCTGTTGCAAACAAAAGCGCCACAGTTGACAGCTAAGGTGATTTCCGGGAACGAATACCCCATTTTCGCGGCGCAGACGGGCGCGCTGCCGCGTTGCTCCTCGTTTGTGTGGCCCGCCACACGGCACTCGTCGCGCCTTGCAGCGCATCCCGTCTGCACCACGCTAATGGGATATTCATCCACGGAAATCACCTAAAAAGCATCAACTGCGGCGTAAAACCGCCCGCCATTCCCGGCTTGGAGGATCCCGGGAAAAGCTGGTCAGGCGGGGGCAGCTTACAAACTTCAGGGAATCACGACGTAGTTGCTGAAACCGCCGTCGCGGTCCTTCAGGCCGGAGATCGCTTCGTTCACACTGGAGAGCGGGAACTTGCGGTGCTCCAGGTACGACAGATCGAGCGTGCCGGTGCGGACCATGTCGGCCATCTCCTGGCCTTGTGCCGTGGTGAACCAGTTCGAGCCGATCAGGTGGATCTGCTCGTCCATCAGCCACTTCACGTCGATCGGCAGGTCTTCCGCCACGCCGCCCACGTTGACGATCTTGCCGCCGCGGCGCACGCCCTTCATGGAGTCGACCATGGTCGCTGCGGGCGCCTTCGCGCCCAGTGCGCTGATGACGAAATCGGCGCCATCGCCATTGGTGAGGGACTTGGCCCATTCGCCGACGGAGCCTTCGCCGAGGCGCATGACTTCGATGCGGTTCGGCGCGAGCGCCTTGACGCGTTCGAGCAGGCGTTCGTCGCGGCCGGTGCCGAGGATGCGCGATACGCCCATCGCCAGGCTCAGCACGGTGGCGGCCACGCCGAGCGTACCGGTGATGCCGTCGATCAGCGCCACCTGGCCGGGGCCGGCGCCGGCATTCTTCAGCGCACCATAGGAGGTGCCGAGGTAGCCGAAGCGGCCGGCGTGCTCGAAGCTCAGGTTGTCGGGGATGTTGACGATCGCGTACTCCGGCGCGGTCATGTATTCGCTGAAGCCGCCATACGGGTACAGGTCGAAAATGCGCTGTCCGTCGCGGCTGGTGCTGAAGTAGCCGTTGAGGGTGTAATAACTGCACTCGCTGCGGCGGCCCGCGCGGCAAGCCTTGCAGGAACCGCAGGAGCGCAGCGGGCTCACGTACACGCGGTCGCCGGGCTTGACGTTGATGACCGCTTCGCCCACTTCCTCGACCACGCCGGCGGGATCGAGACCGAAGATGGCCGGGAACTTCGCCAGCGGCTGGTGCGGGAACCAGGTTGGCCAGTTATTGATGACGTTCGCCATGTTGGGCACGATGCCGCAGGCCTTGACCCGCACCAGCACGTCCGTTGGACGCGGCTTGGGAATCGGGATCGTGTCGAGCGTCATCGGGGTGCCGAGAGCGTGCAGCCGGGCTGCAACCATTGTTCGTTCCATACTTACCTCTTTGCGTTTGTAATCCGCTCCGGTTCACGGCCGGAGCGGGGTGTTGACGAGTTCATCAGGGCGCGATGAACGATGTTCCCTGGGGGCGGTATTTGGCGGGCCAGACAGTAACCCATTTTCCATTCTGTACCTGCTTGATCTTGGTATCGGCGGCGCCGCTGTTGTACTTGCCGTCGAAGCGGCGAGACCCAAGCACGGTGTCGACCTGGTTGGTCCTGAGCCAGGCGCCCATCGCCCTGTCGTCGAGACGGCCGACGGCTTTGGCGGCGGCTTCCAGGATCTGCCAGGCGGCGAATTCGGATGCCGCGTGGTAGTCGGCGTGCGGCCAGGGCAGGCCGGCGGCCTTCGCGCGCTCGGTATAGAGCGCGATGAATTCGGCGGCGCCGGTGTACTGGTTGAACGGCGCGTGATCCTCGAACCAGGTGAGGCTGGTCAGGCCGTTGGAAGCCGGGTGCGATGCAGTCGGCCCCGGCGCCGGAAACAGGTAGAAATGACGCTTCGGCTGGTAGTCGATGCGTTTCATGGCGTCCAGCATTTGCGTCGCTTCCATACCGACGGCGCCCGACCATAGAAGGTCGGGATTGGCATCCTTGATGCGGGCCGCGATACCGCCGAAGTCGCGCGTGCCGAATTCATACTCCAGCGAGAGGACGGTCTTCAGGCCGCGTTTGGCCGCCACCTCCTGTCCGCCTTTTGCCAGATCGAGCGCGGAAGGGAACTTGCTCGTGACGAAAGCGATGGTCTTCGGCGGCGTCGGGCTGCTGGCATAGGCGTCGAGCAGGACTTCCGTATCAAAAGTTCTCGGATCCGGCCCGAGCGGCAGGGCGGGGAACTGCATGCCGTACGGCGCGAGACTTGGATCGCCCAGGCTGCTCTGGATGAACAGCTTTTCGAAGCGCTGGGCGACGCCCATCGCGGCGATGATCGAGCTGGTACCGTACGGGCCCATCAACAGGTCGACCTTTTCCGCGGTGATGAGGCGCTCGTACAGCGTACGGGCGTTGGCCGGCTGCGACTGGTCGTCCAGCAGCACCCATTCGAGCTTGCGGCCCAGTAGTCCGCCGCGCTTGTTGATCAGGTCGATGAACACCTCGCCGGCGATCTTGTGGATGGTGCCGACGGATGCGAGCGGCCCGGTGAGGGGCAGGGTGCCGCCGACCCGGATCGGCGCGCCGCCCTGTTGGGCGAGCGCCGGCAGGCAGAACGACATGGCCAGCGCGCCGGTTCCCGCAAGGAAGGTGCGGCGCTGAAGTTGCAATTTTTGTTGCACTTTTTTCGTATTCATTGAAGTCTCCTCGGATAGGCAAGCATCAAGATAAAAATGCCGGACAGGCGCCGCCGTCAGCGATAGCCTTCTTCCAGGTCGATGGCGAGCGCTCCCATGAAGCGCACGCCGGAGTTGTACCAGGCGATGTTGGCCACCAGTTCCACCAACTGGCGCTCGCTCATGAACGCGGCAGCCCGGTTCCAGGTCGCATCGCTGACGTTGACCTTCAGGGTGGACTCTTTGGCCAGCGCCATCACCGCACGCTCTTCTTCATTGAAGTGCGGCGAGGTTTCGAAGTCGGGAACGACCTTGAGCTGTTCAGGACTGACGCCGGCCTTCAGCGCATGCGACTGGTGGTGCGCGATCTCGTACTCGGAATCGGTGCAGTGCCCGACGGTGAGGATCGCCAGTTCGCGCAGCTTGGGGCTGATGCTGACCGCCCGTATCGCATTCGCATAGGAAAGGAACTGGTCCAGGAGTTCGGGCGCGTTTGCAAGGGCGCGGAAGATGTTTGCGGTAGGGACCTTGCGTTCGCGTTCGAGCCGGTCGAAGAGGGCGCTGCTGGCGCCCGGGTCGGTGCGCTGGAGATATTTGACGCGTGCCATGTGATCTTTATCCTTGTTGATTCAGTGAGTTCAGTTTTTTGCCGCGAGCTTCTGGACGTAAGTCTCGAGGGTTTCGGGATTGGGTTTGACTTCGGTTTCGATGATCTCGGCGCCTTCGAACCTGGTCGCTTCGAAGTACCAGCGATGCGGCGCCGGCAAGCCCCAGCGCACGCTGGTGCTGAGGGAAGCAGCCTCCCAGCGCACCGGCTCGATCTCGATGTCGATGGTCTGGTAATGGCTGTTGAATATTTCGACGCGGTGGCCGTCCGGGTCGCGCAGGTACACGAACAGCATGCCGCCCGGGCCGTGACGGCCGGGGCCGCGCTCCACCTCATGCGCATAGCCGTACATGCCGGCCAGGTCGCAGGCGGTGAAGATCTGATGCGATTCGGAGACGGTGTAGGCGAAGTGATGCAGACAGGGGCCGTCGTTCTGGACGATGGCCAGGTCCAGGCAGGTGCCCTTGCGGTACATGAAGGCGCCCAGCAGCTTGTCGCCATGCGCCAGGTACTCGGAGTTGCGGAAGCCGAGGCGGCTGTAAAACTCGCACGACTTGTAGGTGTCCGGCGAGAAGATCTGGTAGTGGTCGAGGCGCTGGGCATGCGCACCCTTGAATTTGTCGAACTCGAGATAGAGCCGTGGGCGGGTCTCCATGGTCGCGCACAGCTCGATCTTGGTGCCGTAGGGATCCTCGACATGCAGGGTGCGTCCCTGGTGCGCGACCTCGACCCACTCGGCCGGCAACCCTTCCTTCTTGAAGAAGTCATGGGCGAGGTCCAGGTCTTCCTCGAAGAACACGCGGAAGCCGATGCGCTTGCAGGTGGCTGCGCCGCTGGTCTGCACCAGCACCAGGCTGTGATGGCAGGCTTCGGCCAGTCCGCGCAGGTAGCAGGTGTCCTCGGTCTCTTCGGTGACGACCAGTCCGACGATGTTGACGTAAAAATGCCGGCTCTTGGCCAGGTCGGCGACGTGGAGCACGAGATGGCTGGTACGGGTGATGTTGAAGGGCGGCCGGAGATTGACTGCAGGTAGCATGGGGACCTCGCGATGGTTATGGAGAGGGTGTGCAAGTTTGCGCATTTATAATGCTAACGTTAGCACATAATTTCAAACAAGTATACGTTTGTGGATGTAGGGATGTTCTGTAAGTCCGATATAAAAAATGCCAACGTTAGCCTTTTTTTGCCATTTCTCTGGCGCGCAGCATGATGACCTCTCCAATCAGGTCGTTGACGGCCTCCAGCGCAAACTTCAGGTTGGTCTCGTCGGTGAGGCGGCCGTTCTCGATCTTGGTGTGAATCGCGGCCATCACGACGGGAGGGCGGGCAATCACGCGCGACAAGGTTCCGCTCAGCGTCTCGCGCAACTGCGCCTGCGCACGGACGCCGCCGGTGAATGCGGGCGAGCAGCTCATCAGCAGCACCGGCTTGTCCTTCAGTGGCGATGCGAATGCGGGACGCGATGCCCAGTCGAGCGCGTTCTTCAACACGCCGGACATGCCGAAGTTGTATTCGGGAGAGCAGATCACGATGCCGTCGCATGCGGCGATGGCATCCTTGAAGCTGCGCACCGCATCCGGCGGATTGGGGCCGTCGAGGTCCTGGTTGTACAAGGGGATGCCGTCGAGCGGCAGCATCTCCATCTCGACGCCTGCCGGCATCGACTCCTGCAGCGTGCGCAGGACCGCGGTGTTGCTCGAAGCCTGGCGCAGGCTGCCCGAAATGCCGACTAAACGAATCGTACTCATTGCAAATTACCTCTTGGTTTTGATTTGTGCCGTGTTGATATGGATACGCCTTGCAGGGCGGGACGATCCGGTCCGGATGAATGCGAAGAATGCGTAGGGGGGGGGGCCCCCCCCCAGACCCCCCAGTGCGGGGGGGGGGGCCCCCCCACCCCCACGGGGGGGGGGCCCGGGGGGGCGGGGGGGGCCCCCCCCG
>CBIHRJ010000059.1:0-34392 GCA_966212445.1 uncultured Noviherbaspirillum sp. | reverse complement strand
AGAGGTAGGCTTCGTAATTGATCTCTTTCATCATCTCGTCGAGCAGCTCGGCGGCATTTTCGCCGCGCTTGGAGGCGCGCGCTTCGAGGCCGTTGATGAAGTGGCAGAACTCGCGCAGCGGGTTGAGCTGGCGGTCGGCGAGCTTGGATTCGATGCCGCCCTTGAACACGGCTTCGAACAAGGAGCACTGCCACTGGCCGGCGAAGGCGCCGAGCGCTTCCAGCGTGGATTGGCCGACGCCGCGCTTGGGCGTGGTGACGGCGCGGATGAAAGCTGGGTCGTCGTCGCCGTTGGCGACCAGGCGCAGGTAGCTGACGATGTCCTTGATCTCGGCGCGGTCAAAGAAGCTCTGGCCGCCGGAGATGGTGTAGGGGATGCGTTCCTTGCGCAGCGCCTGTTCGATCACGCGCGCCTGATGATTGCCGCGATACAGGATCGCGTAGTCAGAGAACTTGGCGCGGCGTTCAAACTTGTGTGCGGAGATCATGATCGCGACCTGTTCCGCTTCCTGTTCGTCGTCCTGCATCGCCAGCACCTTGACCGGATCGCCCAGACCGTGTTCGGACCACAACTGCTTTTCGAACAGCTTGGGGTTGTTGGAGATGACGGCGTTGGCGGCTTGCAGGATGCGGGTGGACGAACGGTAGTTCTGTTCCAGCTTGATCACTTTCAGGTCGGGGAAGTCGACCTGCAACTGCTTGAGGTTTTCGATGGTGGCACCGCGCCACGCGTAGATCGCCTGGTCGTCGTCGCCCACGGCGGTAAACATCGGTTTCTTGCCGATGCCGGTGACCAGCAGCTTGACCAGTTCATACTGGCAGGTGTTGGTGTCCTGGTATTCGTCGACCAGCAGGTAGCGCAGCTTGCGCTGCCAGCGGTCGCGCACCGGCTCGTTGTTGCGGAACAGTTCGACCGGCAGGCGGATCAGGTCGTCGAAGTCGACCGCCTGGTAGGAAGACAATGTCGCGACGTAGTTGCGGTAGATGCGCGCGGCTTGCGCCTCGTCTTCAGTGACGGCCTGCTTCAATGCGAGGTCGGGGTCGACCAGGCCATTCTTCCACAGCGACATCGCGGTCTGGATGCGGCGGATCTCCTGCTTGTCGGTGGTGCAGGCGAGATCCTGCACCAGCGAGAAGCAGTCGTCGCTGTCCATGATGGAGAAGCGGTCTTTCAGGCCAAGCTCCTTCGCTTCGCGGCGCAGGATCTGCACGCCGAGCGAGTGGAAGGTACAGACGGTGAGGTGCTTGGCTTCCTTGGGATTTTTCAGCAGCTTGGCGATGCGCTCCTGCATTTCGAGCGCGGCCTTGTTGGTGAAGGTGACGGCGGCGATGTTGCGGGCTTCGTAGCCGCATTGCTCGACCAGGTGCGCGATCTTTTGCGTGATTACGCGCGTCTTGCCGGAGCCGGCGCCGGCCAGCACCAGGCAGGGACCGTCCATGTAGTGGACCGCTTCGCTTTGCGGGCGGTTCATGCCGGAGGGCGCGTTGTACGGAGCGTGGGACATGCGAAATACCGGAGAAGCAAAGCGGGCCATTGTAGCAGCGCAGGCTGACGCCACGCCGCGCATTTGCCACTCTGGCAACTGCAAAGTTGATCTGGCGCCGGGCACCGCATGGCATGTGTTTTGTACAATGGCTTACGCCATCTGCGGAGCCTCCCATGAAACAAGTCCTGCTGATTTCCGGCCTCGCCGCGCTGCTGGCGGGCTGCTCGGACAAGGTCGACGACTACTATCCCGGCTATGCCGAGGCGGAGTATGTGCGGCTGGCATCGCCGGTCGGCGGCACGCTGACGCAACTGCTGGTGCGGCGCGGCGACAAGGTCGATGCGAATGCGCCGGCCTTCGTGCTGGAACAGGACAGCGAACGCGCCGCGCGCGAGGAAGCCGAGGCGCGCGTGCAGCGGGCGCAGGCGCAACTGGCGAACCTGAAAAAGGGCAAGCGTCCGGACGAGATCGCGGCGCTTCAGGCGCAGTTGTCGCAGGCGCAGGCGGCGTTGCAGTTATCGAATGCCAACCTGGCACGGCAGCGCAAGCTGGTGGCCGACAAGTTCGTGTCGCCGGCGCATCTGGACGAAGCGCGTACGGCCGTCGAACGCGACCAGGCGCGCGTCAATGAATTACGGGCGCAGTTGCGTGTCGCGCGGCTGGGTGCGCGCAGCGACGAAATCGCCGCCGCAGAACAGGAACTGAAGGCGGCCGAGGCACAACTCGCGCAGGCGCAGTGGACGCTGGAACAGAAGACCCAGCGCGTGCCGATGAAATCCGAAGTCAACGACGTGCTGTACCGCGAAGGCGAGTTCGTGCCGGCAGGCAGCCCAGTGGTCAGCCTGCTGCCGCCGCAGAACATCAAGGCGCGCTTCTTCGTGCCGGAAGCGATGCTCGGCGCATTGCGCATCGGGCAGGATGTGACGCTGCGCTGCGACGGCTGCGGCGAACCTGTGCCGGCGAAAATCAGCTTCATCGCCAACGCGCCGGAATACACGTCACCGCTCATCTACAGCAAGGAAAACCGCGCCACGCTGGTGTTCATGATCGAGGCACGCCCCGTTGCGCAGCAGGCAATATTGCTGCATCCCGGCCAACCGCTTGAAGTCCGGCTGGCGTCAGCAGGAAAGCCGTAATGGACGAGTCCGCAATCATCGATGTCCATGGGCTGACCAAGCGCTACGGCAACCGCACCGTGGTCGACCATGTCGACATGCGCGTCGCGCGCGGCCGCATCTACGGCTTCCTCGGCCCCAACGGCAGCGGCAAGACCACCACCATCCGCATGCTGTGCGGCCTGCTGACGCCGGACGACGGCAGCGGCACCTGCCTCGGTTACGACATCCGCACCGAGTCGCGCAAGATCAAGCCGCATGTCGGCTACATGACGCAGCGCTTCGGGTTGTATGAAGACCTGAGCATCGAGGAAAACCTGTCTTTCATTGCGCGCGTGTACGAAGTGCCGCAGCGCGAAAGCCGGGTGCGCGAGACGCTGGAGCAGCTCGGCCTCGCCGGCCGCCGTTCGCAACTGGCCGGCGCGCTGTCGGGCGGCTGGAAGCAGCGACTGGCGCTGGCCGCCTGCCTGCTGCACGAGCCGCAACTGCTGCTGCTCGACGAACCGACCGCCGGCGTCGACCCGAAGGCGCGGCGCGAGTTCTGGGACCATCTGCACGACCTCGCCGCCGACGGCCTGACGGTGCTGGTGTCGACGCATTACATGGATGAGGCGGAGCGCTGTCATCAACTCGCGTACATCTCCTATGGGCATTTGCTGGCGCAGGGCACGGCGGCGGAACTGGTGGCGCAGGCGGGACTGACGACGGTGGCGATCACCGGCGGCGACCTGGCGAATGTGGCGCGGGAACTGCGCGCGCAAGAGTCGATCAATGTCGCATCGTTCGGCAATACCTTGCATGTGAGTGCGGCATCGAAAGAGGAACTGGATGCCCTGCTCGCGCGGCATCGTGCCGGCGGCCTGCATATTGAAGCGGTCGACACCACGCTGGAAGATGTGTTCATCGCGTTGATGCAGAACACGAAAGACGATCTGAGATGACACGCAAATCGATGTTTGACGCGCTTGCCCTGTGCACATGTCGTTGCACAGGGCTGAATTGCCCGAGTGCGGGCGCCAGCGGCAGAATTGACCGCACCTTTCCCCGATCATTCCCGCGCAGGCGGGGATCCATGGTGAGTCCGCTCCGTCACCCGGCTTATGGGTTCCCGCCTGCGCGGGAACGACGGGGAAAGTGTGCAGCACGACCGGCCGCCGATACCCGCCCTCGAATGTCTGTTGCAAGGATAGGTGCATCCCGCAGCCCTGTCAGGGGAAAAAAACAATTTGCGCGGCGAGGCCCGGTATGAACCTGTCGCGCCTGCTCGCCATCCTGATCAAGGAGTTCCGCCAGATACGGCGCGACCGGCTGACCTTCGCGATGATGATCGCGGTGCCGATCATGCAACTGGTACTGTTTGGCTACGCAATCAACACCGATCCGAAGCGTTTGCCGATGGCGGTGGTGGCGGCTGACCAGAGCGAGTTCTCGCGCAGCCTGATTGCCGGGCTGGAAAATTCCGGCTACTTCCGCATTACCGAGCGGCCGCGCAGCGAGACCGAAGGCGACCGACTGCTGGATCAGGG
Organism: uncultured Noviherbaspirillum sp.; assembly: GCA_966212445.1. Classification (GTDB taxonomy): domain Bacteria; phylum Pseudomonadota; class Gammaproteobacteria; order Burkholderiales; family Burkholderiaceae_D; genus Noviherbaspirillum. The sequence continues at coordinate 30,265 of CBIHRJ010000059.1, read as the reverse complement.
CGAGGTGCAATTCCTGCTGGTGATTCCACCGGATTTTTCGCGGCAACTGCTGCGCGGCGAACATCCGGTGGTGCTGCTGGCGGCCGACGCCACCGACCCGGCCGCGTCCGGCAATGCACTGGCCGCGCTCAATGCGATCAGCCGGCAGGCGCTGGCGCATGACTTGCAAGGGCCGCTGCGCGCGCTGCAGGGCGGCGATACGCCGTTCGAGATCCGCACCCAGCGGCGCTACAACCCGGAAGGCATTTCACGCTACAACATCGTGCCCGGTCTGATCGGCGTGATCCTGACCATGACGATGGTGATGATGACCTCACTGGCAATGACGCGCGAACGCGAGCGCGGCACGATGGAAAACCTGCTGGCGACGCCGGTGAAGCCGCTGGAAGTCATGGTCGGCAAGATCGCGCCCTACATCCTGATCGGCTATGTGCAGGTGACAGTGATCCTGCTGGCGGCGCGCCTGCTGTTCGATGTGCCGATGGTCGGCGGCATGGCGCTGCTGTCGGCGGCGCTGGTGGTGTTCATCGCCGCCAACCTCGCGGTCGGATTCACGTTCTCGACAGTGGCGCGCAATCAGTTGCAAGCGATGCAGCTGACGTTCTTCTTTTTCCTGCCGTCGATACTGTTGTCGGGTTTCATGTTCCCGTTCCGCGGGATGCCGGTATGGGCGCAGTGGATCGGCGAGGCGCTGCCGCTCACGCATTTCCTGCGCATCGTGCGCGGCATCATGCTCAAGGGGAACGGCGCGGCGGATATCGCGCCGGAGGTGTGGCCGATCGCGCTGTTCATGCTGGCGGCGGGGGCGGTGGCGTTGAAGCGGTATCGGCAGACGCTGGATTGAAGCGGGAAAACCAAATCCGCTATGGAATCCGGGCACCTTCTTGTTGAAGGAGACGCATCATCGCCGTGCGGTCCGGCCGGTCCGATTTTTCGCCGGCCCGCTGCGCAAATTCAAACGGTGTCAAACCGTGTTTCCTGTCCCTGATCAGCCGATCAGCGCCGTGTTGCAAGAGAAGTTCGGCGACTTCCACATTGTTATCGAGCGCTGCACCGTGCAGTGCTGTGATTCCGACTCTTCCATCCAGGCCGTTAATGGCGACACCGTGCTTGAGCAGGAATTCAAGTAGCTGGACCTGATCCATCTGATCGGCCGTGGAGACAACGTGGAACAAGCTTCCGTCATGGTTGATTTGTGCGACGTCATCCGCAGCAAGTCCGAAACGGAAGAGATAGTTTCGGCATAAGAATTGCGGAATCATGCTGACTTGTCCCTTGCTGCAGTCGAGCAAAACGTAGACGTGTCTTAGGCTGGTCGCAACGTAATACGTCCATATGCCGACGAACAAGGCGAATAGCAGCGCGACTGTCCATGTCAGTGCCTTTTTTGCCCGAGCCATCTTAGCCCCACACCGTTTCGAGCCTGGACGGGCGTCGATATCGGACGTACATCGTGAGGCGCGTTCCCCTCATTGGCGCGAGCGCCAGGCCATCCAACTGTTCCTGCATGGGAGTCGCAAAGGCATTCGAGAGCTGGCGCCTGACCGACTCTGCGACCCTGGCGTTGTGAAGATTCCGATCCGTAGCATGTTTGAACCAATGTCTTGCCGCTTTTTTCGCCGCCTTCATCAACGCCTTCTTCAGCCCTTGGCTGGGGCTATAAAAGGTATTGAGGAGAATCTCGACGTAACCTAGCGCATACGTTGCATCGATGGCTTCAACCAACAGTCCTTGCGCGAAATTTCGAAGCGCTGTTGTCATGGGTACCTCGTGAATCCGTTGCTTCACATGCGGGAAAAAGAATTTGAGTATGTCCCTTGTTTCCATCTCGTCGAAAATGAGTTCGTTCTCGCTGAAATTGCGAAGAGTGACAAAGCTGCCAGACATGTGAATCTCCGGATGATGGGTGGGTGGACGAAGTTGATGAGACACATCAGAAGTAAAGCTCGCCCCGGAATGGTCACACATTCATTTTTTAATGTCAATTAAATAACATTTTGGTCTCAGATGTGTAGCGCGTGCCAATAACGACAGTCGTGAATGGCCGGGGCAACCGAGTCAGGCCGGAAGCGCTGTTCATGCTGATAGCGAGGACAGTGGCGTTGAAGCGTAGATTGAATTGAAGGTTCAATGGGTGAAGATCGCTCACTGCGTTCGGGACAACGAGGAGTGAATGCGGGGGCCCATACCCAACGCCCCCCTTGTTTCCGTCCAAACGGGTCGGCAAACACCTGTTGACATGGATGGTGCAGGCACGGAGGCCTACACTACTTCAAAAAAACGTTTAGCCGGCGACCCTGCGACGCCTGACAGACAGGCCGCGTACACCGCCAAGCAGGCGCTGGAACGCTGCGGCCACGCCCGCCTGGTATGGCGCATAATCGAACACGCGCGGCAATTCCACCTGCATGCGAGCCTCGCCGACCGCTTCCGCCAGCACCAGGCCGCCGTTGGGAATCACGTAGGTCTGGCCGGGGCGCAGGAAGACGTCGATCGGCTGGTCGTATGCGGTGATCCACAACACGCCGGAGAGACACTTCATGCGGCGGCCTTCCGCGCCGATCAGACGCAGGGGATGGTTCTCGTGCAGTTCGCATTCGACCCGACTCTGTGTTGCTGCCAATACTCTGGGTTGCATCGTATCTCTCCTTTCGTTTGATGAAGACACAGCTTACGTGTGCGACGAAGAGCACAACAGGCGCAGCGAATCGAAATTGTTACCATCACAGTGGCTCCGGCCTTAAACTGTTCTGGTCAAAAATGCACCTCGCTGTATCTTCCTCAAGCGGGACTCGCCGCCGCAGAATCAAGTGGTCTGCTTCGCAGTTGGTTGAACTAACAAAAGCGAGGGATTTTCGTGGGGGCGCCGAGCTGTCAGGCCAGGCGCCAACCGCAGCGATAGTGGGACTATCGCGAGGATTGGCAACGACGCATGGCGCGAAAAGACGCGCTTTTGTGTTCAATCAATTGCGAAGCAGACCACTAAAGCCCGCAATCCCTTGAACCGCAACCGACAGGCTCCACCATGTCCGCACAGATCAATCTCTATGAACACCTGGCCGACGAGCTCGGCACGCTGATCGCGAACAAGGTCTTCGCGCCGGGCGACCGGCTGCCGTCGATCCGTCACCTGTCGCAGCAGAAGCGGCTGTCGATCAGCACGGTGATGCAGGCCTTGCGCCTGCTGGAAGACCGCGGCCTGGTCGATGTGCGACCGCAGGCAGGCTTCTATGTGCGGCATCGTGCCCGCAGCCTGATCGCCCCCTGTGAAACGCAAGCCGCGACGGAGTCGACCTATGTCGGCATCAACAACCTGCTCATGCGCGTGCTGAAGGCGAACAAGAAGCCGGGCGTATTGCAACTGAGCCTGGGATGGCAGCCGCCCGACCTGCTGCCGATCAGGCGCATGCAGCAGACGATAGCCGCTGTAGCGCGCCGCAATCCGGATCTGCTTGCCATGGACGGCTGCTTTGAAACCAACGAGCCGAACTTCGTGCGTCAAATTGTCCGGCGCGCCGTCGACTGGGGGAAGATCGATCCGCATGAGCTGGTCGTGACCAATTCCTGCACGGAAGGCATATCGCTCGCGCTGCGCGCAGTGGCAAAGCCCGGCGACACCATCGCCATCGAGTCGCCAACCTATTTTGTGCTGCTGCAACTGATCGAAAGCCTTGGCATGAAGGCGCTTGAAATTCCGACCGATCCCAAGACCGGCCCGTCGATCGATGCACTGGAATTGGTGATGCGCGAGGGACTGGCGCAGGCCTGCCTGCTGGTGCCGAACGCCAACAACCCGCTCGGTTCCGTCATGCCGGAAGAAAACAAGAGACGGCTTGCGGGACTGTTGGCGCAGTACGACATGCCGCTGATCGAGGATGATGTCTATGGCGACCTGTGCTTTGCGCCGGAGCGCCCCTGGCCAGTGAAAGCCTACGATACCGGGGGACGCGTACTGCTATGCTCTTCCGATGCCAAAATACTGAGCCCGACTGTGCGGGTAGGCTATGTTGTGGCTGGACGGTATGCGCAACAGGTGGCCTTGCTGAAGAACGTGGCGAGCGGTGGCACGAACCATTTTTTCCAGGCAGTGCTCGCCGACTTCATCGGCAGCAGCAGCTACGACAGCCATTTGCGCAAGCTCCGGCGCACGACGGCGCAACGCATTGCCCGCATGTCGGATGCAGTGCTCGAATATTTTCCCGCCGACTGTTCGGTGTCGACGCCACAAGGCGGCAACACGCTCTGGGTGCAGATGCCGGAATCCATCGATGCGCTGAAGCTGCACGAACGAGCGATTGCGAAGCGGATTGGCATCATGCCTGGCGTATTGTTTTCTGCCGGCGGCAAGTTCAGGAACTACATGCGGCTCAATTGCGGCAATGCATGGTCGATCGAAATCGAGAATGCGGTTCGGGTGCTGGGCGAACTGGTCGACGCGGAACTGCAGAAGTAAACGGATTTCACCTGAAACCCTGCAAGAATATGCGCGACATGCTGATCCCGGTTCCTAACCTCGTCCATTCAATACTGAACTTGTGCATCATGCTTGCCTTGCCGGCCTTCGCGCGACCGGTGCCGGCCGCCGATGCCATTCGCACTGCGCATAAGACGGCTACAGTCGCACCACCTGGAAATGCGCGCGTCAATCACGGCAACGGCGTTCTTTCGATTCGCTTGTCTAATGGTGAAAGGCGTCGATACAAGAGCAACTTGAGAGTGGACGGCGGCACGTATGTCGAATATCGATACAAGGGCTATCTGAACAAGATTGATGCCTACGTAATCGAAGCGGAGAAAATGAATAGCGAAACCATTTTCTTATCGGATCGTACGGGCAAGGAAGCGTATGTCGGCAGCGCATATTCAATCTCGCCGAACGGAAAAACCATCCTGTCGGCAGGATGCATCGAATCCCTTTCCTGTTTCTATGAGCTGATCAAGTGGCCATCCGCACAGCGGGAACTATTCAAGGAGCAGGAGCGTGCCACTGGCATCGCAATTGCGCCGAGCCGGCCACAGGAAACGCCGATAAAGTGGACTTCCGTTCGTTGGCGCTCGAATGTCGAACTATTGTTCTCAGCCGCTTGCGTTGCGCCGAGAGGAAAAATGGAATTTGCCGAAATCACCTTGAAATATGCGGGCGGGCGCTGGCAGCAGCAGAAAAACCATGCTTGCATCGGCAAATGAGGCGTGCGGCATGACGGTGGCGCACGCAAAACCGCCGCCCGCCGGCGACACCATCTCCAATCGCCCGTTGCAGCAATATCTTGAAGAACTGTGCAAATCGTATCGCCTCTCATGCCTGAAAAATTCCTGACCAGATATTTGCGTGCTGGCACCCTCATCGTTGGTGGACTGTTGATACTGGCTTATATCTTTTCAAGAACGGCTGCCCCCATCAAACCGGACATTCCCGAGATCGCCATTTCAGCAGGCCGCTACTACGTCGGTCCGGTATTCGGCAAAAAGGATTACCGCGCACATGCCAATACCGGCATCTCCAGTCTTTACATCATGCGAACGGAAGTGACTTGCGAGCTGTATGCGCGGGTGCGTGAACTGTCGATGACGGGGTACGGATATCAACTGGCGCCATTGGAATGCGATGCGCGCGGTGAAGCGCAATCCGCTCTTCTCCCGGTCGCGGGTGTGTCCTGGTGGGATGCCTGCGTGTTTGCCAACGCACTCAGCGCCGTTTCCGGGCGCAAGGCTGTGTATCGCGATTCCAAGGGAGCCGTGGTCAAAAACGCACAGCAGGTGCAAGCGGACCTGATCGTGGAGCGGGATGCTGCCGCGGACGGATATCGCCTTCCAACTGTTGCGGAATGGCAGATCGCGGCAAGAGGCGGGCCGGCGGCGCTGGATCAAGGCAGCTACGGCCTTGCGTTTTCCGGCAGCGATACACCGGATGATGTCGCCTGGATTGGCGGTGCTACCGATGCCGGCCTCCATGCAGTGGCATTGAAAAAACCCAACCAGCTAGGCTTGTACGACATGTCAGGCAATGTGGCGGAATGGACCGACAGCTCAATCAGTCTCGGCCAGGTCAAGGACGGCATCTACCGGATGTATTGGTACTGCGGCGGCAGCGTCACATCGGATTCGGACAGCACGTTAAGCGCTTGCGACACGCACTCACCGCAATTCCGCGGAGCGGATCTTGGCTTTCGTTTGGTGCGCCAGGCTGCAGGGAAAGGGTCTGCAGGATAGTTCGATCATTGTCACCGCGTGTCGCATTTTATTTCCCGATCAGGAATGCCCGGCATTTCATTATGTGTGCGACGAAGAGCACAACAGACGCAGCGAATCGAAATTGTTACCATCACAGTGGCTCCGGCCTTAAACTGTTCTGGTCAAAAATGCACCTCGCTGTATCTTCCTCAAGCGGGACTCGCCGCCGCAGAATCAAGTGGTCTGCTTCGCAGTTGGTTGAACTAACAAAAGCGAGGGATTTTCGTGGGGGCGCCGAGCTGTCAGGCCAGGCGCCAACCGCAGCGATAGTGGGACTATCGCGAGGATTGGCAACGACGCATGGCGCGAAAAGACGCGCTTTTGTGTTCAATCAATTGCGAAGCAGACCACTAAAGCCCGCAATCCCTTGAACCGCAACCGACAGGCTCCACCATGTCCGCACAGATCAATCTCTATGAACACCTGGCCGACGAGCTCGGCACGCTGATCGCGAACAAGGTCTTCGCGCCGGGCGACCGGCTGCCGTCGATCCGTCACCTGTCGCAGCAGAAGCGGCTGTCGATCAGCACGGTGATGCAGGCCTTGCGCCTGCTGGAAGACCGCGGGCTGATCGATGCGCGCCCGCAGGCCGGTTTCTATGTGCGCCACCGCGCGCGTAACCTGGTCGGCACCTCGGCGTCGCAATGCCTGAACGAGCCGACCTATGTCGGCATCAACAACCTGCTGATGCGGGTGCTGAGGGCGAACAAGACGCCGGGCATGCAGCAGTTGGCGCTGTCATGGCCGGCAGACGATCTGCTGCCGGTCAAGCGCCTGCAGCAGGTTACCGGCAGCGTCGCGCGCCGGCGGCCGGACCTGTTCGTGCAGGACGGCTGCTTCGATACCAACGACTCCGGTTTCGTGCGGCAGGTGGTGCGCCGCGCAGTCGATTGGGGCCGGCTCGATCCGCGCGAAATCACGGTCACCAATTCCTGCGGCGAGGCGATGGGCCTGGCGCTGCGCGCGGTCGCCAAACCGGGCGACACCATCGCGATCGAGTCGCCGACCTATTTCCTGCTGCTGCAGCTGATCGAGAGCCTGGGCATGAAGGCGTTCGAGATCCCGACCGATCCGAAGACCGGACCGTCGATCGACGCGCTGGAACTGGCGATGCGCGAAGGCCTGGTGCAGGCATGCCTGCTGGTGCCCAACGCGAACAATCCGCTCGGCTGCATCATGCCGGAACAGAACAAGAAGCGGCTGGCGGCGCTGCTCACGCAGTACGACGTGCCGTTGATCGAGGACGATGTGTACGGCGATCTGTGCTTCGGCGCGGAGCGGCCGTGGCCGGTGAAGGCCTACGACGGCAGCGGGCATGTTCTGCTGTGCTCGTCGTTCTCCAAGATTGTCAGTCCGTCGGTGCGCGTCGGTTACGTGGCGGCGGGCCGCTATGCGCAGCAGGCGGCATTCCTGAAAAACGTATCGAGCGGCGGCACCAACCATTTCTTCCAGGTGGTGCTGGCGGAGTTCATCGCCAGCAGCAGCTACGACAACCAGGTGCGCAGGATGCGGCGCGCGCTGATGCAGCGGGTGTCGCGCATGTCCGATGCGGTGTCCGGATACTTTCCCGCCGAATGCTCGGTATCGGCGCCGCAGGGCGGCCTGGTGCTGTGGGTGCAGATGCCGGAACAGGTCGATTCGCTGGCCCTGCACGACCTGGCGATCGCAAAACAGGTCTCCTTCATGCCCGGCCCGCTGTTCTCGGCGTCCGGCAAGTTCGGCAACTACCTGCGCCTCAATTGCGGCAACGCGTGGAGCGGGGAGATCGACAGCGCAGTGCGCACACTCGGCTCGCTGGTGCAGCGCTGCCTCGACCGTCCGGCAAAGCCGCCGATAAAGCCGCCGATAAGTCCGATATAGCGCCAGCCGCGCCCATCAGCGGCCGGCGGGTTGCGGCGCTGGGTGCGCGGCATTGGCTTGCGGGGCTGATACCTGCGCATCGTTATCGCGGAAGTAGGCGCTTCCTCCCATTAACACCAGTCCGATCACCAGCGCGGAAACCGCGACGATCGCACCGCCGATATCGAGCACGCGGTCGCGCCGCTGCTCGGCTTGCTGCAGCAGGCGGTCATACTGCTGGCGGCGTGCCGGCGACGACAGCACCAGGAAGGCATTGCGCATGTTTTGCAGGCGCAACTGGTCTTTCTTGCGCAGCTTGCGTCCTGCATTGCAGATCGTGTGGCGGTCCAGATGGCGGCGATAATTTTGCTCGATTTCGTGCAGGCCAGCCTGGCGGCGCACTCCGAGCAGGTCGTAGTACGATTTCATGGAAACATATCTGATTGACAAGGCCCGTTGTTATAGCGAAAGCTCGTTGCGCTCGCAATCCCGCGTTTATGGGAGCCGGTAGCCCGGCCCGCCCCCGGCGCACCTGTCCGGAAACCAGACACCTCCTTCCCGCAAACAGTTCCTGTCGGAATCGATTTCCGGTAATGTAGTGCTATTTGGAAACGGCGGCGTCTGTCCGCATGCGGAAACCAAGGCCATGAACAAGGAAAATCCGGTACCGATTGCCGATCTGCATTTTCTGATTGCAGAGGACGACGAGTTCCAGCGCCACTGGCTGGCGGTGATGCTGACCAGGCTCGGCGCGCAGCATATCGTCGAAGCCGAGAACGGCCGGGTTGCGCTGGACATCCTGAAAAAGAACCGGCATCCGATCGATATCAGCTTCATCGACCTCAACATGCCGGACATGGACGGCATCGAACTGGTTCGCCACCTGGCCAACGGTGCGCACCAGACCGCCATCGTGCTGACCAGCGCGCTCGGTTCGGCGCTGCTGTTTTCGGTAGAGACGATGTCGAAAGCCTACGGCATCGACCTGCTCGGCAGTTTCGAAAAGCCGGCCACGCCGGACGTGCTACAGAACCTGATCGCGCTGTACCGGCCGCCGGCAGTGCGCGCGCATGAACTGAAAAAGGCGCTGCCCACGTTCACGCTGGAAGAGATCCGGCGCGGCGTACAGGCCGGCGAATTCGAACCGTTCTTCCAGCCCAAGGTGGAACTGGCGACCGGCAAGGTGAAGGCGGTCGAGGCCTTCGTGCGCTGGCGTCACCCGCAGTACGGCATCGTCACGCCCGGCGCGTTCATCCCGGTGCTGGAAGCCAGCGGCCACATGGAAGACCTGACCTGGCTGGTGATCGAGCGTTCGGTCGCCGCCTGCCGCACCTGGCACGACCGCGGGCTGATGCTGTCGGTGTCGATCAACCTGTCGGTGACTTCACTGGCGGAACAGGGGCTGGCGGAAAAGATCCTCAAGCACATCGCCCAGCACGGCATCGATCCGGAATACATCACCTTCGAGATCACCGAACTGATGGCGATGACCGATGTTCCGGTCTGCCTGGAGAACATCGCGCGGTTGCGCATGAAAGGCTTCGGACTGTCGATCGACGACTACGGCACCGCGCACTCCAACCTGCAGCAACTGCTGCGCATCCCCTTCCTCGACCTCAAGATCGACCGCTCTTTCGTCGCCGGCGCGGCGCAGAACGAGCAGATGCATATCGCGCTCAGTTCCTGCCTGGAACTGGCAAAGAAACTGCGCCGCAATTCGGTCGCGGTCGGCGTGGAAACGCGCGAAGACTGGGACCTGCTGCGCGACCTGGGCTGCACCTATGCGCAGGGTTATTACATCGCCAAGCCGATGGAACGCGATGCGGTGCCGGGCTGGATCGAGGAGTGGTCGCAGTTTTTCTGAGCAGGCCCGTAACAGCCCTTTGACATGACAGTTGTGCAGGCACGGAGGCCTGCATTACCGGCGCGCCTGCCGGTCAGCTCTCCTCGATCTTGCGCCCGTTCAGCGGCTGCACCGGACGCGCGTTCATCTTGTACAGCTTGCGGAAGGCGGCGATCTGTGCCTTCGAGATCTCCACCGGCTGCTTCAATACCTGCCAGTGCACGCCTTCGCTGCACGGCGGCGTGGTCAGCGACCCCATGAACTTGTAGTAGGCGCGGTCGGCCGGCAGGATGTCGGCCGGATTGAAGCCACCGCTCAGCGCGCGGGTCTCGCCCTCTTTCGCCGGCAGCGCGTCGAAGACGCCCTTGAGCGCGGCGTTTTCCTTACCCTGCTTGAACAGCACGGCAACCACCGCCAGCTGGCCTTCGGCATTCTTGTGCACCAGGTGGGCGACCATCGGGTAGGCCTTGCCCTTGATCTTTTCTTCGCTCGGCGTGTGGAAATGGAACTGCAGCAGTTTGTACTCGGCGCCGTCGAGCGTCACCGTGCCGCCAGCGGTAAGGTTGACTTGGACGGTATGGCCGTTGTTGACGATTTCCGCGTCGCTTTGGGCATAGCCGAAGGCGATCGCGGAGAGTGCGGATTTTTTCGCGCCGCGGATGTCGATAGGCGATTGCTCCTTGCCGAGCTTGCATTCGGCAAAGCCGGCTTCGATGTCACCCCAGTGCTGCGCGCCGTGCGCGCCCTGATAACCCCAATGGGCTTGATCCTCGGCCGGCGCGGGAATGGTTGCGGCGGCCATGACGCCGGCGGCGAGCAGGCGCAGAGTGAGTGATGTCGATGACATGGAGATCGGTCTTCCGTCTGAGAAATGTTGGCAGATGCGAATGCCCGCGCCGCTGACACAAACCTTCGGGCGCAAGCCTTCCGAGTATTGCCGACATATCATCCCGCAGCAATGCGCGTTGCCTGTCCCGTGGTATCCGCGCGACAGCCGTGTGCGCGCCAATAGCGGGGGTTGAGGGGGCACGATGCCTGCTCTCGCGTTACACTCACCGATTGTCCTGGATGTCATCATGAAATTTGCCCATCTTGTCGAAATCAACGACCCGCTCAATCCGCTGCTCGATCCGCTGTCGCGCGAGCAAATCTGGCGCGGCCTGGTGCTGCGTGCGGAAACGCCGAAGGCCTTCGTACCCTATCTCGACCGTTGCCACATTCTTGAAAAAGGCCCGCTGTCGCTGTCGCGGGAACTGCACTACGGCGACCTCGTCGTGCACGACCGCGTGAGTTTCCTGCCGCAGGAACAGGTCGCGTATCACGTGCCGCCGCAGAAGGGAATTCCGGAATCGCACCTGACGATGACCATCGAAGAACCGGAACCGGAGATTTTTTTCGTGCGCTTCGAATACAACGACGGCGCCAGCGCGGAAGAAGACACCGCGAACGCGTTCTACGACGAGTTCCGGCGCTCGGCGTACCAGGAGTCGGATATCGACACGATACGCATGATCCGGGAGCTGGCGGAGGCGGGGAAACTGGGGGATTGAGGGCAAGCTGCCTCAACCTGCAAAAATCACTGTCATTCCTCGCTGCGCTCGGAATGACAGGTTGTTGATTTCGATCGACGTTTTTTGAAGACGCGTTCGACCGCCTCTTCTCCGGCACTGCCGGCGAAGGGCGGCACAAACGACATCAATGCCGGGTGTGTCCCGTTACGCGCTCGGCGCCGTAGCGCACCGCGTCCTTCACCTTGTCCCAGGTGCTTTCGGGATGGCGCGACTCCCAGTCGCTGCGCATCTGCGGTTCTACATCTTCCCAGCGATAGTTCTGGTAGCCTTCGGTGCCGGCCATGGTCGAGCCGTAGCGATATGCTGCGTCGTAATCTTCATAACGCCCGCCCGATTGCCCGTACGCAGTCTGCCAGTGCTTGCGGAAGTCGGCATCGTCCGCCGTGGCCCGGGTGTCGGCATAGTCGCCGGTGCGGCTGGTATCTGCGCCGAGCTGCTCGACCTCGACGTCGGTGCGGCGTACCGAGTCGTCGATATTGGCCGTCTCTTGCGTGACCTCCTTGCCAACCACGACTTCTTCGACCACGTGGGCAGTCTTCGCCACCACCGGTTCTTCCGCCATTTCGCGCACCTCGACCGAGCCCTCCTTGAAAGCGGCCATGTCGGCTTCGGTGGCTGGCTGGTCGACCGGATGCCGTTCGACCTTCACATGCTCTTCGCGCAGTTGCACCGATTCATGCACCGGCTTTTCGGTGACGCGCTGATACACGCGCACGCCGCCGCGCTGCACTTCACGCTTGCCCACGCGCAGCTCTTCTTCCACCACGGGAATGCGCGTTTCGCCTTCCGTGCCTTCCGTGCGTCCCTGTCCATACAGGCTGCGTTCCTTCTCGATCTCGCTATCGGTCATTATCGGCGCGTTTTCGTCATAGCCGCTCCATCCCTGGCTGCGCCAGTGCGCCGCACGCTCGTCGATATCGGCCGGATAGAAGCGGCTCAGGATCTCGACCGCGCGTTCGCGGTTCTCGTCGCTATCAGTGTCAACGGCCACCACGACGCCGCCGCGCCGCACCGCTTCCGAATAAATGTTGCGGTCTTCGTGATGCTCTTCCATCCCGAACAGCGAGCGGAAGAAATGGCCGATACCCGATTCGCCGGCATCGCCCTTCCTGGCTTCTTCCGTATTCGAGCTCATCTGCACATTGCTACGGGAAAACCCGTGAGCAAGCAGTTCGTTCATCGCGTTTTGCGCTTGAGCATAGCTGTCGTATACGCCAACTACGGTATTTTCCATGATGAGAATCTCCTATGAATCATGATTGCCCGGCGCGCCGGCCCAGGCAGGCCGGTGTCGCCGCGGGACGAAACCCGGACGCATAAGATGTGCCTGCTAACGTCCTTCGTCGAAGCGTTCCACTTCGATCTGTTCGGTTCGCAACAGCACTGTCTGCGTGACGGTTTCCTGGCGTCGGCGGCGCGTGACGCGCACCTCTTCCTTGAGCAGCAACTGCTTCTGCACCACCAGCACCTCTTCCAGCACCGGCACCACCAGCGTGTCGCCTTCGTAGCGCGTCTGCGGCACGTCGCCGTCATCGAGCAAGCGGCCGATCGCTACATGCTCGACCTGCAACTCGTCGCGACGCAAGTCCTGCTCGACCACCTGCTCGCGTTCGGCAATGGTCTTGTGGATGCGCACCCCGCGTCCGGTGTCGACCACGCGTTTGGCAACGTGCAGTTCTTCTTCCATGACCGGAAAACTCATCTGCACCGGGCCTTGTGCGCCGGCCGAGCGAAACGCGAAAGGCAGGCGGTAGACGCCGTCTTCCTGCCGTTCCAGCAGCTTGACCGGCACCAGCACCTGCGCGCCCTGTTCCAGCCGCACCCAGACCTGCGCATCGGGGCCATTGCCGTCGGCGGCAACGATCGACGCCGTGTTGCCGCCAGTGTCGATCACCCGCGCACCGGCCAGTTCGCCGCCTGCACGCGGGGACTCTTCGTTCTCGGAAAAATGCGCCATTCGCTGCGCCTTCCATATCAATCGGGGAGCGGAATCCGGATGCAAGGACTGCGCCGGAATGCGCGGCCGGCACAGGCTGCGGCGCGGCAAAGACCAGGCGCGATTTTTTACCGCACTTGCAGAAAAAATTACATCGGCCGGGAGCAGCGCATTTCCGCCGAACTAATGGCACTCCCTGCCCTCTTATTTCCATTCATTCCCATTATTGAAGGAGGCAGCCATGGCGACCATTATTGCGGGCCGATTTCAGCAGCAGTCGGAAGCCGAAGAAGTGATGGAGGAATTGTTGCGCGCCGGCTTTCCGCGCGAAGGGATTTCCATCTTTTATTGCAACCCGCCCGGACGCCACGACGCCTATCCGATCGGCGGCGATCACGACCGCTCGCCTGGCGCAAAGGAAACCGGCAAGGGTGTTGCCACCGGGGTCGCAGCCGGCGCGGCGGCAGGCATTGCGGCAACACCGGTGCTGGGTCCGCTCGGACCTGTGACCGGCGGCCTGCTTGGTGCGCATATCGGCGGCCTGGTCGGCGGCTTGTCGAAGATGAAGGAAAAGGGCGACCTGGGTGAACATGGGGACGACGTCGAGAACGCGGCGCCGTTGCGCCGGGATGGCGTGATGGTGGCGATTGCGGTCGGCGACGACGAGCACGAAGAGCGGGCGATCCATGCGCTGCGTGTGTCTGGCGCGGCCGATATCGAGCGCGCGCAGGGCACCGTGGAGAACGGCGACTGGGTCGATTTCAATCCGGTCGAGCCGCCGGTGCTGGTGGAGTACGGGCAGGAGCGGAGAACGCCGGATATGCCGCACCGCAGGGTATAGAGCGCATCAAATGCGCCCTATACCTTTATCCCCCAGCCTGGTCGAGCCGATTATCTAACCATCGATATGCGCCACCAGCGGCAGATGGTCCGACGCCATGCGCGCCAGCGGCGTCGCGTGCACTTCCACATGCACCAGCCGGTGGCGCGGACGGATCCAGATGCGATCCAGCGCGAACAGCGGCCGCCGCGACGGAAAGGTGCGCGGCGCCGGCACCGCCTGGAAATGCGACACCAGCCAGCGCAACGAACGTCCCCACACGAACCATTCATTGATGTCGCCCAGCAGGATCACCGGCATTTCCTCGGTATCGAACATCTGCAGCAGGCGGCGGATCTGGTCGCGCCGTTCGGCCGGGCGCAGGCCGAGATGGGTGGCGACGACCCGCAACAGGTGGCCGTGGCAATTGACGTCGGCGTCGAGCGCGCCGCGCGGTTCGCGGCTGCCGAAGGACAGGTCGATGGTACGCATCGACACGATCGGATAGCGGCTCAGCACCGCGTTGCCGTAGCGCCGCTCCGGACGGTCGCAGGCAGGGCCCTCGGCAGCGGCATAGCCGGTTGCTTTCTGCAGTATCGCCAGCACGTTGGGCGTGCGCGTGCCGCCGAGCGGCACTTCCTGCAACGCGATGATGTCGGCCTGCAGCTCGCGCAACACGTCGGCCACGCGCTCCGGCGCGAAGCGGCCGTCGCATCCGACTGCGCCATGGATGTTATAGGTAGCGATGGTGACCGGCCAGGGGTTGAGTTCCGCCGCTGCGGCAATGGTTGGAGGCGCGGTCAGGATCAGTTCATCCATTCGCCATCTTCCCTTCCCTGCGTTTGAACAGGCGTTGCACTCCCGCCGCCAGGGCTGCAATCAACGCGGCCACTGTGGCCAGCACGGCAATCGTCCCGGCGCTCGGATTGCGTACCGCTTCGACCAGGTGATGCACGAAAGTCACCGTCATCACGATGCCGGGCAGCATGCCGATGAAGGTGCCGATCAGGTAGTCGCGGAAGCGGATGTGCGAAGCGCCGGCAACGATGTTGACCATGGTGAACGGCGCCACCGGCAGCATGCGAATCACCACCATTGCCAGGATGCCGCGCCTGGCGATGCGCTGGCTGAGCCGGTTGATGCGCGCGCCCAGCATTTTCTGCACGGTGTCGCGTCCCAGCCAGTGGCCGATGCCGTAGGTGGCGGTAGCGCTCAGCAGCGTGCCGGCCACTGCGTACAGCGAACCCTGCAGCGGGCCGAACACGATGCCGGTGACGGCGATCAGCAGAGTCACCGGCAGCATCAGGATGCCGCCCAGCACGTAGCCGCCGACCACCGCCAGCGGCGTGAACGGCAACGCGTCCAGGTGTTCCGCGAACGCAACCAGCGCCGGCAGATTGACCCACTCGCGCAGCGGCGTCCAGCGCCACGCGACGGCCAGCGACGCCAGTGCCAGCGCCAGCAGCGCAATGCCGATCATGCGCCGCGGCAGCGGTTTGCGCGCTTCATGCGGCACGAATTGCACGACCAGTTCGTCGGGATCGATCGGCTTTTCCGGATCGAACAGCGCTTCTTCGGGAATCAACGCATCGAGTTCCGGCGTCACCGACGGGTCCATGCGCCATAGGCTGCGTTCCGAGTGGCTCAGCGCCGCTACTGCTTCATGCAGGCTGTTGCGCGCGCGCACTTCGGCATCGACCGCTTCCGGCGTGGTGTCGAGATGTTCGGCCAGCAAGCGGTTGCGCATGTGCGCGATCGCTGCGCGCACGGTCTCGCGTCCGCGCGCGTCGATGGTGATGTTGCATTCGGTATCGAGCGCCATCGAACGGTTGCTGAGGTTGGCCGAACCGATCGACAACAAGTCGTCGTCGACAGCGAATACCTTGCTGTGCACGTTCAGGCAACGCTGACGCAGGCCGGGAACGACGGGACAAGCCATGCGGTAGCGGTCGTGCCGGTCGGCCGCCAGCAGGCGCTTGTGCACGCGCGCGCGCAGCACCCCCATGGTCGCCTGTTCCAGCCAACCGCTTTGCGTCTGCGGCGACACGATCAGCACCTCGGGACCGTGCTCTTCGTTCAGACGCTCTGCCAGGGCATTGGCGATCGTGCCGGATGTGAAATACTGGTTTTCGAAAAACAGGTAGCGGCGCGCCGCCCTGATCGCATCCAGGTGTAGTTGCCGCACTTCATGCACGTCGCCGCACCCGGCGAATCCGGGCTCGGTGCGCGAGATTGCCACCTCGATATCGGTCAGGTCGGGAACGACGTCGGCGGGCCACACGTCATGTCCGGTGGTGTCGCACAACGCCACCGCCGCCTCTCCGCAGGCACGCTGCCAGCGCACGCGCGCCAACTCGCCGAGTGCGCGCGCGGCATTGCCGTCGACCATCGCCTGCACGTCGTGAAAGGGGGTGTGCGGCTTGCCGTCGGCATCGCACCGCAACGGCGCATCGCTTGCGTGTTCCGGCGTGTCCCAACGCGCGCGGGTCAGGTCAAGGCCGCCGACGAAGGCGACGCTGTCATCGACCACCACGACTTTCTGATGATGCGACGCGCCGATCGGGTGTTTCGCATCCATGCGGAACGCCAGGCGGCGGTGGGTGCGCCAGTCGAGCTTGTACACCGGCAACCATTCCCGTTCGAGCGCATAGAGCATCGCGAAATCCCAGTTCAGCACGTACGCCCGCAAGGCCGGACGTGCGGCCACCACCGCGTGCAGGAATTCGCCGAGCGGCTCCGGAAAGCCATCGTTGGCGCCCTGCGGCACCAGGCGCATGCGGCTGTCGATGTCCCAGCTCAGGATGAACACGCTGTGGCGCGCATTGCGGATCGCGGCGCGCACCGCGCGGAAATAGGCGGCGGCATCGACCAGCATGCTGAAGCGATGCGCATGTTCGATGCGCCAGCAGTTGCGCCCGGGTTGCAGCAGGCCGGATGTTGCGGAGGATGTGTCGAAATGTTCTTCTTGCAAGGTCATGCTCGCATGCCGAAAGGAAAGGAGTGTTTCCATTCGACGCGTGGCATATCGGTTAGTTTCTGGGATGAGGGATCGCGCAAGGCGGGTTGCCTTGAGGTCAGACACGGATATTGGATTGCGGCGGATAGTGCTGCGCTCATCCCTAGTAGTCCGACCCGCGTTGATTTTCGAATGGGATTGGGTTCTGCTCTTCGGTGATGCATTTCTGTAGTCACTCCGTGGGGGCTAGCCGGGACTGACCCCGGCAAGCCACTCACTTTCTTTGCTTCGCTGCTCACAGCGGAACTTCAACGGCCACAGCCTCTTTGGCTCGACCGGAGCTTGTCTCACAATCATCACAACCGCATTCTTGGCATGAGGCATCGACGGCATTGGCCAAGCCCGGGAGAATTTCCTCCCCACGGGGAGGGCCAGGGTGGGGATGGGTTTTGCACTTGATCCCCTTCTGACGATGCCGAAATGGCGGGGACTAAAACGGATAAAGAAGCGCGACTTGTCTGAGTCGCAGGCGAGTTTGCCGCGCTTCCCGTTTCGGTCCTCGCCATTTCGGGAACCCGAAGGGCAGCGGCAGTGGGGTCGCACCTCGGCGACCCCCTTCTTTTGCTTACTTTTCTTGGCGAGACAAGAAAAGTGAGTGGCCCGCCGGGGCCAGTCCCGGCTATTCACCACGGAGTGACTACAGCACCGCATCACCGAAGAGAAAACACCCAAAGAAACCGTAAGACGGAAGCCATCCCGCCCGTCGCCATCCGAAAACCAACGCGGATCGGGCTTGCGATGGCGTGGCAGGCATAGGCCCCTTGCACGGACAGGCAAAGCCGCTTTAGCTGACGATACCGTACTCCCCCCCGCGCTCCACCGCACGCAGGTAAGCCGGCCGCTTGTGAATGCGGTCAAGATAGTCCATCAGCTTCGGGCGCGATGCGTTCAGCCCGCCGCGCACCGTCGCCGCTTCCAATGGGAAACTCATCTGGATATCGGCCGCACTGAATGTATCGCCGGCAAACCATGCATGCTTGCCGAGCTCTTCCTCCAGATAGTCCAGATGACGCGCGATCTGCGGTTCGATGAAGCTGCTTTTCGCGCGGCCGGCGATGGCCTTCGCGATCGGTTTCACGATGAAGGGCATCGGTCCTTTTTCGATGCGGTCGAACACCAGCTTCAACAACAGCGGCGGCATCGCCGAACCTTCCGCGTAGTGCATCCAGTAGGTGTAGCGCAGCCGTTCCGGCGTTCCCGGCGCGGGAGCGAGGTTGCCGTTGCCGTAGCGATCGACCAGGTATTCGAGGATGGCGCCTGACTCCGCAACCGTCAGTTCTCCGTCGGTGATCACCGGCGACTTGCCGAGCGGATGCACTTCGCGCAGCGAAGGCGGCGCCAGCATCGTCTTCGGATCGCGTTGATAGCGCTTGATCTCGTAGGGGACGCCGAGTTCTTCGAGCAGCCACAGCACGCGCTGCGAGCGGGAATTGTTCAGGTGATGGACCAGGATCATGGGCAGCCTTTCGGGTTGGAGGTCAGCAGTCGAGCAGGCGCGCCAGTTCGGCAATGCTGCCTGCGTGGAAAGTATTAGCAGCGTCGGGCAATACATCCTTCGGATGCAACGCGCCGAATTCGAGCGGCCGCTCGATGTAGGCGGTACGCAATCCGCAGGCGCGTGCCGCAGCGAGGTCGTCCTGGTGCGCCGCGACCATCAGCACCTCATGCGGCTGCACATCGAAGGTCCTGGCGACGCCGAGATAGGTCGTCGGATCGGGCTTGTACTTGCGGAACACTTCTGCCGACAGGATGCAGTCCCACGGCAGTCCGACGCGCTTGGCCATGTCGGTCAGCAAGCCGATGTTGCCGTTGGAGAGCGAACAGATGGTGTAGCGCGACTTCAGCCGCGTCAGGCCTTCGACCGAATCCGGCCAGGGATCGAGACGGTGCCAGACCTTGTTCAGGTGGCGCTTCTGCGTCTCATCCAATTGCGTGATGTTGAAGCGTTCCAGCAGTTCGTCGAGGATCATGCGATGCAGGTCATCGATGATGGTCCAGCCGAGTTCGCCGGACATCACCCGCTGCATCGCCGGCTTGTAACCCTGCCGCCATGCGAGCGCGAAACTGTTGCCGTCGACGCCGAGCTGCATGGCGTCGACTTCGCGGGCAATGCTGCCGTGCCAGTCAACCACGGTGCCGAATATGTCGAAAGACAGGACCTTGATGGCGGCCGACTCTGCGGACATGCTCGCTCCTTTGATTGTTGTTGATGGTGATTGCCGGGGGAAACGCCGGCGGCAAGCACGATTATGCACACAAGCGGCGCAAGCCGCTCCGGCGCCCTCATGCGCGATTTACCAGGGGGACAGGCCGAGCCTCCCGCGTTCCGAAAACAAGCAAGCGAGCATCGCGCAATTGAGCACCACTGTCGTCCAGTACACCCTCTGGAACGCCGGCTTGCGCGACTTGTGCCGCAGCAATCGCTGCGCCGCCAGCGCACCCGGCCAGCCGCCGACGAGCGCGAGCAGGTGCAGGGTCGACTCGCGGATGCGGCGGCGTCCGTGCACCGCCGCGGACTTGTCGATCGCGTACACAACGAAGGCAATCGCACTCGCCGCTGCGTAGAAAGCCGCCGCCATCATGCCGATGACTCGAGATTCAATGCTGCCGGCGCAGACATGGATTTCTGCTACGCGGGCAGATGGCAGACCGCCTCGATGTTGTGACCGTCCGGGTCGAGCACGAACGCGCCGTAGTAATCGGGATGGTAGTGCGGCCGCAGTCCGGGCGCACCGTTGTCGCGACCGCCGGCTTCCAGCGCCGCCCGGTAAAAGGCGTCGACGGCGGCACGGCTGACAGCGCGAAACGCAACATGCACCGGCGGTGTGTTGGGTGTGCCTTTGCTGATCCAGAAATCGGGCTTGGGCGGTTCGCCAAATCCCGCCACATCGGTGTGGCCGGTGACGGCGGCGGGCAGTTCCATGAGCAGTTGGTAACCGATGTGGCCCAATGCTGCAATGTAGAACGCCTTGCTCCTGTCAAGGTCGCTCACGATGACGCCGGTATGATCGATCATGGTTTTGCTCCGTGCGGTAGGGGTGAATGCGGCAAAAAGCTTGAACCACGAAGCTTACTCCTCGTGGGGCACGCCGAGCGAGCTTCGTGGTGGCCATGCTTGTCGTCTTTATTTCCGTCTTCTGTGTGACATCACTCGTTGAACAGCCGGGCCATGATGTGGTCGTCCACGTAGTGCGCGTCACTGGCACGCTTGTAAAACTTGCGCAGCGTTCCCTCCACGGCGAATCCCATTTTCCGGTAAAAGGCGATGGCGCGCGGGTTGTCGCTTTCCACGGTCAACTCGACACGCTTGACGCCGGACTCGCGCAGGCGGTCGATGGCGTCCTCGACCATGCTGCGCGCGATGCCCTTGCCCTGGAACTCGGGATTGACGGCCAAGGTGCCGAGGTAAGCGACATGATGCGCGCGCCCCGGATGACGGGATGCCTTGTAAAAGCCCGCGATCCGGCCCGATACCTCGTAGACGAAGAAACATCCGCTTTGCAGCAGATCGCGATAGACCTGACGAAAACCGTCGAGCGGCATCGGGTCGTAACCCAGAAACGGCACCACATCCTGGTGCATGTAAATCGCGAATACCTGATGGAGATCGTTCTCTGTAGCCAACCTGCGCATGGGACCCTCTTCTACAGATCTTGCGCATATCGCGCAAGCATCTGTTCCTGTGTCTCGGGCGCTGCCCGGCCTCCGGTCTGGTCGTTGATCATTTGTCCCATGGTCGGCAGCACGCTGCGCTCGACGTGCCGCTCGCTGTCCCACAACTTTGAACGCATGAGTGCCTTTGCGCAGTGCAGGTAAGCGTCTTCGACGGTGACCACCACCACCAGCCTGGGAACGCGTGCCTCGCCGGAAAAATGCCGGATCATCGCGGCGTCGTCGGTCAGCCGGGCTTGACCGTTGACCCGCAATGTCTCGTCGACGCCGGGAATGAAGAAGAGCAGTCCGACACGTCCGGTCGATGTGATATTCGTCAGGGTGTCCAGCCGGTTGTTGCCCGGCGCATCGGGAATGAGCAGTGTTTTTTCGTCGAGAACCTTGACGAAGCCGGGTGCTCCGCCGCGCGGCGAGGCATCAAACCGGTGATCGCTGCTCCCGCTGGCAATAACGAAAAACGGCGACAGCGCCACGAAGCGCGTGCAATGCGCGTCGAGCCGGTCCAGTTGTTTGGCGAGGGAGCGGGCATTCGGTTCGGCGTAACGGGTTCGAAGGCTTTTCACATCGTCGATCAAAGTGTCTCTCCTGTGGCGCTGGCCCGTCATGTGCAGCGGCTAGGCCGATATCAAGCCATGCAGTGTATATCCCAACCCCGGCATGGACAAGGTAGCAACAACTGGTGCCATGGCCGCACCCTGTCGGGAGTGCCGGCTTTCAGATATCCACCGGATCGACCTCCAGCGACCATTTCGCACGCGTCTTCGTCGCCCGCAGCGCCGCCATCCATTCCTTGAGGAATGCCTGCAGCGCCGGCCTTGATGCGGATTCGACCAGCAGCTGCGCGCGGTCGACATTGGCGACCCGCGTCATCGTCATCGGGATCGGGTCGTTGACGACGATGCCGGGACGATCCGCGCATTGCGCCGCCTGCTGCAGGAAGTCGAGCGCAATCTGCAATTCGCGGGCTTCCGCGCGCAGCAGCGCCTGGTACATGAAGGGCGGCACGCCGGCCTGCCGGCGCTCGTCGAGCAAGGCGCCGGCAAAGCTGTCGTAGTCGTGCTTCATCAACGCCGCGTACAAGGGATGCTGCGGATAGCGGGTCTGGATCAGCACTTCGCCGGCATTCCCCCCCTCCTTCTGCCCCGCACGGCCGGCGCGGCCCGCCACCTGCATCAGTTGCGCGAACAGGCGCTCGCCAGCGCGGTAGTCGTGCGAGAACAGCGCGGTGTCCGGATTGAGCACGCCGACCAGCGTCAGGTTGCGGAAGTCGTGCCCCTTGGCGACCATCTGCGTGCCGATCAGGATGTCGACCTCGCCGCGGTGCACGCTGTCGAACGCGGCCTGGGCGCTGCCCTTGCGGCGGGTGGAATCGGCGTCGATGCGCATGATGCGCGCCTGCGGGAAGACCTGCTGCAAGCCCTCTTCGACGCGCTGGGTGCCACGGCCGAGCGGCTGCAGGTCGACGTTGCCGCAGGTCGGGCAGGATTTCGGGATGCGCATCTCCAGGCTGCAGTGGTGGCAGCGCAGCCGGTGCTCCGGCTTGTGCAGCACCATGAAGGCGGTGCAGCGCTGGCAGTTGCCGATCCAGCCGCAGGCGTCGCAGGCGAGCACCGGCGCGTAGCCGCGGCGGTTCAGGTAGAGCAGCGACTGTTCCTTGCGTTCCAGGCGCAGCTTGAGCGCGCTGACCAGCGTCGAGGTCAGGCCGTCGCCCGGCTTGTCGCGCTCCATGTCGATCAGGCGCACCTTCGGCAGCACCGCGTCGTGCGATGCGCGCTCGCGCAATTCCAGCTTGCGGTAGCGGCCGGATTGGGCGTGATGCCAGCTTTCCAGCGACGGCGTGGCGGAACCGAGCACGATCGGGATCGCGCGCTGGCGCGCGCGCCAGACCGCCAGGTCGCGCGCGGAGTAGCGCAGCCCTTCCTGCTGCTTGTACGAAGGGTCGTGCTCTTCGTCGATGACGATCAGTTTCAGTGCGGGGAGCGACGCCAGCACCGCCAGCCGGGTGCCGAGGATGATGCGCGCCCGGCCGAGGTGGGCGGCCAGCCAGTGCTGCAGACGTTCGCCTTCGGCCAGTCCGCTGTGCAGGGTGGCGACGGCGACGCCGGGAAAGCGCGCGCGCACGTTTTGTTCGAGTTGCGGCGTGAGGTTGATTTCCGGCACCAGGATCAGCACCTGGGCATCGGAGTCGCGCGCGAGCACCTGGGCGGCCGCCTGCAGATAGACCTCGGTCTTGCCGCTGCCGGTGACACCGTACAGCAGCGCCGGCGCGAATCCTTCTGCCTGCGCAATCGCATCTGCGGCCTGCTGCTGCGCCGGGTTGAGCTGCGGTGCGGCGGCCGGTACGGGATCGTGCGCGGCATCGGCTTTCGCCAGCTTCTTCAGCGCGCGATCGAGGGACACGGTTTTTTCCGCGCGCAGGTTCTTCGGCACCGCCGGCACGGCGACCTCGCCCAGCGGCCGCTGGTAATACTCGGCGGCGAAGCGGCACAGCGCCAGCCACTCATCGGACAGGGGCGCAAGCTGGCTGCGCACTGCGATCACGTCCTTGAGCTTGTCGGTCGCGACCCCGGTGGTCGCGCTGACGTCGACAATCACGCCCACCACTTCACGCCGGCCGAACGGCACCAGTGCGAATTGGCCGGGGCCGGGCAATGGCGCCTCCCCTTCCCCGCTCCAGCGGTAATCGAAGCAGGTGTCCAGCGGCGTATCCAGCGCGACAGTAAGAAAAAGTTGTTTCACGACTTAAGGTAGTGCTTGAAGAAGGCGCCTAAATGCCAGATTCATAAGGGCTTTTTGGGCTATCCACAAATGCTGTGGATAACTTTGTGGAGAACAGGCTCTTGACAAGGGGAAAGCCCTGATTCCATGCGGGTTTCAACAACTTGCCCATCTGCAAAGCAAAAAAAATCTCCTTACAAATCAATGACTTGAAATGTCAACCTTGTGACAAAAAATATTTCCTGGGGAAAAAATCTTGTTGCTTTGCACAATCCGGCGGGCAAGTTGATTGTGTGAATAAGTGCAGGCGGGGACGACAAAAATTCTCGTTTTCCTGCTTGCGGATATTGACAAGGAGCATTTCTCTTATTATTAAAATGGCAATCAAAAGCTCGGTCTTGAGGACAGGAAAGAAACGCTTGTCAATAGCACCAAACCTTGCAATTCCAACAAGCAATAGAAACGAAACTTAATGTAGTTCCTCAAGAATTCACCTAAGCACCGGTTTCACAAGGATTTTTTCAGTCTATCCACAAAGTCTGTGGATAACTTTGTGGACAATGCCCTATTGACAGGCCGCGAAGCCAGATTTCATGCGGGTTTCAATAACGTGCCACATTGAAAAGCAAAAAATCTGTCCTTAAAAATCAATGACTTGGCGATCCAATACATTGGAGGAAAAATAAATCAAAATAAATTTTTCCATTGCTTCATGCACCGCGGATTTTGTGTATAAGGTCCGGTCGATCCGCCCGGAAATGGTTCGCTCCGGATTGATTCTTTTCATTGAGTCAACGCTCGGGAAGCTCAACTTCCGCTGCGCATTGCCCGGCTGACTTCATGCACGGTGTCCACCAGCACCGACACCGCTTCCGGCGGCGTGAACTGGGAAATGCCGTGGCCGAGGTTGAACACATGGCCATTCCCCGGCGCGCCGAAGGATTGCAACACTTTCGTTGTTTCCGCGCGGATCTGTTCCGGATTGGCAAACAGCACGTTCGGATCGAGGTTGCCCTGCAGCGCCACCTTGTGGCCGACCCGCCGGCGCGCCTCGCCGAGGTTGACCGTCCAGTCCAGCCCCACCGCATCGGCGCCGATGTCGGCAATCTGCTCCAGCCACAGGCCGCCCCCCTTGGTGAACACGATCGCCGGGATCTTCACGCCGTCGTGCTCGCGCTTGACCTGGCTGAGCACCTCGCGCATGTAGTGCAGCGAGAACTGCTGGTAGATGCCATCGGCCAATGCCCCACCCCAGGTATCGAAGATCATCACCGCCTGCGCGCCGGCATCGATTTGCGCGTTCAGGTAGTGCGCAACCGCGGTCGCGTTGGTCTTGAGGATGTGATGCATCAGGTCCGGGCGGTTGTACAGCATGGTCTTGACCGTGCGGAAGTCGTCCGAGCCGCCGCCTTCGACCATATAGCAGGCCAGCGTCCAAGGGCTGCCGGAGAAGCCGATCAGCGGCACGCGGCCATTGAGCTCGGTGCGGATCTGGGTGACGGCGTCGAACACGTATTGCAGCTTGCCCAGGTCCGGCGTTTGCAGCGCCATCACCGCCTTCTCGTCGCGCAGCGGATGCGCGAACTTCGGGCCTTCGCCCTCGGCGAACGACAGGCCGAGGCCCATCGCATCGGGCACGGTGAGGATGTCGGAGAACAGGATCGCCGCATCGAGACCGTAGCGGTCGAGCGGTTGCAGCGTGACTTCGGTGGCGAGGTCGGGATTGGTGGCCAGCCCCATGAAGGAGCCGGCCTGTTTGCGGGTGGCGCGGTACTCCGGCAGGTAGCGGCCGGCCTGACGCATCAGCCACAGCGGCGTGTAGTCGGTCGGCTGGCGCAGCAGGGCGCGCAGGAAGGTGTCGTTTTTGAGGGGAGCGAAAACAGGGGACTGGCGTGATTGAGTAGGCATAGAGATCTTTCAGTAAGCCGCCATTATCCCCTACCGGGAGCCGCGGCGTCATGGAGCGTCCTTCATCAAGACAAGATGCCGCTTCGAAAAATCTTTTTTTCGCTCTGGCCCGGCAGTATAGTGATATTTCCTTAAAGAAATTCATGACAATGCCTCAGGCCGTGCCTATGCGTCCGCCCTACACCATGAACAAACCACCGAACAGAACACGCAAGATTGCCGCCTGCCTCGGCGCCGCGCTGGCGCTCGCCGGCTCATGCGCCTGGGCGTCTGCGTTCAACGTCGTCTTCATCAATCCCGGCCGCTCCGAGGAGCCGTACTGGCGCAGCGTTACCCGCTTCATGCAGCCGGCGGCGCAGCAACTCGATATCGGACTGGAAGTGCTGTACGCCGAGCGCGACCATCTGAAGATGATCGAACTGGCGAAAGAGGTCGCCGCGCGCGGCAAGAAACCGGACTACCTGCTGATCGTCAATGAGAAGCTCGCCGGCGGCGAAATGCTCAAGCTGGCCGACCAGGCAGGCATCAAAACCCTGATTGCCTTCAACACCTTCGAAGGCGCGCAGGCCGAGGAATTCGGCAAGCCGCGCAAAAAGTACCGCCACTGGCTGGGATCGCTGACGCCGAACGCGGAGGATGCCGGCCGCCTGACCGCGGAAGAACTGGTGAAGCAGGCGGTGCGGCACGGCACGCTGGCCGACGACGGCAAGCTGCACGTGGCGCTGATCGGCGGCGACAAGGCGACGCCGACCGGCGTGCAACGCCTGCAGGGCGCAGTCGACGCGTTCAACGCCGACAAGCGGGTGGTGCTGGAACAGATCGTCTACGGCAACTGGGACCGCACACGCGCGAAAGAACAGGCCGAAGCGCTGCTGAAACGCTATCCGAAACTCAACGCCTTCTGGACCGCCAGCGACCTGATGGCCTTCGGCGCCATCGAGGCATCGGAAGCAGCCGGACGCAAGCCGGGTACCGACCTGCTGTTTTCGGCGGTCAACAATTCGCCCGAGGTGTTGCAGGCGCGGGTCCAGGGCCGCATCTCCTCGCTCGCCGGCGGCCACTTCAGCGCCGGCGCCTTTGCCCTCGTGATGCTGTACGACTATCACCACGGCAAGGACTTCAAACGGCAGGGAATGGAACTGCGCAAATCGCTCTTCGTGCTGCTCGACGATGCGCGCGCCCAACACTTCCTGACGCGCTTCGGCACGGAAGATTTTTCCGCGATCGATTTCCGGCGATTCTCGCTGTACCTGCATCCCGAACAGCGCCGCTACCGGTTCAGCCTGCTGCCGGCACTCGAATGAACACCTCGCAGCCTCGTACGCGCCCTTTCCGGCCACTGAGCCGGCAGGTGGTGGCGTGGGCGCTGCTCTACGGTGCGCTCTTCACACTGGTGATGACCGCCGTGCTGGTCGGCATCCATTATCTCGACGAGCGCGACGCCGCCGTCCGCCAGCTTCGCTTCGCCGCCGACAGCTACAAGAAAAGCCTCGCCAACAGCCTGTGGGAACTCGACATGCCGTCGGTGCGCCTGCAGGTCGATGCGCTGGCCAACTTCCCGATGGTCGGCCATGTCACGGTCGACAGCACCATCGGCCAGACGATAGCGGCCGGCAAGCGCACCGAGGAACCGGAAGCCGACGACCGCCTGTCATGGCGGGAAACGCTGGTCAGTCCGCAGCGCCCGGACTATGTGGTGGGGCATCTGCGCCTGCATGTCGACCGCGCCGCCTTCCTGGAGCGCGTCGAAGCGAGCGCGGTCCGCATCCTCGCCGGCGAGCTGATCAAGGGCCTCGCGTTCGGACTCCTGATGGCGTGGCTGATCGACAGGCTGGTGACCCGCCACCTCGCCGACATGGCCCACCAGGTCGGATCGATGAACCCGTCGTCGCTGCGCAGCGACATCGTGCTGCAGCGGCACGTGCAATTCCGTGAAGATGAACTGGACCGGCTGCGCGACGCGTTCAACAAGCTGCACCGCGAACTCGCCGGCCACATCGATGCGCAGCGCGTACTGGAAAACGAATTGCGCCGGCACCGCGACAGCCTGTCCGACATGGTGGCCGAACGCACCAATTCGCTGGAGCAACTGCGCGGTTTCCACAGCCTCGTCATCCGCGTACTGACCCGCTTCATCAACCTGCCGCCGGCGCAGGCAAGCGCCGCTGTCGACAACGGCCTGGGCGCATTCGGCGAATACTTCGGCGCGACACGCTGCCTGCTGTTCATGCATGACAGTGAGGCGCAATGCTTCCGCGTCACCAACGCCTGGCCGGCATCCGGCGAACATGACGCGACGCTCCTGCGCAATGCGGACCTGCCGCCGCGCAGCGGGGAAAGCCGCGGTTCGCGGATCTGGCTGCACGAATCCGCAGCCGCCTCCCCGCTATGCCAGGCGCTGGCGGCCGATGCCTGCACGCTGGTCGGCGTCGAGGTAAAGGGCGATACCATTGGCCTGCTGTGCCTGCTGGGGCGCGCCATTGCCGCCGACGACGATCATGCCAACCTGCTCGAACTGGCGGCACGCGTAGCCGCCAACATGCTCGACCACAAGACGGCACAGATGAATTTGCTGGAAACCCAGCAGGCGCTGGAGCAGGCAAACCGCGAGCTGCAACTGATGAGCCGCCACGACGCGCTGACCGGGGTGGCAAACCGGCGTCATTTCGACGAGACGAAGGAAGTCGAATTCCGGCGCGCAGCGCGGTCCGGTTCGGCGCTCTCGGTGCTGATGTGCGATCTCGACGATTTCAAACGCTACAACGACACCTACGGCCATGCGCAGGGCGATCGCTGCCTGGTCGACGTGGCGAACTGCATCGGCGCGCTATTCGGCCGCGCGGGCGAACTGCTGGTGCGCCTGGGCGGCGAGGAATTCGCCGTCCTGCTGCCCAACACGGACGCGGAACAGGCGCTCGTGCTTGGCGAACGCATCCGCCATGCGGTATGGGATCTGCACGTGCCGCACGGATCTTCCATGGTGGCCGACCGCGTCACGATCAGCGTCGGCATCGCCACCCTCAAGCATGGCGTGCACAAGGATTTCGATGCACTGCTGCACGATGCGGATGTGGCGCTCTACGCCGCGAAGAATGGCCGCAACCGGGTGGCCGCGGCCGAGTGATCGGGGACGTCGCGGACGCGCTCAGATCCCGCCCATGCAGAGATACTTGATGACGAGATAATCGTCCATCCCGTACTTCGAGCCTTCCCGGCCCAGCCCCGATTGCTTGACGCCGCCGAACGGCGCCACCTCGTTCGAGATCAACCCGGTGTTGATGCCGACCATGCCGCTCTCCAGTCCTTCCGCCACGCGCCAGATGCGGCCGATATCGCGCGAGTAGAAGTAGCTCGCCAGGCCGAACTCGGTGTCGTTGGCCATCGCGATCACGTCCGCTTCAGTCTTGAAGCGGAACAGCGGCGCCAGCGGTCCGAAGGTTTCTTCTTTCGCCACCCGCATGTCGGTGGTCGCGCCGGCGATCACGGTCGGCTCGAAGAAGCTGCCGCCGAGCGCATGCTGCTTGCCGCCGATCAGCACGCGCCCGCCCTTGGCGATCGCGTCTTCCACGTGCTGCTCGACCTTCTCGATGGCATCGGCGTCGATCAGCGGCCCCTGCGTGACGCCGGGCGCGACGCCGTTGCCGACCTTGAGCTTGCGCACGGCCGCGACCAGCTTGTCGGCGAAGGTGTCGTACACGCCGTCCTGCACGTAGAGGCGATTGGCGCAGACACAGGTCTGGCCGGCATTGCGATACTTGGATGCCATTGCGCCTTCGACCGCTGCATCGAGGTCGGCATCATCGAACACGATGAACGGTGCATTGCCGCCGAGTTCGAGCGACAGCTTTTTCACGGTCGCGGCGCTCTGCTGCATCAACAGGCGGCCAACCTCGGTGGAACCGGTGAAACTGAGCTTGCGCACCGTCGGGTTCGATGTCATCTCGCCGCCGATGGCGCGCGCATCGCCGGTCAGCACCGAAAACACGCCGGCCGGAATGCCGGCGCGCTCGGCCAGCACCGCCATCGCCAGCGCGGAGAACGGCGTCGCTTCCGCCGGTTTGACCACCATCGGACAGCCAGCGGCCAGCGCCGGTCCCACCTTGCGCGTGATCATCGCAGCGGGAAAATTCCAGGGCGTGATCGCGGCGCACACGCCGATCGGCTCCTTGGTCACCACAATGCGGCGATCGGCCCAGGGCGAGGCCAGCGTATCGCCGGCGACGCGCTTGGCCTCTTCCGCAAACCATTCGATGAAGGAAGCCGCGTAGGCGATTTCGCCCTTGGCCTCGGCCAGCGGCTTGCCCTGTTCGGTCGTCATGATCAGCGCCAGATCGTCGGCATTGGCCAGCATCAGGTCATTCCACTTGCGCAGGATGGCGCTGCGTTCCTTGCCGGTTTTCGCGCGCCAGCCGCGCCAGGCGTCGTCCGCCGCCACGATCGCCCGTTTCGCCTCGGCCGCGCCCATGTTCGGCACGCTGCCGATGGTGTCGCCGGTGGCGGGATTGGTGACGGCAAAGCGGGTGCCGTCATCGGCATCGCACCATTGTCCGTTGAGGTAAGCCTGCTGGCGCAGCAGCGAGGGGTCTTTGAGTTGCAGCATGCAGTCGCTCCGTAAGTTGTCGCTGAGTTCAGGTAGTGGAGGCCACCCGGGCGGCGCCCGGGATGGAGGCCCGGGGGGCGGCACAAAATTATAGATGTTAGCCGCCGCCGT
>CBIHRJ010000058.1:0-35925 GCA_966212445.1 uncultured Noviherbaspirillum sp. | reverse complement strand
TTTCGGGAATCGCCACCGCCATCAAGGAAACGAAGCCGTCGGTGCGGGTCATCGGCGCAGAGCCCGCCTTGACCCCGAAGTATTATCAAAGCCGGATCAATAAGGAACGCACATCGCTTCCATTGAAAAATACCATTGCGGATGGAGTGCGAATCAGCGTTCCGGGCCAAAACCCGTATCCCATTATTGAAAAGTATGTGGATGAGATTGTTCTCGTTGAAGACGAACATATCATCGCGGGCATGCGTGCTCTTGCCAAAGACGCGAAATTGATCGCTGAACCGGCCGCCTCAATTGGCATCGGTGCTTTATTGGCCGGTTCCATCAAAGTCAAACCGGATGAAAAAGTGTGCGCGGTTTTGTCTGGCGGAAACTGGAATTTATCCGACCTTGCCGAGATATACAAACTGGCTGAGTAAACCTCCTTGCTGTTCAATCCAGAGCTTGTACCCGCAGGCAGAAATGCCTGCGGGCTCTTCATACCAAGCGGCTGACATGAACCAGGGAAGGGGGCGCCTTGTCGAGAAGGGATGCAGTGCCTGCCAAACTTGGCCACACTGCTCCTGCCGCTCGATCGCTTCCCCGGGCTGCGCCTCCTTCCCTGGTTCATGTCACCACTCTACGGAGTGGTGTCTCGCATGATCTTCCTTTACGAAGCCGATCCAGTCCGCTGTCCAGGACGGACGCAACTGTTCGTCTGCAACATGCACGGCATGCGTTTCCGCATCTGACCCGATATCGGAGATCCGTGCGAGCCGACTGTCTGGAAGAAGTGGATGTCGTCGACTCTGAAACAGAGACAGGATTTTCATGAACGCACCAATGGACATTCCCAAGGCACTGCGCCAATCCGGCCTGAAAGCGACCTTGCCAAGATTGCGCATCCTGCAGCTCTTTCATGAACGCGGAACCAAGCACCTGTCGGCGGAAGAGATCTACCGCTTCCTTATCGATGTGAAGATCGACGTCGGCCTCGCGACCATTTACCGCGTGCTGACGCAGTTTACCGAAGCGGGCATTGTTATCCGCCATCATTTCGAGTCGGGCGCCGCAGTGTTTGAACTCAATGAGGGCGGTCATCACGACCACCTGATCTGCACCGTCTGCGGCAAGGTGGAAGAATTCGTTGACAGCGGCATCGAACGGCGCCAGGAAGAAATCGCGAAGGGACGCGGCTTTGCTCTCCATGAACATTCGCTGTCCCTCTACGGCATGTGCGGAGACTGCCAGTCGACCAAAACCGCGGCGTCGAGAAAATCCAAATCCTGATCGTTTGAAAAACGGTTTTTTCTACTGTCTCAACGTTCCACATGCGCTGCAGCTTCCGACTTACTCAAAACTGGCACGGCCGGCCCCTGATTACCCACGAAGTCATCATCAGCCTGGGCGGCAACGCCGTCCAGCCAACTATCAGCGCACCCACTACGCCGGCACTGCCGAGCAAGACTGTTTCTTCCCGTCGATACTCGAGCACAACGTCTCGGCCGAGCGCATCGTGGAGTTCAAGCATGGCATGCTGTCAAGAAACACCGGCGCTGCAAGCTTGCCTGATGGGCAAAGCGGCCCTGCCAAAGGTAGCGTCCTGGCGCGGTTCTTGGCGCACTCCAATATCCAAATTTTCCGGACCGGAAGCCGCCGCTATTAGGTCAATATAAAAGTCTAATTGGAATTAGTTGCTTCATATTTATAGACTATCGATGTCGGGGATCCAAGGGCGCTCACCGACCCAACCCAATCCATGCACTGGCCCCCACCAAAGGAGATCAACAATGTCAACCGAATCCAAGTGCCCTTTCCACGCCTCGCAAGGCCCGCGCGCGACCCAAGGTGCACGCTCCAACCGCGACTGGTGGCCCAACCAGCTCAACCTCGGCATCCTGCACCAGCATGCGCCCGCATCCAACCCGATGGGGTCGGACTTTGACTACAAACGCGAATTCAAGAAGCTTGACTATGCCGCGCTGAAGAAAGACCTGGCAGCGCTGATGACGGACTCGCAGGACTGGTGGCCCGCGGACTGGGGGCATTACGGCGGCCTGTTCATCCGGATGGCGTGGCATAGCGCCGGCACCTACCGCACGGCCGACGGCCGCGGCGGTGCGGGCACCGGTAACCAGCGCTTCGCCCCCGTCAACAGCTGGCCTGACAACGGCAACCTCGACAAGGCGCGCCGCCTGATGTGGCCCATCAAGAAAAAGTATGGCAACAAGATTTCGTGGGCCGACCTGATGATCCTCGCCGGCAACGTGGCCATGGAGACGATGGGCTTCAAGACCTTCGGTTTCGGCGGCGGCCGCGCCGACATCTGGCAACCCGAAGAAGACATCTATTGGGGCTCGGAAGCCGAATGGCTGGGCGACAAGCGCTACAGCGGCGAACGCCAGCTGGAACAGCCGCTGGCCGCAGTGCAGATGGGCCTGATCTATGTGAACCCCCAAGGTCCGAACGGCAATCCGGATCCGGTCGCCTCGGGCCGCGACGTGCGCGAGACCTTCGGGCGCATGGGCATGAACGACGATGAGACTGTTGCCCTGGTAGCCGGCGGGCATACCTTCGGCAAGGCCCACGGCGCAGGCGACCCCAATCTGGTCGGCCCCGAGCCGGAAGCCGCCACACTCCATGAAATGGGCTTCGGCTGGATCAACCGGCACGGCAGCGGTAAGGGCGGCGACACCACGACCAGCGGCTTCGAGGGGGCTTGGAAGCCCAACCCGACGAAGTGGGACATGGGCTATTTCAAGATGCTGTTCAAGTACGACTGGGAGCTCGTCAAGAGCCCGGCAGG
Organism: uncultured Noviherbaspirillum sp.; assembly: GCA_966212445.1. Classification (GTDB taxonomy): domain Bacteria; phylum Pseudomonadota; class Gammaproteobacteria; order Burkholderiales; family Burkholderiaceae_D; genus Noviherbaspirillum. The sequence continues at coordinate 33,140 of CBIHRJ010000058.1, read as the reverse complement.
CGCCCTGCAATGGCGCGCCAAGGACGTGGACGATGCGGACATGATCGCCGATGCGCACGACCCGGGCAAGAAGCATGCGCCGATGATGACCACGGCCGACCTGTCGCTGCGCTTCGATCCGGTCTACGAGAAGATCTCGCGCCGCTTCCTGGCCAATCCGGATGAATTTGCCGACGCCTATGCGCGCGCCTGGTTCAAGCTTACCCATCGCGACATGGGTCCCAAGGCCCTGTACCTGGGGCCCGAAGTACCGTCCGAAGACCTGATCTGGCAAGACCCGCTGCCGGTGGTGAACCATCCGTCGATTGACGCCGGCGATATCGCCGAACTCAAGGCGAAGATCCTCGCCAGCGGTCTGTCGGTGAGCGAGTTGGTGTCCACTGCCTGGGCCTCGGCCTCCACCTACCGCGGCTCGGATAAACGCGGCGGCGCCAACGGCGCCCGCATTCGCCTGGCGCCGCAGAAGGACTGGGAAGCCAACCAGCCGGCGCAACTGGCCAGGGTGCTCGGCGTTCTCGAAGAGATCCAGAAGTCGTTCAACGACTGGGCCACCGGCGGCAAGAAAGTGTCGCTGGCCGACCTGATCGTGCTGGGCGGCTGCGCCGCGGTGGAAGCGGCTGCCAAAGCTGCCGGCCACAACGTCGAGGTGCCGTTTGCGCCCGGCCGCGTGGATGCCTCCCAGGAGCAGACCGACGTCGAGACTTTCGCGCTGATGGAGCCGCAAGCCGACGGCTTCCGCAACTACCAGAAGCAGGCCTTCAGCGTGCCCGCCGAGCAGCTGCTGGTGGACAAGGCGCAACTGCTGACGCTCAGCGCCCCCGAAATGACGGTGCTCGTCGGCGGCCTGCGTGTACTCGGTGCGAACACCGCCGGCTCCAGGCACGGTGTGTTCACCGCGCGAGTGGACCAGTTGACGAACGACTTTTTCGTCAACCTGACCGACATGGGAGTAGCGTGGAAGCCTGCCAGCGAAGCTGCCGATACCTTTGAAGCGCTCGACCGCAAGACCGGCAAGCTCAAGTGGACCGGCACGCGTGCGGATCTGGTGTTCGGCTCCAACTCGCAGCTGCGCGCCTTGGCGGAGGTCTATGCGCAGGACGACAACCAGGAAAAATTCGTGAAAGACTTCGTAGTGGCATGGACGAAGGTCATGAATCTGGATCGTTTCGATCTGGCCTGAAGCAAAGCCGGCGTTTTATTCAACCAAGCCTGAAGCCCCGACCGGGATGCGCCATGCGTGTCCCGGGCGGGGCTTTTTGTTGAACCAGGAATTCCTGCAATGGGCGCGGGATTGAACTCAGGCCAACAGACGGCGCGTACTCAAGTCAAGTGCTGTTTGAAGAACGACGTCAGCTTGGAAAACGGAATCTTGTCCATTCGGTCATACAGATCAACGTGGTCTGCATTGGGCACGATCACCAATTCCTTGGGATTGGAAGCCGCCTTGTAGACATCTTCAGAGTAGTAGCGTGAGTGGGCGTTTTCTCCAGCCACCAGCAGAATCGGGCGTGGGGAAATCATTTCGATGTTTGCATACATCGGAAAGCTGAAGAACGACATGGGGGTCGTGGCCGTCCACGCCGTTGTCGAATTGATGCCCCTTGGATGGAAGCCGGCATCTCTCTGACGCCGGCAGGCGAGCGGCTGATACAGACCATCGGCCATCGCTTTGAGGAAATCGAAGCTGAACTCGATGCCTTGACCGAATTGCGCGACAAACCCGCGGGCAGCGTCCGCATCACCTGCGGCGAGCATATCTTGCGCACGACGCTGCTGCCTAAACTCACACCACTCCTGCGCGATTATCCGGACATCAAGCTGGAGTTCGATATGAGCTACGGCTTCCGCGACATCGTGGCCGACCGGTTTGATGCCGGCGTTCGCCTTGGCAATACGATCGGCAAGGACATGATCGCCGTCCCCATTGGCCCGTCATTGCGGATGGCCGTCGTGGCGGCACCCGCTTACTTTGCGGACCATCCTGTCCCTCAGACACCACAAGATCTGATCGGGCACAACTGCATCAATCAGCGCATGCCGACATCCGGCGGCCTGTACGTCTGGGACTTCGAGCGCCGTGGTCGCCAGGTAAATGTTCGCGTGGATGGCTCACTGATCTTCAACACCGATCCGCCCCAGATCGACGCGGCATTGGCTGGACTTGGCATTGTCTTGCTCCCCGACGATGAAGTGATGTCGTACATCGAAGCAGGCTTGCTCGTGCGGGTGTTGGAAGACTGGTGTCCGAAGTTCGCTGGCTACCACCTGTACTACCCCAGCAGACGCCAGCCGTCGCCGGCATTCTCGCTGGTAGTAAAGGCGCTGCGCTACAGTGCGAGATAGTCGTGGTTCAAATGGATGATTCGAGTCTGATGCACCCGATTGGATTGACGCTTCAGATTTGATGCTTCCGACGGATCTGTCAACCGGCAAGGGCGTTATGAAGAAACGGGTACCGCTCCCTCAGACAGGCCATGTCAGCACCCATCTCTGCGAGGAGCCAGTCCCGCACATCCGCCACCTCCTTCCGCATGCGTCCGGGCGGGCTGACCAGCCTGTATTCACGTCCCGAACTCACAAATCGCGTAGAGGCGGCAACCAGCTTCTCCGTGCGTAGCGCATAGGATGTCGCCGATGTCCAGGCCAAGGCGATCCCGCGTCCCCAAATGGCTGCATCCAGGACCATCGCCCCATCCGTAAAGCTGATGGTGTTTCCCAGGCGGTGCACATCCAGGCCAGTGTGTTTGCAGAAATCGCCCCAATCCATCGTAGTGTCCAACAGATGGATGAGAACATGGGGGCTTGCGTCTTCGAGCGCGCCGCATCGTTTCAGATAATCCGGGCTGCAGACGGGAAGCACCAGCTCCTTGCAGAAATGCCAGCTGTTCGAGTCGGCAGCGGAGTCGAGCATGCGCACGCCGAGATCAACCTTGTCGACAGGGCCGCGCAATCTGCTGATCAGTTCGAATCTGAGACTGATTTCAGGGAACTCCTGTTGAAATCTTGCATAACGCGGCATCAGCCAATGCGACGTAAACGCGCCGGACACCGACAGCGTCACGGTGTGGCTGTCGCTACGCCGCCGCTGGATCTCCCTGATCGCCGACTCCATCTGGCCGAACCCGTTCGTCACGGCCGCCTGCAGTAACGCCCCATCTTCGGTCAACGCAAGCCCGCTGCGCGAACGGATGAACAGCTTGACGCCCAGCGAGTCCTCGAGCCGGCCGATCATGCGGCTGACCGCCACCTGGGTGACATGCAATTCTTCTGCCGCGCGTGAAAAATTCAGCCGCCGCGCGGCAGCCTCGAACACAAGCAGGGCATTGGCGGAGCGGATGGCGCGTCGGGAGTCGCTCATAACATGATGTTAGTTCCAGAAGGCATAAATGTAAATTGCTCCGGTGGGGCAGCGGCGTCAAAATGCACTCGCGTCCCAACAGGAGCTGGTCATGAGTATCCCCATCAAGAATTTATCCACCGGGCAGCCTGCGCGGCAGTCGGATCCGTTGATGCAGGCATTCCGCATCAAGCAGGTGCACCTGAAGAATCGAATTATCAGCACCAGCCACGCGATCGGCCTCACCGACGGGGAGATGCCCAAGGAGCGTTATCAGCGCTACCACGAAGAGAAGGCGATCGGCGGCATCGCCATGAGCATGTTCGGTGGTTCGTCCAACGTCGGCCCGGACAGCCCGAACTTCTTCAACCAGATCAATGTCGGCACGGACGAGGTGATCCCGCATTTCAAGTCGTTCGCGGACCGCATGCATCGCCACGGGGCTGCCCTGATATGCCAGATCACGCATCTGGGACGACGGGGTACGCCCTATATCGGCGACTGGCTGCCGACCATCGGTCCATCGACGAAAAGGGAAACCCTGCACAGGAGCATTCCCCGCGAGATGAACGATCACGATATCAAGCGGGTCGTAAAGTATTTCGGGGAGGCTGCCAGGCGCTGCAAGGACGGCGGATTGGATGGGCTGGAGACGCTGTCCGGAGGACACCTGATCGGCCAGTTTTTCAGTCCGAGGACGAATACGCGCAGCGACAGCTACGGCGGTTCGCCGGCCAACCGGGCCCGCTTTGCCTTGATGGTGCACGAGGAGATCCGCAAGCAGGTCGGCGACGACTTTGTGGTGGGAATCCGGTATGCCGCCGAAGACGGGGTGACGTTCGACGACAGCGTTGAACTCGCGCGCATCCTGCAGCAGTCGGGCCTCTTCGATTTCTTCGACGTCATCTTCGGCCGCATGGACACCGCACCGTCATTGATGACCTACCAGATGCCGACCATGTCCATGCCCTCGGCGCCGTGGCTGCAGCGGGCGGCAAAGTTCAAGCAGGCGGTGAACCTGCCTGTCATCCACGCGGCAAAAATCGCCGACCTGGCCACCGCGCGTTATGCGGTGGGCGAAGGGCTGATCGACCTGGTGGGGATGACGCGGGCGCACATGGCCGACCCTCACCTGGTGAAAAAGCTGATGAACGGCGAGGAAGAACAGGTGAGGCCTTGCGTGGGGGCGTCCTATTGCCGAACGCACAAAACATGCATCCATAACCCTTCCACCGCGAGGGAAGCTTACCTGCCGCATGAAGTCCAGCCGGCACCCGAGCAACGCCGGGCCGTCGTGGTCGGCGGCGGCGTCGGCGGCCTGGAGGCCGCCCGCGTACTGGCATTGCGCGGACACCAGGTCACCCTGTTCGAGGCCGGGTCGCGCCTTGGCGGCCAGGTGTTGCTGGCAACGCAGGCGACGTGGCGGAAAGACTTGCTGGGCGTCGTGGAGTGGCGTGTTGCCGAGCTGGAGCGCCTGAGCGTGGATGTGCGCCTGAACGCCTATGTGGATGAAAGCGACGTGCTGGCCCTGCAGCCGGACGTCACCATCGTCGCAACCGGCGGGATTCCCCTGATGGACGATCTTCCGGGGGCGCAGCACTGCCTCTCCACATTCGATGCCTTGACCGATCAACCACCGCGCACCGGGCGCGTGCTGGTCTACGACGGAACAGGCCGGCACAACGCCTACATCTGTGCAGAGCGCTATGCGATGGCCGGGCTGGAGGTGACCCTGGCTTTGATCGACAACCAGATCGGACTGGAGCTCGGCGGACGCGGCGACGACATCGTCTGGCGGCGGCGCATGCTGGAACTTGGCGTCCAGGTGCGTACTGGCCTCGAACTGATGCGCGTCGATCGGGAGAACGGTGTCCGCCGGGCGTTATTCGAGCATCAACTCACAAATGAAACGCTGTCGATCGAAGCGGATGTGGTGATCGTGGAGCGCGGCACCGCACCGGTGTGCGAGGTGTTCGACGGGCTTGCCTCGGTATCCGTCAACGATGGAGAGCTTGATCTTGAGCGCTTCCGGCACGGCCGGAAACAGGAATGGCCGCCCTCCGCCGAAGGCCATCGGATGGAGCTGTACAGGATAGGCGACGCGCTGTCTTCGCGTGACATCCACTCGGCAGTGTTCGATGCATTTCGTCTTTGCCGCGTCCTGTAAAGAGGGTAAGGCCGTGACACAGGTATCTATACCTCGCCATGCTTTTTTGTTTGAACAGCTTTCGCGTCTCTCGGAGGCGGCGAGAGCAAGGTCGACCGGGGTCGAACAGCGCAAGCTCTTGCGAAAACGGCTCAGGAAGGAAAACGAGGAGCGAACCATTGCTGCCGAAATTCTTTCCCGCCGATTGCGCGGCGATTCCTTCGGATCGATTGCCCAGATACTGAACAGGCAGGGCTGGAAAGGCCGCAACGGGAGCAGATGGTATGCGGCGAGCGTGCGCAACTATTTTTACAGGGCGAGGGGACACGCTGATGCTTGAGACACTGAAACTGGACAGGATCGACATCCGCATCCTCAGTTACCTGCAACGTAACGGCCGGGTGACGAACGTCGACCTGGCCGATGCGGTCGGCCTCTCGCCCAGTCCCTGCCTGATCCGGGTCAAGCGCCTGGAGAAGGCCGGCTACATCATCGGCTACGGTGCGCACGTGCAGCTCGAAAAACTGGGCGACGTGCTGGTGGTGTTTACCCAGGTGACGCTGTCGGACCATCGCCGCGAAGACTTTGCCAGGTTCGAGGCGGCCATCCGCAACATCGATGAGATCGTCGAATGTCACCTGGTCAGCGGCGGCTTCGACTACCTGCTCAAGTTCGTCACCCGCAACGTGGCGCATTACCACAGCATTGCCGAGGACGTGCTCAGGCAGAACATCAGTATAGAGAAGTACTTCAGTTATATCGTCATGCAGTCGCCTTTCGTCAAGAGCCACTACCCGCTCGAGAAGCTGTTTGACGGACGTGAATAAAACTCTAACAGGATCGACAGACGTTGCCGGAATATTCATTCAGGACTTTTGAGGGGGCAAACATGAGCAAAAAAATGTATGAAATCGCCAACCCGCAGCATGCCGAGATCAGCGACCGCATCGTCGATGATCTCAATCGCGGCGTCTCGCGCCGCGACGTGATGCGCACACTCCTGGCGGGAGGTATGCTTGCCTTCACCGCCGGCGGCCTGCTCACGCATGCCGGCAACGTTGTCGCGCAGACCCCGAAGAAGGGCGGCCGCCTCCGTGCCGCCTGCTCGGCCGGATCGACCGCAGATACGCTCGACCCGGCCAGGGGCATTGGTACCGTCGACTACGCGCGCCACTTCATGTTTTACAGCGGTCTGACCACGATCGATAACCGCCTTGCGTCGCAGATGTCATTGGCCGAGTCGTTCAGCAGCGAGGGCGCGCAGTTGTGGACCATCAAGCCAAGGCCAGGTTCCACCTGCAGAAATCCGGCATGGCCGGCATGACCCTGCCGCTGGTCACCTCGGCGGCTGGCGATGGTGCTGTCGATATGGCGCAGATGCTGCAATTGTCGGCGCAGAAGGCCGGCCTGAACCTGGACATCAAACGCATGCCGGCCGACGGTTACTGGGCGAACCACTGGGCCAAGCATCTGTTGTCTTTTGGTAGTATCAATGCGCGTCCCACCGCCGACTTGATATTCACGCTGTTCTACGCCAGATCTACCGCCGTCAGCCGGACAACTTCACGCGGCCCTATGCCAAGCTGTACGGCACTGAGGCCGGCCGCGCGCAGGTGCTGCCTGAGCTCAATTGAATGAATGGAGGATTAAAATGATTGATTTTTCGGTTCTGCCCTATTTTCTGGCAACAATCGCCGTACTGGTTGCGATACCCGGGCCGAACACCATTTATGTATCTACTGCAAGTGCAAGCCAAGGCTTCAGGTACGGCCTTGCATCGTGCCTCGGCATCATGATCGCGACATTTATTCATGTCTCACTGGCGGCTCTGGGAGTGACTGCCTTGCTACTGGCGTCTTCGGTTGCCTTTGGGATCGTGAAATACCTCGGCGCGTTTTATCTGATTTACCTTGGCGTAAAGACATTGAGATCCAAGGGGGCCGACGGCGATGACGCTCTCAAGTCATCCGGCAACGGACTGAAGGAGTCCATCAGAAAGGGATTTTTCGTCAACTTGTTCAACCCGAAAACTGCGCTGTTTATCGCGGCATTCTTGCCGCAATTTGTCGATATGACAGCCGGGTCGGTGCCGCTGCAAATTCTTGTACTCGGTACGATTCTGATTTTTGTGGGCGGTGCGAGCGATATCTTTTATGCCGCTATGGGCAGCAAGCTTGGAAAAGCGGTCGCCGGGAAGAAAGGCAACACCAGTATCGGCAGATACATCACGGCATTGCTCTATGCCGGACTAGGCATTTTCGCAATGATGGCATCAAATGGCTCGACGAAGTAGGTTGTACCTAAGACAATGCTTGATATGCTCAGGCAGGCCAGGATCGACATCCGCATCCTCATCCCGCGTACGGCACAAATTACGGATAAGTTCTTATTCAGTCTTTATGTGAAACGTTCTCTTCATCTGGCGCCGGTTCCGGCCGCTGCACGAGGTACGCGGCCAGCAACAGCAGGTCTGCGCCGATCGCGGCTACCGGCAGTACGTTTCCCAAGGCCGCCCATGTGACTGTGAAACTGCATGCCATACCGCTCAGGGCGGCACGCTTTGCACGGCGCGTCATGCACCGCCCGTTCTGCCAGTGTCGCAGCGGCGGTCCGAAACGCGGATGCGCCAGCAGACGCTCCCGCCATTCGGGCGCGCCTTTCCCGTAGGCCCAGGCGCCGATCAGCAGGAACACCGTGGTGGGCAGCAGCGGCAGGAAGGCATTGATCACGCCGATCGCCACGCTGACAGTGCCCAGCACCCGCCAGGCGGCGTTGCGCAGCCCCACTCCAGATAATGAAACCTTGTGACGCGCGATGACGGACATGGTTGCTCTCCCTGCATGAGTTGATTTTCCTGCCGTGGCCGCCCATCAATGGACGGCTTGGAGAGATATTATGGCTTGGCTATCGATTTGTATATTTTTATAGTTTTATGGAAGCGATAGGGGGAATTGAATAAGGTCATCCTGCCTTGAACTCGCTGAAGACAATAAGCAAATCATCGGCATGTACAAGCTGATTCCCAATCAATGGGACGTCGGTTCTGATCCCAAAGCGTTTCAACAACGCACGCCGCAGAAAATGCCAGACATGCTCCAGATCGAAAAGGAATCTGCTCCAGTCTCGCGGCAATAAAGCATCTCCATAGGACTGATACTCCTAGACTTGAATTTGTTGACCTACCGTCAACCTGACATCCATCTGTAAAGCGTTGCTGTAACAACATCGCTGCAGATGCTGCCGTAACATTCATTCAAGACTCTTGAGGAGACAAACATGAGCGACAAGAAATTCGACGTCAACCCGCAGCATGCCGACATCAGCGACCGCATCGTCGACGACTTCAGGCGCGGCATCACGCGTCGCGACGTGATGAAGACGCTGCTGGCCGGAGGCATGCTGGCCACCGCCGCAGGCGGCGTGCTCACGCACGCCGGCGAGGCCTTCGCGCAGACGCCGAAGAAGGGCGGCAAGATCCGCGTCGCCGTGGCCGCCGGCTCCACAGCCGACATCCTCGACCCGGCCAAGGGCGGCAACATCGCCGACTACGTGCGCCACTTCATGTTCTACAATCGCCTGACCACCATCGACACCAGGCTCACGCCCCAGATGGAGTTGGCCGAGTCGGTTACCACGAAGGACGGGGCGCTGTGGACCGTCAAGCTGCGCAATCGGCGGCGAGCTTCACGCCCGAGTCCGGCTGCACGCTGTATGAATCGACGACCGGCCATTACACCGACATCATCATGCGCGACAACCTCGGCCCGGTGAAGAACCCGGACTTCGTGCTCGCGATGAAATACCTGCTGGACCGCGAACAGATCCGCAAGGCTTCCATGCGCGGCTACGGCATCATCGGCAACGACCAGCCGGCCCAGCCTTCGAGCCGGTACTACTTCGCCGGCCTGCCGCAGCGCACGCTGGACCTGGACAAGGCGAAGTTCCACCTGCAGAAATCCGGCATGGCCGGCATGACCCTGCCGCTGGTGTGTTCGACGGCCGCCAACGGCTCGGTCGACATGGCGCAGATCATCCAATTGTCGGCGCAAAAGATCGGCCTGAACCTGGACATCAAGCGCACGCCGGCCGATGGTTATTGGTCGAACCACTGGGCCAAGCATCCGCTTTCGTTCGGCAACGTCAATCCGCGCCCGACGGTCGACCTGATGTTCACGCTGTTCTACAAGTCGGACTCGCCGACGAATGTGTCGGGCTGGAAGAATGAAAAGTTCGACCAGTTGCTGGAAGCGGCGCGCGGCGAAACCAACGAAGCCAAGCGCAAGCAGATGTATGCCGACATGCAGGTGCTGGCGCATGAACAGTGCGGCGTCGGCATTCCGATGTTCATCCACTCACTCGACGGCTTCACCAACAAGCTCAAGGGCTTCAGCGGCCACCCGCTGGCCGGCCTGATGGGCTATAACTTCGCCGAGCACGTCTGGCTCGACGCCTGACGGGCTGCCGGGACTCCGGCTGGCATCGGGAGGGAGTGCCGATGATCAAAGATCCATCGTCATCTCGTGCCAAGCCATGCCTCCATGGTCGGAGGCGGATGGCTTGACATAGCGGTATCCAAACCGCTTGTACAGATCGACATGCCGATCCTTGCACATCAGGTGGATGGTTTTCTTGTTCATCTGGCGCATCCTCTCGATGAAAGTACGCATCAGCAGCGTCGAATAGCCCTTGCCCTGGTGCGCCGGGTCGATCACCACCGACATGATCACCACGTTCGGCGCCTCCGGATCGTGCCCGACCAGTTCCTTGAAGGCTTCGTCGGACATGATGACGTCGTATGCACAGCCGCTGTTGATGAAGCCGATGATTTCTCCATCCAGTTCCATCACCAGAAAACCCTCCGGATATCGGGCGATCCGCGTGGCGATCTTTTCTCGTGTGGCTGCCTCATCGCCTTCGTAAGCCGTGGTTTCGATGTGGTAGCAGCGTGCCGTGTCCAGCGGCACGGCTTGCCGGAAGTGTGGTGTTGTCATCAGCGTCAAATCCAGTGGTTAGCCAATCGATCGTGATGGGCAGCATTGAAGTCTTGAGCCAGCATCTTACCGAATGAGTAAAATGCAGGCACTGCATTATTTTCATGCCTGGATGTACAGTATGCATGCCTCTTTGCGGCGCCTCGACCTCAACCTCTTGCTGGTCTTCGACGCCTTGTATCGACATCGCAGCGTCGTTGCGGCGGCCGAAGAGCTGGCCATGAGTCCCTCGGCATGCAGCCACGCGCTCTCGCGTTTGCGCAGCGCCCTGTCCGACGAACTTTTCGTCCGCTATGGCAGCGCGATGCAGCCCACCGCCCAAGCCGAACAGATGGCGGGGGGCGTCTCCGAGGCCCTGCTGCTCCTGTCGGACAAGCTGGAAGGTTCCGGGCCGTTCGTGCCCGGAACCAGCACACAAACTTTTACGTTTGCCGCATCGGACTTCACGGCATTTGCCTTGTTGCCCGGCCTGGTCGCCCGCATCGAAAAACAGGCCCCGCACCTGCGTCTCAAAGTATTCCATTCGACACATCGGGATTCGCTGGATGATCTCGCCGCGGGGCGTGCCCACTTCGTACTTGGCTTTTCCGACGAGTACAGCGGCTCCTGTGACGGAATCGAGGCACTGGAGGGTGGCGCGGAAGATTATGTGGTTGCCAGACGCAAGGGACACGCCCGCATCGGCAACACACTCTCGCTCGATCAGTACCTGGCGGAGCGCCATGTAGCCGTCATACCCTGGACCGATGCCGGAAGCGTGATCGACACCGCTTTGGCGCAGCAGGGGCTGCATCGTGATGTAGCGGTGCAGTTGCCGAGCATGATGGCCGCGCCGTTCATCGTCGCCGATTCCGAGTACTTGATCACCTTGCCAAAGCGCGTCGCGGTTCAGTTGAGCCGTGCCGCTCCTCTCGTGATACATCCTGCGCCCTTCCCGACACCAGGCTTTACGCTCAAAGTGTTATTTCATACCCGCCATGCGGGTATGTCGGGCCATCGCTGGATGCGTGAGCGGATCCTCGAAGCGTTTGAAGTTACAGCGTGAAACACTTTGTCGCGGCATGGACGAAGGTCATGCATCCGGATCGTTTCTATCTGGCCTGATTCGACGCCGGCGCGTTTCAACAACAGACGCCGCAGAAAATCTCGCGCATGCCCCGAATCGAAAAGGAATCTGCTCGGGCCTCGCGGCAATAAAGCATCTCCGTAGCGCTGATCTTCCTAAACTTGTAAGCGTCAACCTGACATCAAGCTTTTGTCAACCTGTCGCCAACCTGTGGGAGATCAACCAAATGACATACAAACCGAAATTCATCAGCTTCGATTGCTACGGAACGCTCATTAACTTTGAAATGGGGCCGACTGCAAAAAAGATTTTCGAAGATCGTGTTCCGGCTGATCGGATGCCGGCTTTTCTGGACAGTTTTCGATTCTACCGCCTCGATGAAGTATTAGGTGAGTGGAAACCGTTCTTTGACGTCGTTGAAAATTCCATTCAACGGGCGTGCAAGGCGCACGGCGTTGAATATCGTCCATCCGATGCGGTCGCGTTGTACGCCGCCGTCCCGACCTGGCAGCCTCATCCGAACGTCGTCGAGACGCTGGAAGCAATCGCTCCGCACATCCCGCTGGTGATCCTGTCGAACTCGATGGTCGATCTGATTCCGCATAGCGTCGCCCACCTCAAGGCACCCTTCCACGCCGTGTACACCGCCGAGGAAGCACGCGCCTACAAACCACGAGCCCAGATGTTCGAATACATGTTCGATCAACTCGGCTGCGGACCAGACCAGATGATGCACGTCTCGTCGAGCTTTCGTTACGACCTCATGACGGCGTCCGATCTGGGATTCATGGTCAAAGCGTTCATCGATCGTGGTCACGAGCCCGCGTGCGACGGCTATGGTGTCAACAGGTTGACCGATGTTCGCCAACTTCCCGGTTTGCTTGGACTCGAATGTCTGCCCCAGACCGCAACGATGAGACGAGGCGCATGATGCCGGATGATCGTCCAATCGCGGCAGCGGCGTTGAGCACGGCGGCGCCCAACCTTGCCCCGGACGAGGTGGGGGCCTTGGTCAGTCGTCTCTACGGTATCCATGGCAGCGTCAAATCACTGGCGGGCGAGCGCGACCAGAATTGCTGCATAGAGACCGCGGACGGCACGCGTTACGTTTTCAAGATCAGCAATCCATCCGAGTCGGTTTCGGTCGTCGATTTCCAGATTGGTGTTCTTGAGCACATGGCCCGCATGTCACCTGAGTTGCCCGATCTGCCGGTGCCACGCGTGGTGCGAACGCTTGGCGGCCGTACGCGCGACACGGTGACATTGGCCGGCGGGGTCCAAACCACTGTGCGGATGCTGACCTATCTCGACGGCATCCAGATCCGGGAGACTCCCCGAACTGCCGCGCAGCGTCGGGCAATGGGGGTATTGCTCGCCAAATTGAACCTCGCGCTGCGCGATTTCACGCATCCTTCGGCGACGCACGATCTGCTCTGGAATGTCTCCGCAGCGCACCGGCTGGCCGCCAAGCTCGACGGCATCGACGACGCCCCGCGTCGCGCGCTCGCCGAGTCGTTCATGAAGCGCTTCAACGACCATGTCCTGCCGCGCCTGGCCTCGGTGAGGGCGCAGGTGATCCACAACGACTACCACCTCTACAATGTGCTGGTCGCGCCCGACGATTATGAACGCATAACGGGGATCATCGACTTCGGCGACATGCTGCGTGCGCCGCTGGTCGGCGAGGTTGGTACGGCGGCGGCCTTTCACATGACTGGCAATGCCGATCCGTTCGAGGGGCCGGCGCAGTTCGTCGGGGCCTATCACGCGACGCTGCCGCTTGCCGACATCGAGCAGGAGATCGTGGCCGACCTCATGGCGACACGCCACCTCATCACAGCACTGATTTCGGAATGGCGCGCCAAGCGCTACCCCGAGAACCGCGCCTACATCATGCGCCACAATCCCGCAGCATGGGAAGCGCTGTCTCAGATGGCCGATCTTTCCCGCAATGAGGCGCGCGACCGATTACTGACAGAAGTACAAAAAGGATAAGGAAAAGGAAAAGCCAATGAAAAGCACCACTGACCTCAACATGGTTAACGCCTATATCCCCGGACGCGCCAACGTGGGACCGGCCACCGCGGCGATGATAGCGCGGCGCGATGCGTTGCTTGGCCCGGCATATCGGCTGATGTACGAACATCCGCTTCACATCGTGCGCGGCGAAGGCGTGTGGCTGATCGATCCGGAAGGCCGCCGTTACCTCGACATTTACAACAACGTCGCGTCACTCGGGCATTGTCACCCGGCGGTGACCGAGGCGATATGCAGGCAAGTGCAGACTCTCGCGACCAACACCCGCTATCTGCACGACACGATTCTTGAACTGGCCGAACGCCTGCTCGCGACCGTGTCTGAGACTGAGCTTGCCCATCTCATGTTGACCTGCACGGGCAGCGAGGCAAACGACCTCGCCTATCGCATCGCTCAGGTCCGCACCGGCGGCACGGGCGTGATCGTGACCGAAACCGCCTATCACGGCTTCACCGACGCAGTGTCGAAATTCTCGCCATCACTCGGCGTGACAGTCGATCTCGGCGCGCACGTTCGCCTGGTCCCGGCACCGCGCCTCTATCATGCCGAGGGTGATGACCTCTCCGAGCGCTTCACGCGCGATGTCGAGGCGGCGATTGCCGATCTGAAGCGTCACGGCATCAAGCCAGCGGCACTGATTGTCGATTCCGTGTTCACCAGCGACGGCATCCTCCCCGAGCCAGCGGGCTTTTTGAAGGGCGCGGTCGACGCGATCAAGCGGGCCGGCGGCCTATTCATCGCCGACGAGGTCCAGCCCGGCTTCGGCCGGACGGGCGAGCATATGTGGGGCTTTCAGCGTCACGGCGTCATCCCCGACATCGTCACCCTGGGCAAGCCGATGGGCAATGGACAACCTGTCGCGGGACTGCTGGCCACTGCCGATGCGCTGGCGCAATTCGGCAAAAACTCGAGATACTTCAACACCTTCGCCGGCAATACCGTATCGTGCGCGGCGGCGCTGGCAGTGTTGGATACGATTGAGAAAGAAGGCCTGGTGCAGCATGCCGCCAGGGTCGGGGACATCCTGCGCAACGGCATCGCCGATCTTGCCACCCGGCACGAGGCCATTGGCGACGTGCGTGGCGCGGGCATGTTCGTCGGCGTGGAACTTGTCTCGGACCGCGCATCGCGAACGCCCGACCGCGAGCTCACTACCCAGGTGGTCAATCGAATGCGCGACAAGGGCGTCTTGCTCAGCGCCTGTGCGATGGGGCACAATGTGCTCAAGATTCGACCGCCGCTGGTGCTGTCAGCGGAACAAGCCTGCATGGTGATCGAAACGCTCGATGAAGCGCTAACCGAAGCGCAATCGGCAAAACCGGAGTAGCCGGGACCGACACTGATTGGTGGTATCGACTCATGCGATCTACAGCTTCCCTCGACCAGTTCGACATCAAGATTCTTGTGCATCTTCAGCGCGAGGGACGTTGTTCGAATGTCGATCTGGCCGAGGCCGTCGGCCTCAGTGAGAGCCCATGCCTCCTACGTACGAAACGGCTTCAGGAAATCGGCGTTATCCGGGGCTACGGCGCGGATGTCGCGCTGGAGAAGCTGGGTAGCCACGTCATCGTGTTTTCCGAGGTGACCCTCAGCAGCCATCGGGTTCGCGACTTCCGTAAATTCGAAGCAGGGGCTGGCAAGTACCGCGAGATCGTCGAATGCTACAACGTCAGTGGCGGTTACGATTACCTTCTGAAAATCGTCGCGCCTGGTGTTGCCTATTTTCAGGCGCTCATGGAGCGGCTGTTGGAAGATGATATCGGGATCGAGAAATTTGCCAGCCGGATCGTATTGAGCCAGCCACTCGCCCAACGCGAATATCCGGTGAATGTTCTCATCACCGGAAAGCCAAGTTGGGAGTGACGAGGTGACGCATTGGCGCATGAAATTTGGCGCCGTGCGTCACACCGCAACGAATTCGCATCCGTCCGGAACACTTCTGAGTAAAGCGATATGGAATGGCTGACTGCCTTCAAGCAGCAGCCTGATTCTGATGGCGCAACTGAAGGCTTTCCAGTCGATTCAAATACCAAGACGGGAACTTGTGCTCTTGTGCTGTCTCAATAATCCGCCCGACGTATGCAAGGTCTGCGGGTTGTGTTCCTCGTGCGGGTGGCATATAACACATCGCCGGAAGGTGCCTATTATCATTGGTCTCAACAATCACCGCCTCTGGAAGAAATACGCCGACCCCGTCTCGGGCGTACATTTTGTTCAATTCCTCATGCGATGGATAGACCAAAATACCGCAAATCGCGTGTTCATCAGAACGGAAGATATTGGCGTGTGGATCGAAGTCAATGTCATACCCACGCAGTTTGGCGACTTCAATTGTCGCCGGCTCAAATCCAGCCAGAGCCATGACGTCACGACGCATGAAGCTGCCATAAAAGAAAGTGGCAATTCGTTTTGTCCCATGGGGGGATTTCGTTTCGATATGAGAAGAAGTATTGCTGTTCATAAAGGTGCTCCTGGAGAGGTAAAAGATTGAGACGGGATTGAATGCCGACGCTTGACGAAATGAATACCGACAGCGTATTCGACTCGAACTTGAAGTGATTGTACGAAGTTGCTCTTTTGAGGCGTTGCCGCATAACTATGATTTTGCGGCACAGTGCTGCACGCTCACACACCTGAAGAAACACGAGATTGCCAATCTGTGCCCGGCGAATCTGGCCGATGTCAGCGACTTCGCGCTAGACAAGACAACGGAGCCGTTGATGACCTTTCTCTACAAAGCCGATCCGGTCCGCGGCGCGGTATGGGCAGAGCTGTTTGCCCGCAAAATGCCGGAGCTGCGATTCCACATCTGGCCGGAAACCGGAGACCCGCGCGAGGTGTGCTACCTGGCCGCGTGGCAGCCGCTCGAAGACCTGGCGACCCGGTTTCCGAATCTGGAAGTCCTGTTCTCGACCGGCGCCGGAACCGACCAATTCGACTTTTCCGTGATCCCTGAGACACTGCCGGTCGTACGCATGGTCGAGAAACGCAGCCGTCTCGTTGTGGCAGAAGCTCGGCTTTTCTATCGTGGGAACGCTGCTCAAAGCGTTTCAACATCCGGTCTGCAACGGCGCGCGCTTCGTCAAAGATTCCAACCTCGTCGATTGCTTTGGCGCCGCGCAGGAATAAGTTGTGCATTCTGGAGGTCGTAGCGGGATGCGATGCAAGAGGGCCGACGAGGTGCGGCCGTTGCGCCGCAGTGCGAGCACCCTCGGCAAGCCCCTGCAAGCGGCGGGCAACGCAGCAGCGCGCCCGCTACGGCCAGCAAAAATGTGCAAATTATTTCTGGGCGGGGCCTTTGCGCCAGAACCGCATGCTGCTGCCCGACCTGGCCTGCACGGCCAACGCCAGGTTAGCCGGTCCATGGGGCAGGACCAGTACGACGCTCAGCAGGATCAAACCCAGCGCCAGCTGCCAATGTCAATCCCGTCGCCAGCAAAAACAGCATGAGGCCGAACTGCAGGTCGTTCAACAAGTGTTCCATCAATAGCGTCACGTTCCTCCCGGCTCCATGCGAATACATCCTCCGTCGGAACGATCGGATGCGATGGGATGCATCTCGATCGGGGCATCTGTTCCCATCAAGAAAAAAGTTTAGGTTTAAAATATATTGCATGAATCTTGAAGGGATGCAAGAAACAATTGGCCGGGAAAACGCATATGCAAGAAGCGTCGATAAATGCTTGACGCAATAATAGTTTAAGTCTAAAGTATTTTTAACGGTGGACAGGAGGCGGTCGGTCGCAATCGCAAATACTTTGAGTTGACGGGAGCCGAGATGGTCGGGACAGCATATCTAGACACTTTTGCAAATGACAATTTGCCGCCGCGCGAGCAGTGGCCGGAGATTCTTTTCGATCTGCCGGCATTGCGCTACCCGGAGCGGATTAATTGTGCGGAGGAATTGTTGGATCGTATGGTGTCCCTCGGGTACGGGGACCAGCCGGCTATCCGGACGTATCAGAAGACATGGTCCTATGCGGAGTTGCTGGAAGATGTCAATCGTATTGCCCATGTATTGCAACAGGATCTGAAGCTCGTTCCTGGAAATCGTGTCCTGTTGCGAAGTGCCAACAATCAAAAAATGGCGGCATGCATATTGGCGGTCTGGAAGGCTGGCTGCATTGCAGTGCCAACCATGCCGCTGTTACGTGCAAGGGAGCTGGGGGTCATTATTGAAAAGGCCAACATCGGGGTCGCATTGTGCGATGCGGCCCTGGATGAGGAGATGGAGCTCGCGAAAGCCCGGTCGGAAGTATTGAAAACGGTGATGTATTTCAATGGTGCGGAGCCCGGCTCCCTCGAGCAGCGCATGGCGACGAAGTCACCGCTGTTCGACGCTGTCGATACGGCGGCGGAGGATACCTGCATCATCGCGTTCACCTCCGGTACGACCGGAAGCCCAAAGGGGACGATGCATTTTCATCGCGATGTGCTTGCGATATGCGACTGCTTTCCACGGTCGATACTCGATACCTGTTCCAACGATATTTTCATCGGTACGCCGCCCATGGCGTTCACTTTCGGCCTGGGGGGCTTGCTGCTGTTTCCGTTGCGGGCCGGTGCCTCCACGGTGCTCCTCGATAAACTGAACCCGGAGCGCTTGCTGCAGGCGATCCAGGATTTCGGCGCAACCGTCTGCTTTACGGCGCCGACGTTCTACCGGCAAATGACACCGTTGGTGCCGAAATTCAGCCTCGCCTCCCTGCATAAATCGGTTTCGGCAGGCGAGGCACTGCCCCTCGCGACCCGGGAACTGTGGCAGAAAGCGACAGGACTGTCGATGATCGACGGTATCGGGGCGACGGAGATGCTGCATATATTCATTTCGGCCTCCGGCAGCGATATCCGCCCCGGCGCCACCGGGAAACCGATTCCCGGTTACCAGGCCTGCATCCTGGACGATGACGGCAATCCGGTTGGACCGGGTGTGACCGGGCGGCTGGCCGTCAAGGGGCCCACAGGGTGCCGTTACCTGGCGGATGAACGGCAGAAGAACTACGTCATGAACGGCTGGAACCTGACGGGCGACGCCTACGAGATGGACCAGGATGGCTACTTCTGGTACCGGGCGCGTGCCGACGACATGATCATTTCGGCTGGTTACAACATTGCCGGTCCGGAGGTGGAAGAAGCGTTGCTCAAACACCCCGCAATTGCGGAATGCGCGGTGGTCGGCTGGCCCGACGAAGAACGGGGGCAGATCGTGAAAGCCTTCGTTGTGCTCAAGCAAGGTCACGACGGGAATGCGGCACTGGTACGGGATATGCAGGACTTCGTCAAGCAATCCATTGCGCCTTACAAGTATCCCCGGGCCGTCGAGTTTCGAACGTCGCTCCCTCGCACCGAGACCGGCAAGGTGCAGCGTTACAAGTTGCGGAGCCTCGCTAACAAGCTGAGCGGCGCATAGGCGCCATATATCGGAGACCCGCGCCGTCTCGCGGCGCACAGGGGTCCAATGAAGCTACTCGCGAATATTCAACATGAAGGAGCAATGATGAAGATCGTATGCATAGGCGGCGGGCCAGCCGGGCTGTATTTCGGCCTTCTCATGAAGAAGCAGAACCCTGCACACGATATTACCGTCATCGAACGCAATCGTCCCTATGACACATTTGGCTGGGGAGTGGTTTTTTCCGATCAGACGCTGGGCAATCTGGTCAATGCCGACGAGCCGACCGCACGCGTCATTCTGCAATCGTTCAATCACTGGGATGATATCGACACCCATTTCAAGGGGCGGACCGTAACTTCCGGCGGCCATGGCTTTTGCGGTATCGGACGCAAGCGCCTGCTGAACATCCTGCAGCAGCGCTGCGAAGAACTGGGCGTAAAGCTGGTATTCGAAACCGAGGTGGCCGACGATCAGGAACTCGCCGCGCAATACGACGCGGACCTGGTGATCGCGTCGGACGGCCTGAACAGCCGGATCCGCACGCGCTATCAGGACAGCTATCGTCCCGATATCGATACCCGGACATGCCGCTTCGTGTGGCTCGGTACCAGGAAACTGTTCTCCGCGTTTACCTTTGCGTTCGAGGAAACCGAACATGGCTGGTTCCAGGCGCATGCGTATCAATACGATGGTAATACTTCCACCTTCATCGTGGAAACGCCGGAAGACGTATGGCTCAAGGCAGGGATCGACAAGATGAGCCAGGAAGAGGCGATCGCATTCTGCGAGCGATTGTTCGCGAAGTATCTCGACGGCGAAAAATTGATGAGCAATGCCATCCATCTGCGAGGCTCCGCCAGCTGGATCAAGTTTCCACGGATCATCTGCCAGAGTTGGGTGCATTGGAACGCGTTGGGCGAAAAGCGCGTACCGGTGGTGCTGATGGGTGATGCAGCCCATACCGCCCACTTCTCCATTGGCTCGGGCACCAAGCTCGCGCTGGAAGACGCGATCGAACTGGCGCGCTGCTTCAAGGAACACGGTGGCGCAGGGCTTGATGAAGTATTGTCCGTCTACGAAAAGCTGCGTGCGGTGGAAGTGCTCAAGATCCAGAGCGCGGCCCGCAATTCCATGGAATGGTTCGAGAATGTCAAGCGCTACACAGCGCTGGAGGCGCAACAGTTCGCCTATTCGATGCTCATGCGCAGCCAGCGCTTGTCGCACGAAAATCTGCGCCTGCGCGACGCAGGCTATGTCGAGCGCTATGAGGACTGGCTGGCCGAGCGCGCTTTCACCCAGGCTGGCCTGCCGTTCGCGAAGGGGCCGAGCGGGCGCAGCATCCCACCGATGCTCACACCGTTCAAGCTGCGCGGGGTGGTATTGAAAAACCGTATCGTCGTGTCGCCGATGGCTCAATATTCTGCTGTCGATGGCGTCGCCGGTGATTACCATCTGGTCCATCTGGGCAGCCGCGCGATGGGCGGGGCGGGACTTGTATTTGCCGAGATGACTTGCGTGTCGGCCGATGCGCGCATCACGCCTGCCTGCCCCGGTTTGTACACCGCCGAGCATACGCGGGCCTGGAGTCGCATCGTCCATTTCGTGCATGCCAATTCGGATGCGAAAATCGCCGTGCAACTCGGCCATGCCGGACCGAAGGGATCGACACGCCGGGCATGGGATGGCATCGACCAGCCCCTCTCCGCAGGGAACTGGCCGCTGGTGGCGGCATCGGAACAGCAATATATCGAAGGCGTGTCGCAGTTGGCACGGGCGGCAACCCGCGAAGATATGGAACGTATCAAGGCCGATTTCGTCCGTTCCACGCAGGCGGCGGCAGAAGCGGGATTCGACTGGCTGGAGTTGCATTGTGCGCACGGCTATTTCTTGTCCACCTTCATCTCGCCCCTGACCAACCACCGCACCGACGAATTCGGCGGCTCCCTGGAAAACAGGTGCCGTTACCCGCTCGAGGTGTTCGCGGCGATCCGTGAAGTGTGGCCAAAAAATAAGCCGATCAGCGTGCGTATTTCTGCGCACGACTGGGTGGAAGGCGGTATTACGCCGGACGACGCGGTCGATATCGCGAAACTGTTCAAGGCGGCTGGCGCCGACATGATCGACTGTTCGTCCGGCCAGGTCAGCAAAATGGAAAAGCCGGTGTACGGACGCATGTTCCAGACGCCATTTGCCGATCGCATCCGCAACGAGGCGGGTATTCCCACCATCGCTGTTGGCGCGATCTTTGAAGCGGACCACGCCAACAGCATCATTGCAGCAGGGCGTGCCGACCTGTGCGCCGTGGCGCGGCCGCATCTGGCCAATCCCGCCTGGACCTTGAACGAGGCAGCGAAGATCGGCTATCTCGATGTGCAATGGCCGAAGCAGTATTACGCCGCCAAGGTTCAACTTGAACGGAACCTGGAACGGGAAAGGCAACTGGCCGCTGCCAATGCCGGACTGACGCCGCAACAGATTGCGGCCAGACTGCTCGAAGGGTAATCATGACGAACAACCAGGCACTTGCCGGAAAACACGCGCTTGTCACCGGAGGCGGACGCGGTATCGGTGCCGCCGTCGCGTGCGCGCTGCTTGAACGCGGAGCACGTGTGACGCTGCTTGGGCGCAATGCTGCGTCGCTTGCGGAAACGCGAGATGCGCTTTGCGAAGACGGTGAAATTGACTTTGTCGTAGCGGACGTGGCGAACCGAGGCGCGGTCGAGGCGGCATTCGATCAGGCAGCGTCGCGTTCAGGGAAAATAAGCATTCTCGTCAACAATGCCGGCCAGGCAGCATCGGCCCCCTTCCTGAAAACCGACGAAGCATCATGGGAGCAGATGCTGGCGGTGAACCTGACCGGTACGTTCCACTGCACGCAGGTGGCATTGCCTGGCATGCTGGAGAATGGCTGGGGACGGATCGTCAATGTCGCCAGCACCGCGGGGCTGATCGGCTACGGCTACGTATCGGCCTACTGCGCAGCCAAGCACGGCGTGATCGGGTTGACGCGCGCGCTCGCTCTGGAACTCGCTGCCAAGGAGGTGACGGTCAACGCGGTGTGTCCCGGATATACCGAGACCGATATCGTGCGGGACGCGATCGCCAATATCGTGGCAAAGACGGAACGCAGTGAAGCGCAGGCGCGAGGCGAGCTGGCGGCACGCAATCCCCAGGGACGGCTGGTCCAACCGGAAGAGGTGGCCAATGCGGTGGTGTGGTTATGCCTGCCTGAATCGCAATCAATGAATGGACAAGCGCTGGCGGTTGCCGGCGGTGAAGTGATGTAAAGGAGCAGAATATGACACGAAAATCCACAAGCAAGATCGAGGAAAAATCCACTATGCCGGACCCGGAGTCCGCCACGGTTATCGATCTCGAAACGAGACTGACGCAAGGCGATCATCAGTCGCTGAAGCTGTGGTTGCGCATGCTGTCATGCACAATGCTGGTCGAAAATGAAATTCGCAGCCGCCTGCGCACCGAATTCGGTGTGACGCTGCCACGCTTTGACCTGATGGCGCAGTTGGAGCGCCATCCGAACGGCCTGCGCATGGGTGAATTGTCGAAGCGGATGATGGTCACCGGAGGCAACATTACCGGTATCACAGATCAACTGGAACAGGAAAAGCTGGTGATGCGCGTTCCTGATCCCAAGGACCGGCGCGCCTATAGTGTGAAACTGACCGCCGCCGGCCGCCGCGCTTTTCAGCGAATGGCTGCGGTGCACGAGAGATGGATTGCCGAACTGCTGGAGGGGCTTTCCGTTGGCGACAAAGCACAACTGATCGAACTCCTCTCGAAAATGAAGCAGCACCTGAACGGTTCTTCAACTGACCACAAGGAATAGGACATCCCATGCGCTATTTACCAGGCGAACCGCATCAATTGCCGGGCAACCGCCGCACGCTCGCCGGCTACACCGCGCGCCATTTCCGTTTCCAGGTACAGGACGGCGTGGCCTCGCTCACCCTCGACCGGCCCGAGCGGAAGAACCCGCTCACCTTCGATTCCTATGCCGAACTGCGCGATCTGTTCCTGGCACTTGCCTATGCCAACGATGTGAAAGCCATCGTCATCAATGGCGCCGGGGAGAACTTCTGTTCCGGCGGCGATGTGCACGAAATCATCGGTCCCTTGACCAAGCTCGATATGCCCGGCCTGCTCGCCTTTACCCGCATGACCGGCGACGTCGTCAAGGCGATGCGCGCCTGCCCGCAGCCGATCATTGCAGCAGTCGACGGCGTCTGTGCCGGCGCAGGTTCGATCCTGTCGCTGGCATCGGACATCCGCTTCGGCACCGCGCGCAGCAAGACTGCGTTCCTGTTTACACGCGTCGGTCTTGCCGGTTGCGACATGGGTGCGTGCGCGATGCTGCCGCGGGTGATCGGTCAGGGACGGGCGTCGGAACTGCTGTATACGGGACGGGCGATGACAGGCGAGGAAGCCGAGCGCTGGGGGTTCTTCAACCGCCTGTGCGCACCGGATGCACTCCTGGCGGAGGCGACGGCATTTGCCAGAGAGCTCGCCAGCGGGCCGACGTTTGCGCACGGCATGACAAAAAAGATGCTGCAGCAGGAATGGAACATGGGCGTCGACGAAGCCATCGAGGCCGAGGCGCAAGCGCAGGCGATTTGCATGATGACGAACGATTTTCATCGCGCCTATCACGCTTTCGTGGCGAAACAAAAGCCTTCCTTCGAAGGCGACTGAGGAAACGGACCGAGGAAACGATATGGCAGACACGACTTATCTCGAATGGCCGTTTTTCTTGCCGCAGCATCGTGAGCTCGCGGCCGCATTGGATGCATGGGCCATGGAGAATATCGGCAGCGCACACGGCAAGGATGTCGATGAAGAGTGCCGGCAACTGGTGCGCAAGCTGGGACAGGCGGGATGGCTGAAATACGCGGTTGGCGGCGTGGTCAACGGCGGCGCTTATGACGCCATCGACACGTGCTCGGTATGCGTGATCCGTGAAACGCTGGCGCGCCATTCGGGGCTCGCCGATTTCGCGTTCGCGATGCAAGGCCTCGGATCAGGAGCGATTACCCTGTTCGGCAGCGGCGAACACAAGGAACGCTTCCTGACCAGGGTCGCCCATGGCGAGGCTATCACGGCATTTGCGTTGTCCGAGCCGGATGCCGGTTCCGATGTCGCGGCGATGCAATGCGCCGCGGTGCAGGACGGCAACGATTTTGTGTTGAACGGCGAAAAGACCTGGATTTCGAATGGCGGCATTGCCGATGTGTATGTCGTGTTCGTGCGGACCGGAGAGGAACCGGGGGCGCGCGGTATTTCGGCGTTCATCGTCGAGGCGGACACGCCGGGATTCGAGATCGCCGAACGCATCGAGGTGATCGCGCCGCATCCGCTGGCGCGCCTGCGATTCACCGATTGCCGAATCCCCGCATCGAATCGTCTTGGCGAAGCAGGGCAGGGATTCAAGGTGGCGATGGCCACGCTCGATGTTTTCCGCACTTCGGTCGCGGCGGCGGCGTTGGGCTTTGCGCGGCGAGCGATGGATGAAGCCGTGCAGCGGGCCAGCACGCGCAAGATGTTTGGCCAGACCCTGGCGGACTTTCAATTGACGCAGGCCAAGCTGGCGACAATGGCAACCGGCATCGACGCTGCCGCGTTGCTGACCTACCGCGCGGCGTGGATGCGCGACCAGGGACACCGCGTGACGAAGGAAGCCGCGATGGCCAAGATGACAGCGACCGAAACGGCACAACAGGTGATCGACGCAGCGGTGCAGATGCATGGCGGACTGGGTGTCGTGAGCGAGCAGCCGGTCGAGCGTCTTTATCGGGAAATACGATCCCTGCGCATCTATGAAGGAGCGACAGAAGTTCAGCAACTGATCATCGCGCGTGAACTGCTGCGCGATGTGCCGAAGGCTGCGAACTGAGCGGAACAGCCATGGCGATATCCGGCGCGTGCTACGTCACGCATATCATGGTGCGCTTCGCACATTGCGACCCGGCGGGCATTGTGTTTTATCCGCGCTATTTCGAGATGTTCAACAGCCTCATCGAAGATTGGTGCGCCGAAGGCCTGGGCACGAGTTTCAGGGAACTCATCATCGAACGGGAGCTTGGCCTGCCGACGGTGCGTTTCGAAACCGACTTCATCGCTCCCAGCGAGCTGGGTGAGAAATTGCAGGCATGTTTGCAGGTGACGGAACTTGGAGGCAGCTCGATCGTGCTTGCGGTTCGGCTTTTGGGCCCGGATGGCAAGGAGCGTGTGCGCAGCAGGCAGGTGCTGGTCTTGATCGACCGCCGAAGCGGACGTGCGATTCCGATTCCGGACGAACTGCGCGAGCGTATTTCACGTTTTTACGTCACGCAATGAAGCGTGACTGGCATAGATATTACGAATAGATATTCAAGCGAGAAAGGCAAAGAACATGAAATTCCTGCAACCGCCTGGTTGGGTTCAGCCCAAGGGCTATGCGAATGGCGTCGTCGCCAAGGGGCGCACGGTCTGCGTCAGCGGCATGATTGGATGGGATGGGGAAGGGCGCTTTCATACGATGGACTTTGCCGGACAGGTGCGGCAAGCGCTGCGCAACATCGTCGAGGTGCTCGCCGAAGCGGATGCGCGGCCCGAGCATATCGTACGGATGACATGGTATGTCGTGGACAAGCAGGAATACATCGCCGCGTACAAGGAAATCGGCATTGCCTACCGCGAGCTCATAGGGCGGCACTACCCGGCGATGACAGCGGTGCAGGTGGCCGCATTGATCGAGGATCAGGCCCGTGTAGAGATCGAAGTGACGGCAATCGTGCCTGAAGATTGATCAGTATTGACGCGTGAAGCAGCCGTTGTCTGGAATTTCCCGCGCTTTGCGTGAAACTCTTCACGAGGAAGTCAGCAAGCGTATGGGCGCCCGTGCCCACGCGGTGGGTGGTTAAGAAGAAAACGATAGTAAAGTAACACGATCGGTGACCGCGTGGGCACACGTGCCCACCCTACGTGGAGCTGCCGTCGTAAATGCGCCAGACGCTGCTGGAGCCGCCCTGCCTAATCGTGTGAGCACCGCGCTTGTCTACGACGAACAGTCACTCGAACTGGTCATTACCGATGATGGCATCGGATTCGGCCAGGAATCGATCGAGCGGCATACCGGCGCAGGCATACGCAGCATGCGACGACGTGCGAATCGCCTGGGAGGCATATTCAAGATCGTGCACGCCGGTGGCAACACTGTGTTAACCGTGCATATCCCGCGCAGGGCGGAACGCCCAGAAGAAGAAAAATTGGCAGGCTGACGAGAATCTCTCAGTCAATACCTGTTTCGCATGCACGCTTTTCACACCTGAAAAATCAAGGAACCTGGATCGACGGCGAGATCGGTTCCTCCACCGGCCCGGTCAGGCAGCGGGCCTGCAGGATCGACCCATACCACTTCACCGTTTCGCTCAAACTCCCATGGCGGCATCGCGCCGCTGGAAAAGCGGCCCCGCAGACACGCATGGCCAAGCAGTTCGCGGGGGGTGTTCCGGTCGACCGTGGCGATCAAGGTAAGCAGGGGAAGCGGCGGCGAATTCGAGTCCGGGCTCACCGCAAGCTGGTTCGGCGCGGTGCCCTCGGGGCTGCTCGGCGGTTTCGGTACGCTGCTGATCGTTGCCGCGTGGGTGAAACTGTTTCCTTCGCTGGCGCGGCGGGAGCGGCTGGTACCGCAGGAACATGGTTCCTCAGCACTTTGTCTACGAATCTGCTGTAATCATCGAGATCCCTGGCGACGACCTGCAACAGGAAGTCCGCTTCGCCGGTCGTATTGTGGCAACTGAGTACGCGGGAGCTCGCCTGGATGATTTTCTCGAATTCCGCAGTCACCTCTTCGCTATGCTGCGTGTAGACGACCTGCACAAATGCCAGTACGCCTCCCCCCAGCTTACGTCGGTTCAGAATCGCCTGGTACCTTCGATCACGCCCGATTCCTCCAGACGTTTCTGACGCCTCCAGCACGACGCTTCACTTAGGCACCGCGCAGGAATAAGTTGCACAATTTTGCTGGCCGTAGCCGGCGCGCTGCTGCGTTGTGCGCTGTTTGCAGGGGCCCGCCGAGGGTGCTCGCACTGCGGCGCGTCACACGCACCTCGGCGGCCCCCTTGCATCGCATCCGGCTACGACCGCCAAATTGCACACCTTATTTCTGCGCGGTGCCTTAGCGCAAGCTGTTCAGCCAGCTTGGCATTGGACAGCCTCCCATCCTGTTGAAGGTAGTCGGCCATTGCGGCATTCACTTTATCAAGTGCGTCCATTTGATGAATCCTTGCAAGAACATGGAAAGCCGGGAAAGGATTTGCCTTCGTTGGCGGCGGCAATATGGCCACCGCCATGGTGAGCAGTCTGATTGCCAACCGCGACCCGCCCAATTCCATCATTGTCGCCGCGGGTCGAGTTAGGGATGTCTTCGGGCCCGGCAATACGATAGGAAATTTTCGTCAATTGCGATTGGCCAACGCATTGTTGATACGGCAATTCAAGGATGTCCGCCGCTGCATCCTTGCCATCTGCCGTCACGATCGGCCTTGCGGAACTCCTTTATTCCGGCAGCCCCGCTCTGCGTAGACCGTCCACCAGTGTGGCGAGATTCTCCGGCCGGTAGATCGGCAGCCAATCTGCGATATTGGAGAGACGCAACGCAGGGTCGAGCTGGCGCAAATGATCCATTGCGCGCTGCGCTTCGGCCATCCGTCCGGCAAGCGCATGGCTCGCTGCGAGGATGGCGACTGCCAGCAGAAAATTCGGCAACTCCCGGAACGCTTTCTCCGCCCATGACGACGCAGTGTCAAAGCGCCCCACGAAGAGATGCGTGACCGCCATTCCGGCTTGCATTCGATACAGTTCCGGGTCGAGGGGGCTCAAACGCATGGCGCGCGTAAGGTGCTCGATGGCTGCATCGGTTTCACCGTGCCAGAGTCTGAGGAACCCGCCGAGGAACCGCGCTGCTGCGAGGTTCGGATTGAGCACGAGCGCCTTGTCCAGCAATGCGATTCCGCCCTGGAGGTCGCCCGCAAGATAGCCAAGCGCATGGCCGCTTCTGGTGAGAGCGACCGCATCGCCCTGGCCCAACTCCACGGCCCGGCGAGCCAGTCGGACACCCTCCGCCATCTCCCGTGGGCGATCAGTCATCCAGCCATTGATCTTCCGCCAGCAATGACACCATGCCGCCATCGCGTAGGCCGACGCAAAATCCGGATCGAACTCGATTGCCTTATGGAAGAGCGGCAGTGCCTGGTCGATGGTCTCCCTGGTTCCATGATAAAACCTGGTCATTCCGCGCAGATAATAATCGTAGGCGTCGAGGCTGTCGGTTGGCTTGTGGCTCGCGCGTTCGATCTCCGCCCGCTCAAGCTGTGGCGCGATCGCGCCGACCACACTCTCGGTAATCTGGTCCTGCAGTTCGAAGATGTCTCCAAGCACTCCTTCGAAGCGGCCCGCCCAGTGGTGCGCCCCGGTTGTCGCATCGATCAGCTGGCCCGTGATGCGCACACGATCTTTTGCTTTGCGCCAGCTGCCTTCCAGCACATAGCGAACGCCCAACTCGCGACCGACTTGTTTCACGTCCACCGCACGAGCCTTGTAGGTGAAGCTCGAATTGCGCGCAACGACGAACAGCCAGCGATACTGCGACAACGCCGCGATGATGTCCTCTACCACGCCGTCGGCCAGGTAGTCTTGTTCCTGGTCTCCGCTCAAGTTCACGAACGGCAAGACAGCAATGGACGGTTTGGCAGGCAGGGCCGGCGTGGATGCAGAGGCTTGAATCGATATGGCGGGATCGGCGCCAGAAAAGCCAACGCCATCCAATGACTTGACTTCCCTGACGTCGGCGGCGAACCGGAATCCCTTGCGGGCAACCGTTCGAATCACGCGCTGTTGCTCGCCGCTGTCGCCGACTGCCTTGCGCACCGCGTTAATGTGGCTGGCCAAGGTCGATTCCGAGACGATTCGGCCGGTCCATATCGCATTAATCAGGTCGTCCCTGCTGACGACGCGCTCGCGGTTCTCCGCCAGATAGACCAGCAGGTCGAAGACTTGGGGGGCAGTTGCAACGACCTGGGATGCCCGAACGAGCTCCCGCCGGTCCAGGTCGAGCACGCAGTCGTCAAACACTAATAGCATTCGGGGCTCCTTGTTCCGCGCTCACGCGCCGCGCACGTGGCCCAGGCTACCGGGCGGCGATTTCCTGCCAATTGCCGTTTATGCAAGCCCGCTAACGACACGGGTTCCTGGACAAATATCCAAGCCAAATTCAATGGAAACCCAAGGCGTCGGCAAAGTCTTCCTCCCGGCTGGAAAGCATACTGCACACATCGATCGCGGCAATGAAGCGGATCGACACTGACACTGACATTGAATCCAGGAGCCGAACATGAAAATAGTTGTTATTGGCGGTAGCGGCCTTATCGGGTCGAATATTGTAAACCGGCTACGTCTCAATGGTCATGAGACAGTCGCGGCATCGCCTCGCATGGGCGTGAACACCATCACCGGGCAGGGGTTGGCTGAAGCACTTTCAGGCGCTCAGGTCGTCGTCGACGTGGCGAACTCCCCCTCATTTGAAGACCGGGCCGTACTGGAATTCTTCGAAACATCCGGTCGAAACCTTCTTGCCGCCGAAGCAGACGCTGGCGTGGAGCACCACGTCGCGCTCTCTATCGTTGGCACCGATCGCCTTCCGGAAAACGGTTACTTTCGGGCAAAAGTCGCCCAGGAAAACCTGATCAAGGTGTCCAAAATTCCATACACCATCCTGCGCGCGACGCAGTTCTTCGAGTTCATCGAAGGCATTATCAACTCGGGTGCCGACGGCGGCGCAATTCGCCTTTCGCCTGCCCTTATACAGCCCATCGCGGCCGATGACGTCTCGGCTGTGCTGGCCGATCTCGCGGTCGGGGCACCGGTGAATGGCACCGTCGAGGTGGGCGGACCTGATCGCTACCCTCTCGACGAACTTGCGCGCCAGTTTCTTGCCGCGCGCGGCGACAAGAGGCAGGTAATCGCCGATGTGCATGCGCGCTACTTCGGCAGCGAGTTGGATGATCGCTCTCTCGTCACAGGCGACAACGCGCGCATCGGCCCGACACGTTTCCATAACTGGCTCAGCCGTTCATCGGCGCGAGGATGAACCTACGGCGCATGGACGGCGCCGACCCGCTCCCACCGTTTTTCTCACATTAAGGATCCACCATGACCCAACGCATCGATTACCAGAAGCAATCCCCCGAGCTATTCAAGAAGTTCGTCGAGTTCAGCCTCGCCCTCAAGCATTCCGCCATCGAGGAGTCGATCCGCGATCTCGTGGAGATCAGGGCATCGCAGATCAACGGCTGCGCCTTCTGCCTGGACATGCACGTCAAGGAAGCCACGATACATGGCGAGCGGCCGCTCCGGCTGCATCATGTCGCCACCTGGCGCGAGTCTAGGCTGTTCAGTCCGCGCGAACGTGCTGCCCTGGCGTGGACTGAAGCCCTGACCCAGATTCCCGCCCAAGGTGTGCCTGACGACGTCTATGAGCGTGTTCGCATGCAACTGTCCGAGAAGGAATTGTCCGATCTGACCTTCCAGGTAATGTCGATCAATGCCTGGAATCGCGTCAACGTCGGCTTCCGTATCGTGCCCGGCACGTACGACAAGGCATTCGGCGTAGACAAGTCCGGCCTGTCCTGACCAGGCATCGGCGCAGGCGCGTAAAGGCGCTGCGCCGCTACGAACCCACTTACGACTGCCCTTTGCGGTCCAACAACGAGGAACAAACCATGACTATTTTCAGAACCTTCGCCATGCTGCTTCTGTTGGCAGCCGGCACCGCCGACGCAAAGCAGGCGCACGTGACACCGCTGATGACCAAAGCACTGGCCGACTATCCAGGTAAGGACACGGTGGTCATCACGGTCGACTATCCGCCCGGCGGAGAAAGCGCCGTGCATCGTCACAATGCGCACGCATTCGTTTATGTGCTCGAGGGTTCGATTGTGATGGGCGTGCGCGGCGGCAAAACCATCACGCTGACACCGGGCCAGACCTTCTACGAAGGCCCGGACGATATACACACAGTCTCGCGCAACGCCAGCCTCACCGAATCCGCCAAGTTTCTGGTCGTCCTGTTGAAGAACAGCGGCGAACCTATCTCGATGCCGGTGCGCTGACAACAGGACGCTGCAATAACCTCACAACTGGTACTTCCACAAGTCAGGTCTTGCAATCACGCATTTGTCTGATAGCAAGACTTGCCCCCGCTTCATGACCCCGTTTTCTATCAGCGTCCGAAAATATACGCCGCCCGTCACTACTCCGCCCCAGTCCCAGAAAACCGCTGAAGCCCGTCCAAATCCTTCACCCCAAGCCCTCCAAATTCAACGCTGATATATCCCTTCTGCTCCAGGATCTGCAACGCCATGTTGGTCCGCTGGCGCGACAGGCCGCAGATCAGCGCCAGCTCGTGCTGCGGTATGTCGACAGTCGCGATTCGATGACGGTCGGAGGTGCGGCACAGCGTAACGATGCATTTGGCCACGCGCAGTTCCGGGTTTAGCAGCCGGTCCGCTTCAAGCATGGAAATGAATGCGCTCATGCGTGCATTCATGAGGTCCTGCAGGTAGTGGTTGAAGGCGACGTTCGTATCGCGCAGGTGATAGAAGGTCTCGGCCGGGACCATCGCGATGCGGGAATCGTGGACGGCAATGGCGTGGTAGCGGCGGCGTTCGCGTTTGAGTAGCGAACCTTCGCCGCACCATTCGCCCTTGCCGACGCAACTCAACACCGTCTCCCTGCCTTGCGGCGTGACGACGTACATCTGCACCAGCCCTTCAATGACGCCCATCCAGTGCGTCGACGGGTCGCCCGCATGCATCAGAAACTGCCCGGCCTGCGCAAACTTTTCCGAGGAGGTGCGCTGCACCAGTTCCTGGTCAGACTCCGGAAGCAGCCGGTACCAGCCGGCCTGCTCCAGCACCTGGCGTAGCGCCTGCGGCGGTTGCAATGCCGGCATGTTCATCGCTCAGTTGCCGCGCAGGCTGGCGAGCTGCCGTTCGAGTTCGGCGATGCGTGCGCGCGCATCGTCGCCTTCCGGGATCGGCCGCCCGCTGTCGCGCCAATCGACGGCATTCCTGAATCCATCCGCCTGCGCATAGCGCCTGAACCAGAGCCCTTCCGGATTGTGGCGGGTGATGCCGTCGAACAGGGTGGCGAACATCTGGGTCTGCTCCAGCCCCATGGTGAGCATGGCCTGGTTGACCACCATCTTGTGCATCGCCAGGTGGCTGCGCGGCACGCCGGCGATGCGACTGGCAAGTTCCATCGCTGCGCGGTCCAGTTCTTCGGCTGGTACGCTGGCATTGGCGAGCCCCCATGCGGCGGCGGTCTTGCCGTCGATGGTGTCGCCGGTGAACATCATCTGCTTCGCGCGCGTCGGCCCGAGGCGGAAGGTCCACATCGCGGTGGTGGGACAGCCCCATACCCGCGTCGGCATGTAACCGATGCGCGCGTCATCCGCCATCACAAGCAGGTCGCAGCACAGCGCGATATCGCTGCCGCCCGCCGCAGCGTAGCCGTGCACTTTCGCGATGGTCGGCTTGGGACTGCGCCACAGGCTCATGAAGTCTTCCGTATTGCGTTTCATGTAGGCGTAATCGGCCATTGGATCCCATGGGAACTTTTCCTGCTGGCAGGGGTGGTCGATATCGCCCTGTCCGAAGTATTGCAGGTCATAACCGCCGCAGAAACCCTTGCCCGCACCTTCGACAATGATCACATGCACCTCGTCGTCGGCTGCGGCCCAGTCCACGGCGGCGCGGATGTCGCGCGGCATGTCTTCATCGATCGCGTTCAGCCGCTCCGGCCGGTTCAGCAGCAGGCGGGCGACGCGCGGGTTCGAAGGGTCCTTGTCGATGACGACGGAGGGAAAGGCAGGCATGGAAGTCTCCTTTGTTTTTGGGATGACGGGGTGCCAGTGTTTGGCGCATTGTGTTTTGCAGAGTCAGTGTATATGCGCGACCGGCCGTGTTTTGTCGTCATGGCGACAAATACAAGCCCTCTCCTCACAATATCTTTATCTTCGCTGATTCCCTCACGGTAACAGAGGACAGACCACGGTTAACGCACCTCATTACACACAACTTCTCCCCCTGGAGTGAGTCGCAGATATTTGGAGG